>JAUXWZ010000111.1 GCA_030684835.1 Beijerinckiaceae bacterium
GCTCTTTGGTTCGAACCCCGGCTTCCTGTTCAGCCAGGATCGAGATGATCTGTTCCTCAGTGAATCGGCTGCGTCGCATCGTCCATCTCCAACAGATGGACCAAACTTATCAGTGGCCGGAATTCAGGGGAGCAGGTCAGCACAGCTCTCTTCGACCATGTTCCCGATACATAATGAAATCGCGCTGAGAGTATCCAAGATGAGGCGAAAGTTTGCACAGCAGTACGGGTTGCTTCTACCTGAAATTCAGCTGTTCGACTCACATAATATTTACCCGCAAAGATATCAAATCCTTATTAACGGAGTTACTGCCGCAAGCTACGACCTAAGACTTGGCAGTGTCCTTGTAATTGTCGACGGTGACAGACGTCCAGATTATCCAGGTGATGCAGTCAAGGACCCCGCATTCGGAATGGAAGCCGTGTGGGTTGCGGATGCCTTCTCCAACGAACTGCGATCTGACGGATTCAAGCCGATTGACCCGATTTCGGTGATGCTAACTCATCTCAATGAGACGCTAAAGTCTAGTTTGCCGCAATTGTTGTCATACAAGAGTATAAGAGTTTTGCTCGGCGATATTGACGCTGAATACAAGAAGCTTCTCGATGAGATTTGCCCCTCCCATATATCCTACACGGGAATTCAAGCCGTGTTAAAGCTGCTCCTAGCGGAACGCGTTTCAATCCGAAACCTCCCGCTCATCCTCGAATCAATTGCCGAGATAGTGCCGCATGTACGCAGAGCAGAACAGGTCGCCGAGCATGTTCGGACCCGTCTTGCGCAACAGATATGCGGTGATTTGGCTCCTGACGGCCCCCTTAAAATTCTGCGGCTTGGTTCGCGATGGGATTCGACATTTCAGCAAGCGCTCAAGCGAGACCAGAAAGGAGAAGTCGTAGAATTTGACTTTGAACCACGACTATTAGAACAGTTTGGCATTGAGATTAGCGATGCCGTTCGCCCCAAGCTGGATGCTGGCGAACAGTTTGCGCTTGTTTGCAAAGGAGACACACGACCTTATGTACGAATGGTTGTTGAACGTCTTTTTCCTACTGTTCCGATCCTTTCGCACCTTGAGATTGGCCGCAATATCAAGATTGCCCCTATTGGTGCACTGTCGTGATAGTCGAAGTTCTCAACTTTGGACTGACTTCACTCGTGGTCTTTTGTCGAGTTGGGGCATGTCTCTTGGTGGCGCCCGCAGTCGCGTCAAGTCGCGTGCCCATACCCGTTCGATTGTATATAGGTTTGAGCCTAGCCGCACTGATATCTCCGTCTGCAGGCATTCACAGCACAGATGCCTTTTCGACCCTCTCCTCTATTACGCTTATGATCTTTTCAGAGTCCTTTATCGGAATTTTGTTCGGTTTCTCTGTTCGATTTCTATTTCTCGCCTTGGAAGTCATAGGCGAATTGATCTCGATGAGTATAGGTCTGTCCAATAGTTTTGGCGTTCCAGTCGACGGCTTAGATCCATCACCGATTGTAACATCGGTCTTTTCTGTATTAGTACTTTCCCTTCTTCTGATTCTAGATCTTCACCACAAACTTATCGAGGGAATTGCTGGAACCTATCGTATGATGCCGATTGGAACTCGGTTCCTTCTTACGAATAGTTTGAGGGAAGTAGTTGATATGATCTCGAACGCATTCCTCATCGTTATCAGGATCGCGTCTCCATTCATGTTTTTTCTATAATCGTCAATTTTGGCTTTGGATTGATGAATAAAATAATACCGCAGTTCCCAGCATTCTTTATTTCATTACCGTTCGTTATTTATGGGGGGCTTATCATTCTGTATTTAACCATTTCGCCAGCGGCCATATTTTTTATAATGTCCGTATCTACATGGCTAGACAACGTGTGATTTTCATGGAGACTAAATGGAAATAGATCACTGGCGGCGAATGAACAGGATCAGTACTCTTAACGCAGCGCTTCTGACCGTTAGTAAAAGTGAGCTTGTTTTTGTTAAATTTTCCTTTAGTAGGCTTCAGTCAGAATTTGATAATCTTATCGACTTAACCTATCCTCTAGACTATCACGACTTGGCTGAGACATTTCGATTTAGAAGGCTGTCTCAGATACGTGTCGAGATGGAACGACTTGGGCGCTCTATGCAAGTTCTTCAGGAACGGCATTCTATAAATGAGAAAAGAGCCGAAATTCTAAACGATCGCTGTAAACGACTCTGCGTCGCGAAGACTCGGGCAGACGCCGAAGCTATGATTCTTGATCTCGTTGCTATGAGATATACTGTGAATACATCAGACAAGATAAAATAATGGATTTTACCTCAATATTCTCCCTTTTGGACATTGCATGGTTAGCATAAGCAGTATCGGAGCTTTCAAATCGAACGACCTCTTGATGGATGTTATCCGCGCGGCGGATCCCGCACGGGAGCGTCGCGCGATAGAACGCCTTCAGGGAAAGACTGAGAGCGATAACTTTGTCAAAGCATTAAATAGGTCGTCGCTGATATCACGGGTGACTGCTCCATCCGTACACTCACCACCTACCCATAGAATTGAAAATCCAAAATCTATTGGTGAAGCGTTTGAATCGGCTATGTTGTCGTCGTTAATTGAAAACGTGTTTTCCACTAAATCTGATTCGGCTTTTGGATCTGGTGTAGCGGGCTCATCATTCAAAAGTTTATTTTCTGAGCAAGTGGCGAATCAGATTGTCCGCCACGGCGGCCTAGGCATTGCCGAGATAATAGAGAATTATAAGAATTCTCGCACGGCTTCAAAAACATAGTCAGGGGCATCGAGATTGTCGCACGTTCTGGATCTTTCTTCTGTTCTTAATCGTCTTTCTCTCGTTCTCGAGGAGGAGGTTTTGGCCCTCTCTGAAAAAAAGTTCGAAGGCCTCACCACGATCATGAATCGCAAGGCACGTTGTCTTCTTGAAATTTCGCGGACGCTGAGATCCATTCCGCTAGAAGGCTGGGTTCCATTACGGGCTGAAGTTCAAAAAGTTCTCGATTTACTTCATGCAAATGAACGTGCGCTTGCCATACACCTGGATGCGGCTACGGCCCTTGGTAACATCATTCGAGAGGTATTGATCGATCAATCTTCCGATGGGACGTACGGCGCCGCGCGCCGGATTTTGCGATGATCCATTCGCTACTTCTGGGGGTACTTGCGGCGATTTTCGCTCTTGCTGGTACATGGCTTTCGGATAACGTCAATTTGTTTGCTAAGGATGGTTCTGAGAACGCTGCGAAACCAGCTTATCAAGTAAAGAAGGCGGGTACCCTCAACGTCCCAATACTACGCCAAGGTGAACTGAAGGGCTATCTGGTCGTACGCTTAGCCTACGCGACCGACGGATCGATCGCTAGTGTCGATGCCAACACTCTAGAAGCGCTCGTTCAGGACGAAGTGTTTCGGACGCTCTATTCCGACACCTCGATAAACCCTCAGAAATTGGAACTATTCGATTTAAACGGCTTGGCAAAGCAATTGGCGGAACGCATTCGGGGCCGAATTTCGTCTGATTCCTTTAAAGATATTTTGATTAGCGAATTCAGTTATGTTCCGGTTTCTTCGCTGAAGTAGTTCTTAAGGCTGGGCAGCTCTCGTGAACCTTGTCTATCCCCGGCAGAGGGGGCTTAGCATGGATAGCCGTTTAGTTAAAAAGGCAACGTCTGATAAGAGTATTTCGGTTAAACCGCGTCCAGGTTTGATGCCTTTTTTTTAGGAATACGCATCACGTTGCGTCAACGAGTAACCCTACGAGAAATACGTATCCTCCGAACACAGACTTTTGCGTTTCGCGAAGTGTAGTGGAAAATTGCAACGAAGATATGTTTGTTCCATTGCAGAATGCAAAGAATTGGAGCGTAAGTCTCGGCACGCAGCTTGCAGCCGTTTCATCGCGAAGTAGTTTTGTCGTTTCGCTGATTTTGCCTTTGCAAATATCCGCTCTTGTAGCCATTAGGTGTGCAATGTTGGTTGTCGTCGATGAACGGGAAATGGTTCGTGATGCGTACAGGGTGAGTTTCCTTGACGCAGGTGTTTCTGTCGCAATTTTCGCACCCAGCGAAATACTCGAATGGCTATCAACAGCTGGCGCTGTTGACGTACAGTCAGTTGAGGGCATCGTGGTAGGTGCGGCGCCGCATCGGGAGGCTTTGCTTCGTACTGTGAGGCTGCGGTCAACGTGTCCTATTATTACGCTTATCGAGAGTCCCTCACTGGAGCATACGCTCTCGCTCTTTGCCTCCGGTTCTGATGATGTGGTGCGCAAGCCAGTACATGCACGGGAGATCCTGGCGAGGATAGCGACGATAAAACGTCGCATCAGTTCGTTCGTGCCCGGCCCCGGCATTCGACCGGGTCTTGTTGTCTTTTTCGACGGTCGCGACCCGGAAATCGACGGGACTCCCTTCATATTGCCGAGGCGTGAGCGGCGAATTCTGGAGTTCCTCGTATCGCATGCTGGAAAGCGCGTAACCAAGACCCAGATCTTTAACGCAATTTACGGCCTGTTCGACGAAGAGGTTGATGAGTGTGTCGTCGAGAGCCACATTTCAAAACTGCGCAAGAAACTGCGGTCACGGCTCGGGTTCGATCCGATCGATGCGAAGAGATATCTGGGCTATCAGTACTGCAAAACCAGCGTGCCGGCATATTTGGGCGGCGAGAATACTGCGCCTGCTGCAAAAGAGATGGTCGCAGCCTGATCGATATGAGGTCTCTTGAAGAAAAAATGGCTCGCCGGCCTCCCGCCGGTGAGCCAATCACTTCAGTGCTGGTCAGCGAACCAGTCTAGCCGCCGAAAACTGCGCCCTCACGCAATTTGACCTCTGTCTGTTTGTTTTCCGGTGAATCGCCGGGCATCGCCTCGCCTTGAATATTGAGACGGCCACCCGGGTCTTTCACCCCGACGCGACAGCCGACGCGCAGGATGACCAGTGGTTCGTCCGAGATCGCCTCGAACCAATAATAGGCTCCTGCAGGGAGCATGATTCCCTCCAGCGCGCCACGCTCGCCGATGACCCCATCTGGACCATAGTAGCGCGCCCTACCCTGCATGATGATAAATGTGTGATCTTCGTTCGGGTGTGTATGGAGGCCATTTTCTCCCCCTGAAGCATACACCTTCAAGGTCGCCCACATGTTCGCCGAGTGCGCCAACGGTGTATTCGAGCGGCCCTTATCCAGTAAAGGCGCTGTCATCTTGAACAGCGTAGGCTGAGGCCTCCCGTCGGCGCTCTCTCCTGGCCCACGCACGCCCTTCGGGATTACGGTCGAACTGATCATCTCATTCATGTTTCTCTCCTCATCCTCGGCAGGACGCGAGTCTGCCGTGAGGAGAGCACGCTGTCAAAGCGGCCTTATCTCATGTGTGAGGTATCTCCGGGGTCTCGGGCGCGGGAGGAATAATCTGCGGCGCTTCAGGGGGCGGCACACCAATGGGAGCGCGCTCCTCGGGATATTCGGCTGGCTCAGGCGGCGCGATACCGGGCTGCTCGTGAGGCGCGCGTTCCGGCATGGGTTGCGGCGGACGCGTAGGCGTGTCCGAAGGAGCGCCGGGTGGTGATGGAGGCGATTTGGGTGCGTTGGCCATTGAAACTCCCTTGGTGCGTCTGCTTAACAATGCGCGGGGTTCGCCATTGTTCAATACGCACTGCGCCATGACCAAACTTGCGCGCTACGACATGGGCTGCGGCGCCTGGGGCTCATCGGGAAGCGGTGTGAACTCTTCCGCGTCGTGATCGGGTAATTTGAAGCGGCCAGCCTTCCAGTCAGCCTTGGCCTGCTCAATCCGCTCCTTGCGGGACGACACGAAATTCCACCACATGTGACGCTGGCCAATGGGCTCCCCTCCCAAAAGCATGACGATGCTTTGCGAGACAGCCATAAGCGTCGGCTCTCCAACGCTGCTAAAGATCAGCATGTCGCCCTTGCGATATTCACGGCCCTCAAAGCTTACAACCCCTGACACGACGTAGGCGGCGCGTTCGGAATAGCCATTCGGCATCGGACAAGAACACCCTGCCTCCAGCACCGCGTGAACGTAGAACAGCGGCGAAAACGTTTTGAATGGTTCTGCGTAGCCAAAAGCGGCGCCTGCCACAACGGAAGCCGTAAGGCCCCGATCCGTCAGGACAGGCACTTTCCCTACCCCAAGATGCACAAATCCCGGGTCTGTTTCCTCATCCCGATCAGGAAGGGCAATCCACGTCTGAATCCCCTCAATCCGCGCGCCAGGCTCGCGCAACGGGCCTTCGAAACGCTCGGAATGGCTGATGCCGGAACCCGCTACCATCCAGTTTACTTCCCCTGGCCGGATACCCTGCTCCACCCCCGTGCTGTCGCGATGCATGATCTGGCCGTCGAATAGATACGTGAGGGTCGCCAAACCGATATGCGGATGCGGTCTAACGTCCGCGCTGCGCGGGGCGCCGTCGCGGAACTCGGCCGGACCCATGTGATCGAAGAAAACGAACGGACCTACTGAACGTTGCTGCACAGAGGGAAGCAAACGCGCCACCTCGAAACCACGGAGATCCTTGCGAAGCGGATTGATAACTTGCGTGAGCATTCTCTACTCCCAACGCCACCAACATTCGCCAACATTACGGGTCTTCCCGAGGACGTCGAGTGTTTAATGCTGGCGCAGCCGCAGACCATCATTTGCGGCGATGCAAATCATGGGAACCCGGCGCCGTCATCCTGCGCGACGATGTGAGATCGCGATTCCACAAATCGTGTCGGCGGAAGTGAAACTGCTGGGGAGGGACGCGCCGCGACCTCCACCTTGGCCAACTCGGCCCGCGTGTGACGTGGCATCAGCTGCGCCGCTTTCTGAATTGAGACGAAGTCTTTGGCGTGGTGGCGTGACCCGCCGGAGCCGCGGAACACCATCACCCCCTCTGAAGTGACGACGACATCGCCGCGCTTAAGCGTGGGATCCTTCAGGAATTGTCCAAGAGGGCCTGGCAGAACCTCAGGCGCCTGGTAAGGAGCCGGTTTTGAGCTTTCGCTGCGCTGAAGTTGAGACCTGCGAACGACAGGGCTTCGCTTGTGTGGGTAGTCCGCCGCGACACCACGCCGAGAGTCGTACGGGATCGTCAGCGCCGGGGCGAAATGTGCATCTCTACGCCCGAAAAGCGCTTCAAACAGGCCTTGAGCGTCAGCGCTCTGCACTCCGGCGAGCAAGGACGACGCGGCAAGTCCCAGCGTAACGACGGCTACGCCGGTGCTGCGGGCGCCTCGCAAAGCCAAAAGTTCGAGCATTTATGCCTCCATCTACTGGGGCAATCAACGCTCGAACTCCCAATCAGTTGCCTCACCAGCGCATCAACGTCAACAAAAGGCCACGATCTTAAGAGGCCCAGACGATGATGCGTCTCTTCAGAGCACGGTGATCGTAACGCTCGACAATCCGGCTAGACCCAGAGAGTGCGCAGAGGCGCGGGACAAATCGATGATTCGCCCACGAATGAATGGGCCCCGATCATTGATTCTCACGACGACCGAGCGACCGCTTCGATGGTTCGTTACCCGCACGCGGGTCCCAAAAGGCAGGTGTCGATGCGCTGCCGTCATGACATTTTGATTGAATCTCTCTCCACTGGCGGTGCGACGGCCATGGAAGCCGGGCCCGTACCAGGACGCCTTGCCTGTTTGTGATACGCCGGGGGAAACTGACGAAGATTGGCTGTCTTTCGACGACGCCTCAGCTTGAGAAATGAATAAGGCGGTAGCCAATGAAGACGCAAGCGCGATGAGGGTTAACTTCAATAATTGCTTCCTTTGTGATTGATGGGCGCGCACTCCCAACAAATACTAAGGGCAAGAATATGGCGGCGCCTTCAAACATGGGCGCAAGCGTTTGTTGCCACAGTTTGAACAAACGGACCGGGCGAACGTAACGTTGACGGCCCAAAGGCCTGAAATGCAAAAGGCCGCCGGGTGAGCGGCGGCCTTATTTCAATGAACGGCTGATGATTACAGCTGATAGATGTAGGCGCTGGAAATGCTGTGCTTGCGCGCAAGATCCGCGACCGGGACACCCTTTTTACGCTCAGCAATCAACATTTTGCGGAACGCCGCGAGATCCTTCCCGCTTCGACGAACGCGCTTCGCCTTCGTGGTGGCCTTGCCGTTGCCGGTAGGCGCAGTCTTCGCTTCCGCAAGAATGGCTTGCGCCGCAGAAACGATGGCCTCAAGCTTGCGAATTTGCTGATTAGTAAGATTCATGCCGAACTCCTTCTGAGCGGCTATTTATATTAAGCGGTCGCGGATTTCAACAGCTTTTACAAAATATCGGTCGAAAATCGGATAAATCCGCCGGGGGATAAACTGCTTGCGCATCGGCAAGCCTCGGTTAAAAGCGTTGTTGCGCAAAATAACTGGGATATTCGAGCATTTCCTCGGTCATCCGGACGTAAGAGAGAGGTTATGAGCAAAAATTACCAAGTAGTTATCGTGGGTGGTGGCCCGGTCGGCGCGGCAATTGCCGTGGAACTGGGAATGCGGGGTATTTCGTGCGCGCTCGTAGAGAGGCGGCAGACTCTCCCTAATATCCCAAAGGGTCAGAATCTCACCCAGCGAACGCTTGAGCATTTTTACTTTTGGGGCCTTGCCGACGAGTTGCGTGCGGCCCGAGCCATGCCGCCAGGTTATCCGATTGGCGAAGTGACAGCCTACGGAACGCTCATGAGCGACCACTGGTTCGCATCGGCAGGCAGAGAGGTTGTCCGCCCCTATTATTTCCAGGACAACGAACGTCTGCCACAATATTCGACGGAAGAGGTTCTGCGTCGAAAGATGGCGAGCCTTCCATCTGTGAATGACTACTTTGGCTGGACCGCGACCGCGCTTTCACAGGACGCCAACGGCGCGCAAGTCGTCATTGAAAAGACCAGCGGCGAGAAATTGACGCTTGAAGCCGATTACATCGTGGGTTGCGACGGCGGCCACTCGATGGTCCGCGACAAGGCCGGAATTGAGCGCCGCGGCACTGACTTCGATCAAGTCATGTTACTTGCAGTTTTCCGCTCGCGCGAATTGCACGAGGCGCTGGAGCGTTTCCCGCAGCGTTCGACGTATCGGGTCATGCGACCGGAGTTGAATGGCTATTGGCAATTCTTCGGACGCATTGACGTTGGCGAAGGCTGGTTCTTCCACGCTCCCGTGCCGTCAGAGGCGATGAAGGACAGCAATTTTGATTTTCTGTCCGTCATTCGTGATTCGGCGGGATTTGATTTTGCATGCGAGATCGATCACGTCGGCTTTTGGGATCTGCGGGTTTCCGTTGCGGAGCGTTACCAGAATGGCCGGATTTTCATCGCCGGCGATGCTGCGCACACCCATCCGCCCTACGGCGGCTTTGGCCTGAACAACGGCCTTGAGGACGCAATCAATCTGGCGTGGAAACTGGCCGCAAGGCTCCAGGGCTGGGGCGGCGACGCGCTGCTTGAGTCCTATTCGCTGGAACGGCGCCCGGTGTTCAGGGACACTGGGGAAGACTTCATCGCCCAGCGAATCAAGGCCGACGCTGTCTTCTATGATACGTACAATCCACGCACGGACCTGGCTGCCTTTGAGGCAGCGTGGAATGCGCGCAAAAGCGAAGGCGGCGCGAGAGCCCAGGCTTACGTTCCAAATTACGCCGGCTCGCCAGTCGTCTATGGTCAGGCAGGAGAGGTCAGCGGAGCCCACGGCGAGCACATGTTCAAGGCTCGCGCCGGCCACCATTTGAGCCCACAAGTATTATCGAACGGCAAGAACGTATTCGAAATGCTCGACCGCGGTTTCAATCTGCTGGCGTTTGGCGCTGACGACAGCGATGTAAACCAGATGGTCAACGCTGCGGAGTCACTTTCCATACCGCTAAACGTGGTTCGGGACACAATCAACGACGAGCGCGGCCGATACGAGGCGAAACTCGTGCTTGTGCGGCCGGATCAATTTGTGGCCTGGGCAGGCGACGCCGCGCCGTCCGATGCAAAGTCTTTGTTCGCACGAGTCAGCGGAATAGCCTGAAACAAGAAGAGCGACGCAATCGCGCCGCTTCCACGTTGGACGAGACCATGCCGCTTAAAGTGGACCCCATCGAAGATCCAACCGCGCCAGGCTGCCCATGTTGCAGCGACAGCGGCCTGCGCGGCTTCGTTTACGAAGAGGAGACGCCACACTCGGTCTACTTCGCCGAGTCTGGCGGCATGAGCGCCAATCCGGTTGTGCTGATTGGCATCGCACTGGGTCGCTGGGCTTCTGACGCCCCGGCGACGGAGCGCGCCTGCTTCGTCTTTGCATGCAGCAAAAGCGAAGCGGGTCTTGTGGCGAAACCAACGATCCCGTATTTGCTCTCTTTCCCCGAGTTCAAGCAATTGGGCGTCGCCGTTGAACCTGATGACGCACAAACCCACGCGCTGCATGGGCAGGTCCGTGAAACGCTCGCCGCGATCATCGCTCAGGACCATCGGCTCGCGCATCTGCGCAGCGGGCGCCAGCGATTTGTTGTGGATTGATCGCCAAACAGCCAACCTTCGTTTCATATGGCGGAACGGTTAAGCTGTATGTGAAGCAAAGGTTAAGACAATTTGATCGCAAGCCTTGAGCCTGCGCCTGTGCGCCGCTATGTACGCTCCATCAGGTCAGCGTCACGCGTATCCGCAAGACGATAAAATCTGTGCGCGCTGGCGAAGGGCGCGAGAACAAGAAACAAGGAGAGGGGAATGAACATCAACCTCAGCAAAACAATGCTGGCGGCAACCGCCGCTACAGCTTTAATGGCCGGCGCCGTACACGCGCAGGAGAAACCCTTCAACATCTACATCGGCTATTCCGCTGGGGGCGGTTATGACGTGTACGGTCGCACTCTCGCCCGGCACATCAACAAGCACCTGCCGGGCAACCCGAACGTTGTTGTCAACAACATGCCGGGCGCAGGCTCCATGCGCCTTGCTAACTGGCTCTACAATGTCGCGCCCAAGGACGGCAACAACATGGGTATTTTCGCCCGTGGCATCGCCTTCGACACGCTTCTGGGCCAGCCCGGCGCACAGTTTGATGCAACCAAGTTCGCCTGGATTGGCAGCGCGAACGACGAAGTCAGCGTTTGCGTCGCTTGGCACACCAGCGGCGTAACGAAATTCGAGCAAGTTCTGGAGAAGGAGCTCGTCGTCGGCGGCACGGGCGGCAGCGCCGACACCGACCAGTTTCCGAAAGTGTTCAACAGCGTGCTCGGCGCGAAGATGAAGATTGTCGCCGGTTATCCGGGCGGCAACGACATCAACCTCGCCATGGAGCGAGGCGAAGTGTCCGGTCGCTGCGGCTGGTCCTGGTCGTCCGTCATCACAACGCAGCCCGGCTGGCTGAAGGAAAAGAAGATCAACGTGCTCGTTCAGCTGTCGCTGGAAAAGCACGCGGACCTTCCCGACGTGCCGATCATTACCGACTTCGCCAAGGATGACATCACGCGCGGTGTTTTCAGGCTGGTGTTCGCCCGCCAGGTGATGGGCCGTCCGTTCGCAGCGCCTCCAGGAACGCCGCCCGAACGCGTCGAGGTCATTCGCAAGGCCTTCATGGCGACATTGAAGGACCCCCAGCTTCTTGCAGAGGCCGATAAGGCGCAATTGGAAATCACGCCCGTTTCCGGTGATGTGGTGCAGAAACTGGTTCAGGAGGCCTATTCGATGCCTCCCGAAGTCATAAAGCGCACAATCGAAGCGCTTCGCTAACGCAATCAAGGCCCCGGCATCCCCGGGGCCTTTTCAATTCGGGGAGAAGGCGTTTACATTCCCTGAGAACAGCAGGAGGGAACCATGACCGAAGAAAACGATCGCACGAAGAATGTCGTGCACAATTATCGTGGCTGGCAGTCCGATGTCATCGTCGACCTGATCAAGCAGTACGATTTTGAATTCATCGCGCTGAACCCGGGCGCCAGCTTCCGCGGATTGCACGATTCACTCATCAATTACGGCAAGAACGACCCGCAGATGATGCTCTGCAACCACGAGGAAATCGCGGTTCAGATCGCGCACGGCTACGCCAAGGCGACAGGCAAGCCGATGGCTGTGATCCTGCACAATCTCGTAGGCCTGCTGCACGCCTGCATGGCGATCTACTACGCTTACATCGACCGCGTGCCGATCTTCATCATGGGCGCCACCGGCCCCATGGACGAAGGCAAGCGCCGCCCGCACATCGACTGGACGCACACCGCGCTGGTGCAGGGCAACGCGGTTCGTGACTACGTGAAATGGGATTACCAGCCCACCGCCATCGAAGGCGTGCCGGAGAGCTTCGCCCGCGCCTACTCGATCATGACCACGCAGCCGCCAGGCCCCATCTACATGTGCTACGACGCCGCCTTGCAGGAAGCGCCGCTCACCAAGGATGTGCCCCTGCCCCCGCGCAGTAGCGTCTCGACGCCCTCGCCCATGATGCCCGACCCGCGCGCCATCGAGGCGATCGCGGAGAAGTTGATCGCCGCCGACAAGCCAATGTTGCTGGCCGAATACGCCGGCCGCCGGCCCCTCGGCTTCGAGAACAACGTGAAGCTTGCCGAACTGGTCGGCGCAGGCTGCTGGGACATCGCCAACGCGCTGAACTTCCCCAACAAGCATCCCCTGTCCATGAGCATGGACAAGGGCGCGCTCAAGGGCGTTGACCTCGTTGTTGGCCTCGACATCAAGGACTGGGAAAAGTCCACCCACGAGCTCAACTCGACCGACCGCAAGATCACGCCTCTCGTGAATGCAGATTGCGACTGGGTTGAAATTGGCTTCGCTGAACTGGGCATCAGCAAGTGGTCGATGGATTATTGCCGCATGCAACCCTGCAGTGTCCGCGCTTTGGGCGACACGGCGCTGGGCGTCCCCGCTCTCATAGAGACGCTGGAAAAGCGCATCGGCGGCGATGCGAAGCTGCAAAAGAAGATTACCGAACGCAAGCTGCACATCGGTAAGCGTCACGACGAGACGTGGGCGAAATGGCAGGAAGACCAGCGCAAGGACTGGGACGCATCGCCCATGACATCCGCTCGGCTGGCGCATGAAGTGTGGGACGTTATCAAGGACGAAGACTGGGTGCTCACGGCCAACACGCTGAAGCACGGCGTGCGCAAGGTTTGGGACTTCGACAAGCCCTACCGCCACCCTGGCATTGAACTTGGCACCTCGACGCAAATCGGCATGTCGATCGGCGTTGCGCTGGCGCACAAGAAGCATGGCCGCCTAGTGGTCGATCTTCAGCCAGACGGCGACCTGATGTTCGACGCTGGCGCGCTCTGGATTTTGGCCAAGTACGAAATCCCGATGCTCATCGTGATGTACAACAACCGCGCCTATTACAACGACTGGGAGCACCAGATCCGTATGGCGCGCCTGCGCGGCACGGACATGGACAAGGCGCACATCGGCATGGACCTTTTTGGTCCCGAGCCAGACTTCGGCGCGCTCGCCCGCTCCATGGGTGTGTGGGGCGAAGGCCCGATCGAAAACCCGAAAGACGTGCGCGGCGCGCTGCAGCGCGCCCTTGAGGTCGTCAAATCGGGCAAGCCGGCGCTGATCGACACGGTGACGCAGCACCGCTGATAAAAGCCGTCTCCAAAAAAAAGCCCGGCCGCAAGGCCGGGCTTTCTACTTTTGAAGATGAATTTTTAGACGATAACCTTCGTCATGATGCCAGCGGGAAAAATATCTTCCGGCTTCATGTGCTTGTGCGCGATGCCCTGCTGATAAGTATAAAGGAGCATCTGCTCCCACGTCGCACGGTTCTCCTCGATGCCGTAGGGGAACGTGTCGCCGCCAAACATGTCGCGCATCTTGCGCGCGTAAGTGGGCAACCACGCGAGCGGATAACGCGATACGGCGGGATCGAACAGTCGTTCAAGGCTGCGGCGCTTGGATTCCTGGAACGCGTTCATCAGATTGCGCGCCACCCACGGATTTTCGTCGATGATGTGCTTTTGCACCGCGATGATGTGCATGATCGGCCACACCTTCGTGCGCGCGAAATATTCCTCTTCCATGCCCAGATAATCGGGATAGAGGCGCTCTACATCCGGATGGCCCTCCAGGAAGCACGTCGGCGGGCGCGCGATGATGGCGCAATCGATTTCGCCAGACGCCAGCATTTCCGACAGGGACTTGTCAGTCACGCGCGTGAGCTGCATGCCTTCAGGCAAGCTCAATTCCACCTTCTCGGCGCGGCCCGGCGAATTGGCGCCAGCCTGATACCAATGCACGTCTGTCAGCTTGACGCCGCAATCGTTGTGCATCCAGCCGCGCATGTAAACGGCTGCAGAATGGGCCCACTCAGGCGAACCGACGCGCTTGCCCTTGAGGTCCTGCACTGTTTTGATCTTCGCGTTCTTGTTCACGTAGAACGACGAAAAGCGGAAGAGACGCGAGCAAACGATCGGCAAGCCAATCACGTCCGGATTTTCGCGCGACACTTGCGTCGTGAACTTCGCGAAGCTCAACTCGGACACGTCGAACTCGCGGTTCGCGGTGAAGCGCGCAAAGCACTCGTGGTGGCCGAGGTTCAGCCAATTGTGGTCAATGCCCTCTGCCCGCACTTCCCCCGTGCGAAAGTCGCGGAAGTGATCGTAGTCGGTCGTCGCAATAGACAGCTTGAGCTTGCTCATCGTGTTTCCTTTCTCCTGTTTGTCGTTATCCTAAAGCTTCAGAAGCCGCTTGGCGTTTCCGGCCGTGATCTTTTCCATGTCGCTAGGAGACAGTCCAAGGTCACCAAGAGCCGCAATCGTTTCCTTGATTGGCGCAAACGGAGAATCCGTCGAGAAGACGACATGATCCGCACCGAAAAACTTGAGCCCGCTGTGCAGGCCCGTCGAAGCGCCAAACATTGCAGTGTCGCCATAAAAGCGGCGGAAGTATTCGAGATGCGGGCGCTTCAGCGACGGCAGGACGTTAGAATAATCTTCATCCAGCGTGCGCCCGCCCAACACGTCAAGGCCAGGCCCGACGCGGCCGTCGAAATACGGGATCATACCCCCGCAATGATGGGTGATGATGTTGAGGTCCGGATAGCGATCGAGCAGACCTGAAAACACGATGCGCGCCATCGCAACCGACGTTTCATATGGCCAGCCAAAGCACCACCACATTTCAAAGCGCGACTTCTCTTCCCCCGCGTAGTCGGTCATGTCGGAGGTGCGGGCGGGATGCAGCCAGATGGGCAAATCGTGCCGCGCCATCGCGGCGAATACGGGCTCGTACTCGGGCAGATCTAGCGGCTTGCCTGCGACATTCGTGAAGATCTGAACGCCGCGAGCGCCCAGCTGCGTGATCGCGCGTTCGATTTCAGCCAGCGCGCCGTCCATGTCCAGCATCGAGATGGAGGCGACGAATGCGGGAAAGCGATCAGGATATTTCGCGCAGATTTCCGTCATGCCATCGTTGCCGATCGCGGCAAGGCGGCGCGCGTCTTCCGGCCCGCAAACGTCTTCAAGCGGCGGGTTGGGCAACGAGATGACTTGCGCATAATCCGCGCCAGCGCCATCCATCAGGCGAAAGCGCACGTCGAGATCATGGATCGGCTTCACATTGCGCATGCGCCCGCCGATGTTCCCGAGCTTTGGCGATGTCTTCGTCAACTCGTCGAAGAAACGCGGTGGCATAATATGGGTGTAAATGTCGATCATGTGCGCCTCTCCTGTCGAATGGCGTCCCAGATTTTTTGCGGCGAGAGCGGCATATCGAGCTTTAGAAAGCGACCCGGTGAAATCGCATTCTCTATAGCGTTGAAGATGGTGGGCGGCGCAGCAGTTGTGCCAGCCTCGCCGGTTCCCTTCACGCCAATCGGGTTGGTCGTGCAGGGCACGGGATGATGCAGAACCTTCATCATCGGCAGATGATCCGCACGCGGCATCGCGTAATCCATGAAGGAGCCCGCGAGCAGCTGGCCGCTAGATGAATCGTAATTGGAAAATTCGCCCAGCGCCTGGCCAATACCCTGCGTGACGCCGCCCTGCACCTGCCCCGTGACGATGGTCTCGTTGAGCACGACGCCACAATCGCCGACCGCGGTGTAACCGACGATATCAACCAATCCGGTGTCAGGATCGATCTCAACTTCTGCGACGTGCGCGCCATTGGGGAAAGTCGGCGCGATATGCGCTTCATCGTCGGTGTCGAGGCTTTCCTTGAGCACCCCTTGAGCAACCATTTCGCTGGCCCGGTCTGCAACCTCGAACAGACTTACGCGGCGCCCCGTGCGCGCAATTTCAAATCCGCCGTTGGCGTATGTGACTTCGCTTTCGCTGGCCTGCAGCAGCGTCGCGGCGATGCCTGTCGCCTTTTCTATCATCTTGTCGGAGGTGACTGCGATCGCGCTGCCAACCAGCATCGCCGAGCGCGAAGCCACCGCGCCGAAACCCGGCACATCGCGGTCTGAATCGCCCGCAGTTACGATGACGTCGTCATCGCTGAGACCCAGACGCTCTGCGATCATCTGGCGGAACACCGTCGCATGTCCCTGCCCGTTCGACGCCGGCCCGATGCTCAGGACAACCTTGCCCTTCTGGAAGGTGATGCGCGCAGGCTCGTGATAATGCCCGCCCGAAATTTCCAGATAGCCGCAGGCGGCTATGCCGCGCAGCTTGCCACGCTTTTCAGACTCGGCGCGGCGCGCCGCAAAGCCAGCGTAATCAGACTCCGCAAGCGCGCGCTCGAAGATCGCTGGAAAGTCGCCACTGTCGACGCTCTGGCCTGTGGCGGTGGCGTACGGCATGCGCGAAGCGGGAATGAGATTGCGACGGCGCAGGTCGACAGGATCTATCGAAAGCTGAGACGCGGCCGCCTGGATCACCCGCTCCAGCAAGTAATTAGCTTCCGGACGGCCCGCGCCGCGATAAGGCCCCGTGGGTGTCGTGTTCGAGAAGTATGTCGTCGCATCGACCACGATCTGCGGAATGTCGTAAACACCCGGCAGGCAAAATGCGATGTGGACGGTTGGCACCAGCACGGCGACGCCGGTCAGATAGGCGCCGACATTCTGCTTACCCTTCACGCGCAGCGCGAGAAACTTGCCTGCGTCGTCAAGCGCCAGATCGACGTTCCACAGCGAGTCTCGCGCGTGATTGTCGCACATGAACGACTCAGAGCGCGTGGCGGACCAGTGCACGGGTCGCTGCAGTTTTTTGGCCGCCGTCAGCAGCGCTGGATACTCGGGATAGCTCGACGCCTTCATGCCAAAGCCGCCGCCGACATCGTCGGTCAGTACACGCAGCCTCTTGGGCTCGATCTTCATGCAGGCAGCCACCTGACCGCGAATACCCGCGACGCCTTGCGTGCCTGTGTGCAGCGTGAAGCGATCCTGCTCGGCGTTGTAGTTTGCCGTCGCCGCGCGCGGCTCCATCGAAACGGCGCTGATGCGCTGATTGAAAACTTCAACGCTCACAACGTGCGAGGCGTTGGCGAAGGTTTCGTTCAGCGCCTTGCGCTTGGCGCCGTCGGGGTCCGGCGGGTTTGACCAATCATGCGCGACGTTGCCCTCCGCTTGCGGCCAAAGCGTCACATCCGCGCGCTGCGCCTGGTCGAGATCAATCACAGGGTCCTGCGGCTCATAGTCGACAACCACAAGGTCGGCGGCGTCCATCGCTTGCGCGACGGTCTGCGCAATCACCATCGCCACGGGCTCGCCCACGTGCATCACGCGCTCAGCTGCAAGCACTTGGCGCATGGGCGAAACCGGCATTTTCCCGCCGATCCCGGGGAATGGAATGGAGGCCGTCACCGGGCCGTAGCCAAGCTCAGCAAAGTCCGCGCACGTCAGCACGGCGACAACGCCCGGCGCGGCCAACGCAGACGCCCCGTCGATTCCGCGAATGAGCGCATGTGCGTGCGGCGAGCGCACGAACACAGCCTGCAGCGCGCCTTGAAGACGATGATCGTCGCTGTAATGGCCTTCGCCGCGCAGCAGCGGGCCATCTTCGTAGCGCCCGCGCCATGTCCTGATTGATTTGTCGAGAACGTTCATGCGGCAAATCCCATTGGTTGTGTTTTTGTCAGCGCATCACCGAGCCGCCATCGCACACGACCGTGTGGCCAGTGACGAAGTCGCTATCGGACGAGCAAAGGTAGATGAGCGTTCCGGTAAGATCATCCGGCGTCTGGGCCCGCTTGAAGGCGCGGCTGCTCTTGGTGGCTTCCGCCGGGGCGCCCACCATGCTGGGGTTCGCCAGCACGCCTTCGCTCATGGTCAGGCCGGGCGCGATGGCGTTGACGTTGATGTTGTGGGGACCGAGTTCGCGCGCCAGGCATCGCGTCAACGCGACGATGGCGCCCTTCGAGGTAACGTAATGGGTGATGCCAACATGGCCCTTGAACACCGTGCCGGACGCGATGTTGACGATCTTGCCCTTATTCTGGCTGATCATCGCGGGCGCCACCTCCTTGCACAGCAGGAAGGGCCCGCGCACGTTGACCGCCATCACCTGATCGAATTCGGCCTCTTCGATATCGAAGAATTTCTTGGGCGTCAGATTGGCGAACAGGGCCGCGTTGTTGACCAGGCAGTCGATCTGGCCAAATCGCCGCAAAACCTCCGCGACAAAACCTTTGACCGAAGCGGAGTCTGCGACATCCAGCCGGAAGAAGGCGGCCTTGCCGCCTTTTTCTTCAATCTCTTGCACCGTCCTGCCACCATCGAGGATGTCCGCCACGATGACATGTGCGCCCTCCAGCGCGAGTGCGTGAGAAAAGGCAGCGCCGATTCCCCGCGCGCCGCCGGTGACGATGATGACCTTGTCCTGAAGTCGCCCCACGGCGTCTCTCCCTCTTCCCCGCTTTGCGGGCTGAGAAGGTTTAATCGGCCATGACTGGCCCACTTGCAAGAGGGGCGCCCCCCTGCTTATAGACGTTCCAAGAGTGCGGCGACGACGCCGGATAATGCAAATGGTTGGACGGGCAGGAGGCGAATGGGACAGTTCGGGATTGGCCAGCCGCTTCGCCGCAAGGAAGATCCTCGCCTCTTGCAAGGCCGCGGCCAGTACACCGACGACGTTAACGTCGAAGGGCAGTTCTGGGGGGCGTTCCTGCGCTCTCCCCACGCGCACGCCGACATTCTTTCGATTGATCTGGAGGCTGCCCGCGCCGCCCCCGGCGTGAAGGCTGTCTACACAAGCGCAGATCTCGACGCGGACGGCGTACCGGACATGCCCTGCGAAGTGGAGTTGGCCGATCTTGCCGGCGCGCCGATGTGGAAGCCGATGCGGCCGATCCTGGCGCGCGACCGCGTAAGGTTTGTCGGCGAATGCGTCGCGCTGGTCGTTGCGCAAACGCAGAAACAGGCCCGTGAGGCCGCAGAACTGATCGAGATCGACTGGTCCCCGCTGCCCAGCGTCGCCGACGCACGAGAGGCGCTGAAGGCCGGCGCGCCCATCCTGTGGCCTGAGCTTGGGCAAAACACGCCGGTTCACTGGCAGAACAAGCCGTCATTGGAAGCCGACGCCGCCATGGCGGGCGCTGCATGGCGCGTCGATGTCAACATCATCAACAACCGCCTCGTCCCGGCGCCAATGGAGCCGAAGGCGGCGCTCGCCTCATGGAATGAGCAAGAAGGCGAGAGCTTGGGCAAGCTCACGCTCTGGGCGCCGACGCAGGGCGGCCGAAAAATTCAGGCCAACCTCGCAAAGCGTTATCTGCGCATTGCGCAGGACAGGATGCGCGTCATTTCGCTGGACGTGGGCGGCGGCTTCGGAATGCGCGGCCAGACCTACCCGGAATATGTCGCGCTCGTCTGGGCGGCTAAACAAATCGGCGGCGCCGTAAAATGGCGCGCTGACCGCACCGAAACCTTTTTCTCGGATTATCACGGCCGCGATCAAGTCAACGAGGCCCAGATGGGTCTTGATGAGTACGGGCGTATCGTGGCGCTGAAAATTCATACGCTGGTCAATCTCGGCGCCTACATGGCGGAAAATGGCCCGCGCATGCCGATTGAGGGCGGCGGACGCATCATCCCGTGCTGCTACCACGTCCCGCATTTTTATTTCTCGGTGAAGCCGGTCTTCACCAATACGGTTTCAACCGACACCTACCGCGGCGCGGGGCGTCCCGAGGCCAATTTCCTCATGGAACGCCTGATGGACGCTGCGGCGGAGGCCACCGGCCTCACCCGCGACGAGGTTCGGCGGCGCAATTTCATCACTGAATTTCCGTACAAGACCCCCATGGGCTACGTCATCGACTCGGGCGAATTCGCCCGCGGCATGGACGAAGCCATGCGCATGGCCGAATGGGACACGTTCGAAGACCGCCGGGCCGAAGCCTATAGCCGCGGCTACCTGCGCGGCATCGGCGTCGCAGCCTTTATCGAGGCGGCAGGCGGCCGCGCCCCGACTGAGGACATGCGGGTGCGCGCTGAACTTGACGGCACGGTGACGATATTTTCCGGCTCGCACGCCCATGGTCAGGGCCATGACACGGTCTTCTCGCAGCTGTTGAATGAATTTCTGGGCGTTGAGCCCGCCCGCGTGCGGCTGGTGCAGGGCGATACGGATGTGACGCCCAAGGGCTCCATCGGCACGTTCGGCTCTCGGTCCTCGATGATGGGCGGCGCCGGGATCAAGGCGTCCTGCGAAAAGCTTGTCGCCAAGGGCGTGAAAATCGCGGCGCATCTGATGCAATCGGAGCCCGACGCGGTGACGTTTTCGGAGGGCGTGTTCCACGCGGGCGGCAGCGAAATGTCGTTCACGGAGGTCGCGACGGCCGCGTGGGATGCGACGCGCATTCCCGAGGGCATGACGCCGGGCCTGGACGAGGGACATAACTTCCAGCGCGAGGCGGAGAATTTTCCCAACGGCTGTCATGTGTGTGAGGTCGAGATCGATCCGGAGACCGGAATTGCAGAAATCGTCCGCTATGTCGCGGTTGACGATTGCGGCGCCGTGCTCAACCCGCTTATCGTGCATGGGCAGGTTTATGGCGGCGTCACACAGGGCCTGGGCCAGGCCATGATCGAGCACGCGCTTTATGACGCAGAGGGCCAGTTCGTCAGCGCGACCTATATGGACTACGGTATGCCGCGCGCACATCGCATGCCTTTCGTTGAAGCGGGGTTCAACACCGTCGCGTGCCGGACGAACCCGCTTGGCGTAAAAGGTGCAGGCGAAGCTGGCGCGTGCGGCGCGCCGCCCGCCTTCATCGGCGCCCTTGTGGACGCGCTACGCGATTACGGCGTAACGCATATGGATATGCCGGCCACGCCGGAGAAAATTTGGCGGGCCATTTATGGCGCGCAATTCGATACACAAAAATCTGACGGTATTTACGCGGAGGTTACATGAAGACGAAAGTGACGCTGACCGTAAACGGGCAAGAGCGCAGCGCAGAGGTTGAGCCGCGCACGCTGCTGGTTGAACTTCTCCGCGATCAACTGGGCCTCACCGGCACCCATGTGGGCTGCGACACCACCCAATGCGGCTGCTGCGTGATCCACGTTGATGACAAAGCAGTAAAGTCCTGCACCATGCTGGCGGTACAGGCGCAAGGCTGCAATATCCTCACCATCGAGGGGCTCGCCGCGCCCGACGGCACCCTGCACCCGATGCAGGAAGCCTTCCGCGAACATCATGGCCTGCAGTGCGGCTTTTGCACGCCGGGCATGGTGATGATGGGCGTCGACATCGCGCGTCGCCTGCCGGGCGCCGACGAAAAGACCGTCCGCGAGGAATTGCACGGAAATCTTTGCCGCTGCACTGGCTATCAGGGCATCGTCGAGGCGATCCTTTCCGTGGCGAACCCGGGCGCCGTGAAGGAGCATCACCATGCATAATTTCGATTATCATGCTCCCAAAACGCTGGACTCCGCTCTCGCTCTCTTGCGGGACAAGGAAGACGGCAAGATCATCGCCGGCGGCATGACGCTTCTGCCAACACTCAAGCAGCGCCTGGCCGCGCCGTCCGACCTCGTTGACCTCGCGACCCTCAGCGAGTTGAAAGGCGTGCGCCGCGACGGAGACGAAATCGTCATCGGCGCCATGACAACCCATGCCGACGTCGCCGCCAACGCTGACGTGCAATCGCTGATACCTGGCCTTGCGCACCTCGCCAGCGTCATCGGCGACCCAGCCGTGCGCCATCGCGGAACAATCGGCGGATCCGTCGCCAACGCCGATCCGGCAGCCGATTATCCGGCGGCGGTCGTGGCCCTTAACGCAACCATCGTCACGAACAAGCGGGAGATCGCCGGTGACGATTTCTTCGTCTCATTGTTCGAAACCGCTCTCGAGCGTGACGAAATCATCACCAGCGTGCGCTTCCCTATCCCCGAGCGCGCTGGCTACGAGAAGTTTCGCCATCCCGCCTCGGGCTACGCCGTCGTTGGCGTCATGGTCGCGAAATTCGGCGACAAGGTGCGCGTCGGCGTGACAGGGGCTGCGGGCTCTGCGTTCCGCGCCACCGATTTTGAAGCCGCACTTGAGAAGAGCTTCACGCCTGACGTTCTGCTCGGCATCGCAGTTTCGCCGGACGACCTCCTGTCCGACATCCATTGCACGAACGAGTACCGCGCCCATCTCGTCAACGTCATGGCGCGCAGGGCTATTGCTGCGGCCTGATCGGCATTGCAAGCAACCGACCAAGTCCCTCCCTTGCGGAGGGACTTTTTTCTTGGCCCGCGCCATGTTGACTTCCATTCCGCGCGTACCTTGAATAGCCGCAAAGGGGAAACGCCGATGGCCGTCACAGCTCAAGCCTTCAAAGACGCCGCGAGCATGCAGGATCTGTACGATCTGCTGGCCAGATGCGGCATAGAGAACGGCTGGAACAAGCCTGAGCCCTCCCTTTACGCCTTGCCGAAAAAGGAACTTGGCCCCGCACATTTCTCGTGGGTTCTCGGCCGCGCCGCGCTCGACGCCGCAGGCCGTTTCGTCAACACAGAACACGCCGAACGCCGCAATCTGATCCTTGCGAACCCGGCGCCCGGAAACAAATACCCGACCGTCAAGACGCTGGTCGCCGCTTATCAAATGGTGAAGGGCGGCGAGGTTGCCCGCTCCCATCGCCATACCGCAAACGCGCTTCGTCTTGTGCTCGACACCGGCGAGCGCGCTTACACGATCGTTGAGGGCAAGAAAATCCCCATGGAGCCCGGTGACGTTCTGCTCACGCCGAACTGGTACTGGCACGGACATTCCAACGAAGGCCCGTCAAACGCCTATTGGATGGATTTTCTCGACGTGCCGACGGTGCACATGCTCGGGCCAATGTTTTTCGAACATCACCCCGACGACGTGGAATCCGCCAACGAAGTGGCGACGCAATCGCCTTGCCGATTCCCCTGGGCCGAAACGGTCGCGCGCCTTGCCGAGTCGCCCGAGGTCAACCCGGGGCAACGCGAGATCGAGCTTGGCTCCCCTGCGCTCGCGACCATGGCTTTGCATGTGACGCGGCTGGACGCAGGCGCGTCGTTCAGCGTTGAGCCGAGCACGCTCAACTGCATTTATGCGCCCATGCAGGGCGCTGGCGAGGCGGCGATTGACGGCCAGACATTCGGGTGGTCGCGCGGCGATGCGCTCGCGGTTCCCTCCTCCTCGCCCCACACATGGACCGCCCATGAGGAGAGTTATCTCCTGCGCGTGAGTGACAAGCCGCTGCTGGAGCGGCTCGACTGGCTGCGCCCCGTGCCGGCGCGCCCATAGAGATCGAGATCATGACAGACAAGATCATCAAGACGCCGGTACTCATTGTCGGCGGCGGACCGGTTGGTTTGGCGCTGGCGGGCGATCTGGGCTGGCGCGGTGTGCCTTGCCTTCTGATCGAGCGCGGCGACGGACACGTCGAAAACCCAAAAATGGACATGGTGCACATCCGCACCATGGAGTTTTGCCGTCGCTGGGGCATCGTGCCGTGGGTTGAAAGCGCGGGGTACAATCGCGGACATTCGCAAGATTGCGCGTGGGTCACCGGCATGCACGCCGGCTACGAACTCGGCCGCGAGTCATTTCCGACCTGCGTTGAGGAAGAAGCTCCGCCCCAGAGCCCGCAAAAACGCGAACGATGCCCGCAGAATTTTTTCGATCCCGTACTCGCGCGCCATGCGCGCAGCTATCGCAGCGTCGATATGCGCTATGGCGTCGAACTCGTTTCGTTCACGCAAAACGACAACGGCGTCAGGGCCGAAATCATCGACCGCGCAAGCGGCGAGAAAACCCTTGTCGAGGCGCAATATCTCGCAGCCTGCGACGGCGCCGGCAGCCCCATCCGCGAGAGCCTTGGCATCGCACTCTCCGGCAACGCAGTTCTCACGTACACGACGAACGCGATCTTCGAATGCAAGGACTTCAATCGCATTCACAATTTCGCGCGCGCCTATCGCTATATCTTCATCGGGCAGGAAGGCACGTGGTGCACCATCGTCGCCATCGACGGCCGCGACCGTTATCGCTTCTCGTTCGTGGGCAGCCGCAACCGTGAACAGATGAGCGAGACGGACATCCGCGCGGCCATCACGCGCGCGCTCGGGTGCGACGTCGACTTCACAATTTTGTCCACCATGCCGTGGCGCAGGGCGGAGTTGATCGCGGAAAGTTATGGGGTCAAACGCGTCTTCCTCGTTGGCGATTCAGCCCATCAACTCTCGCCCACAGGCGGCTTCGGCATGAACACCGGCATTCAGGAAGCCGTAGACATTGCCTGGAAACTGCAAGGCGCAGTTGAAGGCTGGGGAGGTCCGCGCCTGCTGGAGTCCTACGAGATCGAGCGCAAGCCCGTCGCCACATTCAATGTGTCCGAAGCAGCGCGCAATCTCGCGCGCATGCTGAAACCTCGCGAGGAGCGCCCGCCGGAAGCCATTTTCACGCAAGGCGCGCAAGGCGATCAAGCGCGCAAGGCCTACGGCGATTGGTACACGCGCATGATGGCGCCCGAATGGTTCACCATCGGCGTGCAACTTGGATTCAGATACGAAAATTCGCCCATAGTGGTGCGCGAAGACGGCGAAGGCCCGGCGCAGGAGGTGCATCGGTACGTGCAGTCGGCGCGCCGGGGTCATCGCGCCCCGCACATATGGCTAAAGGGCCAGACCTCGACCCTCGACCTGTTTGGCAAAGGCTATGTCCTGCTGCGCTTCCTGGGCGCGCCGCCGGATGTTTCCGGCTTGGTAGAGGCGGCCGCCCTGCGCGGCGTGCCGCTTACCGTCGTGGACTTGTCCCACGCGGCTGCAGCGGAGGCTTACGAAAAGCGCCTCGTGCTTGTGCGGCCCGACGGGCACGTTGCTTGGCGCGGCGATGC
The DNA here is from genome assembly GCA_030684835.1 of Beijerinckiaceae bacterium. Taxonomy (GTDB): domain Bacteria; phylum Pseudomonadota; class Alphaproteobacteria; order Rhizobiales; family Beijerinckiaceae; genus Terripilifer. Next base: position 25,236 of record JAUXWZ010000111.1, read on the forward strand.
GCAACCCGACGATCCGCTGCGTGTCATAGATATCGTGCGCGGCGCAGTTTGAGCCTTCGTTGACAGGCGCGGAGGCGTTCTGCACTCTCAGGAAATCATAAGGGAAACGCTGGTGTCAGATCTCGACAAGGTCATCGGAGAACTCGTCGCGGCCAACCGCATCCTTGCGGATCAGGGCGTCGTCGATGCGTTCGGCCATATCAGCGTGCGGCATCCCCACGACCCCAACCTCTTCCTGCTCTCGCGCTCGCGCAGCCCTGAAATGGTTGAGCCAGAGGACATTATGACATTCCGCTTCGACGGCGAACCCGCCGACGGACGCACCGACGGCGCGTACGTTGAACGCTTCATTCATTGCGGCGCCTATGAAGCAAACCGGGAAGTCATGTCTGTCGTGCACAGCCACGCGCTGGCCGTTTTGCCCTTCAGCATTTCAGACGTGCCGATGCAGACGGTCATTCACACCGCAAGCCACATGGGCGCGTGCATCCCCGTGTGGGACAGTCAGGACCGTTTCGGCGACACGGGGTTGCTGGTCTCGAACATCGAACAGGGCCGCGACCTTGCGCGCACGCTGGGCGAAAGTCGCGTCGCACTGATGCGCGGCCACGGCTTCACCGCAGTGGGCCGCTCACTTGGCGAGGTGCTGAAAATCTCGATCTACCTGCCGCAAAACGCGCAAGTGTATCTCGACGCGTTGCGCCTCGGCGGCAAGATAAAGCCGCTGACGCGAGGCGAAATGGAGATACGCGACTCGTTCGGTCCTGGCGGCCGCGAGCTGCAACGCGCGCTCGACTATTGGGCTCGCAAGGCCAATTGCTCCCACTACCTTGAATACAAGAAATCCTGAGGAAACGCGAAGATGGCGAGACTGCAACTGAGCTTCGCATGCGGTCTTTATGATCGCATGCTGCCGATCTACACCGGCGATGTGCGGCCTAACGGCGTCGATCTGAACTTCATTCCAATCGACGCGCCGCGCGAAATTTTTGACCGGCTGGCGGCGCGTCAGGAGTTCGACGTCGCGGAAATGTCATGCTCCGAATATGTCGCGCGCACCGCTGCGGGACAGTGCGATTACGTCGCCATCCCCATCTTCCCATCGCGCCAGTTTCGGCATGGACTTGTCGCCATCAACACGAAGTCGGGCATCGACAAGCCAAAGGATCTGGAAGGCAAGCGGATCGGCGTGCCGCTCTACACGATGACCGCGGCCATCTACATCAAGGGTTTCCTCAAGCACGACTACGGCGTGGATTTGTCGAAACTGCAATGGGTGCAAGGCGCGATCAACCTTACTGGCGGCCATGGCGCGCCCACGATCCTGCCCCTTGTGAAGCCTGTGCCTATTGAACAAAACACAAGCGGCAAGACGCTTGGAGATTTACTTGAGGCAGGTGAAATCGATGCTGTCGTCGGCACCACACTGCCCGCCTCGCTGCGCCGCGTCCCGCACGTGCGCCGGCTGTTCACGAACTTCCACGAGGTCGAGGCGGACTATTATCGCCGCACGCAAATCTTCCCCGTTATGCACCTCGTGGCGATCAAGAAGAGCATTCACGAGCGATATCCCTTCGTCGCGACGAGCCTCTACAAGGCGTTCGACGAAGCCAAAAACGTATCGCTGGCCAAGATGAAAAACCTTGCAGCGCTGCGCTACATGCTGCCATGGATGGCTGAGCAGCTCGACGAAATCGAGGAGGTTTTCGGCGGCGATCCGTGGCCATCCGGCATCGAGGCGAACCGCCCCACTCTGGAAGCGCTCGTCACATACCTTCACGAGCAATATGTAACGGACCGCCGCATGAACGTGGATGATCTGTTTGTGCAGGTTGAAGGCGGCGGCCACTAAGGCGCGCCCGCGCCCTGTGCATGGAGGCCACATGAGTGAGGACGCGCAACGCGAGACAATCGCTTTTCTGAACGAGTTGTGCGCCCGCACGGGCGATGCAAGTCCGTCCATGTCCACGCACATCTCGCGCGTCTTTTTCGCGCAAGACACGGTCTACAAGCTCAAGCGCGCAGTGCGCACGGCCTATCTCGATTTTTCAACGCCGCAAAAACGCCTTGCCGCCTGCCAAAGCGAGTTGGTGCTGAACCGCCGCACCGCGCCATCTCTCTATCGCGGTGTTCGCCGCATCACGCGCGAACCCACTGGCCTTGCATTGGACGGCGCCGGCGAGACCATTGATGCAGTGGTTGAAATGCGCCGGTTCGCACAGAGCGACCTGTTCGATGCGATGGTGCAGCACGGCGCACTCACGATGCAGCATGTCGAAACGCTTGCAACGCGCCTCGCATCGTTTCATGCCGATGCGCAGGCCAGTCTCAATGTTGGCGGCGCGGAGGCAATCGGCGCCATCCTGGCGGCAAATGAATCCGAGCTTCGCTCGTCCTTTCTTGCAGATGAACTGGATCTGGTGCCCATGTGCTTGGCCATGCGCGAAGCCCTCGCAGCGCAATCGACGCTGCTGGACGCGCGTAAGGCCGCGAGCAAGGTGCGCCGCTGTCATGGCGACCTCACGCTGCGCAATATTGCGCTGATCGACGGCGAGCCGACGCCCTTCGATTGCCTCGAATTCGATGAGGCGCTCGCGACAATTGATGTCCTATACGACCTCGCCTTCACTCTGATGGACCTGTGGCACAGGGCGCGGGCGGACCTCGCAAACGTCTTGTTCAACCGATACCTTGATGCGGCTGACGAAACAGATGGGCTTGCGCTGCTTCCCTTGTTTATCGCCATGCGCGCCATCATCCGCGCGCATGTCACTGCGAAGATGGCGCAGGACGTGAAAGGCGACGCGCAGGAGGACATGAAGGCTGAGGCGCGCGCTTACGTTGCGCTTGCCAGCGATCCGATGCGCGGCGGCGGCGCTGTGCTAATTGGCGTTGGCGGCCTGAGCGGTTCGGGAAAATCCACATTTGCCGCCGCACTCGCACCACATCTGCCTCCGATTCCCGGCGCGCGCGTTCTATCGAGTGATCGGATTCGCAAGGCGATGTTTGGCGCCCCGCCCACACAGCGTCTTCCCGCTGAAGCCTATGCGCCAGAGGTCTCGCAGCGCGTCTACGCAAGCGTGCGCGAGCAGGCGGGCCGCTGCCTCAAGGCTGGATGGCCGGTAATTTGCGACGCCGTCTTTGATCGACGCGCAGACCGCGACGCGTTGAAGGAAATCGCCGCGCTTCATGGCGCGCCATTTCATGGCTATTGGCTGGAAGCACCTGCGCAAACGCTTGACGCGCGCATCCGTGCGCGCACGGGCGATCCCTCGGACGCAACGCCGGACGTTATGCGCGCGCAGGAAGAAAAGCTACGCGCATCCCGCGAAGCCATGGATTGGACAAGCCTCGACGCATCCGTAGACACGCAAGAAACAGTCGAGCGCATTTGCGCTGAACAGGACTGGTAAATTACTCCGCAGTCTCGCGCGCAAGCGGCTGGCCCTGCACATCAACGCCCATCGCCTCGCAGAACGCAGCCCGGATATGCGCAGGCTGGCCCGCGTGCCAGGGAAAGTCCGCAAGCCTGCGCCGGTAATAGGGATGCGTATAATAATCCATCAGCGGCTTGCCAGCGAGAAACGACTTGCGCTCAGCGATTGGCAACGCAACGTTCCTTGCGGCCTCCTTATCGCGGATAACGCCCTTAGCCTCGCCGCCAGCGGCCACCTTTTCCATTTCATCGAAGAAACGATTGCGGATCATCGCGATCCCGCGATCGCTCGCGCCAAGGTTTTCCCTGGTGCGATCAGCGATCACGCCCTGCCCCACCCACGCGATGATGTCCTGATTCATCACATGGCTTGAAATCCAGCGTCCATCCGCAGTCTTCGTCGGGGCGACCCAATGGGGAATATGGCTTTGAGTGTAGCTCCCGCGATCACTGGGCACGCGCGCATAAAACCATCCGATGCTCAACGTGTTCTCGTCATCGACCGGCACGCGCCATTCGAAATGCTCACCAAGATAGAAACCCATCGGCCACAGGAAAACGCGGCCAACCGTCCACATTTCGCTTGTCTCGTCCGAATCCGACCGCACGCGGCGATAGGTGAAGCCGTGATCGAATTCCTCAAAAGCAACTTTCAGATGTTGCGAAGCGTAAGGGCCGCTTTCACCCTTCTGCCGGATGCTCCAATTGTCGTGCATCCACTCGAAATGAACAGGATCAATCGAGTTCTCCTGACACTGAAACCAATTGCAGGGAATATCGGCCGTCACGACTTCGACAAAACCGTTCTCCCACGTGAACGCTTCATACACGGGCAGTTCCGGCGCAGGTTGCGGGCCCATGTAGGCCCACAGGAGTCCCCGCATTTCGCGCAACGGATAGGCCTTGATGGAGCAGCGCTCTTTCAGCTTATTGTTGGGATTAACAGTGTCCTCATAGGGCTGCTCGATACAGGCGCCTTGCTCGTTCATCAGCCAGCCGTGATAATTGCAGCGCAGGCCCGTCTGCTCGACGTAACCGTAGGACAAGTCCGCTCGACGATGCGGGCAGTGGCGATCCACCAGGCCAAACGTGCCGCTCAAATCCTTGTAGACAGTCAAATCCTCGCCCATGAGCCGAATAGGCTTGACGTCCTTGTTGTCAAACTCGGCAGCCGCCGCGATGGGAAACCAGTAACGGCGAAGGTAATCGCCCATGGGCGTGCCGGGGCCCACTTGCGTGAGCAGCTTGTTCTTGGCTTCACTGAGCATATTCGGCCTCGTTCTTAAACGTTAGAATCCGCATCGCTGGCGCCACGATAGCGGCTCCATAAATCCGCTGGCAATTCCTGTTCGTCCCAAACGCCAACAAGAATGCCGCGGCGCATGCTGCGCCCACGCGTGTCGAGCGCGCGCGCCTCTGGCACACTGGTCCTTTGGGCGTTGCGCAAGGACCAATCGAACAAGGCCTGCGCCATTCGCTGGCGCTGCGCTTCGTGCGCTGCATCGGCCCCGAGGTCGCGCAATTCATGCGGATCCGCCTCCATATCGAACAGCATGGGGCGGAAGCCGATTGCGTGCATGTATTTCCAGCGTTTGTCGCACACCATGAAGAGGCGCGCATCACGCGGCGCGACTTTCAGTTTCACCGCGGCGGGCGCAATCGAATAATCGTATTCGCTGATGGCGAACTCCCGCCACGTCGCAGGCGCCTGCCCGCGCAACAACGGCATAAGCGATCTGCCCTCAAGACGATGTGACTGCGCGCCCGCGTCGCCGCCCAGCGCATCAATGAATGTGGGAACGAGATCGATCGTCTCTACAAGCGCATCGCAAACTGAGCCGCGCGCAGGCTCTGCTTCCGCCGACGGATCGAAGATAATCAGCGGAACCTTGACGCTCGGTTCATGGAAGAGATCCTTCTCGCCAAGCCAATGATCGCCCAGATAATCGCCATGGTCAGACGTGAACACGATCAATGTGTTCTCGAACAATCCGCGCTTCTCCATGAAGGCGAAAAGCTGCCCTAGCTGATCGTCGATCTGCTTGATGAGCCCCATGTACACCGGCACGACTTCTTCACGCACCTCATCACGCGAGAAATTCTTGCCGACGCGATGCTCCATGAATTCGCGGAACACCGGATGGGCGTCCTGCTTCTCGGAGTCCGAGCGCACGACGGGGATCAGGTCAGCTGCAGAATACATCGTGTTGTAGGGCGCGGGGGCGACATAGGGCCAGTGCGGTTTGATGTAGGAAAGATGCAGGCACCATGGCGTCTCGCCCGCCTCGGCCATGAAATCCATGGCGCGGCGCGTCATGTAGGGCGTCTCGGAATCTTCCTCACGCACACGCGCCGGCTTGCGGGCATGGCGCATCGCCCAACCGGAGGCCAGCCCCTCCTCGCCGTCGGCTGAATTGGCCCAATCGTGCCACGGGTTGTCGCCGCCATAGCCCTTCTGGTTGAGGTAGTCGTTGTAAGCTGGCTGACGCGCATCGTAGCGCCCGTCGGGCCCTTCCGCCCACAAGCCGTCATCGCGCTCAAAAGGCTCAAAGCCACATTCGGAGACGTGCACGCCGATGATGGACTTGGGGTCCACTCCAAGGCGCGCCATGCCCTCTACGTCCGCCTCCATGTGCGTCTTTCCGACAAGCGCGGTGCGCACGCCCATGGGGCGCAGGTAATCGCCAATCGTCCATTCGCCCACCTTCAGCGGAAAACCGTTCCACGAGGCGCCGTGGGAGCTGACGTATCGCCCCGTATAGAAGCTCATCCGCGAAGCGCCGCAAACGGGGGCCTGAACGTAAGCGCGGGTAAAGCGCACGCCCCGGCGCCCCAGCGCGTCGATGTTCGGCGTTTGCAGGAACGGATGTCCCGCGCAGGATAGGTAATCCCACCGCAGCTGGTCGCACATGATGAAGAGCACGTTTTTGGCTGCCATGCCCATTCCCCCTCGTCTTCAGGACTGGATTGCACCGGCGGCGGTCGCTGCGCAAGCGCGTTGGCGAAAGTCCTGCGGCGACGCCCAGCGCGCCTGTTCACGGCCGCAAATGCGTTCCCCTGGTGTGATTTAAGGCCGCGCCGCCAGTCCGGTCGAGAGGTTTCTACAGTTCAGGACTGGCTAAAAGGTGAGACCGTCGCTATCTAGCCGCTGCGGGGGTCGCCCCACCAACGTTGCTACCCCGGCCAATAGCCGGGACTGAAGGGAAGAGGAAATGAAGCAGTTCACGTTTGCAGCAGTTGCAGCCATTATGGTCGCCGGCATGGGTTCGGCTTCAGCGCAGGACGTCGCGGCAGGTGAAAAGTCCTACGCCAAGTGCCGCGCCTGCCATCAGGTCGGCGAGACAGCCAGGAATGGCGTTGGCCCGAAGCTGAATGGCCTCTTCGGCCGCACCGCCGGCAGCGTTGAAGGTTACAATTACTCTCCCGCCAACAAGAATTCTGGCATCATCTGGACGGAAGAGTCGTTCGCCAAGTACATCGTCGATCCGCGCGCATCCATGCCCGGCAACAAGATGGCGTTCGCTGGCATCAAGAACGAGACGGAAATCGCCAATCTGACCGCCTTTCTCAAGCAGTTCGACGCAGACGGGAAGAAGAGCGGTTCGTGACCTTGAAAACGGCAAGCGGGCGTGAGCGTCCGCGCCCCGAGCCAACGAATGGAGCGCGCCTGTCCCGGCGCGCTCTTCTGCTTTCTGGCGCCAGCGTTGCCACGCTTGCCGGAGCCGCTCAGGCAGAGCAATGGGTGGAAGTGGATGACGATACTGGAGCGCCGATCCAGAACTTGCGCGTGCCCGCCGAGCTTGATCCCTTCCGTCTTCCGGGCGTGCTCTGGGTTGGGCCCACAGCCCCTGACCTGACGTTGTTCGAATTTGCCGACTACAATTGCCCCGTGTGCAAACAATCTTCCATTCATCTCGACGCGCTGGTGCGCTCGGTGGAGGGACTGAGGCTCGGTCTTGTGCAAAACCCTATCCTGTCAGCCCCGTCCCGCGAGGCCGCGCGCGTCGCCGTGTTGACGCTGCGGCTTGCAGGGCCGGCACAGGCCTATGCCCTGCACCGGCGCCTTTTTGCGATGCGAGGGGTCGTGGATGGCGCCCGGGCGACAAACGCCGCACGGGAGCAGGGGGTCGATACGACCATGGCAAGCCCTGACATGATAAAACAGGCCGACGCGGCGCTTGTGGCGCAGGAGAAGCTGGCGAACGCCATCGGCTTCTCCGTCACGCCGTCCTATGTGCTCAACGGCATCGGCATGTTTGGCCATCCAGGTCCAAAATCGCTCGCGCGTATGGTCGAAGCCGTGAAGGCCTGCGACGCCCTCGTCTGCCCGTAAGGCCTAGGGGCGCACGCCCGGCGTCTCTACAGGCATCCCTCGCGCGCGGTGCGCAAGAAAGACCTCGAGATCGATGAATTCCTGCGCGCCGTAAGGATAAGCCTCCGCACGCACGCCACTCATGCAGTTTCGGAAGCGCCTCTGCAGCGATCCCATGCCCTGCCAGTCCAGCCGATAGATCGGATAGGCGTTGGGATGAGCCTGCGGGATCAACGCGGAGCCAAGACGCTTGCCCCAATTGTCATCGTGACACTGGGCGCAGGAGAAGTTCAACTGACCGATGCGCTGGCTCCAAAGCGCCTCGCCCCGCGCCCGGAATGAGGCGAGCCGCGCATCATCGGGCGGCGACACAGGCAACCCGCGTGATTGCGAACCGATGTAGGCGGACAACGCGAGGAGTTGCGCGCTCTCGGGCTTGAAGGCTTCCGCCTTCTGTTGATCCGTGCGGCAGGCGTTGATCTGTCCCGACAGATCAACCGGCGCCTGACGCGCCACATTGTAGGCCGGGTAGCGCGCTGCGACGCCCTTCATCGATTTCGGCGCGGGGCCATGACAATCGCCGCAGGATTTTTGCGCGCCGCCCGCTTTTTCATTCCACATGCTTTCGCCATCGAGCGTGGAGAGCATCGCGGGATTGGCTGTGTCATCCTCCTGCATGGCGCGGGTCGCCGCGCTTATGAAGTCCGCGCCGGATTTGCGCTGATCAAGCGGAATCTCCGCGCTCGCCAACGAGGCGAGACATGCGCTTCCCAGGACAACGAACCCGCCAGCGCGCCTCATTCCACCTCGATCCGGCGCTTCTCTTCGCTCAGGGCGCCGCTATCGTCGCGCCAGCGAAAAACAAGCTCGCCGCTCATGTCCGCACGCATCGTGAACGAGAGATAAGGGTTGGCCGACATCGCCGGAAAGAGATCGCAGGCGAACACTTGTTCGCCCTCGAACAGACACTCGAAACGATTGACGATGTCGCGCGCCACGAGGCGGCCCTGCGAGTCGGGACGAAACCCCGTCTCCATCGGATGCGCAATCATGGCGCGTATTTCAATCACGTCGCCACGTTTCGCCTTCGCCGGCAAACTGATGAGCGCGCGTCCCATATTTCCAGCCATCAGGCGTCCTCCGCGCAAGCGGGCAAGGTGACGATCACCTCAATCGCGCCCATGTAGTAAGAGCCGTCCCGCATCTTCGCGACCGCCACGATCTTCTGCGAGTCGCCAAGCCGGATGCGCGTTTGCGCTGTCGCCTGCCCGGAGCGCGCGCTGAAGTGAAACACCGCGACGTTGGGCTGGGGATTCTTTTCGTTAAAGAGCGCCAGCGATGTAACGAAGTCATCGCCCTGCATCGCGCTCTCCACGCTCACCTTTGTCGGCACAGAGGCGCCGCTTTCCAGCAACACCGGAATATCGACGGTGACGCGGCTTTCGCGTGGCTTCACGCCGCCGGTGAACGCGAGGATCGCCTTTTCCATTTCCTGTGTCGTCGCTTGCGCGCTCGGCGCCAACATCAGGGCGGCGAAACCGGTGCCAGCGGCGATCATCTGTCGTCGCGTGGGCGTGTACGAAGGCAGGGGCGAAGGATTTTGTGTCATCTGGTCTCCTTCAGTGACGGTTGATCGCGCAATGTCACAAGAAACGCGACGACGTTCTCGATGTCCTGCGCCTCAAGAATGGGCTTGTCGCGCTGCGCAGGCGCGACCCGCGTCAAATGGTCGGTGCGGTAATACGATGGCATCACGCTGTCTGGATTGATGCGCGTGCTGTCCACCATGCGCAATCGCAATTGCCCTTCCGACAGCCGCGATCCGGCGCCCGCCAGACTTGGCGCAATGTCGCCCTGAAAGCGCTGTTCGGGAAATGGCCCGGTGTGGCAGAGCAGGCAAAGACCCCTCTGGCGATCAACGACAATGGCGCGGCCCTTGGCTGGATCGCCCCGTGTGCCGCCAAGCGGCGCAACAATCGCGTCCCCGGTAATTTCATAAGGCTGCAACGATGCGGCCGCAGCGGGTGCGCAACAGGCCAGCGTCAGGAGAGCGGCCACGCAGCGCCTATCCATAAACGCCCTCCGTGACCACCTTGAACCACGCGTCGGCGTAGATCGCCTCGCGGGCGCGAAACTCGCGGGAGGCCCCACCCGGGCTTGCGCCGCCTGCGCCCTCCACGTCAGCAAGCAAGCCCTTGGCGGGCTGATAGACGCCAGCAACGGATATGCCGTAATCGGGCGCGACAAGGCTGTAGCAGGTGTTGATGAGCTTTGGCGAAGGCGCCGGTTCGCCGCGCAGCATCGCCGCAACGGCAATGGCGCAATGTTTCGCCTGCGCGTTTGCCGCGAACGCCGACTTTGGCATTGCCCCTGCAATCGCGGCGTCGCCGATGACATGAATGTTAGGCGCCAGACGCGATTCAAAACTCACCGGATCAATGGGACACCAGCCGCTGCGATCCGCCACGCCGGAGGCCTGCGCAATGGAGCCCGCGCGCTGTGGTGGAATGACGTTGGCGACGGCGGCCTTGTGACGGGCGAATTCTGTCACGACGCTCATGTCGCGCACATCAATTTCCACCGTCTTGCCGCCGCTTGCCAGCGACACCCATTCAAGGTGATTGGGATAAAGCTCCTGCCACGCAGCCATAAACAGTTTTTGCTTGGAGAACGTGTCCTTGGAGTCGAGGACGATGAGCTTCGACTTCGGCTTATGATTTTTGAGATAATGGGCGATGAGGCTTGCGCGCTCGTAGGGGCCCGGCGGGCAGCGAAAAGGATTGGCAGGCACAGACATAACGACCACGCCGCCGTCATCCATCGCTTCAAGCTGCTTGCGCAAAAGCAATGTTTGCGCGCCCGCCTTCCACGCGTGCGGCATGCGCTCGGCAGTCGCGGAATCATATCCGGGCAGCGCATCGAACCGCATATCGATTCCCGGCGCCAGAACGAGCCGATCATACGTTATCGCGACTGCGCCCGGCAGCAGCACGCGCCGCGCTTCCGGCTCGATACGTTCCGCGCGCGCGAACACCACATCGACGCCTGCGGCGCGCAGGGCGTCGTAACCAAACGTCTGCTGCGCAATGTCGCGCGTACCGTGGATCACCAGATTGGAGAACGGGCACGCGACGTAACGCTGATCCGCTTCGATGAGTGTGACGGCCACGCCCATCGCGGCCAGCGACCGTGCGCACGTCGCGCCAGCAAAGCCGCCGCCCACGATCACGACCCGTGGTTTGGCCTGCGCGAGAACACTAGGCGCCGCGAGGACGCTGGCGCTCGCCGCCAGGCCCGCCAATGCGCTGCGGCGCGTGAGAAGCGGGCTCATTTGGCGGCTCCGGCCTGTGCAAGCCAATCGGCAATGGCGTTCGTTTCGCGCTTGGTAAAGCCTTTGGCGATCCGGTCCATGACGGTGGCCTCGCGCCCGCCCGTGCGAAACGCGGTCATGGCGGCTTCGATGTCGGACGCGCTTTTGCCCTGAAGGCTCGGCATCGCGCTATCGCTCCCGCCGTGACACCCCGAGCATGCCGTTGCGCCCGGCGGGGGCGCAGTTTGCGACCATGCTGCGGCGCTGGAAGCGCATGTAATCGCGAGAGCCGCCGTAATGGCGATAACGCTGTCATGCATGGAGCACCTGCAGAATGATACGGCGGCCCGTGGGCCGCCGTGAAAAGCAAATCAAGGCGCGCGCATCAGGCGCGACGCAGATCCTGAGAGCCGATCGGCAGCGTGCGAATCCGCTTCCCCGTCGCCGCGAAGATGGCGTTGAGCACGGCGGGCGCAGCCGCGAAGATCGTCGGTTCGCCCACGCCGCCCCAGAAGTCATTGGTGGGAGCAATGATGCTTTCCACCGACGGCATCTCAGCCATGCGCAGGATCGGATAGGTGTCGAAATTCTCTTCGACAACCTTGCCGTCCTTCACCGTAATCTCCTGCATGAGCAGCGGCCCAAGACCGTAAGCGAACGAGCCTTCGATCTGACGCTCGATCTGCGCCGGATTGACCGCATGGCCGCAATTTGTGGCTGCGATGATGCGATGAATCTTCAGCGTGCCCTGCTCGTTGATGGAGATTTCCGCGCAGGCGGCGACGTAGCTGCCGTAGCCCATGTGCTGGCACAGGCCGCGATAAACGCCCGCCGCAGCGGGCTTGCCCCAACCAGCCTTTTCCGCAACCGCGTTCAGCACGGCGAGGTGCTTGGGATGCTCCTTCATCATGCGGCGACGGAACTCGAGCGGATCGACGCCCGCAGCGTGCGCGAGTTCGTCGACGAAGCACTCGAGGTAGATCGCGTTCTGGTTATTGTTCACCCCGCGCCAGAAGCCGGGACGAACCGGCGGGTTGCGCATGGCGTGATCCACGAGAAGGTTCGGGATCGTGTAGCCGAGCCGCCCTTCCGCGCCGCCCGCGTTGAGGCCCTGGAAGGTCGCCATATCGCGACCCTTATCCAGCGCTTCAGGACGGATTGTCGCGAGGATGGACTGGCCGGAAATGCGCATGTGAAGGCCAACGAGATTGCCGTCCTTGTCGAGCGCGCCGGTCAGCTTGCACTTTGTGGTGGGGTGATAGCACCCGTGCAGCATGTCCTCTTCGCGTGACCAGATCAGCTTGATCGGCGTGCCCGGCATTTCCTTGGCGATCAGAACCGCCTGACGCACATAATCCTGGCTCGTGGCGCGACGGCCAAAGCCGCCGCCAAGATCCATGCGCACCACATCACACTTGTCGAGGGGCAGACCTGCAGCCTGCGAGGCAGTGGCGAGCGCCGCTTCCGCATTTTGCGAGGAGGTCCACACTTCGCACTTGTCTGCGGTCCAGCGGGCCGTCGCGTTCATGGTCTCCATGGTGGCGTGATGCTGATAGGGGAAAGCGTAGGTCGCTTCGATCTTCTTCGCAGCGCCCGCAATCGCCTTCTCAACGTCTCCGGCCTGGTTGCCGACAAAGGCTTCCTTCGCGCTCAGTCCCTCGTCCAGCATCGCGTTGATGCCCGCCGTGTCGAGCTTGCCGTGCGGGCCGGGATCGTAGTCAAACTTGACCGCTTCCAGCGCCGTCTTTGCGCGCCACCACGTGTCGGCAATGACCGCCACAGCGTTCTTGTCGATGCGCACGATCTTCTTCACGCCCGGCATCTTCTCAGCGGCAGCAGCGTCGAAACTTTTCAGCGAACCGCCCCAGTAGGGACAATCGCGGATTGCGGCGTTGAGCATGCCGTCGATCTTGAAGTCGATGCTGTAGACTTGAGCGCCGTTGACCTTGCCGTCCTGATAGAGGCGCAGCAGCGGCTTGCCAGCGATTTTCCAGTCTTTCGGATCTTTCAGCTTCACATCGGCGGGCGCCTCGAGTTTGGCGGCGGCCTGCGCGACCTTGCCGAACGTCGTCGAGCGGTTCGAGCCCTTGTGCGAAATCACGCCCTTGTCGACCGTGCATTCGGAGGCGGCAACTTTCCAGTCGTTGGCGGCCGCCTGCACGAGCATGGCGCGGGCCGTGGCACCGCCCTTGCGCATGGCGTCCTGCGAGTTGCGAATGCCGCGGCTGCCAGACGTGGCGAAATCACCCCACACGCGCTTGCGGGCGACGTTCTGGCCGGGCGTCGGATATTCGGTCTCGACCATTGACCAGTCGGCGTCGAGTTCTTCGGCGACCAACTGGGCGAGGCCAGTGAGCGTGCCCTGTCCCATTTCCTGACGGCCAACGCGCACGACAATTTTGTCATCGGGGCGGATCACCACCCATGCGTTGACTTCCGGAGACACGCCCTGCCCGGTGGCCTCACCGAGTGTAACGTGAAAACCCAGCGAAAGACCGCCGGTCGCAGCGCCCGCGCCAACAAGAAAATTGCGGCGGGAAAGATCGATTGCGTTCATGTCGCTCTCCCTTAACCGCGCGAAGCGCTGGCCGCCTGCTTGATGGCGGTCTTGATACGATTGTAGGTGCCGCAGCGGCAGATGTTGGTCATCTCGCGCTCGATGTCGGCGTCCGTGGGATTGGGCGTCTGGCTGATCAACGCCGCAGCGGCCATGATCTGACCGGACTGGCAATAGCCGCATTGCGGCACATCGTTGGCGAGCCACGCCTTTTGCAGCGCGTGCGAAGAATTGGGCGACAGACCTTCGATCGTGACGATCTTCTGGGCTTCCGTCACTGCGCTGATCGGCAGCGAGCAGGAGCGGGTCGCCACGCCATCGACATGTACGGTGCAGGAGCCGCACTGCGCCACGCCGCAACCGTACTTCGTTCCGGTGAGCCCGATCTGCTCGCGGATGACCCACAAGAGTGGCGTATCGGGCTCGACGGTGACGTCGACCACGCGTCCATTGACGTTAATTTTTGCCATTCAACCCCTCCCATCGCTGCGCTCATGCTACGCCAGCGAGACGGTGACCTTTTTGATCCATCAGGCTCTTCGCAGTGCAGCTTGAGCCTCTTGTCATCCGCCCCTCATAAGCGCGAACGATGCCTGCAAATTAGAGCGGTTCCAGACAGAAGCAAGAGGACAATTCCCATCGCGACTACACAGATGCGCGAGCGGTTGCGCCTGTTTCGCGCACGTGGGATATATGACCTCAAGGATATATGGGTTGGAAACACGGAGGGCCGCGCCGCCATGTCGGGCGAACTGGACACGCGCATGTATGGCTACAGGGCGCGCATCGGCTATACGTCGCCGCCGCTGACGACTGAGGTCTTCCCGTACGAATTTTACAAGATTGTCCCCGCGGGCGTGACGCTCGTGGTGACGTCGCTGGCGATAGTCGTGCGCTCGAAAGGCGAAATCGACGATTCCTACGAGATCAGCATGCGCGCGGCGCGCGAAATGGCGGCTGCCAAATGCGACCTCATTTGCCTCGGCGGCGTGCCTATCAACGTTTCGCGCGGCGCCGCAAACGCGCGCCAGATGATCGAAGATCTCGAACAGGAACTGGGCGTCAAAGTATCCACCAGCGCCTCCGCCCAGACGAACGCGGCGCGGCTTCTAGGCTCGCGCAAAATGGTGGTCGCCCACCCCTATGCGGCGTCGGACACAGACCGCATCGCCGGATACGGCAGGGATTTTGGCGGGGAGGTGCTGGGCGCAACCGGCTGGGGGAGTCCATTCAACCAGATCGGGTCCATTCCCCAGCACGCGGCCATCGAAATGGGCCGCGCCCTGATGAAGGAAAACCCGCAAGCCGACACAATCCTGTTTCCTTCGCCCCATTGGCCAACCATTCACGCCATCGACCATCTTGAGCAGGAATTCGGCGTCACCGTCATCAGCGCGCTTCAGGCGATTGTCTGGGACGGGTTGCGCCGGTGCGGAATCAACGAGCGCATTGAGGGCTTCGGCCGGCTTCTGCGCGATTTTTAGGGAGACCCGACCATGAAGCGCATCCTTCTTTCAGCGACCGCAATTGGCGCATTCGTATCCATCACGGGCGGGGCGCTGGCTCAGCAAGATTTTTACAAGGACAAGCAGATCAGCATGCTCGTCGCCAGCGGCGTAGGCGGCGGCTACGATGTTTATGCGCGCGCGCTTGGCCGCCACATGCCGCGATTCATTCCCGGCGCCCCCGTTTTCGTCGCGCGCAATATGCCGACCGCCGGCGGCCTGACCGCAGCGAACACGCTCTTCAATACTTCCGACCGTGACGGCTCCGTCATCGCCGCGTTGACCAACGGCGTACCCATGGACCCCCTGTTCGGCGTGAAAGAGGCCAAGTTCGACGGGCGCAAATTCTCCTGGATTGGCTCTATGGGCAAGCTGCAAAACGTTTGCGCGACGTGGCATCAGAGCCCGATCAAGACCGTGGAGGACGCCCGCAACCGCGAGGTCGTGGTCGGCGCTTCTGGCGTCACATCCAACAGCTCGGTCATGCCGCGAATCGCCAATGAGGTGCTTGCCACAAAGTTCAAGGTCATCACTGGCTACGACCCCTCCTCCGGGCTCAACATGGCGCTGGAGAGCGGCGAGGTTGAGGGCATTTGCGGCCTTGGCTGGTCCACGCTGACAGCCTCGCGCCCGGACTGGGTGCGCGACAACAAGCTCAATGTGCTCGTACAGTTCGGTTTCGAAAAATTGCCGGACTTGCCTAACGTCCCTTCCGCCCTCGACCTTATAACGGACCCCGAAAAGCGGGCCATCCTCGAACTGATTCTGGTTCGTCAGGAAACAGGCCGCCCCATCGTGGGCCCGCCTGGCATGCCCGCGGACCGGCTCACCATACTCCGGTCAGCTTTTGACGCCACAATGAAGGATGCTGAATTTCTCACCGAAGCCAAAAAGCTTCAGCTCGATATCGACCCACTCAATGCGAGCGCAGTCGAAAAGCTGCTAGCCAAAGCCTACGATTCACCCCGAAACGTCGTGGAGGCTGCCGCCCGGCTCGTTGTGCCGCCACCAAGATAGGCGGCGCCGCTCCGAGACGAAACCCGGTCCTCACGCAGGGAGAATTATGTCGGCGCAGATTTTTATTGCTATGCTGAGGCCGTGGGTCATCATGGAGCGGATAAACCCAATGAACCCGATAACGCCGATGAGCGATCCAAATACGCTGACCGTCCTCGCCGTCGACGATGACGCGCTGGTTCTCATGAGCACATGCGCGATGATCGAGGAACTGGGGCACACGGCTCTGGAAGCCTTCTCAGGCAAGGACGCGTTGCGCATCTTGGAGGAGGTTGTCGACGTCGATCTTGTCATTACGGATCAGGCGATGCCCGGCATGAGTGGCGTCGAGCTGGCGCAGGCGCTGAATCAGCAGAGGCCCAACTTGCCGATTGTGATCGCGACTGGCTACAGCGATCTCCCGCCGGGCTCACCTGATTATCCGATGATCGCAAAGCCGTTCGGCGAAAAGGAACTGGCGCGGTTGATTTTGAAAGTGCTGGGCGCGCGCAATAACGCGTGAAGGCCACCCTCGGCTGCAATCACCCTTCCGCGCGATTTATTGGACCGGGTCGCTGCGCGCAAACCTGGCGCTGCGCGATGATGGTGACGGCGAGTGGCGCGCGCATTCATTGCTTGTAATCGCGGTTGGCATACCGCTCTTCCTGCCTGTCTGGCCATTGCAGTAAAGCACGCGGACGACTTTCTTTTTTGCTTGCGCCGCCAGCCCCCGCGAGTACCCTTGCCCTAAATAATAGGTTCAGCAAAACGCTGCGCCATGGGAGGAGCGCCGCAACGGCGAACGTGCATTGAACGCTATCGATCTCGAGGTCATCTACCAGTCCACGCTTCAGATTGCCCGCGAGCTGACCCTGAACATGCTTCGCACGGGCTATTCCACGATCATAAAGGAAAGCCAGGACTTCACGTTCGCGATTTTCGACCGGCGTGGACGCATGGTTGCGCAAGGCGTGCCCCAGCCGCTGCACATCGGCCCGCTCGCCGCGCAAGTGAATGAAATCCGGCGCGTCTTCGCGGGCAAGATTGACAAGGGCGACGCCTTCATCGTCAATCATCCTTATCGCGCATGCCAGAACCACGCGACGGACGTCACGATCATCTCGCCTGTTTTCGTCGATGACAAACTGATCGCATTCATCGGCAACATCGCGCACAAGCCCGATCTCGGAGGCAAGGTTCCGGGCACGAACTCGGGCGACGCGACGGATCTGTTTCAGGAAGGTCTGCTGATCCCGCCCTTGAAGATCGTCAAGGCGGGCGTTCTCAGTGATGACTTGCGTGAAATGATTTGCGCCAATACGCGCACGCCAGAAGTGACGTGGGGGGACATCGGCGCCCAGATCAACACCAACGCGCACGGACAAAGCAAGTTTGCCGATCTCTTCGCAAAGTATGGTTCAGAGAAAGTCCTCTCCTGCTGGGATAAGTGGATGGACATCTGCGAGGCGGAATTGCGCAAGCAAATTCTTGCCGTGCCCGATGGCTTCTATGGCCCCGTACACGACTGGATCGACGACGACGGCGTTGAACTGGGCAAACCCTACCGCATCTCCGCAAGCCTTGAAGTGAAAGGCGACCGCCTGCGCTTCATCCTTGATAGCGATACGCAAGCGCGCGGTCCGGTGAATTTGCGCTCGTGCGTCTCGCGCAATTTCATTCAGTGTCTCGTTAAAATGATCTTCATCCCGGACCTACCGGTCAACGATGGCCTCTCCAGACCTATCGACGTCGAATACCCGCCGGAAGGATCGCTCCTCAATCCGCGTTATCCAGCGCCGTGCAACATGTATGTGCGCCCCAGCCAGATGACGACATCTGTTGTGGTGCGCGTGCTGGCGCAGGCGCTGCCCGGTCGCGTGCCGGCGCCTGCAAGCGGCGCGGGCGGTTCCTTGTCGAGCGCAGGCCGCAACCCGCGCACGCAAAGCTGGTATTCGCAATACGAAATCTTCAATGGCGGCGGCGGCGCGCGTCCCCATGGCGACGGCGTCAGCGCGCAGGACGACCTCGTCGTAAACGTGATGAATGGGCCTGTGGAAGCGCTCGAAACGGAATTCCCGATGCGCGTGGAGGCTTACGAACTGGTCCCTGATTCTGGTGGACCGGGACGCTTTCGCGGCGGCCTCGGCACACGCCGCATTTGGCGCATACTTGCCGAAGAAGCGAGCGTGAACCTGCGCACCGATCGCTTTCACCATTCCTCGCTGGGGCTGTTTGGCGCCAAGCCCGCCAAGCCCTCTCGGGCCTTTGTAAATCCCGGCACGCCGCAAGAGCGTCCGCTTACGTCAAAGGTCGCCGGGCT
>JAUXWZ010000113.1 GCA_030684835.1 Beijerinckiaceae bacterium
CAAGCGGTCGAGCGGCTTAAACACTTTGCCTCGCGCAACGCGTTCGACATTGAAGGGCTGGGCGACAAGCAGATCGAATTCTTTTACGAAAAGGGACTGATCCGCACGCCCGCCGACATCTTCACGCTTGAAGCGCGCGACGGCGCGCCGGGAAGCCTTGTGAAGATCCGCAATTTTGAAGGTTTTGGCGAAACATCCGTGCGCAATTTATTTGCGGCTATTGAGGCGCGGCGCAAAGTCGATCTCAATCGTTTCATCTTCGCGCTTGGAATTCGTCACGTGGGGGAGACAAACGCGCGGCGGCTCGCGCGGCATTTCGAGTCTTTCGATAATCTTCGTGCGACCGCGCGCGCGGCCAGCGACGAGGCGTCAGACGCGCGCGCAGAGCTCCGAAACATCGAAGGAATTGGCGATGTTGTGGCAGAGGCGTTGGCGGACTTTTTTGTAGAGGAACACAACGAAACGGCGCTCGACGCGCTGTTGAAAGAAGTCACGCCCGTCGCGATGGAACAGGTTAAAAGCGACTCGCCTGTTGTGGGCAAGACGGTGGTCTTCACCGGTGCGCTTGAGCGCATGACGCGCGAAGAGGCCAAAGCCATGGCGGAACGCCTTGGCGCGAAGGTCGCTGGGTCAGTGTCAAAGAAAACCGATTTGGTCGTCGCGGGACCGGGCGCCGGGTCCAAGCTAGCCAAAGCCGAAAGTTTTGGCGTCGAGGTCATCACCGAAGATGAGTGGTTCACGCGCGTCACATAACGACGCTACCCCCCGCATACGCGGGGGGTAGCTGTTTGTGCTTATCCTTACTGGGGCTGGCCTGGCCGCTGAGGGGCATCCGGCTTCTGCGTGGGGCGCTGCTGCGCGCCGCGCTCTGCCTCGCCGCCGCGATTGGGCGTCGCGCCAGTAGCCCCTTCGCGTCCGCCTCGGGCCGCTGCCGCAGGTTCCTGAGCACGGGCGGCCGGAGCACGCTCTGGTGCGCCCTGCGCGCGCTCGGGACGCTGCTGGGGTTGCGTGCGCTCCTCACGCTGCTGCGCGCCGCGTTCCTGCTGGCGAGCAGGCCCATCCGCAGTCCTGCCGGGGGCTGATCCTGCCTGACCGGGTGTAGAACCCGATTGCCCAGGCGTTGCGCCTCTCTGGCCCGGAGCCGAGCCAGACTGACCGGCGGGTTTCTGGCCAGACTGGCCGGCGGCGCTCGAATCAGGGCGGGTTGGCTTCTCAGTCGAGCGACCGGGCGCCGTTCCAGCTTGTCCAGGCGTTTCGCCCGCTCTTCCGGGGGCAGTGCGAGCCTGGCCGGGGGTGTCGCCTGTGCGACCGGGCGCGGTTCCGGCCTGTCCAGGGGTATCGCCTGCTCTGCCGGGCGCTGTACCGGTCTGGCCAGGTGTCGCGTTATTGCGCTCTCCTACGGCGCCTCTGGGCTCCTGAGCGCCGGTTACCGGTCGCTGGCCGGGCGCAGTCGGGCTGCGTTGCTGGTCCGCGCCGCGTTGATCGGGCCCGCGTTGATCAAGAGTGCGTTCACCCGTTGTACGATCCTGACGTTGATCGCCCTGTCTCTGATCGCCCTGTCTCGGATCGACGCCCGGACGCTGTTCGCCCGGCGCCTGCGCGGCGCGCGGCGGACGCTCGCCCAGTCGGCCGCGTTCGTTCGTCTCTAATGCGCGCGGCGCCGGAACGTCGCGGGCGGCTTCTATTCGTACGCTGGTTTCACGAACGACTGGACGATCGCGCTGCATACGACGGCTGTCACGCAAGTCTTCCGTGCGGAACTCAATCGCGTTACTCACGCGACTCGTTCCTGCGATCACGCGGGGGCGCACTTCGTAACTGACAATCGGACGGCCTGCGAACGCCGCCACGTAAGATGGCGAGATGCCGGGATTCACGTTCACGCCGCGGTCACGCACCACGACGGTGCGATTGACGATCACAGTGCGCTGGAGGAATTCCGGGCGTCGTTCACGGATGATGACAGTGTTGACGCGCGGCGCCACGAGATCGCGGGCGCGGACGAAAATCCAGACGTCTGGATTATCGACGTAGTCAACTTCGTAGTCATCGGGAGCGAGCGGCGCCCAACCGATATAACGGGCGTCGGCATTGTTAGGTTTTGCGCCGCGTGCAACGACTGCGGGGCCTTCGCCACGACGCCAGTTCACCCACGCCGGGCCCCATTCGTTGCCAGGAATCCAGATCCACCCCATCTGCCGGTCATCGACCCAACGACCGTAGTGGAAGGCAACCCATCCCCAATCAGCTTCGGTTTGATCCGAATTCCAATACCAGCCCAAATCATCTGTGTAGACCCAGCGCCCAACCGTGTAGGGCCGCCAGTCCTTCGCGACTCGCGCGGGGCGCCACACTTCGCCCAAACGCGGATGGCGTTCAAAACGTCCGTGCGGCTCAAGCGCAACGCGAAACTCCTCGCGAACTTCGACGCGTTGCTGTGCGTGCGCAGGCGCCGCTACAAGCGTGGGCGCAAACGGCGCGAAACCGGCGACGAGCCCGGTCACGAGAAGGGTGGTGCAAAGTAATTTCGTGCGCGCGTGCGACATCGTGATGTCTCCCTGTAGTTTCCCCAGCGGATCAACAACGGGAGGGGCTGAGCATGGTTCCCCTAACGTTAGCTCAGCCTCGCGCGAGAGACTTCGTCGCCTGAGCGAGCCAGCGCCGCGTTGCAGGAGACACAAGCGGCGAGATCTCGCGCCGCACACGCGCGTGATAGGCGTCAAGCCAAAGCATTTCCTCGCGCGCAAGAAGTTTCGGCTCGATGCAATTGAGATCTATGGGGACAAGGGTAAGCGTTTCAAATCCGTAAGTCTCACGCTCGCCGCCTTTTATGTCGCGCTTTTCAACGAGAACAAGATTTTCGATACGCACGCCAAATGCGCCAGTCTTATAATAGCCGGGCTCATTAGAAAGTATCATGCCCAGCTCCAGCGCGCAGGACGGGCGCTTGGAAATGTTCTGTGGACCTTCATGGACCGACAGAAACGCGCCAACGCCGTGGCCCGTGCCGTGGTCGTAATCGAGACCCGCTTCCCACAATGCGCGTCGCGCAAAAGCATCGAGCTGCGCGCCGGTTGAGCCTTTGGGAAATACGGCCCGCGCAATGGCGATGTGGCCCTTGAGCACGCGCGTGAAGCGATCGCGCATTTGTGCGTTTGGCTTGCCCACCGCGATTGTGCGCGTGATGTCCGTGGTGCCATCCTCGTACTGTGCGCCGGAATCGAGCAGGAAAAGGCCTTTGCCAATTTTGCGATTGGTGCGCTCTGTCACCCGGTAATGCACGATGGCGCCGTTCGGGCCTGCGCCGGAGATGGTTGGGAAAGAAACTTCGACGAGCTTTTTCGTCTGACGACGAAATGTCTCGAGCGCCATCACGGCGTCGATTTCGGTGACGCGACCTGTTGGGGAGGCCTCGGAAAACCACGCCAGAAAGCTTGTCACCGCCGCGCCATCACGCAGATGCGCAGCGCGCGCGCCGCGAATTTCAGCTGCGTTCTTGCGCGCCTTCATCAGTGTGATCGGGTCGGCGTCAAGAACAGCGTCGCCGCCTGCGTCGCGAAGCGCATCGACAAGTTTGGCTGACGCAGAACCGGCATCAAACAGCACGCGCGCCCGGTCGGCGCCCAGCGCTGCAAGATCGTCGAGCAGTTTTGCAGGCTCCTCCACCTCGGCGACGAGGCTAAGGGACGCGCGCACGTCGTCAGCGAGTTTGCGACCATCAACATACAGCCGCGGGCGAGCGTTGGCGTGGATCACTGCGAAGGCGAGCGGCAAGGGCGTGTGCGGCACATCGGCGCCACGAATGTTGAAGGCCCATGCGACATTGTGCGCATTGGAGATAACGAGCGCATTTGCGCCGGCGAGGTTGCCCGCGATGTCGGCGAGCTTCTTTTTAGCGTCAACGCCTGCGAATTTTTTGGGGTGCAGGCGCACGGGCGCCCGAGCAGACGGCGGACGATCCGTCCATATTGCGTCGACAGGATTGTCGTTCACCGCCTGTATCGAAGCGCCGACCTTGTGTGCGGCTTTTTCGTAGCGAGCTACACTCGCAGGCGTCGTCAGCCACGGATCATAGCCAAGCACGCTGTCGGCGCGCAGGTTCTTCTCAAGCCATTCGGCAGGCGACAAGGCGCCGCTGTCGATGGGCGTGAAAACCTTTGGGTCCACCTGATCGCAAACCTGCAAAGTGTAGCGACCGTCAACGAATATGGCGGCGCGATCGGCCAGTACAATCGCCAGCCCTGCTGACCCGGTGAAGCCCGTAAGCCACGCAAGCCGTTCCGCGTTCGCTGGCACGTATTCGTTCTGGTGTTCGTCAGCGCGTGGAATAATGAAGCCGGTGAGGCCGCGACTTTCAAGCTCCTTGCGCAGAGCGGCGGCGCGCGCCTTGCCGTGGCTTGGGTCGGCGCTTTCGCTGAACGACTGAAAAACGCTTTCGAACATGTTCAGTCCCCACGCTGAGGCCGCGAGGATGCGCCGCCGTTACGCACGAGAAGCGTCGCCCAACCCTCAATGTCGATGCGGCGGGCAAGTTGGAAACCCTGCGCCTTGTAGGCGGAGAGCACGCCGGGCACGTCGCGGGCGAGAAGGCCGGATAGAACAACGTCGGCGTCGATGGTTGCGGCGCGGGCGATGGAAGGCGCGAGGCCGCGCAGGGGCTTTGCAAGAATGTTCGCGAAGATCAGATCGTAAGGTCCGCTGTTGCGCAGCGCGGGATGTTCGAGCCCCGGCGCGGTGACAGGAAACACCCACGGGGCAACGCCATTCAGCACAGCGTTGGCGCGCGCGGCGTCCACCGCGATGATGTCGATATCGCCCGCGGCGACTTTCTGGCGCAGGGCCTTCGCGGCGCCGATGGCGAGCACGCCTGTGCCGGTTCCAACATCGAGGATCGCCATGGGCCGGCGGCGTTTCAGCAGCCAGTCCAGCATCGTCAGGCAGCCGCGCGTCGTACCGTGATGGCCTGTGCCGAAGGCCAGCGCAGCTTCGATTTCGATGCCGATATCGTTTGAGCGCACGGCGGCGCGATCATGCGAGCCATGCACCAGAAAACGACCGGCGCGAACGGGCGCGAGGCCCTCAAGCGATGCGGCGATCCAGTCCTTGCTGTCGATGGACGAGAAGACCGCGGCCTTCGCGACGTCCTCGCCCGCGACGGAGGCGACAAGGGAGCGTACGTAATCTTCATCGGGCTCAGAGCCGAAATAGGCCTCCACGAGCCATTCGCCGCTCGTCCAGTCCTTGGTGTTCGGCTCGCGCTCGAAAGCGGAGGCGGCGACTTCGGCTGGGTCGAACATCTCGACAATGAGATCGGCGAGCGCGCGGGCCTGCTCTTCCGGGCAGGGCAGCGTCATCATGTGGGCGGCGTTGTTTGGGGGGAGACCTTCAAGCATGGCGGCGTGGTAGCACGTTTGCGCGCCGCCGTCAGGCGTCACCCCACCAGCTTGCCCGGATTCATGATGCCCTGCGGATCAAGCGCGCTTTTGAGGGCGCGCATAATGGCAAGCGCGGGGGCGTCATGCTCAAGGGCCATGTATTTCAACTTCGCCTGTCCGACGCCGTGCTCGCCGGTGCAGGTGCCATCCATGGAGAGACCGCGCTCAACGAGGCGTTCGAGAAAGTCCTCAACCCGAGAGATTTCCTCGTCGTCGTCGACATCGAACAGCAAGTTTACGTGGAAATTGCCGTCGCCAACGTGACCAATGATGGGCCCGATGAGATTGGACTCCGCCATGTCGGCCTGCGTTTGCGTCACGCATTCGGCCAGCCGCGAAATCGGCACGCAAATATCGGTCGCCAGTCCCTTAGCGCCGGGCCTCAACGTGAAGCCCGCCCAATAGGCGTCGTGCCGCGCCTGCCAGAGCTTTGTGCGCTCCTCCGGCTTGGACGCGTGAGTGAAGGGCCCGCCGCCCAATTCGGCGGCGATCTCGCCAAAGCGTTCGGCCTGTTCACGCGCGCTGGCTGGCGTGCCGTGAAACTCCACAAGCAGCATCGGCGTCTCGGGCAGGTCCAGCTTTGAATGAAGGTTGACCGCGCGTACGGCGAGCGCATCCAGCAGCTCGATCCGGGCCACGGGCAGGCCAGACTGAATGGTGAGGATCGTCGCGTCGCAGGCCGCCTTGACGCTAGGGAACGGGCACACGCCACCGACAATGGATTCAGGCAGGCCCTGCAGGCGCAACGTGATTTCGGTTATGATTCCAAGCGTGCCTTCGGCGCCCACAAAGAGACGCGTCAGATCGTAGCCTGCGGAGGATTTGCGTGCGCGCGAGCCCGTTTGCATGATCTCGCCCGATGCCGTCACGACCGTGAGCGCGAGCACATTGTCCTTCATCGTGCCATAGCGCACGGCGTTTGTGCCTGAGGCGCGCGTGGAGGCCATGCCGCCAAGCGATGCGTCAGCGCCGGGATCAATGGGGAAGAAAAGGCCCGTGTGACGCAGCGCGTCGTTCAGCTCCTTGCGGGTTACGCCCGCCTCCACGACACAATCGAGATCTTCGGTGTGGATGGCTACGATGCGCTTCATCAGGGACGTGTCGACACACACGCCGCCCATCGGCGCATTGACGTGCCCCTCAAGAGAGGTGCCCGTACCGAACGCAATGACGGGCACGCCATAGGCCGCGCAAGTCTTCACGATCTGCGCAACTTCCTCCGTGGTTTGTGGATAAACCACCGCGTCGGGCGGTTCGTTCTGCGTCCACGTCAGCGTGTGCGCGTGCTGCTGGCGTGTGCTTTCGTTCTGCGTGTAGCGGTCGCCGAAGTGTTCTGCGATTTCTGCAAGGGCGGCCGCCAGATCGCGCGATCTTGGCGCTGGCGGCGGCGGCGGCGTCTCGGTTTCGTCAGCCCATGCGCCAAGGCCGGGCAGGGGATCAGATGGCGTTGCCATGAAAAACTCCCGACTTCAGCCAGCGAATCCGCCGCCATCAAGGAATTCCTGTTCCTGCGATGTGGTGGTGCGCCCAAACAGGACATTGCGATGAGGAAAACGCCCGAACTGCCTGATTATATCCAGATGCACTTGCGCGTATCTCACATTCTCCTCAAACCCGGCGCCGAGCTGCTCGAACGCCTCGACGCATCGCAGCTGCGCGGCGACGGATTCCGCGTGCATCATGGGCAGATAGAAAAATTGTATCAGCGCGCCCTCGGTCTGCTTGTCGAACCCGCGCGCGATAGCGCGGTCGGCGACGTTGAGCGCGGCTGCGTCTGTTGCAAAAGCGTGGGCTGAGCCGCGAAACATATTGCGCGGGAATTGATCCAGAAGGATCAGCAACGCCAGCGCGCCCTCCGCTGTGTCCTCCCAACTCCACAATAGGCCGCTGGCGGCGGCCTCGTGGGCGGGTTGGAAGCGGGCGTTGATGGCGGCGTCGAACGCGTCGTCCTTCTTGTACCATTTGTCAGGCCCAGCTTCACGCCAGAAAGACACAATGTCGGATGGGTTGGTTTGTGTGGGTGTCGTCATAACCCGATGATGGGGCGTGCGGCGCGCGGTTGCAATGTCGCCAGGTTCGACAATCGACCCCCACGGCCCCACATTGGGCGCATTGATTCGCTTTTCGTTCCTCTTCGTGATCTCAGGAAAACCGTGTCCAGCCCCTTCGACTTTGACGAGCCTGACCTGAGCCGTCCGCCCATGCCGCGTCCCGGCGGGCTGGCTGCGCGCGCGCAGGCTGCGATGACGGGGGCGCCGCGCTATCTCGAAGCGCTCAATCCCGAGCAGCGCGAGGCGGTGGAGGCTGTCGATGGCCCTGTTCTGGTGCTTGCTGGCGCGGGCACGGGCAAGACGCGGGTGCTCACCACGCGCATCGCACACATCATCGCCACTGGCCGCGCCCGCGCGCATGAAATTCTTGCTGTCACCTTCACCAACAAAGCTTCGCGCGAGATGAAGGAGCGCATCGGCGCTCTGACCGGACCGGTCGGCGAAGGCATGCCGTGGCTTGGCACGTTCCATTCGATAGGCACGAAAATTATTCGTCGGCACGCGGAGCTTGTCGGACTGAAATCGTCTTTCACGATCCTTGATACCGACGATCAGATACGCCTCATCAAGCAAGTGCTGCAGGCCGAGAATATCGACGAGAAGCGCTGGCCTGCACGCCAGTTCGCTATTCTCATGGACGGCTGGAAGAACCGCGGCCTCGAGCCATCGCGTGTGCCGGCGGGCGAGGCGGAAGCGTTCGCCAACGGCAAGGGGCGCCGCATTTATGAATTTTATCAGGAGCGGCTAAAGGCGCTCAACGCGGCCGACTTTGGCGATCTGTTACTCGAAGGCCTGCGGCTGTTGCGCGATAACCCCGACGTGCTCGCCGAATATCAGCGCCGCTTCCGCTACATTCTTGTCGACGAGTATCAGGACACAAACACCGTTCAGTATCTTTGGCTGCGCCTGCTTGCGCAGGCTACGGCTGATCGTCCGCAGCGCAACATTTGTTGCGTTGGCGATGATGATCAGGCGATTTACGGCTGGCGCGGCGCGGATGTCGATAACATCCTGCGATTTGAGAAGGATTTCCCGGGCGCGAAGGTCGTGCGGCTTGAGCGTAATTATCGCTCCACCAGCCACATTCTGGCCGCGGCGTCTCATCTCATCGCGCACAACGAAGGGCGCCTCGGCAAGACACTCTTCACAGACGGCGAAGATGGCGAAAAGCCTTGTGTCCAAGGCGTCTGGGACTCTGAGGAAGAGGCCCGCGTCGTGGGCGAAGACATTGAGCAATTGCAGCGGCGCGGCGATGGTCTCGATTCAATCGCCATTCTCGTGCGCGCGTCTTTCCAAATGCGCGAATTTGAAGAGCGCTTCATCACGCTGGGCCTGCCGTATCGAGTCATCGGCGGTCCGCGCTTTTATGAGCGCGCGGAAATTCGTGATGCGCTTGCTTACCTGCGATGTGTTGCGCAACCGGCGGATGATCTTGCCTTCGAGCGCATTTTCAACACGCCTAAACGTGGTCTTGGCGACGCTGCGCTGCAATTGATGCACGACCACGCGCGCCGGGCGAAGATCCCGCTGATGGAATCGGCGCGCCGCCTTGTCGAGACCGAAGAGCTGAAGCCAAAACAGCGGCAGTCCGTGCGGGCTTTGATGAGTGATTTCGCTCGCTGGTCGACGATGATGCAAGCGACTTCGCACAACGAGCTTGCGGAATTGATTTTGGAGGAATCCGGCTACACCGAAATGTGGCAAAAGGATCGTTCGGCCGATGCTGCGGGCCGACTGGAAAATCTCAAGGAGCTTGTTCGTTCAATGGAGGAATATCCCGATCTCGGGGCGTTCCTCGAACACATCTCGCTTGTCATGGACGCGGACAAGAACGATGGCGAAGAGCGCGTTAGCATTATGACGCTGCACGCCGCCAAAGGGCTGGAGTTTGACTCCGTCTATCTGCCCGGTTGGGAAGAAGGTCTGTTTCCGCACCAGCGCGCTCTCGACGAACAGGGCCGCTCTGGCCTCGAAGAAGAGCGCCGGCTCGCCTATGTCGGCGTGACGCGCGCGCGTCGCCGCGCGAAAATTTTCTTCGCCACCAACCGGCGCATACGCGGGCTATGGCAAACAACAATCCCGTCGCGTTTCCTGGATGAATTGCCGGCGGCGCATGTCGATGTGGTTGAACAGCAGAGCGCCAGCTATGGCGGTTATGCTGCGTCGCGGTTCAACACGATGGACACGTTCGGCTCCTCCTACAACACTCCGGGCTGGCAACGCGCGCAAAAGCGCGGCAACGACAGCGGCGGCTCTGGCGGGTTCCGCGAGCGTGGGTCTTCCTATAGCAGCGAACGGAAAGCCGGGCCGCAGACGATTGAAGGCGAACTTGTAGCCAAGTCTTCGGCAACCTCGTCGCATACGCGCGGCGAGCGCGTCTTTCACATCAAATTCGGCAACGGCACCGTCTTGAGCGTCGATGGCAATAAATTGACCGTGGACTTTGACAAGGCCGGCAGGAAGCTGGTTCTCGAGAGCTTCGTCCAAAAAGCCGGGTAATTATCGCAAGCGTCAGCCTGCGAGCCAGGAACCGGCCAAGCTGCGCGCCAAGCCTGCGCCTGTGGATGAAACTGCGATCTGCGCGCGGCAAAGGTGGCCTCTCCAGCGTTCACGGGCTATAGCAGCGTCACGATCTGCGCCGAATCTGCCCCGGCGGAGCAAGAACGAACCGTAGCGATTGCGTTGCGGGCCAGATTTC
Organism: Beijerinckiaceae bacterium; assembly: GCA_030684835.1. GTDB lineage: Bacteria > Pseudomonadota > Alphaproteobacteria > Rhizobiales > Beijerinckiaceae > Terripilifer. The sequence goes on from JAUXWZ010000113.1 coordinate 10,185, forward strand.
AAAGCGGCGGCGAAGGAGAGATTGATGGCGACGAAACCGACAACTGAGGGCAAAGCTGTCTCGGCGCTCCAGAAGCCTGTCACACCCTCCGCGGACCTCGCGCCGATTGTTGGGGCTGATCCGTTGCCGCGCACGCAAGTGACGAAGAAGGTTTGGGATTATATCAAAGCCAATAACCTTCAGGACGAGAAGGATCGTCGCTCCATCAATGCTGATGAGAAGCTTGAGAAGATCTTCGGCAAGAAGCAGGTCACGATGTTCGAAATGACCAAGCTTGTGAACCAGCACCTCAAGTAGATTTTGATCCGGCGTTGCGGAGCGTTGGCCCCGCGACGCCCCTTTACGTGCGCCCCTCGGCGGCGCCTTGTCGCTTGAAAACATTTTTGCTTGCGCTAGAACATTACGTGAACAAGACTCATCACGCAAAGTGTTCTCATGGCGCAAGCCGATCTTCAGTCCCGCTTGGCTATTCTCGCCGATGCGGCCAAATATGACGCCTCGTGCGCGTCATCGGGCTCGACCAAACGCGATTCGCGTTCTGGCGGCATCGGCTCGACGGAGGGGATGGGCATTTGCCACTCCTACGCGCCGGATGGGCGATGCATCTCGTTGCTCAAGATCCTTCTTACCAACCACTGCATTTATGATTGTCTTTATTGCGTGAACCGCGTGTCCAGCGACACGCCGCGTGCGCGTTTCACGCCCGACGAGGTCGCCGATCTCACGATGGCGTTTTACAAGCGCAACTATATTGAGGGTCTGTTCCTCTCGTCGGGCATCGTGAAGTCGCCCGATCACACAATGGAGCAATTGATCCGCGTCGCGCGGCTGCTTCGCGAGACGCATGGTTTTCGCGGCTACATCCATCTCAAGACGATCCCCGAATGTGATCCCGCGCTGACTGCACAGGCGGGGCTGCTGGCCGACAGACTTTCCGTCAACATCGAATTGCCACGCGAGCAAAGCCTCAAACAATTCGCGCCGCAGAAAAATGTGGCCTCAATTCGCGGCGCGATGGCGGGCTTGCGCCTGCGGATCGACGAAGCAAAACATGAGAAGGCGCGCAGTCGCCGCGCGCCTAGTTTTGCGCCTGCGGGACAGAGCACGCAAATGATTGTCGGCGCCGACGATTCCAACGACGTGGCTATCCTGCGCACATCTTCCACGCTTTACGGCAGTTACGATCTGAAGCGCGTTTATTATTCGGCTTTCAGCCCCATCCCGGGCGCAGGGGCAAAGCTGCCGCCGGTGAAGCCGCCGCTCATGCGCGAGCATCGGCTGTATCAAGCCGATTGGCTCTATCGCTTCTATGGTTTTTCCGTGGATGAAATTGCGCAAGGCGCGCGCGACAATGCCGGCATGCTGCCGCTCGACATGGACCCCAAGCTTGCCTGGGCGCTCGTCAATCGGGCCTTGTTTCCGCTGGATGTGAACACGGCGAGCCGCGAGGAGCTTCTGCGTGTGCCGGGGCTCGGCGTGAAGAGCGTCAACGAGATCGTTCGTCTGCGCCGTTTGCAGCGTTTGCGCATCGCCGATGTGACGCGGCTCGCCCGATCACGCGCGAGTTTTCGCCCGTTCATCTTCACTACGGACTGGAGTCCAAACGCCGCGCTTGACGCCACGCACCTGGGCGAGCGGCTGCGCGCTAAGCCGCAGCAGTTGAGCCTATTCTGATGCGCGTTGCCTCCCTTGGAATCGAGGCCGATTTCGAAGGCTGGCGCACCGCGGCGCGCGAATTTCTTTCGCAAGGCGTGACTCCGGAAAATATTGCTTGGCGTGTGGGAAACGTGCGCGACCTGTTTGCCGATGTATCTGCGGAGCGCGAGCCGCCGCCATTCGACAAGTCCATCGACGCAGCGCCCATGCGTGTGCCGCGCGATTTTCTTGGCCTCGCCGAACTCGTCGTTTGCCATGCCGACGAAGGTCGTTTCGCGTTGCTGTACCGGCTGCTGTGGCGGCTTCGTGAAGATCACGATCTGCTTGCGCGCACCACCGATGATGATGTTTTCCGCGCTCGAGCGATGGCCAAGACCATTCGTCGCGAACGCCATAAGATGGAGGCATTCGTTCGTTTTCGCGAAATCGCGGACGAAGACGGGGCGCTTTTCGTTGCCTGGTTTGAGCCTGAGCATCACATCGTTGAAATCACGGCGCCCTTTTTCGCGCGACGTTTCGCGTCCATGCGCTGGTCTATCCTGACGCCGCTTGTAAGCGCGCACTGGAATACGAGGGACCTCGTTTTCGGCCCCGGCGCCTCCAAGGCTGACGTGCCCGGGGCCGATCACTTCGAGGATCACTGGCGCACCTATTACGCCAGCATCTTCAATCCTGCGCGGCTCAAGATAGGCGCGATGAAAAGCGAAATGCCGGTGCGCTACTGGAAGAACCTACCCGAGAGTACGATCATCGGGCCGCTCATCCGCGAGGCTTCCCGGCGAGAGGCGGACATGATCGGCGCGCAGCCCACGCCGGAACCGCGCCGCTCCCAGATCATTCTCGACAGAATGAAGAAAACCGCCGACGTAAAATCGTCCGCTGCTGCTGTTTCTGGCCACAACGCGCTTGGCGCCCTTCGCGCGGAAGCGGCGGGCTGCCGCCGGTGTCCCTTGTGGGAGAACGCGACGCAGACCGTGTTTGGCGAAGGGGCGGCCCAGGCTGACTTCATGTTCGTGGGCGAACAGCCAGGCGATCAGGAGGATCTGGCGGGCCGCGCGTTCGTCGGCCCTGCCGGCAAGGTGTTCGACCAGGCGCTGGCGGAGGCGGGCATTGATCGCGGGCGCGCTTACGTCACGAATGCAGTGAAGCATTTTAAGTTCGAGCCGCGCGGCAAGCGACGTCTGCACAAGGCGCCCAACGCGGGCGAAATCACCGCCTGCCGGTGGTGGCTTGAACAGGAATTTGATCTGGTGCGACCAAAACTTGTTGTGGCGTTGGGCGCGACCGCGCTTTTCAGCCTTACGGGCTTACGCGGCGGCCTCCTGAAAATGCGCGGCTCGCGGGTGGCTTCGCAGCGGGCAGGCGAGGTATTTGTCACCGTCCACCCGTCGTCGATCCTGCGCTCGGGCGACGAACGCGAAGCCGCCTATGCCGCCTTCGTGCAGGATCTCCGTAAGGCGGCGCAGCTCGCCGCCTAAGTGGGATCGCTTCAGTCGCTGATGGCCTTGCGCGTCTTTTCGACGATGTCGGCAGGTGTTGCAAAAATCTGCCCGACCTTCTTTTGCAAATCTTCCCCTGACACCGGGTTGGCGTCGACCTGCATCTTCTTCGCCTCGCCTATGAGGTCCGGGTCCTTCATCGCGGCCATGAAGGCGGTGCGCAGTGCGGCCACGCGGTCGGCGGGGGTTTCCATCGCCACCACATATGGCCGACTGAACGCCGTCTGACTGTAATAGAGATCGAGAATCTGGCGCTGCTCTTGCGTCTTGGCGAAACTGCGCGCGAGCGGCACGCCCATCTTGTTGAGTTCGGGCGAGCCTTGCGCGTCTTCCTGCACGAGGGGTTTGATGCGTCCTTCGGCGAATTCCTGCTTGTAGAGACTTGTCACGCTGGACCACGTTTGCCCGCAGCCGCCCTGAAGTTCGTTGCGCTGGATGGCGAGATTGATCTCGCGCGTTCCGGGATAGCCTGCGACGATCTTGAATTTTGCGCCGAGCACGTTGCGCAGCATGAGGGGGAAGTCGCGCGTCGAGGCGCCGCTTGCGCTCCCACCGACGACCATTTCCGTGTCGGCGAGATCCTCGAACGTCTTCACCGGCGCGTCGCCGCGCACAAGACAAACGTAATAATCGGTGTTCGCACTGCCGATGTAATGGAATTTGGTGGGGTGATGCGTGGCGCGCCTCGTGGCTGTGAACAGGGGCTCCACGACCGTGCCCATGAAGATCGCCCCGATCGCCGTGCCATCCTTGGGCGCGACATTGGCGATGTGGGCGGCTGCGACATTGCCGCCAGCGCCGGGCATGTTGGACACGACCAGCGTCGGATTGCCGGGCAAATGCTTGCCCATGTGCCGGGACAGAAGCCGGCCGTAAAGATCATAGCCGCCGCCCGCCGACGAACCGACGATGATGGCGATTTGCCGGCCCTTGTAGAAGGAGGCCACGTCCTGAGCCTGTGCGCCGCCAATTCCGGCCACGAGCGCCATTCCAACCAATCTCGCCACACGCATGATCGTCTCCCTCCGCTGCCGGACTGCGCCGCTTTCGCGCAGGTATCGGCCATTCGGCGTGTGAGTGCAACATCGCGCACCGCCAGTTGCGTTGACGATCTTGCGCGAACGCTCGTATCCAAACGCTCGTATCCAAACACTCTTGGCGCAAGGGCTCTCCCTCTGTAGGGTGCGGTCAGATAGCACAACCTAAAAATGGGGAGACATATGGCCTTGTCCGTTAAGCCGCTCGATGCGCCGCTCGGAGCGGAAATCGTCGGTCTCGACGTCCGCAATATCACCCCGGAAGCGCAGCAGGCGTTGCATCAGGCCCTGCTCGATCATCACCTTCTGGTCATCCGCAACCAGCCGACCGCCGATGCCGATCTCGTAGAGCTCGGCAAATCGTTTGGCCCCATTGTGAAGGCGCGGCTTGTGTCGCCGCTCACGGGCCGCGACGACATCATGGTCATTTCCAACATCCGCGAAGACGGCAAGCCGGTCGGTCAATTGCCGGATGGAGAGATGGCGTTTCATATCGACCAGATTTACCGTCAGACACCCTGCAAGGGGGCAGCGCTGCACGCTGTCGAAATTCCTGCTGCAGGCGGCGATACGATGTTCTCGAACAACGTTCGCGCCTACGAGTCGCTTCCCGACGCCATGAAGAAGCAACTTGAGGGCCTGATGGCGACGCATTCGTTCCAGTATGGCGAGACGCTCAAGGAAAATCGCGTCGATTCACCCGAGCGGCCCCAATACACGCACCCGCTGGTGCGCCGCATTCCGGAAAACAACAAGCGTGCGCTCGCGCTCTGCCGACTGATGACGGATCGCATCGAAGGTCTTCCCGAAGATCAGAGCCGCGCGCTTATCGAGGAATTGTGCGACCGCATCGAGGATCGCGGTAACATCTACAGCCATGAATGGCGGGTCGGCGATATTCTCATCTGGGATAATCGCTGCACAAGCCATGCGCGAACGGATTTCGCGACGACCGAGCGGCGGCTAATGAAGCGCGTGACGATCGGCGACACACAGGCGCCCATGGCATGATTCACGCGTGGCTGCCCGGCTGCGGGACCGAGGCCGTTTCGTGAGAGCATGGCTCGACGTTGACGCGTCGGCGGGGCTCAATGGTGCGCGATGGCCAAATCATGCAGTGCGGGGTGAAGCCGTGGGGCGAAAAGGCGCCTGCAAGCGACAAGAGCCAGGCAAACTGAATATGCTCGTCCGCATTCGAGTGGGGCGGTAACGGGCATGGTGCTCAGGTTGCTCCCCGGGTCCATGTTCACGTGGGCCCCTGTGCGCTTCATCATCTATGTCGCGCTTTACGTTACGCTGGAGTGGTTGAGCGACCTTCGCGCGCCCAGCGGCATGCCGATCACTGCATGGAGCCCCGGCCTCGGCGTATTGTTCGCCGCGATGATCCGGGGCGATGGCGTTGCTGCGCTCGCGCTCTTCGCGGGTGCGTTCTTCACGGAAAACTTTTTGTCGGACGCTCATCTGGGCTGGGCGACATCATTTCTCGTGGCGGGCATCATCGCCTCTGTCTATGCGATGGTGGCGTCGTTCGCACGCGCGATGGACCTCGACCCGCGCACGGAGCGCGTGCACGACGTCGCTCTCTTATTGAGCGCCGCGCTTGGCGGGGCCTTGTTGGCTGGCGTCTTGATCTCGTTTTTGCTTACCGGCGTCGGCTTCCTGCCTGCCGGACAAGAGGCGCGGGTGACGATGCCGCTTCTGGTGGGAGACATGATCGGGGTCGCCGTCATCGCGCCCCTCGTGCTTCGCGCCGGGCAGGCGCGAGTGCGCGCCGAAATCGCCACACGCTCCTTTATCGTGGGTGTCGCGGCCGCCTCTCTCGTAGCTGGCGGCGTGATCTGGGTCATGTTGCAGGACCCCGCGCAATACACCACTGAACTCTTCTACGTTCTGTTTGTGCCGGTGGTCTTCGTCGCGCTGCGCAACGGACTTGACGGGGTCTGCATGACGCTAGCCGCCACGCAGATGACGCTGATCGGAGGGCTCGATTTCCTGGGCTATGGCTCTGAGGCCTATTCACAATATCAGACGTTGATGGGCCTTCTCACCGGCACGGGGCTTCTAGCCGGAGCGGTTTCCAGCGAGCGCGACGCCGCAAGCCGCGACGCACGGGCCGCGCGCGCGCGCCTGAAGGAGAAAGAATCAGAGGCCGCGCGCGCTGATCGCTTTCAGTCCGTCACGGGGCTCGCCTCGGCGCTAGCGCACGAAATCAATCAGCCGATGACCGCCGCCCGGGCGTACGCCCGCACTGCCCAAGTGCTCGCCGAACAGGAGGCGCCCGATCTTGCGCGGGTGCGTGACTATGTTGGCCGCAGCATCGAGCAGATCGATGGCGCGGCGGCAATCCTCAAAGGAATGAGGGAGTTCATTCGTCGCGGCGACTCGGGCCGCAGTTTCGTGCGTCCATCCGACATTCTCAGCGACGCCCTGCTGCTCGTGCGCCCGCTCGCCGCACAGAGCCGCATTCGCCTGCTGAGTGAGCCCGAGGCCGCGGAACCGATCTATTGCGACCGGGTCCAAATTCAGCAAGTGCTTGTGAACTTGATACGCAACGCACTCGACGCCATTTCAAGCTCTGGTCAAGATGACGGGGTTGTCGCCATATCGATCCGTCCGGCGGGAAGGGGCCGGGTCGAATTTGCGGTGCGCGACAATGGTCCCGGCGTCGAAACAGATTTTGCGGCCAAAGTGTTCGAGCCGCTGGCGACCACCAAACCCTCGGGGCTGGGTTTGGGACTCGCCATCAGTTCGGACATCGTGGCGGCGCACGAGGGCCGGCTTTGGCTGGAAAGCGCGAAGGCCGGCACGACTGAGTTCAGGTTCTGGCTCCCATCCGCTTCGGCGGACGAAGGGAACGCATTGGAGGGAATACACAGTGGGCAGCCCTAGGATTGCAGTAATCGACGATCAGGAAACCGTGCGCACCGCGCTGGGCGCCATGCTCGGCGTCTATGGATACACGGTCGATCTCTACGATAGCGCTCTGGCTTATCTGAGCGCGACAGCCTCCGGCGACGCGGGTTGTGTCATCTCTGACGTGCGGATGCCTGGGATGGATGGCATCGAGCTCGTGCGGGAGGTGCAGAAACGCAAGTTGGATGTGCCAATCATTCTCATCTCGGGCCATGCAGATGTGCCCATGGCGGTGGCGGGCCTTAAGGCCGGAGCGCAGGATTTCATCGAGAAGCCGGTCGATGACGTCAAACTGGTCGCCGCCATCAATCGCGCCATCGCTGGCAAATTCGAGCGGCAGGTCGCGACGCAGGCCGCCCGCGAGGCGGAGCAGCGATTTGAGCGCCTGACGCCACGCGAGATGGAGGTTTTTGATCTGGTGGCGCAAGGCATGACGAGTCAGGCAATCGCCAACAAGCTCGGCATCTCGGGCCGTACGGTTGAAAGCTATCGCGCGCAGATCATGGAAAAACTGCAAATGGACTCGGTCGCCTCGATCGTACGGCTCGCGGTCCGGCTCAACCGCGTGACGCCCTGATCAAGCCGCGCATGCTTTTTTTGCACTTTGGCCCCTCCGCTCTTCCGCCGGGGCGAATGAAGCCCTATATTGATCGTGTCCCCGCAAGGGGACTATGGCGATAAATTGACTCCAGAATAAGCCATCCGGACCCGGGGGCGGTACCCGGCGCCTCCACCACAGCCCGCGCGTGACGCGGGTTGCGGCGGGGGCGAAATAGGATCGACGGGGGTGTAAAAGGTGTTCTTTTGCCCGGCATGATACCGCCGTTATCGGGTCAAAACTGTAGTTGCCAATGACAACTATGCTCCGGTGGCTGTCGCAGCGTAAGCTGTGCCAGTATCGGGAATTAAGTCCTGAGGGGTAGCACTTTCAGGCGGGGCTCGGAGGCGCCTGGCAACAGAAGCCTCCACTTTTCTGTGTGGGCCATACATGCAATCGCAAGCCATCCGCTACGATCTTCTGGTGCAAGACGCCCTTCGCGGCATGGTGCGAGATCTCCTCGTGAAAGTCGCGCGGGAAGGTCTCCCCGGCGACCATCACTTTTTCATCACGTTCAAGACTCACGCGCCCGGCGTACAATTGTCCGCGCGGATGAAGGCGCGGTATCCGGACGAAATTACCATCGTTCTGCAGCATCAATTCTGGGACCTGATCGTCGGCGACCGGCAGTTTGAAGTCGGCTTGTCGTTTTCAAACATTCCCGAACGGCTGATCGTCCCCTTCACGTCGCTGTCGGGTTTTCACGATCCGTCGGTGCCCTTCATGCTCAAATTCGAGCCCAAGGACGCGGCCGCCGCCGAGGAACAATCGACCGAGCCCACGCCGTTGCCGCAGCCCGTCGCGCGCCTCGACACGATCAAGCCGGACGCCACCAAGCGGGGCAAACGACCCGCGGCGGAGCGGGTCGCGGATGGAGATGTAGAGGCGGCTGATAATTCAGAAGCCGCGCAGGAACCGGCGGCGGGGTCGGACGCATCGAAGGTCGTTTCTATCGACTCCTTCCGCAAGAAGCCCTGAGAGGATGGGCGACCTCGTAAACCTCCGCCGGGCGCGCAAAGACCGCGCCCGCGTGGATGCTGCAGGTCAGGCGGACGCAAACCGCGCCGCCTTTGGCCGCTCCAAGGCGGAAAAGTCGCTGACAAAAGCCGAACGGGATCTCACTGAGCGCCGGATAGAGGGCCATCGGATGGAGCATCCGCGTGACAAGCGCGATTGACGTGGCCCATCAGGACTCGCCTCATCAGGACTCGCCCCAACAGGATTTGGCGAAAGCCTCATATGCGCCGACGCGCATGCGAAAGCACTCGCTCGATATAGCCGGCCATCGCACCTCCATTTCGCTGGAAGACGCCTTTTGGGACGCGTTGCGTGAGATAGCGGAGGCCCAAGGCGTCTCTCTTGCCGGGCTCGTCGCACGCATCGACGCGGACCGCGATGGCGCAAACCTGTCGTCCGCCATCCGCGTATACGTGCTGCAACAACGGCGCATTTCGCTGGGCGCTCCGCCATAGTTTGAGCTTATCCATTTCCGATGATCGCCCAATCCAACGGCTGTGCGATGGAAAGCTGACAGCGCAGAAAACTTACGAGAGCGCCGCCCCCGCTACCTTTGTTTTCGAGAAGCAGGATAACGGTCGCTGGTTGGTTCTGGCGCATCAAACTCACACCATCGGCATTCCGCCGAACATGAAGACGGATCCGCTGCCGGATTTGCGCGAGCTGTTTTATAAAACCGAAGGCGCAGGTCGTGACCCTGAGCAGGACGCGCGCAACGCTAAATCCAGATGAGGTCGGCCTGACGTATCATTGCGGCGCGACAGCTCCGGGCAATTGAAGCGGCGCAGGAGGAGGTTTGCTCAGCAGATCCAGCAGTTTCTGTTTTTCTTGCGCCCGTCGCTCCGCCTCTTGTCGCAGGTTATCCAGTCGTTCGCGCTCACGCCGCTCGGCTTCGAGCTTCAGTCGTTCCTGCTTCTCGCGCGCAATGCGCTCCAGTTCGGCGCGGCGTTCTTCTTCGATCCGCAGCTTCTCCTGTCTTTCCTGCTCAAGCACGAAGGCGCGGATTTCAACCTCGCGCTGGCGGCGCCATTCGTCCATGCGCAGGCGCCGGTTGAACATCGCGCGCTCGCGTATGTCTGCGTCCAGCGCATCGATGCGTGCGCTTTCGCGCTGAATCGCGCGCGCTGAAAGTCCGTTCACCAATTGCGCGGCGTCAATGGCGCGCGCTGGTTTCTGCAATGGGCCCGTCCAAACGATGCGCACGCGCGGATTCGGATCGGTCCATTTGGGCGGCGTAGTGCGCGAGACGATTTCGAGCGCCTGATCAACGGTGAGCGTGCGTAGGTCGAGTGCGGCCGAGAATGTCGCGTCGGCGCTTTGCAGATCGATCTTTGCAGGTTGCACACGTATCACGCCATTTGCGGCGAGCAGATCAACGTTGAGTGCGCCAACGCGAACTGGCGCTGCGTCGAAAGCCTTCTGCAACGCAGCCGATATGCTGCGTTCATCAGGCGGGATCGCATCCTTCTCCGCGAGTGCAACAATCGAATTGATCGCGCCTGGCGCGGAGCGTGCGATGGAGACGTCCGAGAGGCGCGCGCGGCCGGCGCCTGCCAGCGTCGCGATGAGTCCGCGTTCGCTTCGCCCGGTCGCTGCAAGCTCCATGCGCGCCGTGACGTTTGCCTGTAATTGGTCGGGCAGGGAGATCGGCGTCGTGACGTCGAGTGCGGCGGCGAACGAGGCGTCGGTTTTGTCACGACGCAACGCTGCCTGTCCGGTGACGTTCGTTTGGCCGATGCGCAGCGACAAGTTTTCCAGCGTGACTGCGCCGTTGGCCATGGCGAGGCGCGCCGCGAAGTCGCGGCCATCCAGCCCGCGTATGTTCATCTCTTTTGCGCGAAGCTGGATGCTTGTCGGCGGCGGGTCATTGATGCCGGATGTAAACGGGCGATCCGACCAAAGCGTCGCGCCTTTCACATTGGCCGGTGGCGGGCCAAGCGCCAGCGCAGTCACAGCGTCGAGGGACATGCGGTCAACATTGAGCGCGCCGCTCAGCCCGCGCCGCAACTGGCCGGGCGCCACAGCGAATCGCAAATTTCCGCTGACCCGAGCGCCCGCGAGCGAACCTTCAAGCGATTGCGCTTCAATTGTTTCGCTGTTGATGATGAGCGGGCTCGAAAGATCGACCGGGACGGAGGCCGCAGCGTCGGGCCAAGCCAGCGCCAGAACCTGCAGGAGCGCCGTGGCGTCTTTCGACGCAAGGCGCGTGCGCCCCGTGTAGCCGAAGCGGCCAGCAGTTTCACCCAGCGCGCCCGAGAACGTGACGAGCGCGCCCGCGATGTCGCCGCTTCCCTCCGCAGTATAACCTGCGGCGAGAGAGCCCTTGGCGCGCAACGTCAGCCGGCTTGCGGGCGCGCTTTTAATCGGCGCGGTCTCGACCCCAAGCTGTCGCAGGAACATGGGCGTATCGCTTGAGACGATCTCGCCCTCGGCTTCAATCTCATCGCCGACAGGACGGGCGGAGATCGCAAGGCGTGTCCCGCGTGCGGTTCCTTCAACACGCATGGTGCGCAATTCAATGGCGCCGTCTATCGCAGAGGCTTGCGCGCTGAGGTCAATGCGCGCGGGCGACAGGGACACGGCGCGGTCATTGAATAAATCTGCGAGGCGACCAGGCGCAACGCGCCGCACGAGCGCTGCGAGTTCCACAAGGCGTTGGGCTTCGAGCCGCGCTTTCAGATTTGCGCCGTCACCGTCCATAAGGCCGGACGCGGTGAGCGAGGCGCCGCCCAGATTTTCGACGGAGAGACGTTCGAGTTCCAGGCGATTGGCCGTGCGCGTGAGCTTTCCACGGATGCGCCCTGCGTCAACGACCGCGCCGCCGACACCCGCAACTCGGACGGCCCGCGCGTCGATCGACAGATTGAGATCCGCGTTTTGAAATGCGCGTGCGGGGCCTTGCAGGTTGGGCACGCTTTCGAGGTCCAGCGCGGGCGAGGTCAGATCGGCGAAAATTCTTGGCGGTTCGCCGGCCACGGCGGCGGTGAACGCGGCTGTGCCCCGGAATGTGGAACGGTCCGCGCGAATATCGAGATTGCGCGCTGCTGCGGCATTGCGCGACACCTCTATGTCGCCACTGAGTTCAAGCGCGCGGAAGGGCAGGCCGCGCAAACGGTCCGCAAGGTCTGTATCGGCTCGCGCGATCCATTCAGCGAGGCGCGGCACATCACGCGCGGCGGCGCGCGCTTTTCCGGCAAATCGCGCCGCGGCTCCGCTCTCGACGGCGCCGTCGAACGCGATCTGCGACCGGCCGGGCAGGTTGGCCGAAAGGGAAACCCTGTCGTCGCCCGAGCGCGGCAAATCGATGGTGAATGACGCCTCAGTGATGGTGTCGCCGCTGAGCTGCAATGCTGGCGATGATGCTTCGACCTTGATCGCCATGGCCCGCTCGCGCGCGGGGCGCTCCAGCGCCTGCATAATGATTCTGCCAAGTCGGCCGACTGCTTCGCCGGACGCGTCTCTGGCGTCGCCAGCAGGGTCCTTGGATTCCCCCGATGCGCTCTTGCTGTCGAGCAGCCGGTCGGCGTCAATTTGTTGCGCCGAAAGCCGAATGGACAGAAGGCCTGCGTCCAAATCGAATGACGCCGCACCCGTCGCGGTGGATTGGCGTTCGGTGGCTCCAAACCGGATCTCCAGCGGCTCAAGGCGGCCCTTGGACAGATCCGCGTTGAGGGTGCCCGTCGTCCGCCAGGGGATTTGGACGCCATCGGCTTGCGTATTCGCCCATATGGTCGCGCCGCCCTCGAAGCGCAGACGCGTGACGGCGGCTGCGCGATCGGCGATCACGGCGCCATCGAGGTCGATCTGCGGGGCGCCGGCGCCGGATTCTGTGGTCAGCTTGATTCGAAGGCGGTCTTCCTCCGCGACGCCCGCGCCAAAGCGGAATCCGGTTCTGCCGTCAGCCGAAGAATAGCTTCCCGACCCTCGGAAGGGCCCGCGCAGGGACGCGGCGTCCGCGTCTGCGTCAAGGCCCGCGACGCGTAGCGCCGGCGCGCCCGTGCGGAGCAAGACAATTTCGCCGCCGCGGATTTCCAGCCGCTCGATAGCGACAACGCCGCCGCGCTCGCCGGGCTGCGGCAGCGCGATGGCGCCATCGCTCGCCAGAGACGCGACGAGCCGCGGCTGATCGAGTTTCGCTTCAACAAATCGGACGACGCCCTGAAGCAGCGGCGCAATCGCGATTTCCAGATGAATCCGGTTTGCCTCGAACTGCAGAATACCGGGGCCTGACGCGCGCCACTGCGCCCCTGCCACCTCGAGGCGGGGGGCGGGCAGGAGCCTCACGCTGATGTCGCCGGACACGTTCACTTCGCCGCCAAGCGCGGCGCTGAGACGTTCCTCGACCCACGCGCGTCGCGCGTTCCAATCGATGAACAAGGGTGCGGCCAGCGCGGCGGAAAGCGCCAGCACCAGCAGGACCGCGAGGATCGTGATTGTTTCGCGAAGGAACGACAAAAAATGACCCGTATGCGACGCACCTCGTCGCGCCCGGGCAGTATATACGGTTTGCGATTGCTGAAACCAAAACGAGTTCAGGCAGCGCTTGCGTCAGGTGGCCGTTTCGATGGGACGCAGCAGCCCTGGGGTCTCCGGATCGAGATCGTAGCTCATCTTGCGGCGATAGGCATTGCGCTTTTGCTGGCCCGACAGGCGCCACGCCGCCGTGAGCGCGACTTTCGCCCAAAGCGACGGCCCACGAATATTTTTCGACTTGGGGGTCCAGCCGAACCGGCGCAGGAGGCCGTTGCCGTAGCGCATGGCGAAGTTGCGCCTGATGCTTGGCGTCCAGTGCTCGGTCGTAATCGAGACGTTCATGCAATCCATGTTGTCGACCCGGTGGGGCGCGTTGAGCGGCCAGTGAAGCATCTGGCCGGGCTTGAGATCCATGACGAGGGCATAGTCGTCGAACCACGGCTCGTAATGAATTTCTTCTTCCGTTACGCCGCGGATGACATTCTCGATGTCGCCATCGCGCAAGAAGGGTTCGCGGTCGGGATAGATGTAAACGCGCTTCTCGCCGCGCAATTGCCACAACGTTTGGCCCGGAACGTCAGCGTGAAAATAAACCTTCGCGTTGGGTGACGAGATGAGCAATCCTACGGACTTGGAATAGACGCCCAGTCCCGGCGCCTTCTTCTCGATTTCGTCGTAGATTTCCTCAAGCAAGCTGCGGAACTCGGGCAGCGCGCGCTCGATGCGGATGATATTGATCCAGATGCGGCCCTGTTTCACGGATTCGATGAGCGCTGCGCCGGACAATCCATTACGTCGGCAATAGGCCCAGTCACGCGGTCCGCGCTGATCGGCCCCCATGGTGACGATGGAGATCAGATCGTCGGGCAAACTATCAATGATTTGCGCGAGGCCTTCGTCCGTGAACATTGTGCGTTGATGGACGCTATGGTCGAGGCGGAGCGGCGCATTGCCCCACAGCGCCTGCGCTTTTGTGTCAAACGACGTAAAAATGGGAGCAGCCACGACAGACCCCGAAGCAAGCGAGAATTGAAGACAGTTTATCGCTTTTTTGCACGGGCGCCGCATCGGTCTGTCAGCGTTCTTAACGAGGCGATACTCGACGCAAACAAATCGACAATGTTAAGATGAATTAACCTTACGGCTTATTTTCACGGATCAAGGAAACACACGAATGGGAACGCTTCTGTCTTTCAAACGCCCCGATGGGAAAGACGCCAACGGTTATTTTGCGCCGGCCGGCGCTGCGCACGCGCCAGGCGTCGTTGTGATTCAGGAGTGGTGGGGCCTGCAGGATCAGATCCGCGGCATTGTCGACCGGTTTGCGCTCGCAGGTTTCAACGCCATTGCGCCAGATCTCTATTCAGGCGTTGTCGTGCCTTATCATGACCGCGAAGCTGCGGGCCATCAGATGAACTCGCTGGATTTTCTCGACGCGAGCGATCAGACCGTGCGTGGGGCGGCGCAGTTTTTGGCTTCGTCAGGGGTAAAGGTCGCCATCACGGGCTTCTGCATGGGCGGCGCAGTTACGATCCTTGCGGCTTGTCGCCTGAGCGAATTTGCCTGCGCCATCCCGTTCTACGGTATTCCGCCGGATTCTGTCGCAACGCCTGCGGACGTCAAAATCCCGATGCAATGTCATTTTGCGAACAATGATCATTGGTGCTCGCCGGACTCGGTCGACACATTTGAAGCTGCGCTGAAGGCGGCTGGCAAGGATTTCGAATTTTATCGCTACGACGCTGAGCATGGGTTCGTGAACGAGCAGCGCAATCCGCACTCCCACGGCCAGGCGGAAATCGCGTGGGGTCGCGCGCTTCAATATCTCAAGCGGCACATCGGTTGATAAACATCTAGGGCTAAGGAGGTCTGCAACCGTCTGAAGGAGATACATTTTCTTCAGGCAGGCGCGCGGAGCGGAGAGCTTTGCGCGCCTCACCTTCGCTCGCGCAGGCCTTGCCGCGGCGGGGGCACGACATCGAACTGCCCAAGCGTTCACGGTCAAGATGGGACATGCCGACGCGAGGGACGTCGACGGGGATTTCCTGAGAAGTCTTCGCACTTTAATTGCCCGCGCGCGCGTGTCGCGGCCGGGTCGCTTCGACTTTGATTCAGCGCAAAGCCAGCAAACTCCAGTTCGCGCATTTTCCTTCCAGCGGAACAACGTTCTGCATAGAGGAACAAAGCCCGCTCGCCGGGGGAGCCAAGGAGCCTGCGCCATGTTGAACAAAGAACAGAACGAACTCGTTACGCAAACGGGGCCCGGCACGATGATGGGGGATCTGTTTCGCTGCTATTGGCTGCCGATTCTTCTCAGCGAAGAACTGCCTGAGCCTGATTGCGCGCCAGTTCGTGTAAAGATCCTGTCCGAGCGCCTGATCGCGTTCCGGGATTCGGACGGCACGCTCGGCCTCATTGACGAATTCTGCCCCCATCGCGGCGCGTCGCTCTGGTTCGGTCGTAATGAAGAGTGTGGTTTGCGCTGCCCCTACCACGGCTGGAAGTTCGACGTGAGCGGCCAGTGCGTCGACGTGCCGTCAGAGCCCGCCGAGTCTGGCTACGCAAACAAGATCAAGGTTACGTCCTATCCCGTCATCGAGCAGGGCGGCGTGATCTGGACGTATATGGGCAAGGCTGAAAATATGCCGCCCAAGCCTAATTATGAATTCAGCATCGTGCCGAAAGAGCAGAGCTACACTTCGAAGCGCTTTCAGGATTGCAACTGGTTGCAGGCGCTCGAAGGCGGCATCGACTCCTCGCACGTGTCCTTCCTGCATCGCGGCGACGTGGGCCATGACCCGCTGTTCAAGGACGCTGGCGGCAACAAGTATAATCTCAACGATCTTTCGCCCGTGTTTGAAGTGATCGAGAGCGAGGGCGGCCTGTTTATCGGCGCGCGCCGTATGGCCGAGGACGATCAATACTACTGGCGCATCACGCCCTGGCTGATGCCCTGCTACACTGCGGTTCCGCCGCGCGGCGATTACCCGATGCATGGCCACTTCTGGGTGCCGATCGACGATCAATCCTGCTATGCGTGGAGCTTCGACTATCACCCCGTGCGGGCGCTGACGCAGGACGAAGTCACTCATATGCGGAACGGCAAGGGCGTACATGTCCGCACATTCCCGGGCACGTTCATGCCCATTGCTAACAAGGACAACGATTACCTGATGGACCGCGCCGCCCAGAAAGCCGGCACGACCTACTCGGGAGTCGAGGGGATCGGCCAGCAGGACGCCTCGCTACAGGAAAGCATGGGGCCGATCGTCGACCGCACGAAGGAAAACCTCGTCGGCTGCGACAACGGCATCATTATGATGCGCCACAAGATCATGCGGGCTGCCAAGGCGTTGCGTGAAAAAGGCACGTTGCCCCCGGCGCGTTCCACCGAGGAGCAGGCCGTTCGTTCGACCGCGCTACTTCTCAAGCGTAACGTCCACTTCAAGGACGGCGCCAAGGAAGCGCTCAAGGCGAAGAAGGGTGTGCCGCAGACCACCGTCTGAGTCTGCCTTTCGTTGACAAAACGCGAAGACAGGACCGCCGCAGCAATGCGGCGGTCTTTTCGTTCGTTGTTCATCGGTGCGAAGTCAGCACATTTGCGCGCCGCCGAACGGCGTGTCACCCATACGCGCAAGCGAGGGGACTCATGCAGGACGCGCCGACCGAAGACATCTCTGACAATCGCGTGGCCGCGCCGCGTTCGCTCGGTCTGTTGGGTCTTCTGGTCAGCCTATTCGCCCTCGCGCTTGGCATGGGCGCCTGGCTCGGTATTTTCTCCGGGCTCATTTTTGCCGCGGCGCTGCTGTTCGACGGTATGGCGAGCGTCAACGCCCTCATCGAAGACTTCGATCGCCTCGATCCTCGACGGCTTGACTCTGACTTTGGCGCGCAGCGCGCGCTGTTTGCGGGCGGCGTGCTCATCTACCTTTCGGCGCTGGCTTCCCTCGTCACAATCGCGCGGCTGATGGGCAAGGGCCAGGCGGCTGGCATGCTCGGGTGGACGGGCGCGTGGCCCGCCATCACGCGGACCGGCTGGCTGCTGATTGCTTGCGCGCTCATTTATCATGTCGTTGCAGGCGCGACCCTGCGCTTCTTCTTTCCGGAATTCGCGCTCTGGCTCATTCCGCCCCGGGACGCGACGGCGCTCATCCTGTCGTTTGTGATGATCGTCATTCTTGCGCCGCTGGCGGAGGAGCTTTTGTTTCGCGGCTGGATTTTCGGGTCTTTACGCGCCCGATTTTCAGCGGGCGTCACCATCCTTGCAACGGCAGTCCTGTTTGCAGTCGTGCACATGGACCCGACCGGGTTGTACCCCGTCGCCGTGCTCGTTCCGGGCTTCGTTCTGTCCGTCATCCGCGAACGCACTGGCTCCGTGAAGCCGGCGGTGCTAGCTCATGCGATCTACAATGGGGTCGGATGGCTGCTGCTGTTGTTTGCGACGGCGTTGTTTGTAAGATGAGCGGCTGGCGTCATCATGCCGGCAGCCAGAGCAGGACACGTTCGTGAAACGATCGATCTCTCTCGCCTTCATTCTCGCGATGCTTCCGGCAGTCGCGTTGGCCCAACCCGCCCCGGAACCGGCCCCTGCGCTGGCTCCGTCTCGCGTTGCTCCGTTGCCCCCCATTGATCGGGATGCGTGGCTTACGCCATTTCCAAAAGCGCCGGCGGACACCACCGTGCGGCAAGGCGCCAGAACGGGCTCGGTCGTCACGCGCGCCGAATGCGAACAGGCGGGTAAGCAGGATCGTGGACGCTTTGTGTTTGTGGAAGCGCTGGGCCGCAGCGCTTGCATCCGCTACCACATGTCAGCGGAGACGTTTCCTGACAAAACCGCAGCGGTCTATCTGCCGGGCGACAAGGGCGGGTTTCGCATCATTTGGCGGAACAACCAGTACGAATTGATCCCGGAGGAATTGCTCCGGCAAGATCCGAAAACGGCTGGACCTCCCCCGGTGCCGGACATGACCCGGAAGATCGGCGATCCAGCCCGCAACCAGAGTTTCGCACAGGCGATCTCCGCAACTCTCCGCACCCCAGCAATTGTGCTGGCTCGGCAGGGAACGGACAGTTCGTCGGGCTGGATCGCCATGCGCCGCACGAGGTGGGAGGTGGAGATCACCAACCGCGCGCTTGACGCCATCAAGACGCGCCACGGGATCGCAAAACTCCATCTGGTCGGCCAATCGGGGGGCGGACACCTTGTAGGCGCGCTCGCCGCCCTGCGCGATGACCTGAGCTGTGTCGTGGCGGGATCGGCTCCGCTCGCGCTTGATCCCCGGAGCTTCTATCTCTCGGACAAAATTGCCGAACCACAGCGATTCTTCAATCCGGCGGACCATGCTGCGGTAATTGCGAAAAAGGCGGGTCTGCGGTTGATTCTTGTAACGGATGGGCGCGACAACCGTGTTTTTGTGGAGCGGCAAGCCATGTTCGTGCGCGCGCTCGCCCGGTCCGGCGCCAAGGCGCCCCAGTTCTTCGTCAGCGCCGGCGACGCGCTGAGTCATGGCGTGACGACGTATTCCATTGCTGCGCTGCGCTCGTGCATTGCGGGCAAGTCGGACGATGAAATCGCGCTCGAACTGTCCCGCATGAACACGCTCGTCCTGGAGCGCCGCCTCAAGGCTGTGCGCGACCGGGAGGCCCGTGAGGAGCAGGAAAAGCTTCGGCTCCAGCCAGGCGGCGCCTCACAGACGGGTGAACCGGCCGAACTTTCCAGCCCGAACTAGGACGGGCACCGGTGGGAGTTATTCCGCTTAAGCTCTGAATTTACTAGCACTTTAGGGCCAGTCCTGCTTGTATGTCGTGGAAAACGGCGCTTCCGCAGTGTGATCCGTCGCGGGAAAGCGGACGCCGGGTTATAAGCGTCCACCCGATTCCTTGAAGGCGACACCTCGGCCATGCGCCAATATCACGACCTGCTTCAGCGCATCCTTGATGAAGGCGTTCAAAAAGGCGACCGCACCGGCACAGGCACGTTGTCCGTGTTTGGCCATCAGATGCGTTTCGATCTGGCGGAAGGCTTTCCGCTCGTCACCACCAAGAAGCTGCATCTCAAGTCCATCGTGCATGAACTATTGTGGTTCATCGCGGGGGATACGAACGTCCGTTACCTCAAGGAAAACGGCGTTTCGATCTGGGATGAATGGGCGGACGCGAACGGGGATCTGGGCCCGGTATACGGCAGACAATGGCGCTCCTGGGAGGGCGCGGACGGTCGCGCCCACGATCAACTGGCCAACCTTCTCGATGAAATTCGCCGCAACCCGGATTCGCGGCGCCTTGTGCTTTCTGCCTGGAATGTCGGCGATCTCGACAAGATGGCGCTGGCGCCTTGCCATTGCCTGTTTCAATTCTGGGTGGCGAACGGCCGCTTGTCCTGCCAACTCTACCAGCGTTCCGCGGATTGCTTTCTGGGCGTGCCCTTCAATATTGCAAGTTACGCCCTGTTGACGCACCTTGTCGCGCATGTGTGCGGCCTGCAGGCTGGCGACTTCGTGCACACGTTTGGCGACGCGCACCTTTATCTCAATCATCTTGACCAGACGCGCTTGCAACTTTCGCGTGAACGACGCGCGCTTCCCACGCTGCGCCTCAATCCGAACATTCGCTCGTTGTATGACTTCACTTATGACGACATCGTCTTTGAAAATTACGATCCGCATCCGTTGATCAAAGCGCCGGTCGCAATATGAACGGCGGCGTAAAAACGCACCAGCCTCCACTTGTTCTCGTCGTGGCGGTGGGGAGGAATCAGGTTATTGGTGGCGACGGGCGCTTGCCTTGGCGCTTGCCCAGCGATCTGAATCGCTTCAAGGCTGTGACGATGGGCAAGCCGATGCTGATGGGTCGGAAGACCTTTGAAGCGATAGGACGTCCATTGCCGGGTCGGGAAATCATCGTGCTCACGCGCGACCCCGTATTTACCTCGCCGGGAATACACGTAGCTCATACGCTGGATGATGGATTAAAATGCGCAACAGATTGCGCGCGCACAATGGGGGCGTCGGAAGTTATCATTGCGGGCGGGGGCGATCTGTATCGACAGACGCTTGCCATGGCGTCGCGCCTCGACGTGACGCAGGTCGATCTTTCGCCGGTGGGAGACGCGACTTTTCCACACATCGACGATACAGTTTGGCGCGAAACATCGCGCACGAAGTTTACGAAGGGCGAAAAAGACGACGCTCCTTTCACAGTTGTGATTTTCGAGCGACGTTAAATGCTCTGCCAAGTTGAAAAACAGGGCGTAGGTGCTTAAGTCCGTACGGCCGCAAGCGCCCTGGCGGCGAGCGGAGGGGAGAAGGGTTTTCATGGCCTGGAACAATCAGAGTGGCGGCGGCGGTCCTTGGCGGCCGAATAATCCTGGACCTTGGGGTTCAGGTCCGTCGGGCGGCAGTGGTGGTGGCGGAAGCGGAGGACCGAATCCGCCGGACCTGGAAGAATTGTTGCGTCGCAGTCAGGATCGCTTGAAGAGCGTCATGCCGGGCGGCGGCTTCGGCAGCGGCGGCATCGCCGCGATCGTAGTGCTTGCTGCGCTAGGCTGGTTCGCAACCGGCATTTACACCGTGCAGCCCAACGAAGCGGGCATCGAGACCGTGTTCGGCAAGTTCACGCAGCGCACAGCCTCGGGCCTTAATTACAACTGGCCCTATCCGATCGGCGCCTCACAGAAGTTGCGCGTCACGGATCGTAACTCCATCGACATCGGCTTTCGCACCCGCGAAGATCCCCGGCGTCCTACTGCCCAGACGCAGATCGACGTGAACGAGGAAAGCCTGATGCTTACGGGCGATGAAAACATCGCCGACGTAAAATTCCGCGTCATCTGGCAGATCGATCCGGCAAGGCCGGAAGACTATGCGTTTAACGTTCGCGAACCCCGCGAGACCGTTAAGGCCGTTTCGGAAAGCGTGATGCGCGAGATCGTCGGGCGCACGCAGATCCAGCGGATTCTCACCGCAGAACGCAAGCTCATCGAGCCGGCGGCTCAGGATGCGACTCAGCGCGTGCTGAACGACTACAGGGCGGGCGTTCTCATTCTCGCCGTGCAATTGCTGTCCGTCGATCCTCCTGAGCAAGTCATCGCAGCATTCCGCGACGTGACTGCGGCGCAGCAGGATATGGAGCGCATGCGCAACGAGGCGGAAACCTACGCTAACCGCGTCGTGCCTGAAGCGCGTGGTTCGGCAGCCCGCATCTTGCAGGAAGCCGAAGGTTACCGTGAGCAAACGGTGGCGGAAGCCCGAGGTCAGGCGGCTCGTTTCACGCAAATTTACGAGCAATATCGCAACGCGCCGGAAGTGACGCGCGAGCGCATGTACCTTGAGACGATGGAGCGTGTTTTGGCTGGCGTCAGCAAGACAATCATTGACCAGCCGACAGGACAGGGCGTCGTGCCGTTCCTGCCTCTGGGTCAGTCGAATGATTTCCCGCCGAACCAGGCTCAACCCGGGCAGAGGCCGGCGCAGCCTGCGCCGCAGGTTCAGCAGCAGGGGGTTCGCCGATGAACAAGTCTTTCCTGGGCGTCGGCGCCCTTGTCGTCATTATCGGTTTGCTGATCGTGGGGCTGGCTTCCGTCTTTACTGTTGCGCAGACGCAGCAAGCGCTCGTGTTGCGGTTCGGTCAGCCGGTTGGCGCGCGTGGCGTCGTGAAGGATCCGGGTCTGCACTTCAAGGCGCCGTTCATCGAAAATGTCGTCTATTTCGACAATCGCATCCTTGATCTTGAGCAGCCGCGTCAGGAAGTTCTTGCTGCCGACAACAGCCGCATCGAGGTTGACTCGTTCCTGCGTTATCGGATCGTCGATCCGTTGCGCTTCTTCCAGTCGGTGCGTTCGATCGAAGGCGGCAACAATCAGTTGGGCTCCGTGCTCAACTCGGCGGTTCGTCGCGTGCTTGGCGAAGCAAGCATGATGCAGATCGTGCGTGAAGACCGCGCCAGCCTCATGCAGCGCATTAGCGATCAGGTGAACTCCGAGGCAATCAAGCTCGGCGCCAACGTGATCGACGTGCGTATTCGTCGCGCTGACCTGCCGCGCCAGATCTCCGAACAGGTGTTTCTGCGCATGCAGACCGAGCGTCAACGCGAGGCGTCTGAGTTTCGAGCTCAGGGCGCCGAGCAAAAGCAGCGTATCGAATCGCGCGCTGACCGTGACGTGACGGTGCTGCGCGCCGAAGCTCAGCGGCAGGCCGACACGACGCGAGGCGAAGGCGATGCAATCCGAAATAAGATCTTCGCCGAGGCTTTTGGCAAGGATCCGGACTTCTTCGCTTTCTGGCGCTCGATGCAGGCCTACGAAACTGGCTTGAAGTCGATGGATACGCGCCTGGTGATCAGTCCGAATTCGGAGTTCTTCCGGTTCTTTAACCGCTCGGGCAACGCGCCCGTCCCGGCGCTGAACCGACCGGCTGCCGGCGGGCCTGGTATACCCGGCGCGCCGGGCGTCCCGCAGGCGTCGCCCCAGCCGGCGGCTCCTGTACCGGGTCCGCAGGCATCGCCTCAGCAGGCGGCGCCCGTCCCGGGGCCTCAAACCCGGGTCGAAAACTGAACGCACGTAAATGTGACGGACGCCCAGGCGTCCGTCGCCATTTTACGACCTAGAATACGTTCCAGACATATGGCTGTGGCCGCGGGCTGCGAGCAGGAGACGCCAGGACGATGCGCAAGGTGGTGAACTATCAACATTTCAACGGATGCGTTGCTGTTGCGCGGCGGCGCGGGATATCGGCCGTGCTGGCGCTGGCGCTTGCCGCTGGGTTCGCCGCTCCGGCCCCCTTCGCCCCAGCGCATGCGCAAGGCCGGCCAGACTCGTTCGCGGACCTTGCAGCGGGGGTAAGTGACGCGGTGGTCAACATTTCCGTTTCGCAGGCGGCGCCAGAGCGTCGCAGCGGCGCAGGCGGTGGCGGCGGCGGAGCAGCGCCGAATCTACCGCGTGGCACGCCCTTCGACGACATGTTCGAGGAATTGTTCAAGCGCCGTCAGCAGCAGCAGCCGCCAGGTCAGACCGAGAGGCCGCAACGCCGGTCGAACTCGCTCGGCTCGGGCTTCGTGATCGATACGTCCGGCGTGATAATCACGAACAACCACGTCATTGAGGGCGCCTCGGAAGTCACTGTTATCTTCAATGACGGCCAGCGCCTGAGGGCTGAAATCGTCGGCAAGGACGCAAAGGTCGACATCGCGGTCCTGCGTGTGAAGCCAGAAAAGCCGCTGAAGGCCGTTAAATTTGGCGACAGCGACAAGGTGCGCGTCGGCGACTGGGTGATGGCGGTCGGCAATCCGTTCGGTTTAGGCGGAACGGTGACCGTGGGCATCCTCTCGGCCCGAAACCGTAATATCAATCAGGGCCCGTATGACGACTACCTGCAGACCGACGCGTCCATCAATCGGGGCAATTCGGGTGGTCCCCTGTTCAACACCGCCGGCGATGTTGTCGGCGTAAACACAGCGATTTATTCGCCCACGGGCGGCTCTGTCGGCATCGGTTTCGCTTCGCCCTCATCCGTCATCCAGCCCGTCATTAACCAGTTGCTGGAGTTCGGCGAGACGCGGCGCGGGTGGCTTGGTGTGCGAATTCAGGCCGTTGACGATCAGATCGCCGAGAGCCTTGGCCTCGGCCGGGCGCGCGGCGCGCTTGTTGCCGGCATCGATGACAAGGGCCCGGCAAGGCCTGCGGGGATTCGCGCTGGCGACGTGATCGTCCGCTTCGATGGGCAGGATGTGCGCTCGTCCACGGACTTGCCGCGCATCGTCGCAGCGACGCCGGTTGGAAAGGAAGTCAGCGTGTCTGTCATGCGCGGCGGCAAGGAGGAGAACCTGAAGGTGACCCTCGGCCGGCTGGAAGACGGGGAACGCCAGGCCGCCCTTGGCGGCGGCGGCGCTGGAGGGGACGTGAAGCCTCCGGCGAATGTTGTCCAGAAGGCGCTGGGCATGGAGCTGGGCGGCATGTCGGCTGCGTTGCGCAAGCAATACAACATCAAGGACACCGTGAACGGCGTGGTGGTCGTGAACGTCGACGCCAACTCGGCGGCTTCTGAAAAGCGCGTGCAGGTTGGCGATGTGATCGTCGAGATCAACCAGCAGGCCGTGAAGGAGCCAGGCGACGTCGTGGCTCGCATGGCCGAAGCCAAGAAGCAGGGACGCAAGTCCGCCTTGCTGCTCGTGGCCAATGCGCAGGGCGAGGTTCGCTTCGTCGCGCTGCCTATCGAGTAGGCGAGCGGCTTACATTATTGCGATGGCCGGGCATGTCCCGGCCATTTCTTTTTGCGGCTCTCAGTTTTCAACCCATACCGACTTCGCGTAGCCCTGCGCGTAAAGAAGCGCGGATAAATCGCCAAAATCAATCCGCGCATGGGCGGCCGCCGCGACAGCGGGCTTGGCGTGGAAGGCGACGCCGAGGCCCGCTTCCTGCAGCATGGCGAGGTCGTTCGCGCCGTCGCCAACCGCCATCGTTTGCTCGGCAGTCAGAGCGTTCGCGTCGCGCAGTTCGACGAGTGTGGCGAGCTTTGCCTCGCGTCCGAGGATCGGCTCGGAAACAACGCCAGCAAACTTTCCATCCTCGATAACCAGCGTGTTGGAGCGGTCTTCGTGGAAGCCGATCATTTCCGCAATCTGCGAGGTGAAGAGCGTGAACCCGCCCGACACGAGCGCGGTGTACGCGCCGTGCGCGCGCATGGTTCGCACCAGCGCGCAACCGCCGGGAGTCAGCGTGATGCGTTCTTCGATGACTTTCGCCACGACGTGCGCATCAAGGCCCTTGAGCAACGCGACGCGCTCGCGCAGCGCCGGCTCGAAAGCGATTTCGCCACGCATGGCGCGCTCGGTGATGGCTGAGACGTGCTCTTTCATGCCGACGAGATCGGCGAGTTCGTCGATACATTCCTGCCCGATCATGGTGGAATCCATGTCGGCGAGGAAAAGCTTCTTGCGCCGCCCCGCCTCGGGCTGACACACGATGTCCACGGGCGCGCCGCCAAAGGCGTTGCGCACTTCCATCGCCAGCATCGCCAGCGCGTCCTTGTCGATCGTGGCTGAGGCGAAGGGAATGTCGCAGGCCTCGCCTTCGCTCAGCCAGCGCGGGGCGCCAGAGCGGGGTAGGAATGCAAGCGCGGCCCCGATGACGTTGGAATCGATGATTGCGCGGCCGGGCTGCGCGATGAGAGTTGCTATGCAGGAAATCACGTGCGATCCGCGTCTGTCGCGCCGACGTGGCGGCGCAGGTTTAGGAAATCAGGCTTTGTCAGGCGATTTGGCGCCCGCCATTCTCATTGCAGGACCGACCGCCAGCGGCAAGTCCGCTCTGGCGATTCGCATCGCGCAAGCGGTGGGGGGCGTCGTAGTGAACGCGGATTCCATGCAGGTGTACCGGGACCTGCGGATTATCACCGCCCGACCGACGCCTGGGGAAGAAGCGTCCGTCGAGCACCGTTTGTTTGGACATGTGGACGCCGCCGTCAATTATTCGGTTGGCCTGTGGCTGGCTGACGCCGCGTCCGCGATCGCTGACATTCAGGCTTCCGGGCGCCCGCCGGTTCTTGTCGGCGGCACGGGCATGTATTTCAAGGCGTTGACACAGGGACTCTCGGATATTCCGGCCGTGCCGGAGGATGTGCGCACGCGCGTGCGGGCGCAGGCCGAAGGTCTTTCGCCACACGAAATTCACGCCAGGCTCGCCGCGCTCGATCCGCTTACGGCCAGCCACCTGCGGCCCACCGACCCACAGCGCAATCTGCGGGCGCTGGAGGTGTTCGAGGCGACGGGCCAGCCACTGGCGAGCTTTCAGGGTCGTCGGCAAGCCCCAATGCTGGCGCCGGGGGCGTGGCGCGCTGTATTTCTTGCGCCTGACCGAGCGGAGCTTTATCGGCGCATCGACGAACGTTTTGACGCGATGATGGAGCAGGGCGCGCTCGACGAGGTGCAGGCGCTGGGCGCGCGAGGGCTCGACCCTCTATTGCCAGCCATGCGCGCCCACGGCGTGCCGGGGCTTCTGGCCTGGTTGCGTGGCGAGCAGTGTGAGGGCTGGACGACCCGCGAGGCGGCGGTGGAGCGCGGCAAGGCTGATACGCGGCGCTACGCCAAACGCCAGTTCACGTTCGCGCGCCACCAACTGCCCGATTTTCCGTGGGCGAGCAGCGGCGGCGAGGCTTTAGGCTTGCTAGAAGCGGGGCGGGATTGATCCAGATCAATGCCGCGGCCAAATCGGCGTCGGCCATGGACTACCGCACTCTTGCCGTCAGGGCCCATCAGACGGATATATGTCTCTAACGCGCATGATCAGGAGGGAAGCACATGGAGAGGCAGTCAAGGGAATACGAGGATATTCCGGGAACGACAGTGTTTGACGCCGACCAGTGCCGCAAGGGCTACGGCATCAACATGTTCTGCATGTCACTTCTGAAGGCGGAAAACCGCGAGGCCTTCAAGAAGGACGAGGCGGGCTATCTTGTCCCCTTCAAATTGACCCCTGAGCAGACCGAAGCCGTTCTCAAGCGCGACTGGAACGGAATGCTCAAGCAGGGCGGCAACATCTATTTCACGGCGAAGCTCGCCGCGACCGATGGCCTGTCCTTTCAACAGGTGGCCGCGATGATGACCGGCTCCACCCAGCAACAATATGCGGACATGATGCTGGCGGGCGGGCGCTCGCCAAACGGAAACCGCAGCAAGTCAGAATGGGCGAACAAGAATGGCTAAGATCGTAGCAGGCGTCTGGACGTCACACGTGCCCGCCATTGGCGCGGCGCTCGACCTCGGCAAGACGGCGGAACCCTATTGGCAGCGCGTCTTCGGTGGTTATGAGAAGTCAAAGGAATGGATCGCGAAGGTGAAGCCCGACGTGTGCATCGTCGTCTTCAACGATCACGCGACGGCGTTCTCTGTCGACATCGTGCCGACCTTCGCGCTGGGTTGCGCAGCCGAATTCGCACCCGCTGATGAAGGCTGGGGCCCGCGCCCCGTGCCTGTTGTGAAGGGCCATCCCGAACTCGCCGCCCATATCGCGCAATCGGTGATTCAGGACGATTTCGATCTCACCGTCGTCAACAAGATGGAAGTGGACCACGGCCTCACAGTGCCGCTGAGCCTTATGTTTGGCCAGCCGGAGGAATGGCCGTGCCAGATCATTCCGGTGGCTGTGAACGTGGTTCTGTTTCCGCCGCCGAGCGGCAAGCGTTGCTTCAATCTTGGCGCGGCGATCCGCAAGGCGGTTGAGTCTTACCCGGAAGACTTGCGCGTCGTGATCTTTGGAACGGGCGGCATGTCGCATCAGATTTCGGGACCGCGCGCGGGCCTGATCAACAGCGATTTTGACCGTGCGTTCCTGGAAAGCCTCGCGACCGATCCTTCGAAGGCGACCAACATCCGCCATATCGAATACATGCGCGAAGCGGGCGCCGAAGGCATCGAGATGGTGATGTGGCTGGTTGCGCGTGGCGCGCTGAGCAACAACGTGGAGGAGGTGCATCGCTTTTACACGGTGCCTGCATCCAACACCGCCGTCGGTCATCTCATCCTTGAGGATCGGGATTCAGGGCCGACGTCGCTCGCGGCGGAGTAAAACAGTTCGCGCTGTCATGGTCGGCGAAGGCCGACCATCCACGAAAAGCAGCGCCACGGCTCTTGCAAAAATAAACGGCCGGGTTTTCGCCCGGCCGTTTTTTATCGAAGAGAAGCGCGGATCAGACGTTCTTGGTGATAACTTCCACGTTAACCGAGCCGGGCTCGAGCTTGATCGGCTCGGCGTCGACGCGCTCAAGCTTCACATTGGTGTCGAAGCCGGCCATCTGGAGGATTTCCAAAGGCTCGTCGCCGGAAGCCTCGAACCAGTATTCCGAACCGGCGGGGATGAGGATGCCTTCATGCTTGCCGAATTCGGCGATGAGGACGTCGCCCGGGCCGTAGAACTTGACCTTGCCGGCAAGGACCATCCAGAAGCCGTCCATGCCCTTGTGGGA
>JAUXWZ010000117.1 GCA_030684835.1 Beijerinckiaceae bacterium
GCGGATCGACTACAATACGGTGAGACCCCATTCGAGCCTCGGCGGACTACCTCCGTCGGTGTTCGCAAGCCGGCCCCTCACGCGGGGCCATTTTGAAGCCGGACCGAACCTATAGCTGGCGGGAAAATGGGGAGCAGGTCAGTGCTCCAAGCCGAACTTCGATTTCGACAACCCTGAAATCGTTACGAAGCGATTTTGCTTCAATGACATGGGGCTGATCCTCAATCTGGACCTCCGTTAGAGACTGCCTTCCGTCAGTTGCTTCGAGGAGAGATTTCCGTCCCGAAAATGCCAGTAGTCCAGATAACGCGGCGAACGGCAAAAAAGGTAGGCCGGGTAGAAGGGCCAAGATGCCGAGTAATGTTGCCGCGAGCAACATCGCCTTTGGGTAGCCGGCAAGCTGTCCAGTTACTGCCTGTTCCGCCGCTCCTGCTGTTCCTCCCTTGGATACAAGAAGTCCAGCAGCAAGTGAGATAATCAAAGCAGGAATTTGAGATACTAGCCCATCTCCGATAGACAGTTTTGTAAATACATTCAACGCGTCGGTAAAATTCATACCGTGGCGCGTATATCCAATCGCGACGCCCCCGATAATATTGACCGCAAGAATTAATAGGCCGGCGATGGCGTCGCCGCGTACGAACTTTGACGCACCATCCATTGAGCCGTAAAAAGAGCTCTCCTCCTCAAGTTCTTTTCGGCGTCTCTGTGCGTCTTTCTCGTCTATCAATCCTGCTGACAGATCAGCATCAATCGCCATCTGTTTACCTGGAATTGCGTCCAGCGTAAATCTCGCGCCAACCTCCGCAATTCGAGTGGCGCCTTTGGTGATTACGATAAAATTTATTGTTACGAGGATGAGGAAAACCACGACACCAATCATGAAGTCGTTTCCCATGACTAATGTCGCAAATCCTGAAATTATATATCCCGCAGCGTGCTCGCCTTCGGCCCCGTGGGTGAGGACTAACCGTGTTGTGGCAACGTTAAGCGCTAATCGAAGCATCGTTGCGACAAGCAAGACAGTTGGGAATGACGAAAAATCAACTGGCTTTTGTATCCATAGGGAAACGAGCAAAATCAAAACCGAAAGCGCAATTGAGAACGCGAGAGCAAAATCGATAACTGCTGCTGGCAGCGGAAGAAACAAAAAGCACAATATGATGACTATGCCAGTCGAGAATATGACATCTCTGTTTCTTGAAATCATCTTTACCACTTTTTCAACCCGACGTCAGACTCAGATGATCATTCGTCGGCAAGACAGGCTTTTATCCATTTTATGAGATTGATCTCATAAGACTTCCGACTAAAAGGTTCCACCCATCTATAAGAATGAAAAATAATATCTTGATCGGCAGCGAGATGATCGATGGAGGCATCATCATCATCCCCATTGACATTATCAACGTTGCGACAATTAGATCTATTATAAGGAAAGGGAGAATAATTAGCAAGCCTATCTCAAAACCTCGGCGTAATTCTGAGATCATGAACGCGGGGACTATGACATTAATAGGAACAAGATCAGAGTTGTCTTTTTTTACATCCGGCCTACCAAATTCCGAGAATAATTTAAGATCCTTGTCCCTTACTTGGGAGAGCATAAATCCTCGAAATGGAATCACAACCTTGTCCGCCGCCTGAATTTCAGTTATCTTCCCATCAAGTAGAGGTTCAACTCCTTCATACCAAGCTCGCTCAAGAGTTGGAGACATGACAAAGAATGTCATGAATAAAGCAAGGATTACCAAGATCAGAGTTGAGGGTGTACTCTGTAGTCCTAACCCGGTTCTTAGAAACGAGAATACAATTGCGAACCTTGTGGAGCAAGTCATCGTCAGTATTATTGCGGGCAACAGAGACATTGCTGTCAGTAAAAATGCTAATTGGATCATTCTAGAGGATGCTGAGCCGTTTCCTTCGAGTAAGATGTTCGGGAATCCAGCCGTTTGAGCCGAGCATTCTGACCCGATGCATAATAATGCAAGGACAGCAGAGAAGAATGTTCTATTCATTGAAGCACCATAGATTTAATGTAAAGTTCAATGAGTTTCCCCTGCACGCGAATATGTGCTCTATCTAAAAGGTCTTCACGTAGATGAACCAAACCAAGTGGTCCCTCCAGTGACCTTAACTTCTGTGATCTTAGGAATATAATAGTGTCCTGAACCAGTTTATCGCTTATCTGCTCAATCTCGGCTTGTTGGATCGCGCTGTCAAAGATGTACGACAACTCTAACCTGATCCACGCGCTATTCGGTTCATATATATTGTTATTATAGCTGCTGGAGAGTACGATTTTTTTGTGGGCTTTTCCACTAATATTGAGGCATAATTTTTTGTGATTAGCATATCAGGGTTACTTGTGTATTGGCGGAATAGCCAGCCAATTACAAGTGACAGGAACAAGGTAACAGCATATTTATCATTAAGAGTCTATTATGCCAGAAATCGGAAGATAACGAGCGAGTTTCGTTACAATGGACGTAGATTATCATACATTTGATGGATGAGCCGCGGCTGCTGAACTTCCATCAGGCGGCCTCGTCCCCCGTAGGACACTCTCGCCTCCGCGATTTTGTCGTACGATATTGTGTTATCTTTAGTAATGTCGATGGGCCTCACAATTCCGGATATTTCCAGGACCCGAAGCTCGAAGTTAACGCGTATTTCCTGACTTCCATTTATATACAAATTGCCGTTCGGAAGAACATCGGAAATGATCGCTGCAACATTTAATTGAATTTTTTCAGACCTGTTTATAGCGCCTTCACCTTTGCTGCTTGACTTAGATGCAATATCGCCCGACGCGGCACCTAAGGCAGCTAGTCCTAGTAGATTCGTCGCGTAGTTCAGTGCCCCCTTGATCTGGGACTCTTGGTTTCTGTCTGTTGTGTTCCCGATCTGCGCTTTGTCGTTTATAGCTATATTGATCGTAAAAATGTCGCCTTTCGATGAAGACCTTTGGTCTCCAAACAAATTTGGCGATTTCTTGTTCCATAACGACGCTTCACGGGCCTTTCTCGTTATTGGCGTCTCTTCTTGGTCTGATGTTCTTCTCGATAGATGCTCTGCGCGAACTGGAGTCAACTGTGGGGCCACTCCGATGTCGCTTATATTCGTCGCGCAAGCGGAAAGCGCGATAGCCCAGCAGATGATAAAAGAAATTGAATACTTCCGTTCAATGGTTTCCGACATGATTACGGCCTGTAATGTATTCGGCGAGACGAGCTGCTTTTGATGACGGAATCTCGCTAAGAATTGGCCCTGCGGAGCGAGCATCCATTTTGATAATCAGAGCCGCTGCAGCGCTTTCATCCATCGCAGCCGATTGGGAGGCTGCCGCGTCTGGTCGCATTCTAACCAGAATTGATACCATATTGCCGGTTAGACGGGAACTGGTCTCTTGTTGGCGACGCTCCAGTTCGTCCAGTTCGTTCCTTCTTTTGCTAAGCAGCACTAACTTTTCTTCGACTTCTAGCTTTATCTTATCGAGACGCGCGCGCTGCCATGCCATAAGCTTTTCCGAAATCGAGGGCTTGATCGCATCGCAATAACTGTCAGCCAATTGAGAGACCGCTTCATTCGTTTCTTTTTCGGGTAAACTAGGAAGCCCTTCTATGTCGTCCGAAACCTTCACACTGCTCTGGATATGTGGCTGCTGTGATACAGTACTACCCAGTATGTCTGCCTTCGGACGTTTAGGCACCGCTTTCAGACCGCTACCCTTATCTTCAGAAGCTCGGAGGGATGTTGGTCCTTTCTTCTTGGCTGCTGGCTTTAATGGTTGCGGCTTGTTTTCTGATGGGTGTCGACCGAATTGAGGGTTGCTGTCCGCGATCTTGCGATCAACCTCGGTCAAGTCTGGTCTATTCCGCTTGTCCTGCGAGGTCACTCTGCTTTTAGGGCTAATGTCTAGAGGTAATGATATACCTGTGCCCAGCGCGATCTTAGAGTCTTGACCATAGACCGGCGTAGCGCAGTGGGTCAGCAGAGTACCCACACTGACCATCAGTGGTCTGGCTAATCTATTTTTAAGCGCAGAAATAAGCTCTCGCACGAAAAGCCCCTTGTATTCGTGCAGCGAG
This sequence comes from Beijerinckiaceae bacterium, assembly GCA_030684835.1. GTDB lineage: Bacteria > Pseudomonadota > Alphaproteobacteria > Rhizobiales > Beijerinckiaceae > Terripilifer. Next base: position 4,092 of record JAUXWZ010000117.1, read on the forward strand.
AATGAAGCCCCTAGCTTTCTTCAAGCTGTTCAGAGTTGTCGCGAGCAACTTTGGAGCTACAAGAAGATGCGTCGGAAACGTCATTCTAACCGAATAGGTGGGCGAAGCCTCAATGGCATCGTCGTGCTAGCCTCGGCCTCGCGCGCGATAAACCTCGCCGAGGTGTCCATAGTGTTTCAGACTCTTCAGTTCCTAATGTGACAGTCGCCTTGAGAATATCTGTCGGAAATAAGGCCCGTGGCCGCCTACGTTTTGAATTGCGCCCTTCTTCCAGAGGCTGTCGAATGTGACTCTTTCCCAAAGCTGGTCCGTTCAGCATTGTATGGCAGCTTCTGCTTGCCGCGACCGGCGGGCACAATGTCCATTGCCTTCATCAAGCATCGAGGCCCCGATGCGGCCACTGCCGCCAGGCCTCGCGATCACTCTAAACACGGAAGCCCCTTGAGCACGCGGCGGAGCTCGTCAAGGCTAAGTCTCGCTTCGCCCGAGCCAGCAGCTGAGATGGATTGATTCGCTAGCTACATGGTCGCATGGCGCCATTTTACATCTCGGCTAACCTCCCTGCGCTTCTCGATGATCGGGGAGGAAAGACTTTACGATCCTGAAGCGCTCGCCGAGCCTCGCGTTAGCAACCATGCGCTCGACCGCGACTGATCTTCTTTCGTTTATCGGAGTTCGCCGATTCGTCTGCGGAACGCCAAGCGCGGTGGCGAATTGCGTCATGCCCGTGCCAGGACCTCCGACCAGGACGGCGTTGTGAGCGTCTTCGAGGAACTCGCAGCGATGAAGCTGGCGCACGAGCGCTTCGTTGACCTCGCTGCTGGCGAAGTCGAAGCCGGTGAGATCGTGGTAGTTCGGGAAGCGCGCCGCTTTGAGCTGGTAGGCCGTTGACCGGACCTCCCTGTCAGCCATCTCCGCCTTGAGGAGTTGCGACAGGACTGGCAGCGCCGCCTCGAAGGCCGGGGAGCCTTGTCCGGTCAGCTCTGCGACGGCCTGAGCCATCCCATGCATCTTGAGGCTGCGCAGCATGATGATGATGGCGCCGCTGGCCGGATTATGACGCATGGCGAGCCTCCCCGATCAGGCGCAGGGCGTCCTAACGCTCGACGTCGGCTTGCGGCTCGCTCGTCAGCGTCAAAGCCTTCGGCGCTGTCATGGCAGGCGGCTCAAGCGGTTTGCCGTCGACGAGGCGGTGCAGCAGGTTCAGGATATGGGTCTTGGTCGGCGCGCCCGCCTCGATGGCCAGTTCGACGGCGGCGAGCACAGCCTGTTCGTCATGCTGCAGGACGAGGGCCATAATCTCGACCATCTCGCGATCGCCGCCAGGCGTCTTGAGCAGGCGCTGCTGCAAAGTCCTGAACGCTGGCGGCAGTTCCGCGAAGGGCGCGCCGTTGCGCAGGGCGCCAGGCTTGCGCTGCAGGACGGCGAGATAGTGCCGCCAGTCGTAGATCGTGGCGCTCTCACGATTATGGGAGCGGGCGAAGACGCGCCGATGCTCGCAGATGACCTGCCCTTCGGCGACGACGACAATCCGCTCGGGATATACGCGCAGGCTGACCGGCCTGTTGGCGAAGGAAGCCGGCGCGCTGCATCGGTTGCGTTCCAAATGGAGGAGGCAAGTCGGCGAGACGCGTTTGACGTATTCGACGAAGCCGTCGAAGGGGCGCGTCATCTCCATCAGGAGCGGAGCCTCTTGGGTCCACGCATCGGCGAGCGAGCCGAGCCGCACGCCATGGGGGATCTGCGTTCAGAGTTCCCGGCATCGCCCTTCCAGCCAATCAATGGGCGACCTGCAGTTTGGTCCTCTCGCCCCCGATGACCGCCCAGTCATCTGACCAGTCAAACTGGAACGCCTCGCCCGGCTGAATCGCCAGCGGCACGTAGGCGCCGCGGCTGCCGGTCTGCTGCTCTTGCTACCGGTAGGAGCCTTGATAGCCAAGGGCGACCAGATCCGCGTGCAACTGCCTGATCGTCCGTTTCTGCTTGCGGGGTTTGGCCGCCGCTCGGAGATCGTGATGAGACGCGCTAAAAAAAAGGACGGTCGCTGATAAAAATCAAAAGGGTTCGTTTCGCGGACGGTGCGGTAGGGATCCGCGCCTCTTCTCAGGGATTTCACTCGGTCGCGACGACGGCGGGAGCCAACTGATTGTTCGGTGGCGCCGGTAAACGCCACCTCAATTGAATTGCCACAATCGGTTGTATCACCGGAGTATGGATAACGACTGAATCCATGGAGCATTAGAAGGTGTTTTTTCAGATGGTGGCTCGAGTAGCCAATTCTTTGATCAATGCGTGCGACAATTTCGTTTCACTGTACGATAACCTCAGCTTGTAGCGCTCCAGCTGTCTTAAGCGCTTGTATTATCGCTATAATTGCGTTTGGCTTGACCCCTGATTGATTAAGACCGCGAATGAGAGTCCGCAAGTTTGGCCCCTGCATCATTATGAACTGTCCACCGCTTTCTTCGGCATTTATGTTCGTCGTGGATGTGACCTTAGTCTCACCTGCACTTAATCCAGGTGGCTGAGATACCTGCTGCGTCTCTGTGACCCTGACCGTCAAGTTTCCATGCGTCACTGCGGAGGCGTTAATTTTAACATCTTTACCAATGACGACAGTTCCCGTGCGTGAATCTATAACAACTCTTGCTGGAGCGTCTGTTTCGACTTGAAGACTTCCGATCCTAGCCAAAAGGCTTGTGGTCGTTACCTTTGGAACCAAGGAAACTTTAACCGACCTCATATCGATTTCGTCTGCGATGGACAATTTGAACTCGCGACGGGAATACTCATTGATCGCCTTTGCTATCCGTGAGCTTGTGTTAAAGTCTGGATTATGAAGCGTCAAAGTGATCGTTCGTAGGTCTTTGAGTGCAAAGGGCACCTCCGCTTCAACAATCGCCCCATTTGGAATTCTCGCTGCGGTCGGGACCCCTTGAGTTAAGATTTCTGCGCGTCCCTGCACGGAAAAGCCACTAACAGACAATTGCCCTTGAGCGATGGCGTAAGTGGTGCCATCGGCTGCTTTTAAATGGGTCTGCAAGAGGGTACCACCCATGAGAGAGGTTGAATCGCCTAGAGAGGACACCGTCACGTCCAGCCTTGCGCCTTTCTTCACAAACGGGGGTAGATCTGCTGTAACAATAACTGCTGCGACATTTTTTGATCGAAGTTGATTACCACGCGTATTAACGCTCAATCGATCAAGCATAGACTGCATAGCCTGTTCCGTGAAAGGCGAGTTACGCAGAGAGTCACCGCTCCCAGAGAGGCCAACGATGAGTCCATATCCGGTGAGTTGATTGTCTCGGACACCAGCAACCGCCGTGATGTCCTTTACGCGGCTGGTCGCCCATGCGATCCCTGTCGTGACAAATGTCAACGCAAATACTAGAACCAAAGTCTTCATTGTGGCCTTATTCTGACTATACCGTCTTTCTGCAGGAACCCCGTTAGAACAGCCCCTGTATCAGTGTTACGTACTTGCAACGAGCCTCCGATGGAGGCCTTTTGTAATGCGATACCAGCTGTCGAAATGGTAATCCCGTCTTCCTGGAAGACCAGTCTCAATAATGTCCCTACCGTCACCGAACGTTGAAGTTCGAAGGCGGAAATATGTACCGGCTGGAATGCCGGAAGCGTCGACTTAGCTAATAAGCCAACGTAATTCTCGATATTCTGCACAAAACGCGAAGGACCAATCGGATTGTAAAGAAAGGGTCGGTTAGTGAAGTCTTCTTGTCTAATCATTTCATTCGGATAAAGCGTCCTCAACGGTACCGCGAGGTCCCTCTCTTGACCACTTACTTCCTGCGAGCCAGCTTCGATCAAAACAAACATGAACACGAAGACCGATGCGAGAACGCGACCCCTATTCATCTTATACCTTTCGCTACCACACCAGCCATTTCGTCGGCAGCTTGAATGATCTTAGAATTCATTTCGTATGCGCGCTGCGCGGCGATCAACTCAGTGATCTCTTTAATTGGGTCTACGTTCGAGCTTTCTAGATATCCCTGACGAATCGAAGCGTAACTATTTTCGCCTGGTGTGCCGATAACCGCCGGCCCAGATGCTTGCGTCATCCGATAAAGGTTGCCACCAAGCGGCTCGAGGCCACTTTCGTTGACAAAGGAAGCAAGCGTTATTTGACCTACTGTTTGGGGAATCGTTTGGCCCGGCGGTTTTACAGTCACCAACCCAGTTTGATTGACATTGATATCAAGCGCACCCTGCGGTATTTGTATTGCTGGATTGACGGAATATCCGTCTGCTGTCACGAGTTGTCCCTGAGCATTGGTGTTAAACGATCCGGCCCGGGTGAAGACAGCCTCACCTTCTGGTGTTGTCACCTGAAACCAACCTTTTCCCGTAAGCGCAAGGTCGAGTGGGTTTCCAGTAGCCGCCAATGAACCTTGAAGATGAAGATTTCTGACTGATGTAGGCCTAACCCCCAGGCCAATTTGAGATCCCTCTGGAACGGGAGCATCATTGCCTCGACTTGACACGCCAGCGACGCGCTCTGACTGGTATAGAAGATCAGTAAACTCAGCGCGCGCCCTCTTGAAGGCTGTTGTATTTATATTCGCCATATTGTTGGCAATTACTTCAACATTAAGCTGCTGCGCACTCATTCCAGTGGCGGCAATTGCGAGTGCCCTCATTGTTATTCCCTTAAATCTGAAGACGAGATATTTCTTGATACGCGCTCACTGCTTTGTCTCGTATCGCCAGGATTGTGTGAAAGCTTCGCTCGGCAGCCATGACATTATGTACCACATCATTAATTGACGCATTACCCAGGAGACCGCTTATCGCCATTTTCTCTGCACCCTTAACGATGCCTATTGCATCGGCCGCCGCGTCTTTCAACATTGCTGAGAACAACTCTTGATCTACCGGCGCCGCCGGCCCTCTGACCTGCGATCCAGAAACGCCCAAGCGAGAAATATGTGAAACATCAAACTGCATTGCTAACCTTTCAATAGATCGATGGTCATCGAAACCAACTCGCGAATTTGGCGAATGGTTTGGAGATTTGCTTGATAGGCTCGGTTAGCCTCCTTGAGGTCGGCTATCTCAATGAGCGGATCGATGCTCGGTAATTTGACAAATCCGCGCTCGTCGGCTGCAGGGTGACCGGGTCTATGTTCTACCCTAAACGAATCACTGTCACCGTTGATCGTTCGGGCTCTAATGTGTTGAATTCCTCCGGTTGCTCGAATCGATTCGAATGTAACGCGCTTCCGAGCATAGGGATCAGAGCCTGGAGTGGACCCGGCACTTTCGACGTTTGCAAGATTTTCGGTAACAACTCCTACTCTCGTGGAGTTTGCTATCAAAGCTGCGGACGCGACCCTTGAAGCGGATACTAGAAAGTCCATAATCAATTCTTTATTGAAGATAGATACATTCTGTGGAACGACTTGAGTAAGGTTGTGTTGATGCTGAATTCACGCCGTATGTTGCCAGCTTTCGACATTTCATCTTCCAACGTAAAATTATTTCCAGACAAGCTCTGGGGCAAGTCCGATCTCGCTCCGAACTGGCTTCTACTCATTCGGGCTCCTTCAGGAGTATTTAAATCCATAGATCTCATCCTCTGTGGCAACGCGCGAAGGTAAGAATCAAATTCCGGAACATTTTGAACTCTGTATCCGGGGACCGACATACTCGCTATATTAGCTGCGGCTGTATTCTGGCGTAACGCCAGATGATCGGAATGATGCTTTCCTAGAACGAATATCGACATGTTATTCATTGAGAGACCCCTGAAATACTTTTTCCATCTTGCATTAAAAATGCTAAGGAGTAACCCCTCTGCTAGGTGTATAATATCTTGCGAGATAACTCTCCAGATCATTCCGCTCCAGGGCCTGAAGATTATCATCCTGCGCGATGTGTATTATACTGACCGATGCGCATTTCGCTGATAAGCGGAGAGAGAAGAAGATTGATGTGTGGCCACATCTAAGTTCGAGGTTAACCAAAATAAAACTCTCATCAGCCCATCCAGATCTCGCTGTCGCCGACCAACAGAACAGGACGATTTCAGAATCAAAATATAATTCTATAGAGGACCCGAGTAGATCATCCAGTCCAGCATAATCCCTATTCCTTATCATCTTGACGAGTATGTCCTGATCATACATCCGAAGTTCAGAAGCCAGCCCCCTAATAAATATAGCCAAGGCCGGCTCATATTCCAACCATTTTCCAGGATTTGCACCAATATCGGTGGTTTCTATAATGCTGATCTTAGCCTCGCTGTATTTTCGAGTAGACTAATTATCTCGGCAACTGCGCGATAAAACTCAACTGGAATAACTTGGTTTACTTCCACAGATCTGAACAATGCTCTCGCCAACAGTTTGCTCTCAATGATTGGGACGTTCGAACTACGAGCAATTTCGCGAATCTTCATTGCAATGAGATCTTGACCCTTCGCGAGCAGAACAGGCGCCGCATCTCTGCCGCGATCATAACGCAACGCAACTGAAAAATGAGTCGGATTGATCAGGACTATTGTTGATTCCGGTATAGAACTTAGCATTCCTGTTCTGTTGCGCTTCAATGATATGGATCTTCTCAGTGACTTAATGAACGGACTCCCTTCAGCTTCCTTGACTTCGTCCTTCACTTCCTTAGGTGTCATTCGAAGATCCCTATTCCACCGAGCTCGCACTAAAACGAGATCGATGACAGCAACGACAAGGTATAAGAATAGTGCAAGCCCGATAATTATGTGCAATGATGACTTAATTTCATGGAAAAATGCGTCTACATCCTTGTACAGAAAGCCAGACAGGTCAGAAATAGTTATAAGTACGAAATGTCCTAACAAAAACATTAAGAATAATATCTTTATGAGTGTCTTCCCAAACTCCATAAGTGAACCAAATCCGAATAGCCGGCGCAGGCCAGACAAAACAGAAATCTTAGACAATTTAGGACTAATACGCGCAAAGGCTAAAGTCGGAACAGCTTGCGAGATCGATCCCAGAACGCCGGATATAGCAATAATCAAAGGAATTATGTATACCGCATAAAATGCCTCATTTGTGGCCATAACCAAAAGGATCTGCGCGTCATACACGGTCGCAATGCGCATATCACCGGACTGCTCAAGAATACGCCGTAGATTCTGACCAACCTGTTGACTCGATGAGGCACCAAAAAAGAAAAGCGCAAGAAATATACCTAGCACGCTTACAAATGTTGTCGCGTCTCTTGACTGTGGGATGTTTCCCTTGCTTCGGGCGTCGGAAAGCTTCTTTTCGGAGGCTTGTTCAGTCTTACTATCACGGTCATTCTCTGAGCTCAATTTTTAAGACCGCAAATTCGCAGGACACGATCCGATCATCGCCGCCGACTAAGCTATGAGACCTTCGTCTTTCCTGTTTTTAAGAACGGTATCTACGATGAACCTTCGTGCCTTTTCGATATCAGCCAGGGAAGGAGTATTTCCGTTACTCAACTCCGACTCCACCATACGACGCGCCCGGCTTCCTAGCGCGGATAGTATATGCTCGCAGAAGTTCTCTGGTATTGAATGAAGAGCTATAGCGAGTCTTTCTGAGGAAACCGACTCGAGGACATGTCTTATTTTATTGATAGGCAACAACAGAAAATCATCATAGGCGAACAATCTGAGCTGAATACTTTCTTTGATAGATGGGTCAAGCCTAGAAATTTCCTCGATAATCATCTTGCTTTCATCTGCAGGCAACGAGTTAAGTATCGCCGCTACAGTTTCAACACTCTTTTCATTTGGCATATCGCTATTCTGATCAGAGATCGCTTCTTTGATAGCCTCATAGAGGATCGAGGTAATCGCTGGACCCGGGTCTTGAGCATGAATAGCCCCCAGAACTACATGACTTCGTAATTCAGAGTCGAGCTGCCGAAGGAACGCGGCTGCATAAGTCTCCTTACACTGTGTCATAATATAGGCGATTGTTTGCGCGTGCTCACACCCCAAAATCTTAGCCACAACCTCTGGCGGAAGCGTCTGCATCTCTTCCCAGATTGACTTCTCCAGCCCGAACAAAGACGCTGATACCTCGTCAGCAACATTCTTCGATAGCGATCTCGAGATCAGATTCATCGTCGTCTGTTTCGACCCCTCTACAACTGGAAGCGTTTGTAATTCATCCTTAAATCTCGATACTATCGACCGCATTTCATCCCGCTGCACGTGACCGAGGTTTAGTGCTATTCTCGCTATTTCCGTTATTTCGTCTGGTAAAAAATGCAGCAGAATGTTTCTGCTATTGTCTTCATTCATAGCCAGGAGGAGGGCGGCAGCAGCTCGAAAACTGTTTTCTGTGGATTCTATGTTAATTAACATTACGGCCGAACTCTCAGAACAAATCCTAAAGTATCTTAGTTATGATAACCCCCAGCTGGGACGAATCGTCCCCGATAATAATAACATTTCCATGAGCAAGGACTTTACCATTGACGGAAACCTCGGCGGGCTCACCAACGGTCTTTTTAAGAGAAACTATGCTTCCCTCCGTCAAGCCTAGAATCTTGTCTATCGTAAGCCTCGTAGTCCCAATGATGACCTCTATATCGACTGGGATATTGAGCAGATTTGATCCGTAACGATCGACAGATATGTCTATATCCATTGAAGATTTTTCTGAGATCATATACTGAGACCGATTCTATCCATAACGAACCTTGCACCTAGTAAATTACCTGGACTTATAACATCTTATCTAGGCGCAGCGTGAAGTAACCATCTTTTTTACCCAAGGAACATTGCGCGCGATCAGTGTCCTGGATGATAAGCAATGTTGATTTTGAATCCATAGTCCCTAGGTCTAGAACACTGCCTATCCTCAAAGAAGCTAGATCAGATAGGTTGAAGCTGTCATGCCTAAACACTGCCTTTATCGTGATGTAAGTTTGTGACAGACTAGACATTAATCTGATACGCGACGCGTTCTTGTCGTCGGCTAATGAATGACGACTTTTGCTCCCATTAAGGTAACCGAAGTCCCCATCAAAAAGCAACAGATATATCAGATATTCTCGTTCAAAAACCTTCACAGTGACGGGAGTAGAGAAAGCAAACTTATTGAGATGCTCTTCCTGGCTCTGATTGACAGGCCCATGTCCCATTACAGAAGTCACATCGATGTTTTTAATTTCATCGATAATTACGTTCTTAATCGATGCTGTCGCAGAATTGGTAAGAAGATTCGAAAACGATCTGTCAAAAGCACTTCTACGCCGACCCACGTTTGACTCGCGATAGGAATTTGCGCCAAGCGCGGCTTGGCTGATCGCGCTGATCAATGACCAGTCAAAAGTCACAATCATCATAAGGCTTCCAGAATTATCTGATACCTTACAAAATGTCGTATCGGCAGTTATGATTCGTGATACGTTGCCTCGTGAGAAATTCACAGGATCACTAAAGAATACTTGTATCGATCTGTTTGCAGTTCGACTTAAGGTCTCTGTGAGAGCCTCCTTGGAGGGATACAGAAGGCTTCCTCCGAGTTCAAGGCGATTTTGGTTGGCGCTCGTGGTGGGATCGTGCCACACAGTGACCTGGCGGACCAAGCAAAGAGCTTTTTAGAGAAGGTCAAACTATTCGGCAATACGGCTCATGGTGGCCGTTACGTTTTCTCTGGTTCTAACGGAGATCAACCCGCGCTCCGTGATTTTTTGGCTTCCGGGAGCGCTGCGCGGACGGCTCTTTCAGAGAGCTTTTCAGACGTTTTTAGTATGTCGCCGGGTGATCCGTCGTCCTTAGGTATTTCCAGCGCTGATATGAAGTCGTGGCTAGACACTGGTTTTCCGGCGCTGTTCGATTCTGACAAGTGGACAAGTGTCTGGTCGGCGTCATCAGGCAGTCCGGTCGAAGCGAGAATAGGCGATCGGGAAGTGGCAACGATACCCGCGGCCGTCTCAGATCCAGCATTGCGCAAGGTCGTTATGGCATCGGTGCTTATGTTGGAGTTTGGACAGGGACGTCTTGGAAGCGAGGCATTCGCCGAAGTGCTCCGTTCCGCAGATGCGTTTCTAGATGAGGGCATTCATGGTCTGATCGGCTTCGAGGCGTCAAATGGCAGGCTTATGTCACGTTTAGAGTCCGCGGGCGAAGCAAGCATGCTGCAGAAACAGATTTATAGCGCCGAAGTCTCGCAAATGGTTGAGGTGGACCCAGCCGAAGTTTCTCTTCGCATTGAAAGTCTTAGAGTTCGGCTTGAAGCGTCCTATGCAGCCACCGCTCGTTTGAGCAGATTGTCGCTCGTCAATTATATCTAAACCTTGGAGTTGAGATGCACCAGTTTGCCTATAGTGAAATTCTTGAAGAGAGTGGCACAGAGGCTCGTCGAAAAGAGCGTGATGCGTTTGATCGTGTCAACACCTTGTTACGAGTAGCGCAAAAATGTAAACCGGGCTCGGTTCAATGCGTTGAAGCATTATATCGTCTTAGACAACTCTGGACCGTTTTAACGGACGACCTCGCTTCCATAGATAATGGCCTTCCGGATGCGTTGAAGGCGAGCATCATATCCATCGGTATCTGGATGATGAAAGAGGCGGATGAGATATCAAAAGGTAAGCAAGATGGGTTGGATACGATAATAGCTATCAACACACTAATCCGTGATGGACTACGATGAGTTCCATGAACCTCCGCCTTCGTGCAGGCGAGAAGATTTATCTCAATGGGGCCGTGGTTCGATTTGATCGCAAGGTCTCGATTGAGATTCTTAACGATGTATCCTTTCTTTTGGAAGGGCATGTACTTCAGGCTAGTGACGCGACAACGCCGCTTCGTCAGTTATATTTTGTTGTACAATCGGCGTTGATCGGTCCGGCCAATAGTACTAGCATTTCTGCTTTAATTAGGGATATGCTTAAACGAACGGTTGAAAGTTTTTCCAATCGAGAGGTTCTTTATGGTCTTTTTGAGGTCAGCGCCTTGTTAGATCGAAGTCGTTTCTTCGATTGCCTTCGGATTATTCGTAGTCTTTACGAAATAGAGGCCGATGTCTTCCGCGCCCAGGAACAGGGCGATTTTCGAGCGGCATAGGTGACATCAATGGAAATTAGTAGCGTTTCTCCCCCGCCTGCAAAGGTCAATACGTCTCAACGTACAGCGACCGTCGACTACGAATCCTTTTTGCATTTGCTGGTTGCGCAATTGAAGCATCAAGATCCTACTAATCCTAGCGACGGGACCCAGTTTCTTTCGCAGCTTGCTTCGTTTTCTTCTGTGGAACAGGGCGTCCAGTCAAACGCGAAGCTGGACTCAATTCTGCAAAGCACACTGCTAAGTCAGGCCAATGACGTTATCGGCCGGCGCGCCGCCTCGGCAGATGGTCTGACGGCGGGGACTGTGAAAAGTGTCTCAATTTCTGGTGATGCGCTTCTCGCGCAATTGGACAATGGGAAGTTCCTGCCGCTGACAAGCGGCGTGGTTATCTCTTGAGGCAGCTTTGCAGTCCGCGTCTTGTTCGGAAGCCTATGGGGATCGCGGGTGAATGAAGCCGATGCTCTGGACATTGTTCGAGCGGCCCTGTGGACAGTGATTGTTGCTTCGGGCCCGCCGGTTTTTGCTGCGATGGTTGTGGGGATTGTTATCGCCTTCTTCCAGGCGCTGACCCAGATCCAAGAAATGACCCTCACATTTATTCCTAAGATGCTCGCCATCTTTGGGATGTTGATTGCTACGGGTCCATTCATCGGCGGGCAGTTGCTCATTTTCAGCCAGGAAGCGTATTCGCGTGTAGAGGGGGGCTTTAATAGGGGGCCCGGCACGGGGCAGCCGGGAGGGCAGGGACGGGACAAGGCGTCATTTCAGTTGAGGCCCGGGTTCAAGCCAGGCCCGTTATCCCCGGATGCCCTGGAAGCTTCCCAGATTCCTGCTGATTGAGTTAATCCTTGTGGCGTCATTCTGAATGGCTTGGCATGCGCTGTGGAAGTGACCTATAGTCCGAAAAGGTCTCCGCTTCGAGGGGCCGTCGAGATTTGGAGGAAAGCACGATGGCTGATGGAAAGCGCTGCTGCGTTATGGTTTACGCAGCAAATGCCTCGACGATGGCGCTTTTTGCTAGCACAAGCCTTGGGGGCGCCCAGTGAGCGCTTCGAAGATCGTTTCGCTTTCGTTGTTTCCTTGCATCATGCCTAAGGAGGATCCGAAGTGGCGTTTCGCGCTCGGAGCCAGCCCGACGACCGAGGGTTGGATCGTCTGTCTCTCTACAGAGGATGGCGCTGAGGGTTTTGGATACGCCTCTGCGACGGCCCACATGGGGGCCGTCAATTCTGCGCTCAAGGGACAGATTGAATACCTACAGGATTCAGTTGTCGGGCAGGATTGCAACTCGCTTGAGTTAATTCTGCGAAATCTTGATCGGGCAATGCGAGGGGCGCCACAGGCAAAGGCCGCCATCGATTGCGCGCTATATGATTTGAATTCTCGACGCCTTGGCGTTCCACTGTGTGATCTGTTCGGCGGCGCTGTTCGTGACAAGACGCCGATTCTCAGAATCCTGGCCATCAAAACGCCCGATGAGATGGCGGAGCAGGCGCTTAAGCTGGTCGAACGAGGATATCGCTATCTCAAGATCAAGGTTCACGGCGACGTTTCCGAAGACGTAGCCCGGGTGGCGGCGATCAGGAAGCGGGTGGGAGACAACGTGCATCTCACCATCGACGCAAACCAGTCATATTCGGTGAAAGACGCCATCGTGGCGCTAGGCAGAATGTCAGAGTTCAGCATCGATCTGGCAGAGCAACCGGTCCACATCGATGATTTGGACGGACTTGCGCTTGTCACACGAATGTCTCCCATTACGATTGAGGCTGATGAGTCCGCCGGATCGCTGCGTGATATTTACGAGCTTGCGTCGCGTCGCATCGTTGATGCAGTGAGTCTGAAAATTCCCAAACTCGGTGGATTGCGAAATACGCTCGCTGCCGCGCGAGTTTGCGAAGCTGCAGGTATTCGATATCGTTTGGGGGCAGCAGTTGGCAGCAGGCTATTGTCAGCCGCCGCGATCCATTTGGCTTGCTCGTTGCCCGGCGTAGATTATGCCTGTGAGCTTGGTGAGTTCGAGCGTTTGCTTGATGACCCATTTGAGGGCGTCGAGATAGAAGACGGCTTCCTGAAGCTTCCTACGAGCATAGGGACAGGCGTGAGGCTTCGTGCAGAGGTCGCTGAATCCCGGCTTCGATAGTTATTGAGACATTTCCAAACAATTGCGCAGATCGCCCTCGCTGCCAAAGCTGGGCGATACTGCGCTTAAATAGGGGAGGGATCACGCATGAATAGAGCCAAAGTCGGTCGTTTATCGCGGTCAACCGCTTGCGCCATCTTGATTGCTTGCGCGTTGTCGGGTGGCGTTTACGCCCAGTCCGGCGATTCCATTTTGCTCTATCAGGGGCCGGATAGGGAGAAGCGTCTGTTAGAGGGCGCGCGTAAGGAAGGTCAGGTCGTCATCTATTCGGCGATGATCGTGAATCAGGCGTTGCGCCCCTTGCTCGATTCTTTCAACAGGAAATATTCGGGTGTCCGCGCTTCGTACTGGAGGGGCGACTCGGAGGACATCGCGGCCAAGCTGGCAGCAGAGTCCCGCGCGAAGAATCTTGGCGTTGACGTTGTTGAAGGAACCGGGGTTGGGGAGTTGGTCATCGAGGCTAACTTGGTCCAACCTTTCTTCACGCCGGAGATCACAAACGTTCCTGATAATCTCCGCGATCCGCGTCAGCTTTGGGCCCCGACTAGGCTCAGCTACTTCTCTATTGCGTACAATACGCGCCTTGTGCCGGCCGACAAGGCGCCGAAGACGTTTGAGGACCTTCTTGATCCGCAATGGAAAGGCAAGATGTCCTGGCGAATTGGAAGCTCAAGCGGTACGCCGCTCTTCATCACCAATCTTCGGATGGCGTGGGGGGAGGACAAGGCAATGGCTTACTTCCGCAAGCTCGCGGACCAAAAGATTGTAAATTTTGGATCGGGAAGCGCGCGGACGCTAGTCGACCGAGTTGTGGCCGGGGAATATCCGATCGCACTCAACATTTTTGCACACCATCCGCTCATTAGTGCCGCGAAGGGTGCGCCGGTCGATTCTCAGTTGATGGATCCCGTAGCGACCACGACCGCCACGGCTGCGATTCCCAAGGGCGTTCGTCGGCCGCACGCCGCGCTCCTACTCGTCGATTTCATGATTTCCAAGGAAGGCCAGGAGATATTATCCAAAGCTGACTACTTTCCCGTGCGGCCGGATGTGAATCCCAAATCGGAATTGGCTCGTGTTGTCCCCACCAAAGCAGGTGTAAGGCAAAACTTCGTCTTGCCCGAGCAACTCGGAAAATATGGAGACAGTTCGGAAAAAATATATCAGGACCTGTTTCGCTGATCTGCAAACAACGAAAATGAAATCAGGGGAAGCGAAATGAGTGTCGAGGCGCAGCGCGCCGTTGCGTTTTCATCGCCGCGGCGATCCTTGTTTGCCGGTTTGAGAAGGATTCCGATAGGCGTCCTTCTACTGGCATTCATTCTTTGCGTGCTTATTGTGCCGCCGGCATTTTTTCTGATCAAGGTCAGCTTTCACGTCAGCAATCCGGACGGAACGCTTGGTGACCTGACCTTCAGACACTATACCTCGCTGTTCACAGAGCGTTTTTTCTTGCCATCGCTCATCAACACGATTGTCTATTCTTTAGGAACTGCGGTCGTTGCCTTGGTGTTTGGAATCTCACAAGCGCTGATTGTTGAACGGACAAATGCGCCGGGCCGGGAATGGGTATTTCTCGGAGCGATCATCGCTCTTGGCATCCCGAATGTTTTGCACGTCGTCTCATGGCTTTTGCTGCTGGGGCGCGCTGGCCCGCTGAATAGTGCACTAGCTGCGACGCTTGGGCCTGAGTACACGATTAACGTCTACTCCTTATGGGGTATGATCGTGATTGAAGGCATGAATTTTGTGCCATTGGTCTTCCTGCTGATGTCCGCAGTGCTGAAGTCGCAGGATGCTTCGTTCGAGGAAGCGTCGATGATGAGTGGCGGCCGCCCGCTGCGCACATTCTGGTCGATTAGCATTCGGATGGGCATGCCGGGTATCCTTGCCTTGCTGCTCCTTGTCTTTATTCGCGCGTTTGAGTCCTTTGAAGTGCCGGCCCTTGTGGGCCTCGCGGGCAACATCAATGTGCTAACGACAAATATTTATCAAAGCTCTCGCGGACAAGGCTTTCCGCGATACGGTGAAGCGGGCGCTTACTCAGTCTGTTTGCTCATCATCGTCTGCGGATTGATCTACCTTTATAATAAGCTCTCGAAAAACGCCCACAAATATCAGTCCATCACGGGCAAGGGTTACCGTCCGCGAGTCATTGATCTTGGCGCCATGAAGTGGGTTGGGACAACAGTTCTCGCAGTCACATTCTTGCTCGTCACAGGCCTGCCAATCATCATTCTTACGTTTGCTTCCTTGCAGCCCTTCTATGAGGGAATAAGCGCGGGGTCATTTAGTCGCTGGACGCTGGAGAATTACGCGCTGTTGCGTGACGCGACATCATTCCATGATGCGATTGGCAATACGCTTCTCATGGGAGCAGCCACAGCAAGCGCGGTCGTTCCGCTTACTGCGCTCTGCGCCTGGATGGCGGCGCGCCGGGCGCCGGGCGCGTGGATCCTTGATCAACTTGCGACAGCGCCTTTGGTGTTTCCCGCCATCGTCATGAGCGTCGCATTCCTGTATGTGTTTGTGAGCTTGCCCATCGCGCTTTACGGAACGCTTCTCTCGGTCATCATCGCTTCAACGTCGCGTTATTTGCCCTATGGGATGCGGTACGCTTATGCAGGCGTGCTTCAGATTCATCGGGAGTTGGAGGACGCATCAGCATCGTCAGGAGCCGCGCAGCTGACGACGTTTTTCAGAATTGTCGTTCCGCTTCTTGCGCCGGCGCTTATTGGTGGATGGTTGTTCGTCTTCCTCTTGTCGGTGCAAGCTGTTTCACTCCCGCTTCTGCTGGTCGGGCCGGGGTCGGAGATCGTGGCGGTGACGCTTTTCGACTTGTGGCAGAATGGTCAGGTAACGGAACTTGCTGCGATGGGCGTCGTGTGGATTGCGCTGATGACCGTCGTCAGCAGCATTTTCTACTATGTCACCCGCCGGTTCCAGATTTCATAGAGAGTGTTTGATGCTATCGGTCAGAAATCTCTTCAAGGCTTATGAAACACGTTCTGGCGAGCCAGCCGGAGGCGCGTTCGACGTCTCTTTTGATGTCGCGCGGGGAGAGTTGTTCACCTTATTGGGACCGTCGGGGTGCGGGAAAACCACGACGTTGCGCTCTATCGCGGGCCTGGAAACACCGGGAAGCGGTGTCATACAACTGGATGGCGCTCCTCTCTTCGATGGCGCATCCAAAGTGTCCGTCCCGATGTACGAGCGGGATATTGGGATGGTGTTCCAATCCTACGCCATATGGCCGCATATGAGTGTGTTCGAGAACGCGGCGTACCCACTTCGCGTGCAACGCCGCAATCGTCCCTCGCGCGAGGAGGTCGAGAAGCGAATTGTGCGCGTTCTTGAGATGGTTGGTCTGTCGAAGTACCGGGGCCGCTCCGCCACGCAATTGAGTGGTGGACAGCAACAACGTTTGGCGCTGGCTCGTGCGCTGGCGCGTGAGCCCAAGCTCTTGCTGCTGGATGAGCCGCTTTCAAATCTCGATGCGCAGCTTCGCGAACAAATGCGCGCTGAGCTCAAGCGGATCCAGTCCGAGTGGGGCGTCACGACAGTCTATGTGACACATGATCAGGCAGAGGCGATGGCGATTTCCGATCGTATCGCGGTCCTCAATCAGGGGCGATTGATGCAAGTCGGCTCGGCGACGGATATTTACGAGCGGCCCACATCAGAGTTTGTCGCCGGGTTCATCGGCCGCACAAATCTTTTTACCGGTCGATTGGCTGAAGCGTCTGTTGACGGCGGTTACGGCATTGTTGAATCCGCAATCGGCCCGGTGCGCTGCTGGTTTCATTTAGCTGCGCCGAGCGGAGCTGCAGTCAAGTTCGTGACCCGTCCGGAAAATGTCGAATGCGCCCGAATGAGCGTTGGCCACGAGAATACGTTCGAAGGCAGAGTTGTTTCACGCGTATATCTCGGCGACATAGCCGAGTACGCCATTCGTGTCGGCGAGATGGATGTGCTTGTTCGCGCACATCCCTCTGTTTCGCTTTCACCCGGTGATGCAACGCCTGTTTATTTTCCCGCAGATCGCACGGTTGCAATCTGCGAGTAGGGCTCACGAGTTCGGCTTTTCCCTCAGGCCCACGCGTTCCATTCGGGGCAGAAGTTCCTGTATGTGGGGAAAGTCGTTCACGTAATTGATCATGCCCATTGCTGCTCCGTTGAGCCCAACGGCTTCCAGTTTCTGGAAAGTCTCAACGACGTCATCGTAGCTGCCAACGATTGGATAACCCGCGCCGCTGATAAGCCGCGCTTTCAGATTTTCCTGGTCCTTCATCCACGTGCCTTTGCGCGTTCCGCGCAATCCGGCCGAGTATTCTGCTGCTTCCCAGTCTCCCTGCTCGTAGATGATATAATGATGAAAATCCTCGGCTTCCTTGCGTGTCGAACGGGCCATGACGTGTGCGCTTGAGAAGACGTTTCTGATCTGCCCCTCAGGCGCAAGCGCGCGAAAGGATGCGATCTTCTCGGGCATATCTTCCAGCTTGGGAATTGCCGTGAACAGGCAATCCGAATTGCTTGCCGCGAACTGCCGGCCCGCTGTGGAGTTTCCCGCATTTACGAGAACCGGCCTACTGCCCCAAAAAGGTTTGGGCTTAGCGAGGACCCCCTTGAGGTTATAGAAACGGCCCTCATGGTCGAACGGTTCATGTTCCGACCAGATCCTCTTGACGATGTCCAACCACTCATCAGAATAGGCGTAGCGATCTTCGTGCTCGTTGAGCGCGACACCCATCATGCCGAATTCGCCAGGGTTCCATCCGGAAACAATATTCAATCCGAAGCGTCCGTGACCGATGTGATCGGCGGTCACCATCTGCTTTGCGGCGAAGACCGGATTGACGAACGCCACATGCAGTGTGCCGAAGGTGGTGATGTCCTTCGTAAGCGCGAGGAGGCCGCAGGCCCAGGTCAGCGTTTCGAACGTCGATCCTTGCGTGTCTGTCTCGCCGCGATAGCCATGCCAGCGCCCAATCGGCAGCAGGAATTCCAGACCGGCCTCGTCGGCGAGCTGCGCTGCCTTCACATTGTTGTCCCAGCTCGCATCCCAGCGTTCGGGCGCTTTGGTGAGGCTGAGACCTCCCGAGCAGTTCATGCCAAACAGGCCGAGCTTGAATCTATTTTTGTTATAGATCTGGGTATCATTCCTGCTCGCGACCATCCATCTCCTCCAGCAATCTTTTCTTGACGGCGGCTGAGCGTATTTGTCGCATCGCCGTTCACAGCCTGGGGCGCAACTGCCCATCGGCTCTTGTGGCGAACTTAATTCATGCCCAGAATATGTCCAGATGCGTCAACGCGTGAACACCATTACGTTCGGCGAAAGGTTCGCATCACTGCATGCGTAGCGCCGAGGCTTTGCGATGCGAGCAGAACTGGAGGCTTTTGATGTGGACGAGTAGAAGTGACACGCGAATCTATAATTCCAATCGCTTCAAGCTCGGCCTGTTCGGGATGAATTGTTCTGGAGGTCTCAGTCTCACCAAAGCGCCCGAACGTTGGGATGCGAGCTGGGACAACAATATGAGGGCGGCGCAGCTTGCCGACGAGGCGGGACTCGAGTTCCTGCTGCCAATCGGGCGCTGGCATGGCTATCAAGGTGAGAGTGATACGCAAGGAACGACTTTTGAGACGCTCACGTGGGCTTGTGGACTTCTTGCTCTCACGAACGAAATCACCACCTTCGGCACATTGCATGTGGCGTTCGTAAATCCTGTCTTCGCCGCTAAACAAATCGTAACAGCGGACCATATCGGACATGGGCGATTTGGTTTGAACGTTGTTTCGGGATGGAACCCTGTCGAATTCGGCATGATGGGCGTTGACCTGAAGGATCACGACAAGCGCTATGCCTACAGTGGGGAATGGCTCGATATTGTGAAAAAGATCTGGGCCGAAGAGCAGCCCTTCGATTACAACGGCGCCGTTTTTCAACTTAAAGATGTTCTCAGTAAGCCGAAGCCCTGGTGGGGAACTCGCCCAATTCTCGTGAGCGCCGGAAACTCAGATGTGGGCAGAGCCTTTGCCGCCTTCAATGCTGATTGTCTGTTCACGACGATTCCGGACCTTGAAACACTAGCGGCAAAACTTGAGGTCTTCCGCTCCACTGCTCCACCGGGGCAGTTGCGTCATATTTTCTCGAGCTGTCATCTTATGGTGCGGCCTACGCGGCGGGAGGCGGAAGAGTACCACCATTACATCGTGCACGAGCAGGGCGATATGGAAGCTGCCGAGTACGCCCTGAATCTGCGCGGTGATCGCCTCGCGCCGCACCTTTCTGCCAGTCGTGACAAACTTAGGGCCAGGCTGATCAGCGGCGCCGGTTTCCCAATTGTGTGTAGCTATGATGACGCTGTCGCCATGTTTGAAAAGCTCAGCGCCGCCGGATTGGATGGGCTGGCCTGTGGGATGATCAACTACATTGATGACTTCCGCCATATTCGTGACGGTCTACTGCCGCGCATGGAGCGCGCGGGACTGAGAGAGGCGAGGATCGAAGGGGATACGCGGGCGTGATATAAGGGAGAAAGTCTCGCAGTGGCGCTTTGCGGACGGGCCGACAGCGGGCCATTTCCAGCGGAGCCGCCCAGCGGTTTGGAATATTCGACCAGAAGGTAGCCCCGGTTGTGATCGATAAAGATGAAAATGTCATACTCGTCGATGCTGCTGGCGGCGACATTGGTACGGCGCCCAAGCTTCAGGCCCATGTGGAAGGCCTTAAGCATAGGGCGATTTCGGTTCTGATCAGGAATCGGGCAGGTCAGTTCCTTTTACAGAAGCGCTATGGTGGAAAGTACCATTCAGGAGGACTCTGGACGAATGCCTGTTGCAGTCATCCAAGGCCCGGGGAGAGCCCTCTGCCGGCGGCGGTGCGACGCCTGCAAGACGAAATGGGCTTTGGGGCGGGGCTTGCTCCGTTGTTTGTCGTGGAATACCGCGCGCAGGTAGGTGATCTCATCGAGGATGAGTACGTCCACGTGTTCGGCGGGACGCACGACGGGCCCATATCGCCTGACCCGCTTGAGGTTGAGGCTTACCGATGGGTGAGCCTTGCAGAGTTGGAAGCAGACATGGAGCGAAATCCCCATGCGTACACCGCCTGGTTTCTCGAATATATGAGGCTCCACCGGGCGCACATTGAGCTATTTCTCAGCTCCGGGGATGCTGCGCTTTGATGAGCCTAGCCCGCGCCCTGGCATCCGGCGCGCTTCCGAGCAATCTTGATCTTAGCGAGGGCTGTTTCCCGGTCTTCTGTTGCAAAGGATATTGCGAACGCATGCGATAGAAGTCGGTTATGACGCCTGGACACTTATGTATTTGCTGCTTGCGCGCAGCTGCGTACGATGAATGCTTGCGTCAAGCTGACGTTGGGACGTAGCGGCCTGCGACGCGGCTATCTGAAGCTTCAGGGGGATCTGTGCGATATGGCCCGCCCTCATTCCGTCGGCTTGGGGCGGGAAGCTCCAAACAAGACGCGCTGACGTTGCCCGCAACGTCTGCTCTACATGTCATTCCGCCCACTGCCGCGCACTCTCATGAGAATCCGCCAAAGAGGTTCGAGTCATGACCCTGATCATTTCAAATGATGACGCGGCGAAAGTGCTCACCATGGCTGGCGTCATCAGCCATCTCGAATACTTGTATGCAGACCTCGGGATCGGAAGCGCGGTCTATCGCGGACGCACTGACTTATTCGCTCCAACAATAGCCGACATCGGCGGAGAAATCCCGGGCGCCCATCAGTTCAAGACACTTGATGGAGCGATTCCCAGATTCAACGTCGCATCGATCCGGGTGACATCCGACATCGTTGCATTTCCCGTCGTGAATGGGAGTCGGCGACGCATCAAAGTCCCCGCCGCTGAAGGAAAATCCTACGTTGGTCTTGTGTTCTTGTTCAGCTCTGCGACCGGCGAGTTGATAGGTATCCTGCAGGATGGATTGTTGCAGCGCTTCACAGTCGGAGCGATTAACGCCATTGGCGCCAAATTCCTTGCGCGCCAAAACGCCAAAGTCGTCGGACTCATCGGAGCAGGCAATCAGGCGGGTCCACAGCTTGAAGCCCTGAAGGAGGTCCGGAACATCGAACACGTGCGTGTGTATAGTCCCGACCCGTCGGAGATCGTCGCATTTTGCGAGCGTATGTCCGCTTCACTCGGTCTAAAAATGTCAGCGGCTTCCAGCGCTCTCGATGCGGTGACAGGCGCTGATATTGCTATTACGGCCACGAATAGCCGCGAGCCTTTTTTCAAGGGTGACTGGTTGCAGCCGGGGATGCATCTCAGCTGCATGCAGCGCGATGAGCCGATGAGCGATTGTTTCACACGCGCGGACGTGTTGGTCTTTCATACCCGCATGAAGGAACATGAATATGTTTCGACAGACTTCAAAGAAATGGAGAAGAAATTCGATTTCGTAATGCGCGATCATCCGCCTCGCGAGATTGACTGGAACGATTATCCCGATCTCGGCGAGCTGGTTTCCGGCCGCACACCGGCGCGTGCAAGCGATGACCAGATTACCTTCTTTCTTAACAGCACGGGAGTTGGCGCCCAGTTCACCGCAGTGGCGCATCTCATTTTCGAGCGCGCCAAGGAGATGGGCCTTGGTGACACCATCCCAACGCGGTGGTCCAACGAATCCAT
Organism: Beijerinckiaceae bacterium; assembly: GCA_030684835.1. GTDB lineage: Bacteria > Pseudomonadota > Alphaproteobacteria > Rhizobiales > Beijerinckiaceae > Terripilifer. Next base: position 25,960 of record JAUXWZ010000117.1, read on the forward strand.
TCAGCCGTAAAAAGAAGTCAGGAACCGCTCCAGGGGTTGTCGCGCTTACGCCAAGTCTGGCGCCCCTGGCATTCCGGCTGCTTATGTCTTTCGGACGGAATAGCATTTTGCGAATGGCCGCACTGCGCGTAGGCTAGGGATGAAGGCTGCAAAAGCTTCGATCAGGGAGGACGCCATGCCGGATACGATACATCGACGAACGGACTGCTCTGCACCGTCCGTTTGCAATGTGTCGCTTGGACTGCTGAACGCGACAAACCGAAATGCGCGCATTGTCGGAGCGGGGCGATCATGATCAACTCTGATCTAAACGCGAGATAGTAGATCAACGGCACTTTTGACGAGCGCAACCGTGGCGCAAGCAGGCAGCTCAGGAAACGCGCCTGATTTGATCAGACACAACCGGAGAAGATAAATGAGTGAAGCGGCGAGTGACACAGTCGAGAAGTTGCGAGGGGCGACAGTCATAAACGAAATCAAGAAATCCGGCATCAAGCATATATTGTCTGTGCCGGACCTGCATACTTCGAAGGGACTGCTACATCCCATCTCGGTTGATCCAGACTTTACGCACATTCGCGTCTGCAAAGAGGACGAGTGCCTCGGCATCGCCGCGGGCCTGACCTATGGCAACTTGCGTTCATTGATCCTTATTCAATACACGGGATTTCTTTACGCGATGAACGCAATCCGCGGCGTCGCCATCGAGCAGAAATTGCCGGTCTGCATGATGATCGGCCTGCTTGGTAAAGAGCCGGGGGTTCCGCCCAACGAATCACGGCGATTCGGACTTCGCATCATCGAGCCAATTCTGGATGTCTTGGGGATACCGCATACCTGTATCGAAACGGATGCCGACACACCAAGAATATCCGCGGCGATTGAAGAGGCTTGGCGTACGTCTCGACCAACTGCGATTCTCATTGGCGGGCGCCCGGAGGCCTAATCATGATAGACCGAAAGAAAGCTCTCGAACTTCTTGCCGCGCGCATCACCGACGAGATCGTGGTGTCTACTTACAGCACCGCCACCGATTGGTTATCGATCATTGATCGCCCACTCAACTATTTCTCATCGGGGGCGATGGGGCTGGCGTCTTCGCACGGCCTCGGGTTGGCGCTTGCGCGTCCGGAACGGCGCATCATTGTGCTCGACGGTGATGGCTCATTGCTGATGAACCTGCCGACGCTCGTTACGATTGGCCGCGTGGCGCCACGCAATTTCACGCACCTCGTGTTTTGCAACGGCACTTATGAAGCAAATGGTGGCCATTCAATTCCAAATCCAAGTGTCGACTTTGAGGGGCATGCTCGCGCAGCGCAGATCAAGAAGACCTTCACTGTTAACGACCTTGATGCGTTTAAAGACCGTATTGATTATTTCCTCCACGAAGAAGGTCCGGTCTTCGGTAGCATCAAAGTCGAACAGGGAATTCTCGGCCCTCGGAGCTATAAGGACATGTACAAAGGGGAGCGGAGAGCCGCTCTACGCTCCGCGCTTGGCGTTTGATTGATAGTGTAGTCGATCAACATTGAGTCGCCTGCGGGTTAATGGAAGCCTGCAGGCGAAATTCATCTCGCGGGTAATGTCTGGCGGTGCGAGAAAAGCCTGGCGATATGGCCGCCATGTGGGTGCGGCTTGCGGAGAAAGGCTCGGCAATTAGCCTGAGCGCTGCAACTGGTTCGGCGTATGGTTTTACCTATCAACCGCGCTGATGCGCACACTCGTTGACAAAGGAGCCTGAGGCCGTAAGCTTCGGAGTAATGATAAGCGCCGTGCGCGCCCAGCGGGAGGACGTCATGACGCATAAGATGGTTGACGCGACCCTATCGAGATCCAATCTCGTTTGCGTGGAGGAGCGGCAGGCGTGTCTCGATCTAAGGACAGCTGCCGCTGGCGTCATCGTGCACTTGGTCCACGTTGTGGGCCGGCGCTGATGCCGCTCGCCGATATCAAGTGTCAGGACTTTGCGCGATAGATAAGTAATATGACGGCACTGGCTTACTGGGAGGACCCGATGGATGCTCTGTGCAAGACTTTCGGCTTGGCGTCGCGCGTTGCGATGGCTGTCGGCATCGCGGCGACATTTACAAGCTCGGTCTGGGCCAACGATTTTTATCAGGGCAAAACCATCACGATGTCGACGCATACAGCGCCGGGTGGCGGCTACGATACGCTGCTTCGCCTATTATCGCGCCATTACCATCGTTACATCCCGGGCGAGCCGTCGATAATCGTCGTAAATCAGCCGGGCGCTGGTGGGCTACTTTCACTCAATTATGCAGCTCGCCGAGCGCCGCAGGAT
>JAUXWZ010000135.1 GCA_030684835.1 Beijerinckiaceae bacterium
CCTCTGGGTTGTGGATGCGCTCGCACACCGCGTTCCAGCGGCCCATGTCGGGCCGTGGCGCGGGCTCGATTCCGAACGCAGACAGCACTTCGCGATCAAGCCCCGCCTCGTGATAAGCGCGCGGCACATCGTAGATGGAGCCGACGTCGCGCGCCTCGATCACCGCGCTCTCGCGAACGTTACAGAAGAGACCGAGCTTGCGGCGCTCTTCCTTGGGCACGGGGCGATCCGTGCGGCAGAGCAGGATATCGGGCTGGATGCCGATGGAGCGCAGCTCCTTCACGGAATGCTGCGTCGGCTTGGTTTTCAACTCGCCGGCGCTGGGAATGTAGGGAAGCAGCGTGAGATGCACGTAGATGCAGCGGCCGCGCGGCAAATCGTTGCCGAGCTGGCGAATCGCCTCGAAGAACGGCAGGCCCTCGATGTCGCCGACCGTGCCGCCAATTTCCACAAGGACGAAATCGACGTCCTCGCTCTCCGACAGCACGAATTCCTTGATGTGGTTGGTGACGTGGGGAATCACCTGCACGGTGCCGCCCAGATAATCGCCGCGGCGCTCCTTGGCGATGATCTCCTGATAGATGCGGCCGGTGGTGATGTTGTCGGACTTGCGCGCCGACGTGCCGGTGAAGCGCTCGTAATGACCGAGATCGAGATCGGTCTCCGCGCCGTCGTCGGTGACGAACACCTCGCCGTGCTGGTACGGGCTCATCGTGCCCGGATCGACGTTGAGATAGGGGTCGAGTTTGCGCAGGCGAACCGTGTAGCCACGGGCCTGAAGGAGTGAACCGAGCGCCGCCGAAGCGAGCCCTTTGCCGAGCGAGGAAACCACGCCGCCGGTGATGAATACGTACCGCGCCATGGGAGAACACACCTATTCCCTTGGAGCCGATTCGGGGAGCGAAATCTCGCCCCCGCGCGGATCTATGCACAGGCGCGCGCATGCGCCCGCCGAAATCGGCCCCGCCAAACGAAAAGGGCCGGCGAACCGGCCCCGGATGAAGTTTTGCCTTGCGGCCCTTACGGGCGCGGCTGCGGTGCGCCTGACGGGGGAACGGGCGCGCCCTGCTCCTGCCGCTGAAGTTGATCGAACAGGTTACCGCCAGCAGGCGGCTGCCCCGGCGCGGTCTGCTGCTGCTGCTGTTGCGGCTGCATCTGATCAAACACCGAGGTCGGCGCCCGATTCCTGTTCGCAAGCACTGTCAAGGTGATGCTCGTGAAGAAAAAGGCAGCCCCGAGAATCGCGGTGGCCCGGGTAAGCGCGTTGGCCTGCCCGCGGCCGGACATGAAGCCGCCACCACCGCCGCCGCCAATGCCAAGCGCGCCCCCTTCAGAGCGTTGCAGCAACACGACCGCCACCAGCGCGATCACGACCATCAGGTGAATGACGATGAGTACGGTTTCCATAAATCTCGCCAAAAAACGCCGCAGGTGTGCGCGGCCCAATTGGGGCGCGTGATACACGATGACGCCCAAAAAGCAAAGTGCGACGGGGCGCCAGCGCGCGATTTAGCGTCACCGATAGGCGGCGGCGATCCCCAAAAAGTCTTTGGCGGTGAGGCTTGCGCCGCCCACCAGCGCGCCGTCTACGTTGTCGACCGCCATCAGCTCGGCGGCGTTGGATGGCTTGACCGAGCCGCCATAAAGTATGCGCACGCCCGCGCCCCCCTCGCCCATAAGCCCGGTCAGCGTCTTGCGGATAAAGTTGTGGACCTCGGCGACGTCGGCGGTCGTTGGCGTCAGCCCCGTCCCGATAGCCCACACGGGCTCGTAGGCAATCACGATATTGGCGGCTGCTGCGCCCTCTGGCATCGAGCCCGCGATCTGACGGCCGACGATGTCGAGCGTCTTGCCCGCCCTGCGCTCGGCTTCAGTTTCGCCCACGCACACAATCGTGGTCAGCCCGGCGCGCAGGCCAGCCTCGGCCTTCGCTTTCACCACGGCATCCGTCTCCGCATGATCCGTTCGCCGCTCGGAATGTCCGACGATGACGAATAAAGCCCCGGCGTCTGCGAGCATTTCCGCTGAAATGTCGCCCGTATGGGCGCCGCTGGCCTTGGCGTGACAATCCTGCCCTCCGACGGCCAGCCCCGAAAGGGCCGTCTGTACGGCGGCGGCGACCAGCGTCGCTGGCGGGCAGACCAGAAGGTCAACCTTGGCGTGCAGCGCGGCGTCATAGCCCTGCGCCATCGCCGCCAATTCGCTGAGGCCGGACTTCAGGCCGTTCATTTTCCAGTTTCCGGCGACGAGGGGGCGGCGTTGGCTTGTCATAGCTCCTCCTGGATGTTGCGGTCGGGGTAGCAGAGCGGGCGCGCTATGCAAAGTCGCTTGCAACAGGTATTGGAAGCAGAATCAGGCGGGGGCTGCGCTCCGCATACAATCGGACGAGTGAAAATGCTGGAAGGCATGCGCCGAGCCACCAAAAACTGGCTTGGCAAGATTCTGGTTGGTATCCTCTTTACGTTTCTGATCCTCAGCTTCGCGGTTTGGGGTATCGGCGACATTTTCCGTGGTTTCGGGGTCGGCACCGTCGCCAAGGTTGGGGAAACCGAAATTCTGACGGAAACTTACCGTCAGGCCTACCAGTCCCAGCTTCAAACCTGGCAGCGTGAGGCGCGCCGCGCCATCACCAACGATGAAGCGCGCACTGCGGGGCTCGATCGGCTGGTTTTGAACCGGCTCTTGTCGGAAGCGACTCTCGACCAACGGATCAGGGATCTCGGGCTCGCCATGGCGGACCGTGACATTGCTCAGGCTATCGTCAATGATCCGTCGTTCCTGGGCCCGACGGGTCGCTTCGAACGCCAGCGTTTCAACGACGCGTTGCGCGAAGCCGGTTTTCCGAACGAGCAGCGGTTTTTGCTCGACCAGCGCATGACTTATTTGCGCCGCGAACTGGCGCTGTCGCTGGCTGGCGATGTGCCCGTGCCGCGCGTCCTGCTGGAAGCCGCCCATCGCTACGGCGCCGAAACGCGCGCCGTCGAATACATCGTTCTGCCCGAGAGCCTCGCGGGTGAAATTCCCGATCCTTCGGACGAAGCGCTAAAGACCTTTTTTGAGCAACGCAGGACGGCATTTCGCGCACCCGAATATCGTTCGGTGACATTTCTGGCGGTGACCCCGGCCTCTGTCGCAGACCCCTCTAAGATCAGCGACGAAGACGCGCTACGGACCTACGAGGCAGGCAAGGCGCGTTACAGCACGGCTGAAAGACGTTCTGTGCAGCAGATCGTTTTCCCAAGCGAAGAAGACGCCATCACCGCGCGCAAACGCATTGACGAGGGCCTCACGTTTGATGCTCTCGCAGAAGAACGCAAACTGTCTGCCACAGACATTGATCTTGGCACGCTTGCGTGGACGGAGTTTGTCGATCCCAACATCGCTCAAGGCGCGTTCGCAACGCCTGAGGGACAAGTGAGCCAGCCAATCAAGGGGCAGTTCGGGCACGCGCTGGTGCGCGTTTCGAAAATAGAACCGCTGGCGGTGCGCCCCTTCAAAGACGTGGCCACACAGATCAAGGAAGAGCTGGCTACGCGCCGTGCGGGCGATCAGGTTCGCGACATCCGCGACAAGATCGAAGACCAGCGCACGTCCGGGCAGGCGCTTACTGAAGCCGCGAAAGCTGTCGGTCTAACGCCAAGGCTTGTCGAGGTCAATCGCTCAGGGCGCGATCGCGCCGGCAACCCGGCCATCACCATCGGTGACGCCGAAGCCCTGTTGCGCGCGGCGTATGCCTCCGATATCGGCGTCGACAACGACCTCATCACGACCCGCGACAATGGCTATATCTGGTTTGAAGTCAGCAAGGTTGACCCAGCCCGCGAGCGCACGCTCGATGAAGTGCGCGATCAGGTTGTCGAGACATGGCGCAGTGATGAAGCAGCGCGCATCCTCCAGGAAAAAGCCTCGGAGATCGTCAAGCGGATTGAGGCCGGCGAGGCCATCGAGGTTGTCGCAAAGGACGTCGGGCTTGAAGTGCAGGTCGATCAGGAAGTACGCCGCCTGATCGCATCAAAGCTCCCCGCCCCGGCCGTCACGCGCGTTTTCTCGGTTCGCGTAGGCGCGGTCGGATCGGTCGGCAATGGCAACGAGCGCATTGTCTTCAAAGTCAACGACGCCGTGGTTCCAGCCTTCGACCCCGAAGAACAGTCAATCAGGGCTCTGGAGCCGCAGTTGCGCAACACGCTGACCGAAGACATTCTGTCGCAATACATTGCGCGCGTGCAGGACGAACTCGGCATTTCCATCAACGAAGCTGCTGTTCGACTGGCCGTTGGCGGTGGACAGGACGGAAACTGAAGGCCGGCAGCGCGCGATGAACCAGACTCAATACGCTGACTTCGCGCGCGCTTTCGAGGCAGGCAAACCCAGCCTTGTTGCGACAACGCTTGTGGCCGATTTGGAAA
>JAUXWZ010000144.1 GCA_030684835.1 Beijerinckiaceae bacterium
CGCCCGTTATCAGGCCCACAATTCCTTGCTCGCGATGCCCGCGCCCTCGGCCATCGCTTCCAGCTTGGCCCACATGATGCTGGGATGAACGCGGCGATAGAACGGGCCCTGCGCGAAGCCGCAATCTGTCGTCGCCATCACATTTTCACGCCCGATAAGTTTGGCGAGGCGCACGATACGCTCAGCAACAAGCTCGGGATGCTCCACCACGTTGGTCGAGTGGCTGATGACGCCGGTGGCGATGATCTTGCCCGCCGGAGGCTTCTTCTCGCCCCAGACTTTCCATTCATGCTCGTGACGGGGATTGCCACCCTCGATGACAAAGCATCCGGCCTTGATCTTGTAAATCTGGTCGACGAGATCGCGCAGCGCGATGTCAGTCGTATGCGGGCCGTTCCAGCTGCCCCAGCACACATGGTAGCGCACGCGATCTTCAGGAATGCCGCGCAGCGAGTAGTTGATCAGCTCGATCTGCTTGCTGACCCACTTCTGATAATCGTCCATGGTTCCGGGCGGCACCATGCGATCATAAGTGACGGCGAGGCGCGCATCATCGAGCTGGACCAGCAGGCCGGAATCTACAATCGCCTTGTATTCAGCATTCATCGCCGAGGCGATGGCGTGCATGATGTCGTCTTCGCTATTGTAAAATTCATTCCGGCGATCCGGAATGACGCTCGACGGCGACGCGACGGGCAAGAAGCCTTCGGTCACGCCGCTGGCGGCGAGCGCGTTCTTCATGTTCGAAATATCGCGCTGCACGGCCTCAAAGCCGGTGTACTCGATCGGGCCGACGCAGACGGAATCCAGCGTCGTCGCCATGCCTTCCTTAGCGTCCATTTCGTCATAGAAGGCGGTGAACTTTGTCCGGTCGGCGCCCCGGCGCCAGGAGTTTTCACCCTGGAAGGGACGGCGCTCGAAACCGCTCATGCGCTCGATGACATATTGCGACCAGGAGATTCCCTTGCCGAATTCGCCGTCGCTTGGAATGTCGATGCCGACGTCCTTTTGCTGGCGAATGACGTCTCTCACCTCATTGGCGAGCGTGGCCTGATAGGCGCTCTCATCCACCGCCGAGCCGGCCTGCTTGGCCCGCAGATAATCGACAACGGACTGAGGCCGGATGAGGCTTCCGACGTGGGTAGTGAGAATCCGATCGGTGCTGCGGAGCATGTTTCGTCCCTTGGCGTCAGGTGTGCGGCAGGCGCCGCTTGGCGCGCTTGTCTACGGGAGCCTACGAGCCAACGCAACCGCGCCGAGGCTTGAGCGCTGCCCAAACCCGGGCCGGGGTCGCAGGCGCCTCGAACCGGTCTACGCCCACGCTGGCGAGCGCATCGCACACGGCGTTCAGCACGGCTGCCGGCGCCGGCGTCGTCCCCCCTTCGCCCCCGCCCTTAACGCGCAATGGATTGCCTTTGGTCGGGTCTTCAACGAGATGCACGTCGAAGGCGGGAAACAGATCGGCGCGGGGCATGGCGTAATCCATGAAAGAGGCTGTCAGCACCTGCCCCGATTCGTCATAGTGTTGCTGTTCCACAAGCGCCTGCCCGGCGCCCTGCGCGATGCCGCCATGGACTTGGCCGTGAAGAATGAGGGGATTGATCGGCTGACCTGCGTCATCAACGGCCGTGTAGCGCGTAATCTCCACTTCGCCGGTGTCAGGATCTATCTCGACCTCGCACACAGCCGCGCCTGTTGGATAGGCCGGCATGCGTCCGCGGAACGCTGCGCTTGCGGCAAGCGGGCCGTCTCCCAAGCTGCTCACGTCGAAGATCGAAAGCTTGGTGTTGCTGCTCGGCGCGCTGAAAAACCCGTCCGCAAAGAAGATGTCGTTCAGCGCAGCGCCGATCTTTTCCGCCGCCCTGGATCGCGCGCTATCCACAATTTCGCGCGCGGCCTGATACATCAGCGCGCTGCCGATGCGCATGGACCGGTCGGAATGTGAACCGCCGCCGGCAATGACGGTTTCCGTGTCGCCCGCGACCAATCTGACCTGATGGGGCGTCACGCCGAGAAGATCCGCGACGACCTGCGCAAACGATGTTTCGTGTCCCTGCCCTGTCGATTGCGTACCGATCACCAGATCGATGCGCTTGTCTTGCGAAACAACCCGCAGATCGACGCGCTCATGAGGCGCGCCGACGGGACATTCAACATAGTTCGCGACGCCGATCCCGGCGATCAAGCCACGCTTTTGTGCGTCTTTTCTGCGGCGCGAAAACCCGCTCCAGTCAGCGGCTTTGAGAACTGCGCGCAGATTGCCGGCAAAATCGCCGCTGTCATAGGTCAGGCCTGTCGCTGTTGCGTAGGGAAGATCGGCGCGCCGGATGAGATTGCGTCGGCGCATTTCAATGCGGTCCAAACCCAGCTTGCCAGCTGCGATGTCGAGCGTGCGCTCGATGGCCAGCGTCGCCTCGGGCCTGCCCGCGCCGCGGAATGGACCTGTCGGCGTGGTGTTGGTGAGAACGCCGCGCACACGCACGCTTGCTTCCGGCACGCGGTAGACCGTGGGCGTGATGCGATAGGTGTTGTGCAATTGCACGAACGACAACGTCTGCGCGCCGAGCCCGCCGAGAATATCAACGCTCATGGCGCAGATCACGCCATTGGCGTCAAATCCCGTGCGCACCTGCGTGCGTATGTCACGACCCTGATAGTCCGTGAGCTGCGACTCGGTTCGATCGTTGGTCCATTTTACAGGACGCTGCAGTTTTTTCGCGGCCCAGGCCACGCAAATCTGCTCGACATACGGATCACTACGCGCGCCAAATCCACCGCCCGTGTCGGGGCACACAACGCGTACGTCATCAGGCTTCAGCTTCAACGCGGCGCACACGCCGAGGCGGACGCGGTGAACGCCCTGGCAGCCCGTGTAGAGTGCGAGCTTTCCATTCGACTCGATGCGCGCGTTCGCGGAGCGCGGCTCCATGAACGCAACGACGATGCGCGGATTGCGAAACGATTCTTCGACAACAAGATGCGCGCTTGCGAGCGCCGCCTCCACGTTAGCCGCATGTCCAAATGAATTGTCGAAGGCTACATTCTGCGGACACGCGTCCCAGAGTTGCGGCGCCTGAGCGCGTGCGGCCACAGAGGCGTCGGTGACGGCTGGCAGCGGCTCGTATTCAACCGCAATCATCTCCAGCGCGTCGCGCGCCTGCGCCAGCGTTTGCGCCAACACCATCGCGACGGCTTCGCCTGGAAATCGCACACGGTCTTTGGCGAGCGGCCATTGCTGCGAGATGAAGACAGGCCGCTCCGCTGTCGACTTGAAGGCGGGATCGTCGACGTTCAACGCGCCGGCTGGCACGGGCATCAGCGGAATAGAGTCGCAGCCATCCTTGATGTAATCGTCAATTGTGAATGCGCCCAGCACGCCGCCCATCTGGCGGGCCCCGCTCACGTCGACCGATCTGATCAGCGCGTGGGCGTGCGGCGAACGCAGGAACAGCGCGAATGTCTGGCCATCGAACACTATGTCATCGGAATATCTGCCCGCGCCTTGCACGAGGCGTTCATCTTCCAGCCGCGGCAGGGGTCGTCCGACCCATGGGCGCGTTAAGTCAGCGTGTAAACTTGTATCGCTTTTCATACGTCCCGCGCCTTCCAGGCCTCTGGCTCAACTGCGTCGATGAGAACGAATGCGATCCGGCAAGACGTCTGACCGCGATTCACCCACGCGTGATTCGTCGCCTTCTGGATCAGGACGTCGCCGGCCCTGAGATGAACTTCCGAATCATCAAGCAGCATGTGGATTTCGCCTTCAAGCACGAGCGCGTAGTCGATGCTGCGCGTGCGATGCATCGAGGCGTGTCTTGCGGGGGCGTCCTTCGCTGATGCGCTCAGGCCCATTTCTCGCAACATTGCCGCATTATCAACTGCGCCTGCTTCGGCCTCTGGCGGAAAATCGACGATGCGCAGGATCGATCCGCCCGAAGGCGGCGCCACGCCGGTCTCGCGAAGCGACGGATCAAAGCGCGATTCAAGATTTGCGGGCGTCTCGTCTGTCACCCACACGAGGGTGGACGTCAGATTCCCGACTTTGCGCACTTTCACGTTGGGGGCGCAGCCATCTTCGACAATGATGGCCTTGCCGTGCGCGTCATGGCCGGTGATGACCCGGCGGGTCTGGCGGGGCATGTCTCCTCCGTGTATTCGTCTGGCGGCATCCTTCGGAGGGGCGCTCGCCGGTGTCAACCGCGCGCCCATCGTATTTGACTGGGAGAGGCAGGCTTGGCCAGCAAACCGCACGTGCTGATCGCAGGGGCAGGAATCGGCGGACTGACGGCGGCTCTGGCGCTGCTGCAGCGAGGCTATGACGTTGACGTGTATGAGCAGGCGTCGAAGCTTGCGGAGCTTGGGGCGGGCGTACAGATCGCCGCCAACGGATCGCGCGTGCTGCGCGCGCTTGGGCTTGAAGAAAAGCTGGAGCGCATTGTCTGCGTCGCCGCCGGCAAGGAAGTGCGGATCTGGAACACCGGGCAGACGTTCAAGCTTTTTGATCTTGGCGAAGACTCGGTCCAACGCTTTGGCGCGCCCTACTGGTTTGTCCATCGAGGCGACTTGCACGCTGTCTTGCGCGACAGCGTTCTCGCGCTGAAGCCCGGCGCAATCCATACGTCCGCGCGGTGCGTCGGCTATGTAAATACGCCCAGCGCCGCGCGCCTAAAGCTGGAAGACGGCCGCGTGATCGAAGGCGACTGCATCGTCGGCGCAGACGGCGTTCACTCGCGCCTGCGTCAGCAGATGCACGGCGACGGCGCCAGCGAATTCATGGGAATCATCGCATGGCGGGGCCTTGCGCGACGCGCGGATCTTTCAAAGGAGCTCCAACGCTTGGTGGGCACGAACTGGGTTGGGCCCGGTGGGCATGTCATCACCTATCCGCTGCGCGGCGGCGAACTCATGAACTTTGTGGGCTTTGAAGAACGCGACGACTGGAAGGTGGAATCCTGGACCACGCCCGGCACGAAAGAAGAATGCGCGGCGGATTTCGTAAACTGGCATCCGCTCGTGCACGAAATCATCCAGAAGGTTGATCAGCCCTACAAGTGGGCGCTAGTGGGCCGGGCCCCACTGGATGTGTGGGTTGACGGACGCGTGACGCTGATGGGCGACGCCTCGCATCCCACCCTGCCATTTCTGGCGCAGGGCGCGATCATGGCGATTGAAGACGGCTTCGTGCTCGCACGCTGCCTGGATGCATCGCCCACGATCGAGGACGGGTTGAAGCGTTTCCAAAACGCGCGGGTCGAGCGCACCAGAAAAATCGTTCTGGGGTCCACCGCCGCAGGACAGCGTTTTCATAATCCGGTTCTGGCTGATGATTCAGCGGCGATTGCCTATGTCGAGCAGGAGTGGACGCCGGAAAAAACCCGCACGCGGTACGACTGGCTATTCGAATACGACGCAACGACAGCGCCTGTCTGATGCAGAAGCTTTGATTCTTGCGCGTAGTCGACTATCAGGAAGCCCGAAAATGGCTCCTTGAAGCGGAGCTGTTCCGGGAGGTTGCATGTCTCAACGATCGAAGCCGCCGTTTCGGGCCGACCAGGTTGGCTCACTCATCAGGCCTGACAATGTCCGTCAGGCGCGCAAGGATTTCGAGGCGGGCAAGCTCTCCGAGGACGCGCTGCGCGACATCCAGCGCGAAGCAATCCCCGCTGTCGTAAAGCTGCAGGAAGACATCGGCTTCAAGGCTGTCACGGACGGCGAATACAATCGCGGAGGCTGGCAGCGTGATTTCCTGCTGAGTTTTGAGAACGTTGCGATGACGCCCTCAAAAGTGCCGGTCCGCTTCCACACGGCGGATGGAGTCGTTCTGCAACAGCCCCCGGCCATGCAGATCACCGGCAAGCTCGCGCGCGTACGCCCGATCTTTGTGGACGATTTCAAGTTTCTGAAGAGCGTCATCTCGCCGGGAACCACACCGAAGATCACAATCCCCTCGCCAACGATCCTGCATTTCCGGGGCGGGCGTGAAGCCATCGACGCCAAGGCCTATCCGACGCTCGATTCATTTTATTCCGACCTTGCGCGTGTCTATCGCGAAGAAATCGCCGATCTCGCCGCCGCCGGCTGCCGTTATCTGCAAATCGACGAAACCAATCTCGCCTACCTGTGCGATCCCGCCCTGCGCGAACATGCGCGCAGCATCGGCGAAGATCCTGACGCGCTGCTGCGCACCTATGGCGAAGTGCTCAACGACGTGATCGCCGGCAAGCCGGACGACATGGTGATCTGCATCCACCTGTGCCGCGGCAATTACGGCGGCGCATGGGTGGCCGAGGGCGGCTATGAACCCGTGGCCAAAGTTCTGCTGCAGGACATCAAGGCCGACGGGTACTTCATGGAATACGACAGCGACCGCGCGGGCGGGTTCGAACCGCTCCGCCACCTGCCTGCGGGCAAGACGGTTGTCCTTGGCCTCATCACCTCGAAAAGCGGCGAGCTTGAATCAAAGGACGCCGTGAAACGGCGCATTGAGGAAGCGGCGAAGATCGTCCCGCTCGACCAATTGGCGCTGTCGCCGCAATGCGGTTTCGCCAGTGGCATTGAAGGCATGGCGATGAGCATCGACCAGCAGAACGCCAAATTAAAGCTTGTCGTGGAAACGGCGCGCGAGGTGTGGGGGACGTAACCGGCCAAACCTGCTTCAGGTCAAAGACGGGCGCCGCAGTCGTGGCGATTGTGCGAGCAAGCTGCTGATGTCGCGTGACGCGCATCGGTCGCACTTGTTGTTCCTGGAGGATAACATGGCCCGCATGGTCGCTGCATTCGCCGCCTCGCATAGCGTGATGCTCACTTGCACGCTTGAGGACTGGCAAAGAAATTTCCGGACCTTCGATCCAAAGGGCGCGTTCTACGACCGCAAGGGCAATCCGGTCACCTACGAGCAATTGCTCGCAATGGCGCCGCCGAACGCTGCCGAACTTGTCAGCGATGCAGCCATCGCCAAGCGGTTCGACGAAGTGCAGCGGGCGATGCAACACATGCGCGCGGCAGTGCGGGCGGCGCAGCTCGACGTCCTCATCATCTGCGGCGACGACCAGAATGAGCTGTTCAGCGCCAACCTTCAACCGGCGCTCGGCATTTACCACGGCAAGACGATCCGCAACGCTCAGCGAACGGATGTTCCCGCCGATGCCTGGTACAAACGCGCGCAGATGAAACGTCTCGAAGAGCATGGCCCGGTTGATTACCCCGTGGCCGACGATATGGCGTTGCATTTCATCCAGGGGCTTGTTGATCGCAATTTCGACGTCGCCGCGCTCGCTGGAATGCCGCCTGAGAAACACGAAGGGCATGCATTTTCTTTCATGCACCGCATCTTTCTGGACGGGGCCGTCATGCCGATTGTGCCCGTTTTCCTCAACACCTACTTCCCGCCCAACCAGCCGACGCCCAAGCGTTGCGTCGATCTCGGCCGAGCTATCGGCGCTCTGGTGTCGTCCTTTCCCGGCGATGCGCGCGTGGGGTTCATGGCCTCGGGCGGACTTAGTCATTTTCAGGCGGAGGAAGACCTCGACGGGGCGGTCATCGATGCGATGCGCCGCAAGGATCTCGCCTATCTTGAGACCATGGACGTGAAGCGCCTGCAGGCCGGCAGTTCCGAAATTCGCAATTGGCTGGTGTTGGCGGGCGCCTGCCCAGACCTGGACCTGACCTGGGTGAGCTACACCCCGGGCTACCGCACCGAAGCGCTCACGGGCACAGGACTAGGCTTCGCCACCTGGTATCCGCCCAAAGCCGTGCAATAGGCACAGCACCGCGCGCTCGTGAAAATGCGGGAAACGCCTCGTTCAGCAACCGGCGCCGGCGACCCCGAACCGTTGCATTTTCCGATTGTTCCCGCCATTGTGCCGCCCGGCTCCGATCAAAACGGCGCGGCGGCTGGACTCATCGATCCTGCTGCTGATCCGGTGCAGAAACGACGAACGATAACGGTCATAAGAGAGGTTACCCCAGGATGATCATTGATTGTCACGGCCATTACACCACTGCGCCTGCGGCGCTTGAATCATGGCGCGACCGCCAGCTTGCTGGCCTTGCCGACGGCAACAGGACATTGCCGACGCCCGCGCCGCAGATCACCGACGACCAGCTGCGCGAGACAATCGAAAAGGGCCAGCTGCGCATCCAGCAGGCGCGCGGCAGCGACCTGACGATCTTCTCCCCACGCGCCGCCGGCATGGCGCATCATGTGGGCGACCAGAAGACGAGCGAAGACTGGTCGCGCGTGTGCAACGACCTCATCTATCGCGTCTCCGAGATGTTCCCGAAAAACTTCATTGGCGTCTGCCAGCTGCCGCAGTCGCCAGGCGTCGACCCGCGCAATTGCATTGCCGAACTCGAACGCTGCGTGAACGAACTCGGCTTCGTCGGTTGCAACCTGAACCCCGACCCATCGGGCGGTTGGTGGAAAGAGCCGCCGCTCACCGACAAGTGGTGGTATCCGCTCTACGAGAAGATGGTGGAGCTCGACGTTCCCGGCATGATCCACGTGTCTAGCTCGTGCAACCCGTGCTTCCATGCGACGGGCGCCCATTACATCAACGGCGACACGACCGCCTTTATGCAGCTGATCCAGGGCAATCTGTTCAAGGATTTCCCGACGCTGAAGTTCGTCATCCCGCACGGCGGCGGCGCGGTGCCGTTCCACTGGGGCCGTTACCGCGGCCTCGCACAGATGCTGAAGAAGCCCCTGCTGACGGAACACCTGCTTAAGAACGTTTACTTCGACACGTGCGTCTATCATCAGCCGGGCATCAACCTGCTGGCCGAGGTTATCCCGGTCGACAACATCCTGTTCGCCTCCGAGATGATTGGCGCCGTGCAGGGAATCGATCCCCAGACTGGCTTCGAGTACGACGACACAAAGCGCTACATCGACGGACTGCCGGTCAGCGACGAGGACAAGAAGAAGATCTTCGAGCTGAACGCCCGCAAGGTTTATTCACGTCTCGACCCGCTGCTCAAGAAGCGCGGCCTGATCTGATCGTCTTCCAGTAGAAACTGAGCGCTCCGGACGCGACACGCGATCCGGGGCGACTTTCAAGAACCCCGACCCCGATCCCGTCGCGCGCATTTGCAGCGACCGGGACGACCGCCTGACAAGAGGAAACCATGGCTGACAGACTGAATGGCGTGATCCGCGCCCTCGAAGCGGGCAAGCCCGCCTTCGCAACATTTTCGCCTGCGACGGCCGAAGCGGCCATCGCCATTCAGGGCACGAAGTACGACGGCGTTGTGTTCGAGACCGAGCACAACGTGTGGGACGGCACGAACGTGCGCCACGCGCTGCAATACCTTTTGAACCGCAACGAGATCGTCAAAGCTGGCTCGCTTGCGCCGCC
>JAUXWZ010000146.1 GCA_030684835.1 Beijerinckiaceae bacterium
GCCTGCGCGGAGGCGATGTGCGTAGCGCCTGCGATAGAGAAAAAGGCGGCTGTAGCCGCGACGATAACCTTCAAATGCTTCACAGCGCCTCCTTGGCCGATGCGGGCCCTCAGTATGAACTTGACGATCCATTTGTGGAGCGCGCCGCGACTTTAGGCAAGCGGATGGCGCGAAGCCTTCTTCAATGCGTAAGTAAAGGGCAGGGTCACAGAACTCAACCGACTAGAATAACAATTTGAATTCAACAAGCCATCTTGATGCTAGGGTGACGATCCCACCGCTCACCAACCCAGGTGTCACATGGACAATCAGAATGAGCAGTACGTTTACCTCTATCGCGACGAGCGCGGTAATCCACGATATGTGGGGAGAGGTAAGAACTCTGTGAGGTCATTGGCTCACGGAACACTTAGCGGACACAACTCCGATCTTGATGATTGGCTAAAAGCTAGCAAGTTTTCTCTAGAGATTTGCGGTCCGTTCGAGTCAGAAGATATCTGCTGCACTGTAGAAAGTGCTTTGATTTCATGCTTGGTGCAAACTCCCCGGCTGGCCAATGATTTCTTCAATAAATCATTGGGTGTATCCAAAGGTCAGTTTCGCCCCGCCGCTGTACCGGCCGCTTTCATGGATCGCCCTCAAGAGCCTGCATTGACTAGGTCAGATTTCGATCGCTTTATCGATGACGGATTGCGGTTTCTCTTTGTTTACATTAACGCTTCGAAGTTCTCCGATGGTCGTAAGGGTTATGACATCGCTGATATCCCGAGCGACGACGAAATTGCAAGTCGGTCGGAGAAGTATTGGCAATTATCGAAGAAAATCGAAGGATGGAGATCCAAGCAGACACACTTCCCCACCCATTTAGTTGCCCTAAGCGGACCTAAAGAAAGAAGATTTGTTGTGGGCTGCTCCGAAATCATACGCAATACATCTGGGTGTTGGGTAATGTTGGACAACATGTTTCATGCCGAGGGCATGGTAACAGTGCCAATCGAACGCAAAAACCTCGATGCATTAGGAATGCGGGGGCGCCATTTAAGCTCTAGCATGCCTATTGCGTTTAACTCCTTCCGTCACTCGGTGTTTCAGCTTTACCCCGACAACGACTAGTCCATCCTCGAAATATTTGGCCGACGCTTCCCAGCCTTCGTGCTTTTATAAAACGAAATGGCCCGCCTTATAGCCGGGATACGACGCAGGGTGTAACCACGTCGCAAGCGGCTGTAGGGACGGATCAGTTACCTCGCCGTCACGCAATTCGAGCTACGTGCAGCCGGGCTAGTGCCTACAAATTATAGATCTTCCACGACCAGTTCCACGTCTCGGTGATCGGCTTGCCCTGACTGCGCAGACGCGTTGTGATGCTGGTGAATTCTGTCGGGTTGAGTTCGACGTCAACCATCAGCCGGAAGCCCTGAATCGCCGGGTTAGGCACGAGGAATTGGCGAATGAATTTGCCGCCTGTCACCTGCGTGTCCATCTGCACGAGATTGGGCTCTTTCAGATAATACGCCATTTCTCCGTCGGCAAAGTCGATCATGAATCGCCGCGTGCCGTTGCGCCGCTCTTCGCCAGAGCCAAGCGCGTAGGCCGGCGCCGTGAACGTGTTGATCGTGCGGCCCAGCTTGTGCAGATTCGCGCCATCGGTGAGCGAACGGATGCGGTAGGCGAAGGTGAAGGGTTTGCCGGGCTCGATCACCTTGTTGGGCACGAAAGCGACGATGGTGTTGTCAAAAGTCTCGTCCTTGGTGGCCAGTTCGATCAGTTCGATCCGGCCTTCGCCCCAGTTTCCCTTCGGCTCGACCCAATAGCTTGGGCGCTGTTCGTAGGCGAGTTCAATGTCCTGGTAGTGCTCGAACTTGCGGTCACGCTGGATCAGGCCGAAGCCCTTCATGTTGTTGACCGGGTAATTGTGCACTTCCTGAATGAGCGGGTTGCGCAGCGGCCGCCAGATAAATTCGTTTGCTTCTGTCTGAATCAGGAGGCCGTCCGAGTCATGCAACTCGGGGCGGAATTCGTCATATTTATTCGGCGCGTTCATGTGCCGGTCGTTCTCGCCCAGAAAGAACATGGACGTGAGAGGGGCCATGCCGAGCAGCGGCAGGGGCCGGCGCGGGAAGAGCGTCGCCTCCACATCGACGGGCGAGTCTTCGCCCGGATGGAACACAAACTTGTAGGCGCCAGAGACGGAGGGCGAATCAAGCAAGGCGTAGATCGTAATGGCGTCCACGCCGGCCGCTGGCGTATCGATCCAGAACTCGCGGAAGAAGGGAAACTCTTCCTTGTTGTCGAGGAGACCGGTGTTAAGCGCGAGCCCGCGCGCGGAGAGTCCGTATTTCTGATTGCGGCCGAGCCAGCGGAAATAGCTGGAGCCGACGAAGGACAGCAATTCGTCCGATCCGCGGGGATCGTTGAGCGGGAAGTGCACGCGAAAGCCGGCAAAGCCCATGTTCACGGGCAAGGGCTTGTCGAACCGCACGGTCCCGTAATCGAACAGTGCCGCCGTGTAGGGAACCGGCGTCGGAATGCCGTCGCGAATCGTATTGATGGTCACCGGCTTCTGGAACAGATGGCCGAGATGGAAGAGCTGCAGCCGGAAACGCCCGCCCGAGGCGCCTAGCAGCGACCGGTCCGGCCGGAAACGGATCTGCATCCACTGGTCCCAGTCAAGCCGCGACAATTGCTCGGGAAGAGACGCCACCGCGCCATCATAGGGGCTGGCGCCAATTTCACGGGCGCGGCGCACGATGTCGTCGTAACTGAACGCGGGTTGCGGCGCTACGCGGGGCGCGGGGGCTGCCTGATTCTGTGCGAGAGCCACGCCGGGCGCGAGGCTGGGAAGAAGCGCTGCGGCGGCGACGCCACCAAGAAGCGAACGACGGCTGATGTCGGTCATTGAGCAAAGGTTCCGGGCGTTCGAAGGCGGTTTCCGTAGAATCTAAGCAGGTAAACACGTTCTGTGGCGCGGGCAAGACGGAGCCTCTTCAAGCTTGAACAGAAGGGCCCACACCGCCGGGAAGGGTTCTTTTTTTGGGGTCAAGGCAAAATAACGCTTGATCTGCGGGCGCGCATGCATATGTTCCGCCTTGCCCAAATCGCACGTGCCTGTGGTCGTGTGTCGGTGAGCGGGGATCCGGACAAGAGGCCGGTTAACCGCTCGAAAAAACCGGCAGCCGGAGCGAACCGGCGAACCCCGCCAAACGGGGGACGCGACTTAAAGCAACGACGGACCGGGCTTTTTCGTCTCTGTCGGCCCCTCCAAAGGCCGGCGTACCGAAGAGGCTTGTCTCTCTTGCCGGGCGTGCGGACAGGGTTTCCCCCTTTCCAAGCGGTGGCTACTGGAAACCGGATTGGCTCACGCCTTTCCGGATAAAGTAGCCTACGGCGCTGCACCTGATCGTCGCTGAGCTTGCCGATTTATTCGGCGGCAACGATGGCGATCACGGTTGGTTTGCCTACTTGAGTCGCGTTTCCACAGCGCGGCAACGGGAAAGCTTACCGGCCACCCATTTGGATTTCTTGCGCGCGGCCGAGTGGTCGCGCCATGGGGGATGCCGCGATGACCGATCGCATCATGGAATTTCTTCGCCGACGCCGTGAAGATGGCCTCGACACCGGCCCTTGCCTGGTCGTGGACCTTGACGTCGTTCGCGACAATTACGGCGCCTTCGCCAAGGCTCTTCCCGACACGCGCGTATTCTACGCCGTGAAGGCGAATCCGCAGCCCGAAGTGCTCGACCTTCTCGCAAAGCTTGGCTCCTGCTTCGACACGGCTTCCGTTGTCGAAATCCAGCAGGTGCTTGCGACCGGCTGCCCTGCCGATCGGCTGAGCTTTGGCAACACGATCAAGAAGGAGCGCGACATCGCGCGGGCTTACGAGCTCGGCGTGCGCCTCTTTGCGGTCGATTGTGAAGTCGAGGTCGAGAAGGTTGCGCGCGCTGCGCCGGGCTCGAAGGTGTTCTGCCGCATCCTGTGCGATGGCGCGGGCGCCGAATGGCCCCTGTCCCGCAAGTTCGGCTGCGTGCCCGAGATGGCAACGAGCGTGCTTGAGCATGCGCACCGGCTTGGCCTCACGGCCTACGGCGTGTCGTTCCACGTCGGCTCGCAGCAGCGTAACCCGCGCATGTGGGATGCCGCGCTACGTTCGTCGGCCACGATCTTCCGGGATCTCGCAGAGCGGGGCATCCATCTCCAGATGGTGAACCTCGGCGGCGGTTTCCCGACGAAGTATCTGCGCGACGTGCCAGCGGTGAAGCAGTACGGGCAGGCGATCTTCCGGTCGCTGCGCAAGCACTTCGGCAACCGCATCCCGGAGACGATCATCGAGCCGGGTCGCGGCATGGTCGGCAATGCGGGCGTCATCGAGGCCGAGGTCATTCTCGTGTCGAAGAAGTCGGCGGATGACAACGTGAAGTGGGTCTATCTCGACATCGGCAAGTTCAACGGGCTTGCCGAGACAATGGACGAGATGATTCGCTATCCGATCCGCACGCCCTTCGATGGCGATGAGACGGAAGCCTGCGTTATCGCTGGTCCGACCTGCGATTCGGTGGACGTGCTCTACGAAAAAGAGCCGTACTACTTGCCGGTGAGCCTTGAGATCGGCGCGAAAGTGTTGATCGAAGGAACGGGAGCCTACACGACCACCTATTCGTGTGTCGGCTTCAATGGCTTCCCGCCGCTCGAGACGTACGTCATCTGAGCGGCTGCGCCGAAAGGCGTCGAGGGACTGCGCGCGAGATGCGCGCGGTCCATTCACCCTGACATTGTCCCGGACGGCCCCTTATGGGGTGCGAGGGTCGCCTGACTGCCTCATTGGAGGGTCGGATGACCTCGATTGCACGTGCTCGCACGCCTGAGCGTGAAACATTTCTGCGTGACTCTTTTGCGCGCGTATCTACTGCGCCGTTCGCCGTTTTGCGCCCGCTGCGTGGAACGCACGAACTACTGGTTGTGCGCCAGGAAATCGCGGCGGACGTTCCCGCGCGCGAGCGGCTGCTCAACGCAGCTCTCGGCGCAGAGCGATTCGGCAAGACGAGCGAAGTTTTGCGCGCGGGCCGCCTGCCGGCGCGTGGGCTTGCGCTGTCGGCCATGCATAACGGCGAACTCGTCGGCACGGTGCGGCTTTGGCGCATTGACGCCGGGGGCAAGCCTGCGTTGCTGCTCGGGCCGCTCGCAGTGGCCGATAGCCATCGCAGCCTTGGCGTTGGCGGCGTGCTCATGCGCGAAGCCATTGCGCGCGCTGGGGCGCAGGGCCACGAGGCGATTATCCTCGTGGGCGATGCGCCTTACTATGAGCGCTTCGGCTTTTGCGCCGCGCTGACGGCGCAACTCGACATGCCGGGGCCGGTGGAGCGCGCGCGTTTTCTTGCGCTCGAACTTGCGCCGGGCGCAATGGCGGGCGCGCATGGCATGATTGCAGCCACAGGCGCAAAGGCTCCGCGTTCGCGCGCCAAGCTTGCCGCCGCACGCCGGCAGGCTGCATGATGGGCGCATGATACACGCGCGGTGTTGACCCTGCCGTGATGGTTTGTTTGATGGCCCGCGACGTCTCGCGGGCCATTCGCTTGATCCCCGCTATTTATGACCTGGAGATGACGAGATGAACGACTGGCCCGTGCATGGCCGTATCGATGGCCCGATTGTGATGATCGGCTTCGGTTCCATCGGCAAGGGAACGCTCCCTCTGATCGAGCGCCATTTCAAATTCGACAAGAAGCGCATGGTCATCGTTGATCCCAACGATTCCGATCGCGCATTGGCTGATAAGCACGGCGTGCGTTTCGTCAAAGCCGCCGTGACGCAAGAAAACTATCGCGACTTGCTGACGCCGCTGCTCACTGCAGGCGGGGGCCAGGGTTTTTGCGTCAACTTGTCCGTCGACACATCTTCGGTCGCGATCATGGAATTGTGCCGGGAGATCGGCGCGCTTTACATCGATACTGTCGCCGAGCCGTGGGCCGGCTTTTATTTCGACAAGAGCATGGAGCCGGAAGAGCGAACAAACTACGCCTTGCGCGAACGCGTGCTCGATGCGCGCCGCAGCAATCCGGGCGGGACGACCGCTGTGTCATGTTGCGGCGCAAATCCCGGCATGGTGTCGTGGTTCGTAAAGCGCGCGCTGCTTAACCTCGCGGTCGATCTGGGCGATGCGCATCCCGAGCCCAGGAACAAGGAAGATTGGGGAAAGCTTGCGCAGCGTCTTGGCGTGAAGGGCATCCACATCGCCGAGCGCGACACGCAACGCTCGAAGAAGCCCAAGCCCATGCAGGTTTTCGTCAACACGTGGTCTGTCGAAGGATTCGTGTCAGAAGGCCTTCAGCCGTCAGAATTAGGCTGGGGCACGCACGAGAAGTGGCTGCCCGCCAACGCAGGCTCGCATTCCAGGGGTTGCGGCGCGGCGATCTATCTGCAGCAGCCGGGGGCCAATACGCGCGTGCGTTCATGGACGCCTACCGCGCAAGCGCAATACGGTTATCTCGTCACGCATAACGAGGCGATCTCGATCTCGGATTGGTTCACCGTGCGCGATGAGAACGGCGATGCGGTGTACCGCCCGACGTGCCATTACGCTTATCACCCGTGCAACGACGCGGTGCTGTCGCTGCATGAAATGTTTGGTCAGGAAGGCGCCGCGCAGGAAGCTCAGCACATTCTCGACGAGAACGAGATCGAGGACGGCATCGACGAGCTCGGCGTGCTGCTCTATGGGCATGCAAAGAACGCCTACTGGTTCGGCTCGCAACTCTCCATCGAGGAGACGCGCCGTATCGCGCCGTATCAGAACGCGACGGGGCTTCAGGTCACATCCGCTGTGCTCTCGGGCATGGTGTGGGCGATCGAAAATCCCAACGCCGGCATCGTGGAAGCTGACGACATCGACTTCCGTCGCTGCCTTGAAGTTCAGACGCCCTACCTGGGACCAGTTGTGGGAGTGTACACGGATTGGAATCCGCTGATCGGTCGTCCCGGCTTTTTCCCGGAAGACATTGACGAAAGCGATCCCTGGCAATTCCGCAACGTGCTCGTGCGCACGGGCGATGCGCCGATCACGGAAAAGCCTGCCTTCAAGAAGATCTGACGATGCGGGGGCCTTCGGGCCCCCGTTTTGTTCAGGACGGTCGAAGACTAGTTTATAGCCAGCCCTTCCGGCGGAAATAAGCGAACGGAATGATCGCGGTCACAACCATCAGACCGAGCGCCAGCGGATAGCCGATGGGCCATTCCAGTTCCGGCATATGCTTGAAGTTCATGCCGTAGATCGACGCGACAAGCGTGGGCGGCATCAGGCAGACCGAGACAATCGAGAAGATCTTGATGAGGTGGTTCTGCTCGAGGTTGATGAGGCCAAGCGTCGAGTCGAGCAGGAACGTGACTTTGGACGACAAATAGGTTGAGTGATCCGCCAGCGATGAGATGTCGCGCTGGATCGAGCGGATGCGCTGACGCGTATCCTTGATCGCCTTCTTGTTCGAATCCTCGGTGACTGCCGTGTGATAGGTGAGCACGCGCGTCATGCTGACGAGGCTTTCGCGCACCAGCGAAAGCATGTCGCCCTCGCGCGCGATTTCGACGAGCACGCTGCGGAAATCGTTCGCCTTGCGACCGCTGGTGACTTCAGGCTGGTGAAAGACTTCGCGCGAGATCGTGTCGATCTTGGCGCCAACCCGCTCCAGGGCGTCCGCGATCCTGTCGATCAGCGCCTCGAGCAGGCCAAGCATGATATTTTCGCCCGAGGAAACGTTGAGCGTGCCCGCGCGCTGCGCCCTTGTGCTGAACGCGACGAAGGGGCGTGGCTCCGCAAGGCGCACGGTGACAAGTATTTGCCCCTTGAGAACGAAGGTGATGGGCGTCAGGAGCGGCGAATCAGTGTCAAGCTGGACGAGACCCGCAATGGTCATGAACTCGCCGCCGTCCTCGCTGTAGAGGCGCGAGGACATTTCGATTTCCTCCATTTCCTCACGCGTCGGAATCGAGACGCCGACAAGTTTTTCGACGAAGCGGTCTTCCTCAGGCGTCGGGTGCAGCAGATCGATCCACAGGATCTGGCCGATCGGAAGCGTGGGTTCGCGGTCCGTCGTGACGGTGAGGTCGGTTGGGACAAGGCATTGGTTTTCGCGGGTGTAGATGCGCAGCATGCGGCCGTCCCGGTGCAGGTTCAGAAAGCGTTCAGTGGATATCAGCCTCCGTGGCAGTATCGCCGCTGTAGGTCAACCGCAAAGTCCGGGGCAAGCTGCGGCCTACATGGCGCCGCGCAGGCCTTGCTTTGGCCCGGTTTTCGGGCTCATTCTCCCAATCATGTTCAAAGCGCTTCATAAACGGTTCGCGGCTGCCCTCGTTATCGCTGCCGGCGTGTTGGCGGGTGCGGGCGCGCCTGCGCTTGCGCATCCGCACGTCTTTGTCGCCGTGAAGAGCGTTATCGTCTTTGCGCCTGACGGGCGTGTGACGGGCGTGCGTCATTCCTGGACGTTTGACGACATGTACTCGGCGTTCGCATTGCAGGGGCTCGGCGGTCGCGGCGGCAAGCCCTCCCAGCAGGAACTCGACGCGCTCGCCAAGGTGAACGTCGAGCAACTGGAAGAGACGAGCTATTTCACGTTCGTGCGCGCGGGCGGCAAGAGGATCGAGTTTGGCCCGGCAACCGACTATCGAACAACGGTGGATGCAAAACAGATTCTGACGTTGCACTTCATGGCGCCCTTGAAGGAGCCTGCAAGCGCAGGTCGCGCGTTTACGATGCAGGTCTACGATCCGACCTATTATGTCGCCTTCGATCTGGAGAAGACGAACCCGATAACTATGGCGTCCGCGCCCGCCGGCTGTTCGCTCAACGTCATCCAGCCCGCGCCGCTTGCGCAGGAGTATCAGGCGCAACTTAACGATTCGGCGGGCACCAACATTTCACCGGGACCGGAGTTTGGCATCAAGCTGGCCGCTCGTGTGGTGGTGGCGTGTCCTTGAGCGCGGGTCGTCGTCACGCGCTGACTCGCTTCTCGGGCGCGCTCCTCGGCGTCGCGTGCATCGTTGTAGCACTGTCATTCATTGACGCGGCCGCGCACGACATGTTCGCGCAGTCAACCGCGCGGAATCCTTTCGACATCGGGGTGCGCGAAGGGTCCGGCCCGCCGCCCGTAACGGGTTTCAGCGGGTGGGTGCTGTCGGAGCAGATCCGCTTCGAGCGCATGTTGAGCGGCGCCGTGCGGGCCATTAAGGCGGACGCGTCGGCGCTCTGGACGTTGCTTGGAATTTCATTCGCCTATG
This sequence comes from Beijerinckiaceae bacterium, assembly GCA_030684835.1. Taxonomy (GTDB): domain Bacteria; phylum Pseudomonadota; class Alphaproteobacteria; order Rhizobiales; family Beijerinckiaceae; genus Terripilifer. Next base: position 9,265 of record JAUXWZ010000146.1, read on the forward strand.
GCGTTTTCCATGCGGCGGGGCCCGGTCACGGCAAGGCCGTCGTCGCTTCCTACATGCTGGCGAACGAGCGCTCCCTGCGTCGTGGCGTCATCATCTCGCTTATGGCCGCCATTCTGCAGGGCGTCGTTGCGGTGCTGATCGTGGGTATCCTCGCCGCGGTGCTGAACGCCACGTCGGCGCGCATGCGCGACGCCGCCCATGCCGTGGAGATTGCAAGCTACGCGGGTATTGCTGTGCTCGGGGCGTGGCTCATCTGGCGCAAGGGCAGGGGGTTGCTTGCGGTGCTGGGCTTTAGCGCGCCGCACCACGGGCATCATCATGCGCCTGCCGCAGATACGCACGATCACAATCACGCGGCGCATCGTCATCAATCGCCAGCTCATGCACATGGTGAGCTTTCGCACGCGCATCATGATCATCACCGCAATGCACACGACGAGTCGCATGATCACGGTCACACACACGCGAAGGCCGTTGCGCCCGCGCCGCATGTGCACGATGAGCATTGCGGCCATTTTCATGCGCCCTCGCCTGAGATGCTCACGGACAAGAACTTTTCCTGGAAAACAGCCACACTGACCGTTTTCGCGGCTGGCGCGCGCCCCTGTTCGGGCGCGATTCTGGTGCTTGTGTTCGCCCTGGCGCAGGGCATTTTCTTCGTTGGCGTCGCCGCGACGTTCGCCATGTCGATCGGCACCGCGATCACCACGGGGGCGCTTGCCGCCATGGCGGTGCTGGCGAAGGGGCTTGCCGTGCGCTTCCTCGGTGAAGGATCGGATCGCGGGGTCGTGGCGGTGCGGGCGCTCGAACTGGTGGCCGCAATCCTCGTCTTCATGCTTGGCGCGAGCTTGTTGATGGGCGCCTTCGCTGGAAAGCTGACAGTCAGCTAGGCTATTTTCGGAAATCTAGAGTCCGGCTGCTCCACCATCCGAGCGGGGATCGTGCGCGCCGCGGATGCGCCGGCTTGGCGCCCGCACCAGCGCCCCTGCGTGTCCGAAGGCGTCTGAATACGCCTCGCGCGCAATTTCGACCTCATGCCCCGCGCGTTGCAGCGCGCGCACAAGGGACGAATCGAATCGATCTTCGAGCTTCAGCGTCACAGATTCGTCGCCCCATGTGCGGCCCAGCAGAAAGCGCGGCGCGTCAATCGCTGCGTCCGGCGCCATGCCAAGGCGCATGCGCGAGAGCACCTGCGCCTGAAACTGCGGCTGCCCGTCGCCGCCCATCGACCCGTAGACCGCCACGCGGCCGTCATCGAAGGCGGCGAGCGGCGGGTTGAGCGTGTGAAACGGCCGTCGGCCGGGATGTAACGCCTGCACCGATTTTTCGTCCAGCGAAAACGCGACGCCACGATTGTTCATCAGCACGCCGGTGGCGGGCAGCACGCAGCCCGAGCCCCATTCCCAGTAAATGGACTGGATGTAGGACACCGCGAGCCCGCTCGGGTCGATGGCGCCCATCCACACGGTGTCGCCGCTGGAGGCGGGCAAGGGGAAGGGTGCGGCGCGCGACATGGAGATCGCGAGCGCCTCGCGCTGCAAGAAATCGCCCGAAAGCCAGCGTTCAGGATCGCTGGTCGGCCATTGGAAATCCGCGCATTCGTCATCGCGCACCGCGAAGGCGCGCTTGGTCGCCTCCACCAGCGCGTGAACGTGCTCGAATGTGTCGGCGCGCGTCACGTTCAGTCGCTCAAACAGGCCCAGGATCATCAGCGACGCCAGGCCTTGCGTGGGGGGCGGGGCGTTAAAAACGGAGCCGCCACGAAGTTGCACGCGGAGCGGTTGACGCCAGCGCGCCTCCTGGTTGCGCAAGTCCGCGCGCGTGACGGGCGAGCCGATGCGCTCAAGATCAGCCGCGATTTCGCGCGAAACGTCGCCGCGATAAAAATCCATCAGCCCGGCGCGAGCCAGGTGATCAAGCGTTTCGGCAAGCTTTTCCTGCTTGCGCAGTTCGCCAGCCTTGGCTGTTTCGCCTTTGTCGAGAAAGGCCGCCGCAAATCCGGGCGCCTCTTTCAATTCGTCGAAGCGGTTCGGCTTTGTGCGCGCCTCGCACGGCGAGATGGCGCAGCCCTCGCGAGCATGACGGATGGCGTCGCGCAAAAGGTCGGGCAGGGGCATGCGGCCGCCAAGCGCGTGCGCGAGTTCAAGCGCCTGGGCCCATCCAGCCACGGCCCCGGGCGTGGTCAGCGCCGCAAGTGGCCCGCGCGCGGGAATCGTCTTTTCATGCCCAAGCTTGAAATAGCTGCGGATGGTGGCTCGCGCGCCGGCAAAGCCAAGCGCCTCAAGGCAGCGAACCTTGCCGCCGGGCTCACGGATCAGCCAGACTCCATCACCGCCGACGCCGTTCATGTGTGGATAGACGACTGCGATGGTCGCGGCCATGGCTACCATGGCCTCGAGCGCATTGCCGCCCTGTGCGAGAACGTCCTGCCCCGTAACGCAAGCGGCGCTATGAGGGGCGGCGACGGCGGCGAACGCGAATTCCGGGGTGGAGGACATAAGCCTGTTTTCGTGAGAGTGGGGGCTGGAACTTGCCGTTGGCCCGTCGCTGATATACGTCCTTCATTGTGTCCCGCACAGGGGCCAGCGACCGGATTGTCCGAGCGGAGCGAGCCGTGGCCGAGAAGAAACCAATCAACTGGCGAAACGTCCTGACCGTTTATGGCGCAGCCATTCTGGTGGGCACCGAATTGATTGGCCTGACGTGGGCTGGCGCATGGGCGCTGGGCGGCCTGTTCGATCTCCCGGACATATTCCGCGTGGTCATCCAGATCATCGGCGCAGGTCTTGGGCTATACGGCGTCTATCACTTCGTGCGCGCAGCGCTGAAAGTTGAGCCGAGCAGAGGCTGACCTCGGCTTCCGGGCAATCCATCGGCGCCTCACCCAACGGACATCAGGACGCGCTCGGGCGTGGCGGGCGCATGCAGCGCCAGCGCGCGATCATCACCGCTGACGGCGGCAATCGCATCGCGGATCGCGAGCCAAACGGAGATCGCGAGCATGAGCGGCGGCTCCCCCACGGCCTTCGAGCGGAAGATCGTGTCTTCGCGATTGGGCGCATTTTCGAGGATATGAACGCGAAAGTCGGCGGGTGCGTCGCGGCTGCCGGGTATTTTGTAGGTTGAGGGCGCATGCGTGCGCAGCCGCCCTGCCGTGTCCCACCACAATTCTTCCATCGTCAGCCAGCCCATGCCCTGCACGAAGCCGCCTTCGATCTGGCCCATGTCGAGAGCGGGATTCAGCGAGTCTCCGCAATCATTGATGATGTCGGTGCGCAGGCAGCGCGTCTCGCCGCTCAACAGGTCGATCTCTACTTCCGATGCGGCTGCTCCATACGCGAAATAGTAGAAGGGGTGGCCCTTCAGACGTTTCTGGTCCCAGTGAATCTTCGGCGTTGAATAAAATCCCGCCGCCGATAGCGACACACGCTTCAGCCAGCATAAGGTCGCCAGTTCGCCAAAGCTGATGACGTAATTGCCGGATGTAATCTTGCCGTCGCGGAAGTCGATCGCTTCTTCGGGCACATTCCATTCGTTCGCGGCGACGTGCGCCATACGTGCGCGGATAGCCAGCGCCGCGTTGCGCGCCGCGGCGCCGTTGAGATCGGAGCCCGATGAGGCTGCGGTGGCTGAAGTGTTTGGCACCTTGTCGGTTCGCGTTGACGTGGGCGTCACGAAAGACGCTGGCACGCCGAAGGTTTCCGCCACGACCTGCGCGACCTTCGTGTACAGGCCCTGGCCCATTTCCGTGCCGCCGTGGTTGGCCTGAATGGAGCCGTCTGTATAAACATGCACCAGCGCGCCGCCCTGATTGAGGCTTGGCATGTTGAAGCTGATGCCAAACATCACGGGCGCCGTGGCGAGGCCACGCTTTCTGGTGTCGTGGCTCGCGTTAAACGTCGCAATCTGCGCACGGCGCGCGGCAATGTCTGCGTCGGCGTTGAGTTTATCCATCAGCTCGTAGGCGATCATGTCGCTGACGGGCTGTTCATAAGGCGTGGTCAGACCACGTGAAGGTGAATAATAATTTGCACGGCGCACATCGTCGCGATCAAGCGCAAGATGGCGCGCGATCTGGTCGATGATGGCCTCGCCGACAAGCATACCCTGCGGTCCGCCAAAGCCGCGAAACGCAGTGTTGGAAACTGTGTTTGTCTTACAGCAGATGCCTGTCGCCTCGACGTTGGGCACGTAATAGCAATTTGTGACGTGGCAGATGGCGCGCGTCACGACCGAAGACGTGAGGTCCGCGACATTGCCGCCGCGCGCGGCGAGGCGCACGCGCAGGCCCGTCATGGCGCCATGCTCGTCAAATCCAACGTCCCAATCGGCGCGGAAGTCGTGGCGTTTGCCGGTTACGATCATATCGTCGTCGCGGTCCAGCCGCAGCTTTACGGGACGCCTCGTCTTGCGCGCGCAGATCGCCGCGATGCACGCGATGATGGTGGGCTGACTTTCCTTGCCGCCAAAGCCGCCGCCCATGCGGCGCACTTCCGCCGTGACCGCCGCCTGCGGCACGCCGAGCACGAGCGCAACATGCTTTTGCACTTCCGTCGGATGCTGGGTCGAGGACCACACATGCCATTGGTCGCCATCGAGCGGCGTGGCCATCGCGATGTTCGTTTCAAGATAGAAATGATCTTGTCCGCCAATGTCTAGGCCGCCGTGCAAGATGTGTTGCGCGTTGGCGAGCGCGTCATCGGGATCGCCATAAACAAGTCGTTGCGGTGGGGAGGTCCAGTTTTCCGCCGCGATGGCGGCCTTGATCGACAGGATGGCGGGCAGGTCCCGCCATTCGATCTTCACGAGATCGGCGGCGCGTTTTGCGGCGTCGTGACTTGTTGCGATGACCGCGCCCACAGGGCAGCCGACGTAGTCGGCGACTTCGCCCGCGAGCGCTGGTTCGCCATGGAAGATAGGGCCGACTTCATTATCGCCGGGAATGTCTTCGGCAGTCACAAAGGCGACCACGCCCTCGGCAGCCAGCGCGGCGGACGCGTCGATGCCCACGATGCGCGCGTGGGCGTGCGGCGACTTTACCAGGGCTGCATGGAGGCAGCCGCCGGGCTCAGGCATGTCGTCGAGATACGTCGCTGCGCCCGTGACGTGCTGGCGCGCGCTGTCGTGCGCGAGGGGCTTGCCGACAATGTCGCGGCGGTCGCTCATTCCGCGGCCTCCAGAAGCGCGCCGGTTGCGATGAGAAACCAACGGCGAAACAGGTTTTGCGCCGCGCGCATGCGATAGGCGGCGCTTGCGCGGAAATCGTCGATGGGCGCGAAGTCTCCAGCCAGCGCCTCGGCCGCAGCCTCAAACGTCGCTTGCGTAAGCGGGGCGCCGTCAAGCGCCTGTTCGGCGCGTCTTGCGCGCGCAGGCGTTGCCGCCATACCGCCAAACGCGATGCGCGGCGATGCAATGCGCTCGCCATTGCGCTGGAAGGCGATGGCGCCGCAAACAGCCGAAATATCCTGATCGAAGCGGCGCGAAATCTTGTCGACGCGCACGAAGTCGTCTGCGCCCGGCAGGGGAATGATCACGCGGTCGATGAACTCGCCTGTTTCAAGCGCAGTGCGGCGATAGCCAGTGAAGAACGCATCGAGTGCAATTTCGCGCTCGCCCTTAACACTGCCCACGATCACGCTGGCGCCCAGCGCCATCAGAATGGGCGGCGTGTCGCCGATGGGCGACGCGTTGGCGAGGTTGCCGCCCATGGTGCCAAGCGCGCGGATTTGCGCCGAGCCAAGACGGCGCAGGAGCACGCCGATACTCGCATCCAAGGCTGCGAGACGAGTTAGCGCCCGTGCATAGGTGACAGCGGCGCCGATCACGAGAGCGCCGTCGCGCTTCTCGATCTGTTGCAGCTCGCGCACGGCGTTGATGGATATCAAAGAAGGTTGGCGTTGGCGGCGCTTGGTGACGTCGAGGCCCAGATCAGTCCCTCCGGCAAGGATGCGCGCAGACGGATCGCGCGTGAGCGCGGACGCGAGATCGGCGCGTGTGCGCGGGGCGCTGAACTTGCTGTCGGGCGTTGCGCTGCTGAGCGCGCCTTGGGCCTCAATGGAGCGCAGGCGCGCGGCAATGTCAGCCGCCATGGCGCTGAAACGGTCGTCGCGCAGCGGCCCAAGGGCTTCGCGCGCCGCGGCGACAATTGGCCGATAGCCGGTGCAGCGGCAAAGATTGCCGGCGATCATGTCATGAATCGCGTCTGTCGCGCCGGTTTGCGCGCTGCGAAAGCCTGCAAAGAGCGACATGACGAAGCCCGGCGTGCAATAGCCGCACTGGCTCGCGTGCTGCGTCACCATAGCTGATTGCACGGGGTGCAAAGCCTGCCCGTCAGCCACCCCTTCCACCGTCACCAGCAAGCGACCATGCAGCTGGCCCATCAGCATGATGCACGCATTAGCAGGCGCCCACACCAGAACGTCTTCCCGGACGGTCTGCCGCGTGTCCTCTCGCGTATGGGCAATCGCAATCGTGCAGGCGCCGCAATCGCCCTCGGCGCAGCCTTCCTTGGTCCCTGTCAGCCGCCGATTGAGCCGCAGCCATTGAAGGACGGTCTGATCGGCGGGGCCCGAGACGGACACCTCTTCAAGGCCGTTGAGAAGAAAACGGATGTTGGCGCTCATACGGGAAGCTCACGCAAAAAGCAGGTCGGGGCAAATCCCCTCTCACATTTGGGAGGACGTACTCTATCGTAAAGCCCGGGTTCGGGATGGAAAACTAAGCGATATGGCGTTGCCGGGGATGACCTTTCCCTTCGCTTGCGCCAATTTGGGGGCATGTCAGAATTAGATGTCATCGTTATAGGGGCCGGCGCAGCGGGACTAGCGGCGGCGCGCGCCTGCAGCGCGCAGGGCCGTTCTGTAACGGTGCTTGAAGCGCGGTCGCGACCCGGCGGGAGGGCGCATACGGTGGATGCGGACGGCTGGCCGGTCGATCTTGGCTGCGGCTGGCTACATTCGGCGGATTGTAACCCGCTTGTGCAGATAGCCCGCGACCTTGGCTTTCAGGTCGATGAGCGGGCGCCGCCGTGGCGCGATTCGAACCGCGCGCTGGGCTTTGCGCCGGGCGAGCACGAAGCGTTCCGGGAGGCGCAGAGCGCCTTTTATGACCGGCTGGACGTGGCGGCGGAGGCGCCCGACGACAGCGAAGCTGCCCGCTGGCTGGCGCCGGACGGGGCCTGGAACCCGCTCATCAACGCGGTATCCACCTATGTCAACGGAACCGAGCTGGACCGGCTTTCGACAAAGGACTTCGTCAATTATCACGACACGGAGATCAACTTTCGCATTGTGGAAGGGTATGGCGCGCTGTTCGCGAAACTGGCTGAAGGGCAGCCCATCGTCTTCGACTGCGCTGTTAGCGTCATTGACCACAGCGGTTCGCAATTGCGCGTCGTTACTGAGAGGGGCGAGATGCAGGCGCGCGCCGTCATCGTAACGGCGCCCACCAACATTATCGCGTCGGGCGCGCTGCGCTTTTTGCCGGGACTTGCCGATAAGGTCGAGGCCTGCGCCGCGCTGCCGCTGGGCGTTGCGAACAAGATATTTCTTGCCGCGCAAGGCGCCGAAGACCTGCCCGATAATGCGCGGCTGTTTGGCGCTCGCAACCGCACCGACATTGGAGCCTATCACTTCCGCCCTTTTGGCCGACCCATGATCGAGGGTTATTTTGGCGGCCAGTTCGCGCGCGAGGTGGAGAAGGATGGCCTCCCCGGTTTTGCTGACGTCGCCATCAACGAAGTCGCTGCGGCGCTAGGCTCGTCGTGGAAGAAGCGCCTGCGGCCGTTGTGTGCGAGTTTCTGGGCAAGCGATCCGCATGCGCTGGGCTCATATTCCCATGCATTACCCGGTGAATGGGCGCGTCGCGCGCAACTCGCAGAGCCCGTGGAGAACCGGATCTTCTTCGCTGGCGAAGCTACGTCGCTGCATAATTTTTCGACCGCGCATGGCGCCTGGCAAAGCGGCGAGCGGGCGGCGGCTCAGGCGCTGCGCGCGCTCATGGACTGACAGGCTTTTAGCGCGCGATGAGTAGGCCCGAGTCGATAAGCCTGCGATGAAACTGCAGGATAGATTGCCGGTCAGGGCAGAGCGCATAGCGCCCATCGCAGGCGCGCATGAGCCGTGCGCGTTCGCGCCATGAATCGGGCATGGGCAGCCGCGCCTGCTCAAGAATGACGGCGCCGAGATATGCTGAATCGATCACGTTGATGTCTGGCAGAGCGGGCGGCGTGTAATTGACGCCGTCAACGGCATAATAGGTGACGAAGGCGGGCGATGTTTCCGGCAACGCCTCGTTGATCTTCTCAATCTCCTCGGCCTCAAAGCCAAAGAAAAATCGCGTCGTCAGCGGGTGGTGATCCCCGTAATGCACGAGGAGAAAGCGCTCATCGGGAAAGCGTGCCGCGAGATCTTTGAGCAGCGCAGCGTAATCTTCCTTGGCCATCGCAAGGCGTCGCAGAAACTCGTTCATCTCCGGGTGCGTGCCCGGTCCGCCGCCTTTGACATCACGTTCCGGCCAATGGACTACGTCGTAAGGCCAGTGCGCCGCCATGGTCTGAAGATAGATGAAGAGCGGCCCTTCCTTGCGTTCAACACGGCGGCCAATCTCGGTGAGCATGTTTGCATAGTAGAAAGAATCCGGCTCCATGGACGAGGCGGCCTTTTGGTCGCGCGCGTCGTAAATCTGCTTGATACCGGCCGTCTCAAAAAACCGCGCCGAGCCGAAGAAACCCTTGAGGTAGGGATAGAACATCATGTTCGAATAGCCGCAGCGGGCGAGCACGTTAGGCAGCGCATCGTCGATGCGCCCGGCCATGTAGATCTGCACGAAGTGGCGGATCGAACCAAAGAAGCGGCTGGCGGCGCCAGTGAGGACGGAGAATTCCGTGAGCCACGACGCGCCGCCGTAGGTCTCTACGCGCATGCCACGGCTGCTTGCGTCATGCGAGCGAAAGAAGTCATCAAGCGCGCGATCATAGTTGAGGCCTTTCAAGGGACGGGGCGGCGTGACGGATTCCTGATGGATGAGGATGACGTGCGGCGGTTTGCCTTGGGGCGCGCATGTGGGCGCTGGATCGAACGGAGCGCCGCCCCCCGGCGCCGCGTCAATCAACTGCCCGCGCGCCAGCGTTTCCAGCGCTTCCGGCCATGACGAATAAAATGACGAAAGATGCCTGTCGGGGAACGTGTACTGCATGTGGCGCGGGCCACCCTCGATGCGAGCGATGAGAGCGCCCGTGAGGGCGCAGATCACAAACGCCGCGAGTGCGGGCAGGCGGCGCACGTTGCGTGGCTCGCGCCAGAGCAGAATGAGGGGCGCACACACAGCGGTCACAACAGAAAGCGCCGCGAGAGTCGTCGCGAACGGATACGCGCTTGCGATGTCAACGAATGAGAAGCGCCAGAGATCTGTGTCGAATAGATCCCACGCGTGCAGGATGAAATCTGTTTGCGCTCGCTTGATGAAAGATATGGCGATCACGAACGCCACAACCGCCGCTGCGATTGTTGCTGACAGGAGGGCCCTGCGCGTGACGACGGCGACACATGATGCGATTGCCGCGGTCAGCGCCATCGCATGGGCGCCTGTCAGATACCGGTCGTTCCAGTAGATCGCCGCCAGCGTCGCAATCGTAAGCACAAGCGCCAGAACGCGCGCTTTACCCGGACCGACACTCTTTGTGTTGGCGGGCTCGCCGGGGACTGGCTTTGTGGCAGCGCGCATCCAGGTTCCCTGGCAATCGACCCCCAATCAGAACTCGACGACCGCGCGGATAGACTTGCCCTCGTGCATCAGGTCGAAGCCTTCGTTGATGCGCTCAAGCGGCAGCTTGTGCGTAATGAGGTCGTCGATGTTGATGCGTCCGTTCATGTACCAGTCGACGATGCGCGGCACGTCCGTGCGGCCCCGCGCGCCGCCAAACGCAGTCCCCTTCCAGACGCGTCCGGTGACAAGCTGGAAGGGGCGTGTCGAAATCTCGGCGCCCGACGGAGCCACGCCAATGATGATCGATTCGCCCCAGCCGCGATGGCACGCCTCCAGCGCCTGACGCATGACATTGACGTTGCCGGTGCAGTCGAACGTGTAGTCGGCGCCGCCGCCGGTGAGGTCCACGAGATAGGGGACGAGATCGGCGCCAACCTCGGCGGGATTGACGAAATGCGTCATGCCGAATTTTTCGGCCATGGCCTTTTTGCCGGGGTTGAGATCAACGCCGATGATCTGTTCGGCGCCAATCAGGCGCAGGCCCTGAATGACGTTGAGGCCGATGCCGCCAAGCCCGAACACAATGGCGCGACAACCGGCTTCCGCCTTCGCCGTCCAGATGACCGCGCCAATGCCCGTCGTCACGCCACAGCGGATGTAGCAGACCTTGTCAAAGGGCGCGTCCTCGCGGATTTTCGCCACCGCGATTTCCGGCGCCACAATGAAATTGGAGAACGTGGATGTGCCCATGTAGTGCAGCACGGGCTCGCCATCGCATTTGAAGCGGCTGGTGCCGTCGGGCATCACGCCCTTGCCCTGGGTGGCGCGGATGGCGGTACATAGGTTGGTCTTGCGCGAGAGGCAGCTTTTGCACTGGCGACATTCCGGCGTGTAAAGCGGGATAACGTGGTCGCCCTTCTTCAGAGTGGTCACGCCGAGGCCGACATCCACAACGATGCCCGCGCCCTCATGGCCAAGCACGCAGGGGAACAGGCCTTCGGGGTCCGCGCCCGACAGCGTGTAATAGTCCGTGTGACAAATGCCGGTTGCTTTCACCTCGATGAGGACTTCCCCGGCTTTTGGTCCGTCGAGGTCAATCTCGACAATCTCAAGCGGCTTCTGGGCTGCGAAAGCGACGGCGGCGCGGGTCTTCATGGGCTGCTCCTTGAACTATCTTCACAGCTATCGCGCGAACCGGCTCCGTCGTAAAGAGAGGTCACGGGAAAGCCCAATGGCCAGCGTTTCGAGGCTCGCCTAGCGGGTAAAATTGAGGGAGCGGGCATGCGGGTCGCGGTGACGTCGCCATATTTCGACTTTTTTCCAGAGCTCAAGAACGAGCTTGTCGCGCTTTATGGCGACGTGAAATTTCCCCTCGACAAGCGCCGGCCCACGGAGGACGAGCTGATCGCGTATCTGCAGGGCTATGACGCCGCGATCATTGGACTCGACCGTTTTACGGATCGCGTCTGCGCCGCGTTGCCTCAGTTGAAGATCGTTTCGCTGTGTTCGGCGGGGGTAGATCATATTGATCCCGCGATCCTCAAGAAATATGGCAAGCGGATGTGGTGGGCGGCGGGCGTTAATAAGGTGTCCGTCTCCGAACTCGCCGTTTGTTACATGGTGATGTGCGTGAGGCGGCTGCACTTTCTGTCTTCAATTTTGCGTCGCGGCGAATGGAGCGGGCCGGTGGGCTTCGGGGCCGATCTGCGGGGGCGCACCATCGGCGTTCATGGGTGCGGGCATATCGGCAAGGAAGTCGTGAAGCTGCTGCAGCCCTACGGCGTGCATATCCTCGCGTGCGACCGGGTGGATCAATCCGATTTCTACGCGCAATACGGCGTTGAAAAAGTTGATGCGGAAGAACTATGGGCGCGGTCAGACGTGCTGACGATTCATCTTTCGCTCAACGCGACCACGCGTAACCTCTACACAGGCGCCGTGCTCGACAAGATGAAACAGGGCGCGCTGCTGGTGAACGTGGCGCGCGGCGGCATGGTTGACGAGCAGGCGTTGAAGCAGAGGCTCGAAAGCGGCCATTTGGCGGGCGCGGCGTTTGATGTGTTCGCAGTGGAGCCTGCGAACGGCAACCCGCTTGTCGATCTGCCGAACTTCTTCGCATCGCCGCACATTGGCGCGACGACGCGGGAGTCGTGGGAGGCGATGCTGCGCTCCGGCATGCGCGGCGTCGAGGAAGCTTACGAGCCGCAGCCGGGCGTTTATCCGTTCGATTAACGCATCGGGCGCGGCAGCGGGATGGGTCGCTCGCCATTGTCGGGCAATGTCTCAAAGGTTACGTCGCGGTCCGCCGGCCAGCGCATGCGGTAGGCGAGCTTGATCTCCTTTGTTTCGTTGGGCGCGATGTCAAAGGTCCAGCCGAGCACGCCGCGTCGGCCCTCCACGGTTTTGTCGTTTGGCGGCGTTGTCGCCGGCAATTGTTCGATGGTGATGGCGCTGTTTTCCGAGATCGGAATGCGATCGACGATAAAAGTCTTCATCGGGAACGGGTGCAGGTTTTGAACGGTCGTGCGAAATTCGCGGACCTCCTGCTTTGTCTGGCCAAACCACGTGGGTTCATTTTCCTTGCGAATAACTGGCTTGCGCTCAATCTTCACGCGCTCGTCTGCGCCAAGGCCGATGCGGGTCAAGGCGCCTGGCGCCACCATTTCAAGTTGCCCGCGGCCAACGAACACGCCGTTGCGCTGAATCGACAATTCACCCGGCAGAAGGGGCGCTTCGTCCGTGTTGACGAAACTGGCTTCCAAATAGGCGGTTGGATCGAAGGCTGGGGCGGCGCGCACGGAAAGGTCGGCGGTGATCTGGCGCGTGCCGATGCGCAGCGAGCGTTCGCTGCCGTCGCTCGCCAGATCCACGCGACCGGGAATGCGGAACACCGCTTCGAAATCGCCGGCTTCCAGAACGGCCTCGCGTTCCTCTGCGCGCATCGCGAGCGGGGCGGCGGCAGGCGCCGGCGCTGCGGTCATCGTCTGCGCGCGGGAGGTTTCTCGCAGCGCTGAGTCTTTCGCACGGTCGCGCGCCACGGTCTGCGGATCGAAGAAGGCGAGCCGCTCGGTGTAGACTTCGGGCGCCTTTACCCCGCGTCCGGGACGTGAGGTGGACACTGCGATTTCGGCGTCCGTCCAATCCTCGCCGGTGCGCTGGCGAACGAGCGCGCGCCGCACCAGCTCCATTTGCGCCTTTGCGCCCTTGTCGGTGGTGAGTTTCACGTCATAGGCCGGGCGCCAGTAAGCGCCGCGCACCTGATAGGTGATGGTGATCAACGCCTTCGACGCGGCGGCGGCTTCCAGATCGATAATCACGTCGCGGGCGGGCTGTGCGCCGGACGGGCTGCGGTTTGAGGCTTCAAGCGCGCGAATTTCGTCCTGAACCTGCGTCCTCTCTACGTTAGCGAGCCGGATGTCCTCGCCGACCTTTGCGAGTTCGCGGCCAACCGCCTCGAAGGCCTCCGTCCATTTTGCGATATCGAGCCCGCCGCCAAATGCGCCGAGCTTGTCGGGCCCAGCGTCTGCGAATTTCTGGACCATGCCCCGGCGTCCCTCAAGCGCGTCGATCCGCGTCTTGATCGCATCGGCTCTGGCTTTCAGGTCGCGCAGGCGATTTGCTGCGGATTCTGGCAACACTTTCGGATCGGTTGGGGCAACGCGCGTTTGGGCGGAGCCGATGGAAAAAGGCGTCGAGCCTTCGCCCTCCACGCGCAGCGAGGCGGGATCGAGGTTCAGAGGCAGGCCGCGCAGCAGGACGGAGGTCGCGCCTTCGGGCAGTTCCACCTCCAGCACACGCGCTACCCGGGCGGAATCGGGATAGACGATCACATTCGAAATGCGGGAATTCGCTTCTATCTGAGCGGCAAGGGCTGGGCTTCCCGCAATGAGAGCAGCGATGGCGGCGGCGGAGCAGAGCCCCGAATGCAGAGTCTTGATGGTCATGGACGTCTCCGACAGGAGCAGCTATAGCGCAGCATCAATGCGCCCAGAATGCGACGCGATGCGCTCAAAAGCGCTCTTTCGTTGCTTGTGCGCCTGCCCTAAATCTGTCATGTTCGCGCGATTGCGATAGGACAGCCTTGCTGACCATTTTGGCCAAGGCTGGAAGATCCAGGCGCATTGCCGACCCGGGGTGGCTTCCATCCTCAATCGGCGCGCGGCTTGCCTCTTCGGGCCGAATGAGCAGCGAATGCGGGCGAACCGCGAGCATAATCGATCGCAGACCGATTTGGAGCGGGCGATGTACGCGTATGAGTGGCGACACGGCGGCAAATGCAAACGCCGGCTCCGAAAACGGAGCCTGGGCGCTTGTGCGCCTGTCGAAGCCTGAACGCGCCACATTCAACGTGTCGCCTGCAACGTGTCGCCTGCAACCTAACGCCTGACAGTTTCCTGGAGCATTTTCTATGACTGGCGTCTATGACCCGTCCCTGCCTGAGGCCCGTGGCCTTTTCGACCCCGCTCTTGGACGCGATTCCTGCGGCGTTGGCTTTGTCGCTAACGTCAAGAATCGCAAGAGCCACGAGATCGTGCAGCAGGGTCTGCAGATCCTGCTTAACCTCGATCATCGCGGCGCGGTTGGCGCCGATCCCAAGCTCGGCGACGGTTGCGGCATTCTCGTGCAGCTGCCGCATGCGTTCTTTCGCGCTGAATGCGCGACGCTTGGCGTCACCTTGCCCGCTCCCGGCGAATACGGCGTCGGCCAGTTCTTCATGCCGCAGGACGCCGCCGCGCGCGGCGAAATCGAAACGCTGTTGGCGCGGGTGCTGGAAGACGAGGGGCTGACGCTTCTTGGCTGGCGCGATACGCCCGTCGACAGCTCCGATCTTGGCGAGGCCGTGAAGGCGGTTGAGCCCGTCATGCGCCAGGCTTTTATCGGTCGCGGCCCCGGCGTCACCGACGAGGACGATTTCGAGCGCCGGATGTATGTGGCGCGCAAGGCCACATCGAACGCTGTTTATGCGCTCGGGCGCCGCGATACGGCGGAATATTATCCCGTGTCGATGTCGTGCCGCACCATCGTCTACAAGGGCATGGTGCTCGTCTCGCAGCTCGGCTCCTATTACAAGGATTTGAGCGACCCGCGCTTTGAAAGCGCGCTCGCGCTTGTCCATCAGCGCTTTGCGACGAACACTTTCCCGTCCTGGCGTCTTGCCCATCCCTATCGCATGGTCGCGCACAACGGCGAGATCAATACGCTGCGCGGCAACGTGAACTGGATGGCTGCCCGTCAGGCTTCCGTCGAGTCAAAGCTGTTCGGCAACAACATTTCCAAGCTCTGGCCGATTTCCTACGAAGGTCAGTCGGATACGGCGTGTTTCGACAACGCGCTCGAATTCCTCGTGCAGGGCGGTTACTCGCTGGCGCATGCGATGATGATGCTCATTCCTGAAGCCTGGGCGGGCAACCCGCTGATGGATGAGGAGCGCCGCGCTTTTTACGAGTATCACGCCGCGCTGATGGAGCCGTGGGACGGCCCCGCCGCAATGGCTTTCACCGACGGGCGCCAGATTGGCGCCACGCTGGACCGCAACGGCCTGCGCCCGGCGCGCTATCTTGTGACCGATGACGACCTCGTCGTCATGGCGTCTGAAATGGGCGTGCTGCCGATCCCTGAAGAGAAGATCATCAAGAAGTGGCGCCTGCAGCCAGGCAAGATGCTGCTTGTTGACCTTGAAGAAGGCTGCATCGTCTCCGACGATGAGATGAAGCGGACGCTCTCGACGTCCCATCCCTATCAGAAATGGCTCGATCGCACGCAGATCGTGCTGGAAGACCTCAAGCCAGTGGAGGCGCGCGCAGCGCGTACGGACGTGTCGCTGCTCGATCGTCAGCAGGCCTTCGGCTACACGCAGGAAGACCTGTCGATTCTGCTCGCGCCTATGGCGATCACCGGCGAAGAGGCGACAGGCTCGATGGGGACGGATACGCCGCTTTCGGCGCTCTCCAGCCTGTCAAAACTGCTCTACACCTATTTCAAGCAGAACTTTGCGCAGGTGACGAACCCGCCGATCGACCCGATCCGCGAGCAGCTCGTTATGAGCCTTGTATCTTTTATCGGCCCGCGGCCGAACATCTTTGACCTTGAAGGCAACGCCAAGCGCAAGCGACTCGAGGTTCGGCAGCCGATCCTCACGAATGGTGATCTCGAAAAGATCCGCATCATTGGCTCGTTCGAGGATTCCTTCGACACCAAGACGCTCGACATCACTTACATGAGCGAGCGCGGCGCCGACGCGATGGAATCCATGCTGGAGCGGCTTTGCCAGCGCGCGGAAGACGCTGTGCGCGGCGGGTACAATATCATCATCCTGTCCGACCGCCTCGTCGGGCCCGACCGCATCGCCATTCCGGCGTTGCTGGCGACAGCGGCTGTGCATCATCACCTGATCCGCAAGGGTCTGCGCACGTCGGTCGGTCTCGTCGTGGAGACAGGTGAAGCGCGTGAAGTGCATCACTTCGCCTGCCTCGCGGGCTATGGCGCGGAAGCGGTAAATCCCTGGCTCGTGTTCGACACGCTCGCGGCGATGGCGAAGGAATTTCCCGAGGAAGTGGACGGCTACGAAGCCTGCAAGCGCTTCATCAAGTCCGTGGATAAGGGATTGCTGAAGGTGATGTCCAAGATGGGCATTTCCACTTACCAATCATATTGCGGCGCGCAGATCTTCGACGCCATTGGCCTGTCGAAGTCCTTCGTCGACCGTTTCTTCACTGGTACGCAGTCGCGCATTGGCGGCGTTGGCCTTGCGGAAGTTGCGCAAGAAACGGCGGAGCGCCATGCTGACGCTTTCGGCGACTCGCCGGTTTATCGCACGGCGCTGGCGGTTGGCGGCGAGTACGCCTATCGCATCCGCGGCGAGGCGCATTCCTGGTCGCCGCAATCGGTGTCGCTTTTGCAGCACGCGGTGCGCGGCAATGCGCAGGAGAAGTATCGCGATTACGCCAAGTTGCTGAACGATCAGGAAGAGCGCTTTTTGACGTTGCGCGGCTTGTTCCGCATCCGCACCGCGGAAGAGGAAGGCCGCAAGCCCGTGCCGCTGGAGGAAGTTGAATCAGCCGCGTCCATCGTGCGTCGCTTTGCGACAGGCGCGATGTCATATGGCTCGATCTCGCGCGAGGCGCACACCACGCTGGCGATTGCGATGAATCGCATCGGCGGCAAGTCGAACACGGGCGAGGGCGGCGAGGAGGCGGATCGCTACAAGCCGATGGCCAATGGCGACTCCAAGCGTTCCGCCATCAAGCAGGTGGCGTCTGGCCGTTTTGGCGTGACGGCGGAATACCTCGTCAATTCGGACATGATTCAAATCAAGATGGCGCAGGGCGCAAAGCCCGGCGAAGGCGGCCAATTGCCGGGCCACAAGGTCGACGCGGTGATCGCCAAGGTGCGCCATTCGACGCCGGGCGTCGGCCTTATCTCGCCGCCGCCCCATCACGACATCTATTCCATCGAAGATCTTGCGCAGCTGATCTTCGACTTGAAGAACGTCAATCCGCGCGCCGCCGTGTCGGTGAAGCTCGTGTCGGAAATTGGCGTCGGCACAGTCGCCGCCGGTGTTTCGAAGGGCCGCGCGGATCACGTGACGATTTCGGGCTATGAGGGCGGTACGGGCGCATCGCCGCTGACTTCAATCAAGCACGCGGGCAGCCCCTGGGAAATCGGGCTTGCCGAAACGCACCAGACGCTCGTCTACAATCGCCTGCGCTCGCGCATTGCAGTGCAGGTCGACGGCGGCTTGCGCACAGGCCGCGACGTCATTATCGGCGCGCTGCTCGGCGCTGACGAGTTCGGCTTTGCGACCGCGCCGCTGATTGCAGCCGGTTGCATCATGATGCGCAAGTGTCATCTCAACACCTGCCCGGTGGGCGTTGCGACGCAGGATCCCGTGCTGCGCAAGCGCTTCGTTGGCCAGCCTGAGCACGTCATCAACTTCTTCTTCTTCGTTGCCGACGAAGTGCGCGAGTGGATGGCGAAGCTGGGCTACCGCACGTTCAACGAAATGGTCGGCCAGTTGCAGATGCTCGACAAGACCGAAGCGGTGAACCACTGGAAGGCCAAGGGACTCGATTTCTCGGCGCTGTTTCACAAGCCGGAGGTCGGTCCGGATGTGGACATCTTCCACACGCAGACGCAGGATCACGGCCTCGACAAGGTTATGGACCAGAGGCTTATTGCACAGGCGCGCGGGGCTATCGATAACAAGACGCACGTCGACATCAGCGGGACGATTGGCAGCGTGGATCGTGCGACCGGCGCCATGCTGTCGGGCGAAATCGCCTTGCGGTACGGCTATGACGGCCTGCCCGACGACACGATCCGCATTTGCCTGAAAGGCACGGCCGGTCAGAGCTTTGGCGCATGGCTCGCCCGCGGCGTGACGCTCGAGCTCGACGGACAAGCCAACGATTATGTCGGCAAAGGCCTTTCAGGGGGACGTATCATCATCCGCCCGCCGGTCGAGGCGACGCAGATCACGCCCCATGAGTCGATCATCGTGGGCAACACGGTTCTCTACGGCGCCATCGCTGGCGAATGTTACTTCCATGGCGTTGCGGGCGAACGCTTCGCCGTGCGCAATTCCGGCGCGATCGCGGTTGTCGAAGGCACGGGCGATCACGGTTGCGAATACATGACCGGCGGCGTCGTCGTCGTGCTGGGCCCCACGGGCCGCAACTTTGCGGCGGGCATGTCAGGCGGCATCGCCTATGTGCTTGATGAGGATAATCAGTTCGAAACGCGCTGCAATCTTTCGATGGTCGAGCTGGAATCTGTTGCGGAAGAAGAAGAGCTGAATCAACGACTCCACCACCAGGGCGGCGACTTGCAGATTCACGGCCGGGTGGACGTGATGAGCGACATGACGCGCTTCGACGCCGAGCGCCTGAACCAGCTCATCTCGAACCATTTGCGCTACACAGGTTCGAGCCGCGCGAAGGACATCCTCGACAATTGGGATGTGTACAAGGGCAAGTTCCGCAAAGTGATGCCGGTCGAGTATCGGCGCGCGCTGAACGAAATGATGCAACAGCAGCCCGCGGCTGTGGCGGGGGAGTGATCGATGGGCAAGGTTACGGGCTTCCTCGAAATCGACCGGCAGGATCGCAAATACGCGCCTGCGGCTGACCGCATTCGTCATTACAAGGAATTCGTCATTCCGCTCTCTGAAGCGGCGACGAAGGACCAGGCGGCGCGCTGCATGAATTGCGGCATTCCGTATTGTCACACCGGATGTCCGGTGAATAACCAGATCCCGGACTGGAACGATCTCGTCTATCGCGGCGACTGGGCGGAAGCTTCGCGCAACCTCCATTCGACGAACAACTTCCCCGAGTTCACGGGCCGTGTCTGTCCCGCGCCGTGCGAGGCGTCGTGCACGCTTAACCTCGAGGACACGCCGGTCACGATCAAGACGATTGAATGCGCCATCGTTGATCGCGCGTGGAAAGAAGGCTGGATCAAGCCCGACGTTCCCAAGGAAAAGACGGGCAAGAAGATCGCGGTGGTGGGCTCCGGGCCAGCGGGAATGGCTTGCGCGCAGCAGCTGGCGCGCGCGGGCCACGATGTCCACGTTTACGAAAAGCAGGCGAAGGCCGGCGGCCTGCTGCGCTATGGCATCCCTGATTTCAAAATGGAAAAGCATCTCATCGACCGCCGCGTCGGCCAGATGAGCGAAGAGGGGATCACGTTCCATTACAACGTCAACGTTGGCGTCTCGATGCCGGTCGATCAGCTGGTGGCTGAACATGACGCTGTGGTGCTGGCGGGCGGCTCGGAGAAGCCGCGCGATCTGGCAATCCCGGGCCGCGATTTGCAGGGCATCCATTTCGCCATGGACTTCCTGCCGCAGCAGAACCGTCGTGTGTCCAACGAGCCGGTAACGACCAACGAGCCGATCCTGGCAAGCGGCAAGCATGTCGTGGTCATCGGCGGTGGCGACACCGGTTCGGATTGTATCGGCACGTCGGTGCGTCAGGGCGCTCTGTCCGTGACGCAACTTGAAATCATGCCCAAACCGCCGGAGACGGAAAACAAGCTGTTTACGTGGCCCGAATGGCCGCTGAAGCTGCGCACCTCGTCATCGCATCAGGAAGGCGCAGAGCGCGAATTTGCGGTTAACACTGTCGAGTTCCTTGGCAACGGTAATGTAAAGACGTTGCGGTGCGTGCGCGTCGACGCCAAGTTCCAACCGATCGCCGGGTCTGAATTTGACCTCAAGGCCGATCTCGTCCTGCTCGCGATGGGCTTCGTTTCGCCCATTCACGAGGGCATGATCAACGCTCTGGGTGTGAAGCTGGACCCGCGCGGCAACGTCGCCGCCAACACACTCCAGTACAAGTCGTCGATGGAGAAAGTGTTCGCCTGCGGCGACATGCGTCGCGGCCAGTCGCTTGTCGTCTGGGCGATCCGCGAGGGCCGTCAGTGCGCGCGTTCGGTTGACGAAGATCTGATGGGCAAGACGCTCTTGCCGCGCTGATTGCCGCATAGATATTCTTTGAATTGATAATACGAAGGCCGGTCGTAAGACCGGCCTTTTTCGGTTTTGCGCGGGTCAGATCGAACGCTGGTTGACCCGTTTTGAAAGCTGCGCAGCGCTTTCCTTGCGTTCCGAGTAACGATCAACGAGATAGTCCGCGCAATCGCGCGTCAGTAGCGTGAACTTCATAAGCTCCTCCATCACGTCCACGATGCGGTCGTAATAGGCGGATGGTTTCATGCGACCGTGCTCATCAAATTCCATGAAGGCTTTTGCGACGGAGGACTGATTGGGAATCGTAATCAGGCGCATCCATCTCCCAAGCACGCGAAGCTGGTTCACTGCGTTGAACGATTGCGAACCGCCGCTCACCTGCATGACAGCAAGCGTCTTTCCCTGCGTTGGCCTTACGGCGCCAAGCGTAAGCGGGATCCAGTCAATCTGAGCCTTCATAACGCCGGTCATCGCGCCGTGGCGTTCGGGCGAGCACCAGACCATGCCTTCGCACCATGTGACGAGATCGCGCAATTCGCGCACTTTTGCATGATCTTCGCCCGCGTCATCGGGCAGCGGGAGGCCCGACGGATCGAACGTGCGCGTTTGCGCCCCCAGTTTGCGCAGGATGCGCGCGGCTTCTTCGTTCGCAAGGCGGCTGAAGGAGCGCTTGCGCAGCGAACCGTGCAGCAACAGAATGCGCGGCGCGTGCGATGCCCTTGCAGGCGCGAAAAGCTTTTCCGCGTCTGTTGTTTTGAAACACGCGTCGTCAATGTTTGAGGCGACTGCCGATTCATCCAACGCGACGGCCCTCCGCATCTATCAGCGGCGAGCCATCTTCCTTGTTGAAGGGGCCGGGCGGAAGGCGATCAAGCAGATCGAGCGCCATGTCGCTCGGCCTGCAAAGGCGTACGCCCTTTGGCGTGCAGACGATGGGCCGATTGACGAGAATGGGATGTTCAACCATCGCCGCGAGCAAGGCTTCGTCGTCCACGTCGGGATCGGTGAGGCCCATTTCTGCGGCGGGCGATTTGCTGACTCGCAGCGCCTCGCGTGGCGTCAGTCCCGCAGCGGCGAACAATCCCAGAAGTTGCGAACGCGTCCAGCCGGTCTTGAGATATTCAATGACGGTTGGCCTGTAACCTGCGGCCTCAAGGATTGCCAGCGTGTTGCGTGACGTTCCGCAATCGGGGTTGTGATGGATGACGACGTTCATCTGACTGTCTCCAGCTTGCGCTTGTGATCCTCATCGGCCGACGCACGACGTTTCACTGCGCCGCCATTTTCGTACCAGCCCTTGCTGCGATTAACGATCATCACGAGAGCCAGCATCAACGGCACTTCGATCAGCACGCCTACAACAGTTGCGAGCGCCGCCCCGGAATTGACGCCGAACAAACTTATTGCGACTGCAACGGCCAGCTCGAAAAAGTTTGACGCTCCGATCAGCGCCGAAGGCCCGGCGATGCAATGCGCTTCGCCCGTGACGCGATTGAGCACGTAGGCCAAGCCGAAGATGAAAACCGTCTGAATGAAGATGGGCACGGCAAGCAGCACGATGATGAGCGGCTGGTCGAGAATTTGCCCGCCCTGAAATGCGAATAGCAGGATAACCGTCGCCAGCAGGGCGGTTATGGACAATGGCTGCACTGCGTTGCTGAATGCCGCAAGCCTGGCTCCGCCGCCAAGCCATGCGCGCAACGCCTGCGCCACGAAGACCGGCGCGACGATGAACAGCGCAACGGAGATCAGCAGCGTCTCCCACGGCACGATGATCGCCGACACGCCAAGCAAGAGCGCTACGATGGGCGCGAAGGCGAACACCATGACGGCGTCATTCAGCGCGACCTGACTAAGTGTAAACGGCGGATCGCCGCGTGACAGGTTCGACCAAACGAACACCATCGCCGTGCAAGGCGCTGCGCCGAGCAGGATAAGGCCTGCGATGTAGCTGTTGATCTGGTCTTCCGGCAGCAGCGGACGAAACAGCCAGCCGATGAAGAACCAGCCCAGCACCGCCATTGAGAACGGCTTCACGGCCCAATTGGCGAAAAGCGTGATGCTGATGCCGCGCCAGTGTTCGCCCACCCTGAGCATGGCGGCAAAGTCGATCTTCATCAGCATGGGAATGATCATGAGCCAGATCAGCACGGCGACTGGCAGATTGACCTTGGCAATTTCTGCGGCGCTGACCAGCTGGAAAAAGCCAGGCATTAAATGACCGAGCGCAATGCCCACGATGATGCAGAGAAAGACCCAGACGGTGAGATATCGTTCAAACGTCGACATTTTACTGGTTTCCCGCCTTGTCTGTCGCGCCGTCCATGCGTCCGATGTCGCGCAGCTTTGCGCCCAGCGATAGTTTGTCGACGCTTCGGATTGGCAGGTTCACAAAGGCGCCGATGCGATTGCGGAGGTAGCGGAAAGCGTTATTGAACGCCGCCTGCTTTTCGATGTCGGTTCCTTGCTCCGCCGCCGGGTCCGGGATGCCCCAATGCGCCGTCATCGGCTGGCCGGGCCAAAAGGGACAGGCTTCGCCAGCGGCGCTGTCGCAAACAGTGAAGACAAAATCCATCACGGGCGCGTCAGGCGTGGCGAATTCTTCCCAGCTTTTGGAGCGCATATCGCTCGCCGGGTAGCCAAACGCTTCAAGCGTGCTGAGCGAAAATGGGTTGACCGTCCCCTTAGGCTGGCTACCGGCGGAAAACGCCCGAAATTTTCCCGCGCCATCCTTGCGCAAAATGCCTTCGGCCATGATTGAGCGGGCGGTGTTGCCCGTGCACAGGAACAGGACATTGTAGATCGACTCGCTCATGGGGAAGCTCCGGGGGGACAGCAGGATGTGAGATCGGCGATGAGCGGCGCGCAGATTTCCGATCTGCCGCCACAGCAATCCTTTAGGAGGAAGGTGACGACTTCGCGCAGACGCGCGAGGTCCGCGCGGTAAATGATAGAGCGGCTGCGCCGCTCGCCGCGCACGAGGCCGGCCCTCGCGAGAACGGCGAGATGCGCCGACATGGTGTTTTGCGGAATGGCGATAAGGCGCGCCAATTCGCCGGCCGGGACGCCGTCGGGCTCATGCTGCACGAGCGCGCGAAAGGTCTCCATCCGCGTCGTCTGGGCGAGGGCGGTCAGGGCAGTGATGGCGTCTGTCGTATCCATATATCCAAACTAACGGATATATGTGACACGTTCAAGACACTTGCGGCTGCGGTGGTGGAATGGGGCCGTTAAACGCTACGCGTCCATCGTTTCCAACTCGGCGATCATGCCCTCGATCATGCCAAGCCCGATCTGCCAGAAGCCCGGATCGCGCGCGTCGAGACCGAAGGGCTTCAGCAGTTCGGTGTAGTGCTGCGAGCCGCCCGCAGAGAGCAGCGCGAAGTACTTGTCCTGGAAGCCGCCCGCAGCGTTCTGATAGACGCCATAAAGGGAGTTCACCAGGCAATCGCCGAATGCGTAGGCGTAAACGTAGAAAGGCGAATGAACGAAGTGCGGAATGTAGGCCCAGTAGGATTCATAGCCGGGCCCGAAGCGAATGGCGGGTCCGAGGCTTTCAGCCTGCACGCTCATCCACAATTCCGAAATCTGTTCTGACGTGAGCTCGCCCTCGCGGCGGCTCGTGTGCAGCTTGCGTTCGAAGGAGTAGAACGCGATCTGCCGCACCACGGTGTTCAGCATGTCCTCCACTTTCGCCGCGAGCATCGTGCGGCGCTGCGAGGCGTTGCTTGTGTTGGCGAGCAGGGAGCGGAAGGTCAGCATCTCGCCGAACACGGACGCGGTTTCGGCAAGCGTCAGGGGCGTGGGCGCCATCAGCGCGCCGTTTGGCGCTGCAAGCACCTGATGCACGCCGTGACCCAACTCGTGGGCCAGCGTCATCACATCGCGCGTTTTGCCTTGATAATTCACCAGCACATACGGATGCGCGGACGGAACCGTTGGATGCGCAAAGGCGCCGGGCGCCTTGCCGGGACGCACAGGCGCGTCGATCCAGCTGTCGTCAAAGAAACGCTTGGCGATGTCTGCAAGCCGAGGCGAGAATTGACCATACGCTGTCAGGACAAGATCGCGCGCTTCGTTCCATTGGTAAACGCGCGTTGGCGCGTTCGGCAGCGGCGCGTTGCGGTTCCAGTAATCCAGAACATCGCGATCAAACCATTTTGCTTTGAGTTTATAATAGCGATGCGACAGGCGCGGATAGGCGTCGCGCACAGCGTCAACCAGCGCATCGACGACTTCACGCTCGACGCGGTTCGACAGATGGCGTGAATCTGCGACGTCATCGAAGCCGCGCCAGCGGTCTGAGATTTCCTTGTCCTTGGCGAGCGTGTTTGTGATGAGCGCGAACGTGCGCAGGTTCTTTGACAACGTGGCGCCAAGCGCTTCGGCCGCAGCCTTGCGCACGTCCTCAGTCGGGTCCTGCATGAGGTTGAGGGTCGGCTCTAGCGTCAGCTCGCGGCCGCTCACATCAAAGCGCATGGCGGAGATGGTTTCGTCGAACAGACGATTCCATGCGCTGCGTCCGGTTACTGATTTTTCGTGGAACAATTGCTCCAGCTTGTCATCGAGCTGGTAGGGTTTCTCGCGGCGCACATCTTCGATCCAGGGACGGTAGCGCGCGAGCGGGCCCGCGCTCATCGCCTTGTCGAGCGCTGCGTCGTCGATGCGATTGAGCTCCAGCGTGAAGAACAGGAGGTCAGAGGAGGCGTTCGTCACGCGCTCCTGTGCGTCGCCATAGAATTTGGCGCGATGGGGATCGGTCGTATCGCCCGAATAGATCAGGCCGGCGTAGGACATGATGCGGCCAAGGAGATCCTCCAGCGCTTCATAATCCTTCACCGCCTCAGTAAGCTTTTCGCTCGCGTTCGGGCCGGTCGTGATGTCGGCCAGCTTGCCCCGCCATTTTTCCGCAAAGGCGCGGCACTCGGTTTCTCCCCGCGCGAGATCGCTCGCATAGGCGGGCGAATCCATCGCCGGGTATAGGTCTGCGAGGTTCCATTCCGGCAATTGGCCCAGATCAGCCGAAGCCCGCGCCGCCGCCTCTGCCGGAGCGAAGGCCGAATGAGTCGAAAACGCCTTGAGGGTCATGAGTGAACCGTCGTCTGGCCGGAGGAATGTGTCTATGCGGATAACGCGAGGGGCGCCGATTTGGCAAGGCGCGCGAGGGTCGCAGGAGCGCTAGGCGAATTATAGTTATCGTGATAAGAATAACCCGTTGAAGGCCGAAGATAGCCAGAGCTACACGGCGAAAGGGGAGGTTCGAATGGCGAAATTCATTGTGAACACGCATGGGCGCCTGCAGGAATGGATCGCCCACGAAAAGGGCTATTTCGTCGAGGAAGGCCTCGACTACGAACTGACCCAGCACGGGTTGCTGACGAAGGCCGCGCCGGAAACATTCAAGCCGGGCGCAAACATCGTTTCCGATAATCTGACGGGCGCTTACCAGACCTACGAACAGGGCCGCGAGGCCTCAATCTCCTGCGCCTGCCATTGGACAGTGAACATGGCGGCCTCCGCCAGCCATGGCCGCCTCTGGGGTGAAGCCTACACGGTGTCGCCCTGCGGCATTTTCGTTCCCGAATCATCGACCATCCAGAAGCCCGAAGACCTTGCGGGCGTCGATGTTCATGTCGGCTACCAGTCGGGCAGCCATTACACGACGATTCAGGCGCTTGAACAATTCATGCCTGCCGACAGCGTCAAGCTGAAGTTCGGCGGCGGGCCGTCGGATCGCGTCGACCAATTGCTCAACGGGATCGCCCCTGCGGCCACCGTGTTCGGCATGCAATATTACATCATGGAGCAACTGGGTTTCCGAAAGATCCTTGATTGCACTTTCATGATCGCGGCCATGGTGCCGCCGGACGTTGATCTGGGCGACGTCCGCAAATACTTCAACGCGCTGCGCAAGGCGCAGGCGGACATCGACCGCATGCATCAGTCTTTCACGCATTACTATCTCAACGAGCTTCCCGAACGGCACGCAAAGCTGGTGGACGTGCGCCGGTTCGGGCCCGGTGAGCGCATCGTTTTTGAGCCCTATACGCGCGAGATGTACGAGGCCACGAAGGAATGGGTTGAGGAGCGCGATATCTTCCCGGCAGAGAAGGTGGCGCCGACCGACTATGAACAGGCCGTCGCCTTCGCCGCCGAATAACGAATCACGAATCACGCTTTGTGATTTTGCCGGGCGCGCCGTTTGATCTGGTGCGCCCTTGCTGTTCAAATGACCCATGAGCAAAGAGATGCCGACGTCCGCCCGGCCGGCGCGTGACCCTGCGGTCAAGAGTGTGGCGAACAGCGCGCCGCTGGCGCCCGAGATGCGCGGACCCACCGCCCGAGTGGGGCATCTGCTCCGGCGGGCCTATCAACTGGCGCTTGAGAACTCGGCCCGGGGATTCGCCGATCTTGATCTGACGCCCCGTCAGGCGGCGGCGGTCTGGGAGATTCACGTTCGGGGTTCGTTATCGCAGCGTGAACTGGGTGAGGCCATTGGCATGGACGCGCCCAATGTCCACGGACTCGTCACGCGACTCCTCAAGCGCGGCGCTGTCTCCCGGCAGACCGATTGCGTCGATCCGCGCCGCAAATTGCTGAGCCTGACGCTCGAGGGCGCGTCGCTGGCGGCCGTCCTGCCGGAACGGGCGCGGTTGTCCGAGGAAGCGACGCTGGCGGGGCTGTCTGCGAACGACCGCGCGTCCCTCGTCAAATTGCTTGAGTCTATGATTGAACCTGAGGCCTGCGCACCCAGAAGAAAACTTAGGAAGCGCAAGGCTTAACGGCTCATTTACCTAGTCTCGCCACATTGTCCCAAGCGCGCCGGCCATGTGGCGGCATGGGACCACAATGAATCTCACCGTTCTGATCGCAGACGACGACCCAGTTCAACGGCGGCTTCTTGAAGCCATGGTTCGCCGCTTCGGCTATGACGCCGAGACCGCGGACGGTGGCCAGGCTGCGCTCGCCCGTTTGGACGATTGTGCAAAGCCTGCTGTGTCCCTACTCATTCTCGATCTCGTTATGCCCGATCTTGACGGCATGGGCGTGCTGGCGAGGTTGCGCAAGCGCGGCATGAATTTGCCTGTGATCGTGCAGACGGCCCATGGCTCGATCGAGGTGGTTGTGTCCGCCATGCGCGCTGGGGCCAGCGATTTTGTTGTGAAGCCTGTTGGCGCCGAGCGCCTGATGGTGTCGATCAAGAACGCCCTGAAATCGGGCGCTCTGGAAGAAGAATTGCGCCGGGCCACGCGTCGCGCGTCGGGCGCCTTGACGCTGCAGGATCTGGCGACCGGATCGCCGGAAATGGAACGCGCGGTGCGGCTGGGCGAGCGGGCCGCGAAGTCGCAGATTCCGGTCCTGATCGAAGGCGAATCAGGCGTCGGCAAGGAGCTGATCGCGCGCGGTATTCAGGCCGCGTCGGATCGGCGCGGACGCCCCTTCGTGACAGTGAATTGCGGGGCGCTGCCGCAAAATCTCGTTGAATCGATCCTGTTTGGCCACGAGAAGGGCGCGTTCACGGGCGCAGTGGACAAGCACGTCGGTAAATTCGTTGAAGCGCACGGCGGCACGCTATTTCTCGACGAGGTCGGCGAATTGCCGCTCGAGACGCAGGTGAAACTGCTGCGCGCCATTCAGGAAGGCGAGATTGATCCCGTTGGCTCGCGCCGGCCGGTGAAGGTCGACATCCGAATCATTTCCGCGACAAACCAGAATCTGATTGAAAAGGTGAAGCGCGGCGAGTTTCGCGAAGACCTTTATTATCGGCTCAACGTGTTCCCCGTGAGCGTGCCGTCCCTTCGGGTGCGGCGCGAGGACATCCCAGAACTTGCGCGTCGGTTTGTTGCGCGTTTTGCTGCCGAAGAGGGCCGCCGCGTGCGGGGCCTCAGCGCGGAAGCGCTCGCGCTTTTGTGCGCCTACGACTGGCCGGGCAACGTCCGCCAGCTCGAAAATGCAGCGTTTCGCGCCGTGGTTCTTGCCGAGGGCGATGAACTGACAGTCGCCGAATTTCCGCAGATTGCTGCGCAGACCGCCGGTTTTGACGTGCGCGTGCCCAGTGCGCCCGCGCAAATGGGTCTGACGATGGCCCATCCGCCGCGCGAGATTGTGCGCGTGGAAATGCGCGACCCCAACGTGCTCAAACTACTCGACGAGAACGGCAACGTGCGCCGACTCGAAAGCCTTGAGTGCGAGACGATCCGGTTCACGCTCGCCCATTATCGCGGACAGATGTCTGAAGCTGCGCGACGTCTTGGCATCGGCCGCTCAACTCTTTATCGCAAGATGAAGGATTATGGTTTGAGCGAAGAGAGCGACGCCCGCGATGCTGTCGCCTGATCAGTGTTGCGCGTTCGCTTTTAAGTGCTCGCGCAATTGAATGTTCTGTGGCGCGCAGGCGCGATGCGGAACGGCATTGTGCGCCAGCGCACGTGCGCTCAAACGGGAATACGGGAAGCTCGCAGGGCCATGAGATTCGATTTCAGATTTTTCCCCCTCTCGCTCGGCCCTCTCTCGCTTGCCGCGCTTCTTGCGCTCGCTTCCGCGCCCGCTTTTTCGCAGGATTCAGCGGATCGCGCTGAGGCGGTCACCGCGCACTCGATTAACGAGCCTTCCGCTCCGATGTCGAGCGCGCCGCAGATGGCTTCCGAGCCCGTCGCCGAATCGCGCGACGAACAGGCCGCAAACGCGCTCGCGCCAGACATCACGATGGAGACCCCCGCTCAGGTCGCGGTAGAGCGCGAAGCCGCGCCAGAGGCGGAACCTGTGGCTCAGGCGCCCGAGCAAGCCCGCCCGGCGGCTGTCGAGGCCCAGCCTGTTGCCGAGGCTGCCGCCCCAGCTGCGCCAATGCCGACGGAGACCCCGGCGCCCGACCAGACCGCCGTTTCTTCGCCCCCCATTCAAGCCGAAATTGCTCCCCAGGAGGCCGCGACGACGGCTCCCGAGCCGCCTCAGCCGGCGGTGGAAGCCGCTTCGGCAGCTGGGCCCAATCCCATTCAGCTGGCGCTGCGGGATGCTGTGGAGCGGATGAAAGACTCGCCTATTGCCCGCGCGGCGCCCGGTCAGACACCGGCCGCCGCCTTGCGGCAGGAGCGGGACGAGATCGCCGCAGTTTACCAGGAGCGGGACTTCGCGCCTTTGTGGATTGAGGGGAAAACTTTCACAACAGCCGCCCGCGCCGCCGTTGTGCAAATCAACCGTGCACGCGAGGACGGGCTGGACCTCACCCAGTATCTTCCGCCGACCCTTGACGCCGCCTCTCCTGATGCGATGGCCCGCGCCGAACTCGCGCTCTCGCAAGCGGCTGTGGGCTTTGCCCGGCAGGCCAGCGGCGTGCGCGTGGCGCCGCGCGTCATTGGCCTCATCAGCTCGAAAGCGGAGGTTGCGTCGCCCCGTGACGTCCTAATGACGGCTTCTGCGGCTCGCGACGCCGGAGAGGCGCTCGCTGCCTATAATCCGCCCCACCAAGGGTATCGCAATTTGCGCGAAAAGCTTGCGGAGTTGCGCCGCGAGCGGCCCGCGCTCGCCAGTCCGCGCATTGCGCCGGGCCGGGTGTTGAAAGTTGGCATGAAGGACCCGCGCGTGCCGCTGGTGCGGGCGCGGTTCGGAATCGACGCCGCAGCCGATGGCGCGAACAGCGAACTTGTCTATGACACGCGCGTCGCCAGCGCCGTCGCCGATTTTCAGAGGGCCAACGGGCTGCCGGGCAATGGGGCGCTCACCGCGCGCACCATCGCGCTGCTGTCGGGCGGGGACCCGGCGCGGCTGGAGCGCGAAATCCTCGCGAGCATGGAGACGTGGCGCTGGGCGCCGCGCGACATGGGCGAGACGCGGATCGAGGTGAATATCCCCAATTATACGGCGCGCCTGATCCGCGACGGCAAGGTCGTCCATTCGATGCGGGTTATCGTGGGCAAGCCGGAGACTCCGACGCCCGTATTCTCGGATGTTATGCGCTTCATGGTGGTCAACCCGTCCTGGCATGTGCCGCAGTCGATCATCCGCAAGCAGCTTGCGCAGGACCCGAACTATTACGCGCGAAACGGTTATGAGGTGGTCCGCAAGGGCGCGAACGTGTTCGTTCGCCAACCTCCGGGCGAGCGGAACGCGCTGGGCAATGTCAAGTTTATGTTCCCGAACGACCACGCTGTTTACATGCACGATACGCCCAGCCGGGGCCTTTTCAACGCATCTCGCCGGGCCTTCAGCCACGGCTGCGTGCGCGTGGACCAGCCCTTCCGGTTCGCCGAGGCGCTGATGGAGGAGACCGGCTGGAGCGAGAAGCGGCTGCGGTCCGTCCTTGGCCGGGGCGAGCGCACAATCAACTTCAACGCGGGCGTGCCGGTGCACATGATGTATTTCACGGCGTTTGTGGACGACGAAGGCAAGCTTCAGCTTCGGGATGACCTCTATGGCCTGTCGCGCAAGCTTCAGGCCGCGCTGGGGTTGTAGAGGTCCCGCTTTGTCAAAGGTCAAGCTCGCGCATTAACGCAGCGCTTTTGACACAAAGCCGCCACGATTGCCGTATTGGTGTTGGGTCGTGTTTGTTTTTGGGTGGGACGTGAAGCGAAATTTGGTCATGGTTACGGCCTCTTAACGCTTCTCGGCAACAGTTCGCTCAGGTTAACGGCTGGTTTGTATCACCGCCGAAACCCTAACAAGGCGCGCGCTGCGCGTCTTTGGAAAGGTGAGTAGAGTTGCGAAAGTCGCGCCTTCCGATGTCCTTGCCTGTGGCCCTGCGCCGCGTCGCCGCCGCGTCACTTTCCGTCGCAGCCGTTCTGGGCGCCATGGCCCCCACGTCGACCCAAACCGCTGTCGCCAATGGCGACACCCGTACGCTTTATCTCACGCATGCGCACACTGGTGAAACGATCACCGCGACTTACCGGGTGAACGGGTCTTTTGATCCAGCGGTTCTTGAGAAGCTCAATTATTTCCTGCGAGACTGGCGCAACGACGCCGTTATCAAGATGGACCCGCGTCTGTTCGATGTCGTCTGGGAAACCCATCGGGGTGCAGGGTCCACGTCTCCCATCCGCATCAATTCCGCTTACCGCTCGCCGGAGACGAACTCGATGCTGCGCCGCCGCTCGCGCGGGGTCGCCGAATTTTCGCTCCACACCCGCGGCATGGCCATGGACATCCATGTCCCGGACGTCACCACGGACAGCTTGCGCCACACCGCCATTCGCATGCAGCGCGGCGGCGTCGGCTTCTATCCCTCATCGGGCTTTGTGCATCTGGACGTCGGCAACGTCCGCGCCTGGCCGCGCATGCGGTATGATCAGCTCGCGCGCATTTTCCCGGACGGCAAGTCGATTCATATCGCCGCCGACGGACGCACCTTGCCCGGTTATGAAGAGGCCCGCCTCACGCTCGCGGCGCGCAACGGCAGCTATGCGCCGTCGCTGGCGCAGGTGAAATCGAAGGGCTTCTTCGCAACGCTCTTTGGCTGGGAAGACCCCGACGATACGCCGGCTCCCGCTGCGACGCCGTCTCGCGGGCGCCGGGCGCCTGCCCCGACGCAGGTCGCGGCGTACGCTCCAGAGCAACCGCGCTCGCCCGCGCTGGCCCGCGCCGAGGCAAACCGTCCACGCGGCGAGACGTTCGCAGGCCCCGCGAGTGTTGCCGCAACGCCGCAGGAGGCCGCCCGCGCCGCCGTGATAGCGAGCGTGCCGATGCCGCCGCGCCGCCCCGTCGAAACTGTTGTAGCGTCGATAACGCCTGCTGCGCCTCTCCTGGGCCCGTTGCCGCCCGTCCGTCCCTCCGACTTCAGTGTCGCTTCGATAGCGCCCTTGAGCGCGCCACTGCCGCCCGCCCGCGCGGTTCGCGCCGGCATCAACACGGACGTCGCAAGTCTTTTCGGGAGCGCATCAGGCAGGATCGCCGCGACGCCAGGTCTCCCGCCGGTCATCACCGAGGGCGCCGAGCCAATGGCAGCCGCCGTTCTCGCCTACGCCCCGCAGCAAGCCCCTGTGCGCATGATCCGGCAGGCGCGCACCGCGCCGGTCGCCGCGCAGCCGGTGGGATTGCGCGCCGCGCGTAATCGTGTCCCCGCCGCTTTGACTCCGGCGCGTCTCGACCGCTCCAATTTTATCGCCATGACGGCGCCAATCAGCATGGAAAGCGCGACGTCGGGCAGCACGCTTGGCTCTTCGCTCGCGCCGCTGCGTCCTGCCGCGCGCCGGGAAGCGCGTGATCTGATGTTTGGCGCGCCGCAGGGCAACCTTGTCGTCAGCGAATTACGTCCGAGGCCGTAACCCGGCCGCTGGTTCAGGCGTTTTGCGTAGCGAGATGATCTTGATCATCCTTCACGCAATGGCAGGCAAATCATGATTGTGCGCGCATTGGCGGTTGTGGCGGGACTTGCGGGCGGTGTCGCCACTTCGCAATTACCCGAGTATTCGCAGCAATATCGCCAGAGGCTGGGCGGCGCCATCGACGAACTCGCGCGCATCATGTCGGAGTTCGACGCGGACGCGTCGCGCCATGGCATGACCCGCGAACAGGGCATCGGCCGATTGTCGGGGAATGGTGACGCATTCGTCACCGAACGCGGCGCCCGGCTGCGCGAGGACAGTGCGCGACTTGCGCGGCTGCAACGACAACTCGAAGTCTTTCAAACCTCAGGCCCGTTCCGTCGCATCGCCGTGATGGCGAGTGATATCGATCAGGCGACGGCGCAGCGCGCGTGGGCGAACTTTGAGCCTGGCGTGCCCATGACGATCGAGGGCGCTGCGCTCGGGGGCATGGGCTTCCTCGCCGGCTACGGGGCCCTGCGCTTTATTTTGTGGCCCGTCGGCAGGCGCCGCCGGTCGCAGCTGGCAGGTGTGCGGCGATGATTCCCAATGTGCTTTCGATTGCCGGCTCCGACCCATCTGGCGGCGCGGGAATTCAGGCGGATCTGAAGACGTTTTCGGCGTTGCGCTGTTACGGCATGGCGGCGCTGACTGCGCTTACCGCGCAGAACACGCGCGGCGTCAGCGGCGTGCATGTGCCGCCAGCCTCGTTTGTCGCCGCGCAGATTGACGCGATTTTCGCCGATGTGCGTGTCGACGCGGTGAAGATCGGCATGCTCGCGTCAGCTGACATTGTTGAGGCGGTGGCGGATCGGCTGCGCGCCCACAATGCGCGCAACATCGTGCTCGATCCGGTGCTCGTGGCCACCAGCGGCGATTCGCTTGGCGCTCCCGATGTCGTGGAGGCGATGAAGCTTCACCTTCTTGCGCTCGCAACGGTCATCACGCCGAACACATCTGAGGCGATGCGGCTTGCCGACGTTTCCAGCGAGCCTCAAAACGCTGCGGATCTTGGGACGTTGGCGCGCGCGCTGCATGGGCTCGGCGCCCGCGCTGTGCTCGTGAAGGGTGGCCATCTGACAGGGCATGACGCGCCTGACGTGCTCTTCGACGGGACCAAGCTGGAGACGTTCAACGCGCCGCGCATAAATACGCGCAACACCCATGGCACAGGGTGCACATTGTCATCGGCCATCGCTGCGCATCTGGCGCGCGGCTTCTCGCTTGCAACCGCAATTGCTGTCGCGAAGGACTATCTTACGGATTCGCTTGCCGCGAGCGATGAACTGTCAGTGGGCTCCGGGTCCGGTCATGGGCCCGTGCATCATTTCCACAATCTGTGGCCGTGATCAGGGGATGGCCGGAATGATGCGGGCGACGTTCGCAAGGATGGCGTTGCGCTGCGCCAGCGTTGCATCGGCTTCCGCGTAAAACACGACAGCGATCAACGGCGCGCGGTCTGGAGGCCATAAAATCGCGACGTCATTTGTCGTGTTGTGCTCGCCTGTCCCCGTCTTGTCTCCGACCCGCCAATCCGTCGGCAGGCCAGCGCGCAGGCGGTCGTCGCCGGTCTTGTTGTCCAGCAACCATTGCGTAAGCTGCGCGCGCGAAGAGGCTGAAAGCCCATCCTCAACGAGGAGCTTGCGCATCGTTCGCGCGAAGGCGCGCGGCGTCGACGTGTCACGCAGATCGCCCGGGGTCGCCTCGTTCAGTTCGGGCTCGATACGATCGGACCGAGTCACATAGTCGCCGAGCGCGCGGACAAATTTTGTCAGACCAGCAGGGCCGCCAAAGCTTGCGAACAACAGGTTCGCCGCCGTGTTGTCGCTGAGCGTCATGGCGGCCGCGCAAAGCTGGCTCACACTCATCCCTGCGTCGGTGAATTTTTCCGTCACCGGCGACCATGTCACCAGATCGCTTTTCGAATAAGCGACACGACGCGACATGTTTTCTTCGCCGCGCTCTGCGCGCCAAAGCGCAAAACTCGCGGAGAGCAATTTGTGAGTGCTGCACATCGCGAAACGATCGTCGCCGCGATGCGCATGCTCCTGATTTGTCGCCGTGTCGATGATCGTCACGCCGAGCCTGCCGCCGTGCCGACCTTCGAGCAGGGCGCAGCGCTGCGTGAACGTCTCAGCCTGCGCTTGCGCGCCGCCGCTGGCCAACGCGCAAGCGCTGACAAGAAAGTGGCGGCGCGAAAGCGTGATCATTTCTGCAATCAAAGCTTTTCGAAAATCTCGACCATGCGTTTGCGCATGGCCTGATCGGGCAGGCGGCCCATGCCGGCCTTGAGATTGTCGGTCATGTATTCAGGCCGGTCCGTGCCCGGAATGACGGCCGTGACCGCAGGATTGCCGAGCAGCCACTTGAGCCCGAACTGCGCCCAGCTCGTGGCGTCGATTTCTTTGGCGATATCGGGCAGAGGCTTGCCGGCGGTCGCCTTGAAGAAACGCCCGCGGCCGAAGGGTAGATTCGTGAGCACGGCGCAACCTGCGTCCTGCGCGGCGGGGATGAGGCGCTCGTCGGCGTTTCGATTAACCATTGAGTAGTCGATCTGGAAAAAGTCCGGCTTCTCGCGCTTTACGATTGTTTCAACTGCCGCATAATCGCGCTCGAATGACGAGGAGATGCCGATGTATCGGCATAGGCCCTGCTTCTTCCATTCGCGCAGCAGCGCCAAATCCTGATCCGGCTTTCCAGGGTTGTGAAGCTGCATCAAGTCGACCTTGTCGACCTTCAGCCGCGCAAAGGAGCTTTTCATTTCTGCGGTGGTCGCCTCCGCGTTGTTCACGCGGACTTTGGTCGCAAGGAAAATCTTGTCGCGCAGCCCTGTCGCTGCAAAAAGATCACCAAGGCGCGCTTCGGCCTGCCCGTAGGAGGGCGCTGTGTCGACGAGTTTGCCGCCGCCAGCAACGAGCGTCTTGAGGACGTTCGCGCGCATGTCGAATTTTTCTTTGTCATCCTGAAAATCGAAGATGATCGCCGTGCCAATGCCCACCGACGGCAGCATTTCGCCGGTCGAGGGAATTTTACGCGATAATAGCGCGGCCTGCGCGAAGGCTGGGAAGGATGGCGACAGCACCGTCGCGCCAGCTGCGCCTGCGAGCGCGATGGCCTGACGGCGGCTGAGGCTCAAAAACTCATTCGTCATGTCGTGTGCTCCGTTGCGATGGTTGCAGTCTAAGTTCATTTTTGCCGTTTCTCTTGCGCCCTTCCAAGCGCAATCGCGATAGCCGCCCACCCGATCATGATGGGAATGGCGACCGCGGCGACGCCTGTCAGGCCGAGGCCGAGGCTGCGGAGCCCGGTAAAGAGCCAACTGAAGGCCAAATCGCCGCCGCGAAACACTGCCGTATCGATCAAATTCTTCGCCTTGTACTTTTCTTCGACGGGAACCGACGTGAAGAAAATCTCGCGCGCCGGGTTCGAGAAAGCGAAATTGCCGACGCGCTGCAAAACCTGGAAGACAACGATGACCGCCAGCGCGGGCGCGACGGCGAGGGCTGCGAAACCGATAGCGAACACAAGTGGCAGAACCGCGGCTGACGGCCCGGCGCCAACGCGTTTTACAATCCGCCCTGTCGCGAAAAACTGAAATCCAAGCGTGAGCAGACTCGCCGCCAGATCCATGCCCGCAAAAATGCGCGTGCGGGTCGCTGGGTCAGTGGAGGCGGCGCGCACGACGTCGATCTGGATGAAGTAAAGAAACGTGCCTGCGAGCGAGAGCAGGGCGACCCACGCCGCAATGCCGGCAAGATAGGGCGAGCGCAGGATGAGCTTGAAGCCATCAAACATGCCGCCGCCCATTGGCGCCTGTTCGGTGGGCTTCTCGGACTGCTGCAAATCGGTGCGTTGCGGCGCTGCGCGCTCCAGTCGGATGGCGCAAAAGACCGCTAGTTCAAGGAGAATTGCAGCGACGATCAGAAGATTGACGGGCCCAAGCGCGCCCGCGAGCGTCACGGTGACAGTGGAGCCCAGCAGCGTGCCAGCCGAACCTCCAGCCGCAATGAAACCGAACAGTCGCTTGCTTTGCTCCGTGCGGTAAAGGTCGGCCATGAACGACCAGAACACCGACACGGCGAACAGGTTGAACACGCTGACCCAGACGAAGAAGACGCGCGCGGTTTCAACGCGCCAGGCGTCCGCCTGAAGCAGAACCCAGAAGACCGCCAGATTGAGAATGAAGAAGTGATAGACCAGCGGGATAAAGCGCTTGCGCGGCAGGCGCGCGACGGCCGCAGCATAGATTGGCGAGACGATCAACATGACGAAGAACGTGGCCGTGAAGAGCCATTGCAGGAAATCGCGGCCCGCCGCGGCGCCCATCTCGTCGCGCAAAGGGCGGAGGATGAAGTAGGAGGCGAGAAGAAAGAAGAAGTAGGCGAAAGACCACAGGAGCGCTTTGACTTCTTCCGGCTTGGCTTCCACCAGCCTGCCGACGGCCCGTTGCACAATTGCTGTCACGCTTTTTCCCCCTCGACCCCGTCAGCATTCTTTCCGAAACGCGGAGCGCGGCAAGTGCTGTTAGCGCAGATAGCGCGGAGTTGATGGTTTGCAGTGGCCCCGGTTCACACTAAAAAGCAGGTAACAGGGGACTGGCGGATGAATGAACACGCAAACTTTGACAAACCGGCAGGCGGGGCCCTTCCGGCAGACCACCCGCCCGTCGCTTTCGGAAAGGTTGGCGTTCTCATTGTCAATCTGGGCACGCCGGACGGCACCGATTACTGGTCGATGCGGCGCTATCTCAAGGAGTTTCTGTCCGACAGGCGCGTGATCGAGACGTCGCGTCTGATCTGGTGGCCGCTGCTCAACTTCGTCATCCTCAGCACGCGTCCCAGCCGAAAGGGCCGCGATTACGAGACCATCTGGAACAAGGAACGTGACGAAGGTCCGCTGCGCACGATCACGCGCTCGCAGGCCGAGAAGCTTGCGGAATGGATCGCAGGCGGTGGGCTTGGCGGCGCCAAGCGTACCGTGGTGGCGGACTGGGCGATGCGATACGGCAATCCGTCGATTGCATCGCGGCTGACGTTTCTCCAGCAGCAGGGCTGCGAGCGTATTCTGGTCGTGCCGCTCTATCCGCAATACGCCGCCGCAACGACGGCGACCGTCGCGGACAAAGCGTTCGATGCGTTGAAGGCCATGCGCTGGCAGCCAGCCGCGCGCATCGCGCCGCCATGGCATGACGACCCCGCCTACATGGACGCGCTGGCGCGCTCCACGCGCCGCCAACTTGCCGCGCTTGATTTTGAGCCGGAGGTCATCGTCGCGTCTTTCCACGGCATTCCGCAGGATTATTTCGACAAGGGCGATCCGTACCATTGCCATTGCATGAAGACGACGCGGCTGTTGCGCGAGGCGCTGGGATGGAGCGCTGATCGGCTGATCACCACGTTTCAGTCGCGGTTCGGGCCGGCCGAATGGATCAAGCCGTACACTGATGCAACGATAAAGATGCTGGCGGAAAAGGGCGTGAAGCGGATAGCCGTGACCATGCCGGGTTTCGTCGCCGATTGTCTTGAAACGATCGAGGAAATCGGCATCGAAAATCGCGACATTTTCATCGAGCACGGCGGCGAGAAATTCGCGCGGCTCGATTGTCTCAATGACAGCGAGGAAGGAATGGCGGTGATCGAAGCTGTCGTTGCAAATGAATTGAAGGGCTGGATCTGACGGCGCATTCGTTCAGGGAGCTAACGCCATGGGCGCCTATTCTATCGTCATGACAACGGTCGATTCGCAGGAGGCGGCGGACGCCGTCATCGCGCGCGTGCTGGATGAAAAGCTCGCTGCGTGCGTGCAGGAGTCGCCAGTGACAAGCCATTATGTCTGGCAGGGCGAGCGGCAGCGCGATGCTGAAATTCTTTTACAGATGAAGATCAAGACATCCGATTGGGACGCGTTGTGCGCTACGATCAGCGACGTTCATCCCTATGATACGCCCGAGATTGTTTGCGTCGCCATAGATGCGGGCGACGCGCGTTATCTTGCATGGATCGCAGACGTGACGCGATAAGCCCTACAACACAACCACACGTGCGCCGACGCGCACGCGATTGTAAAGATCGGCAACATCGTCGTTGAGCATGCGGATGCAGCCCGATGACACAGCCTGACCGATCGTCCAGGGCTCATTTGTCCCGTGTATGCGGAACAACGTGTCGTTCTTGCCCTGATAGAGATAGAGCGCGCGGGCGCCGAGCGGATTGTCGATGCCGCCGTCCATGAAGCGGGGAAGATCCGGCCGGCGCTTCAGCATTGCGGCGGGTGGCCTCCAACTGGGCCAGGCCGCCTTGCGTCCAACCTGCGCGCGGCCGCGCCACGAAAATCCCTCGCGTCCGACGCCGACGCCGTATCGGATCGCCCGACCATCGCCCAGCGAATAGAAGAGGGCGCGAGTTCTGGTGTCGATGGTGATCGTTCCTGCGCTCTGGCGCGTTGGATCGGCGACCAGCGCACGCGTCGATCTGCGGATGGCGCGCTGCGGCGCAGCGTATTCGTCAACAAAGTAATCGGGCGAATTGATCGATGCTGTCGTGATGCGCGTGTCGCGTGAGGCTTGCGGGCCAGCTTGAAACCATTGCGCAGAGGCGCTCAGCGAAGAGCCGGCCAGGATCCCAATTGATACAAGAATTGCGCGGGCCGTGTGCGTGTGACATGTCGGCATGGAACACCCCTGCATGACCAACGCCTTTTTCACAAAAAGGCAAAGTTGTGACAGGACGTGAACGGGGAGGCGGGCTCGAATGTTCCGCGCCTAGCGGCGGGGCCAGCGGAAATCGTCGGCGCGACCTGCACGGCTTTCAGGTGGCGGGCTGTCCAGCAGGTTTCCGTCGCCGCGCAGGGGCACTGTGGCCAGTTCTCCGCCCGGCGATAGCGCGCTGGCGGTCAGGGGCGCCACACGTCCTGCTAAAGGCCGGACTGGCGCGACAGGTTCGGGGGCGGGGACAGGGACGGGCATGCCGCCGGGACTGGACGTTTCTGGCTGCGGACGGGCATCGAACGAGGCGTTTTGCGGCGCTCCCGGGGCGTCGGCGATGGCTGGCGCAAGCGCCCCGGGCGAGCGCAGATCGAGACGCCGCTTCACATCGGCCTCAAGGAAGTAGGCGAGTTTGCGGGCGCCTGCACGGGTGAAGTGAACGCCGTCACCGGTTCGGATGCGCGTCACGTGGCCGTTGAGATCAGGGCCGGAGAGCGTGAAGCGATTGCGCTCGTCAACGAACGGCTCCCAGACATCGACATACGTCGCGCCCGTTTTCTGCACGGCCTCGCGATAAATTTCGTTAAACTGGGCGATGTCCGCCGACAGGCGTTCGTTCTTCATGACGGTCATGCCGACCCAGATGAGCGGGACGCCCTTGTTCCGGAACGCTTCCGCAATAGCGGTTGCGCGCGCCCGGTAAGTGTCTTTCCATTTGTCGGACAGGATATCGGCGGTTTGTCCGCCCTCGCGGATCGGCTGACGGTCGTTGCTCCCAAGCATCATGACGGCGAGGTCGATCTTCTGGTCAGAGGCCAGAAACTCCTGAATGGTTTTTGGCCAGTCATAATAGTCGTCGCGGACGAGGCCGGTGTTCTCGCGGGCCCGCCGCAAAACCGTAACATTATGTTCGGCATACGCGTCCGTAACACCCTGCGCGAGCATCTGGGCGACGTTATCGCCGAAGATGGCGATCACGAAGGGTGGTCCGGCGGGAGCTGTTGGTTGAACGGTTGCATCAGGGCCGGAGTTTGCGACGGGTGCTGCAACGCCTGCGGTTGCGCTGGGTGTGTCTGGCATAGGCGTGGACGCGGAGGCGGCGGCCACTGCGGCAGCGGAGTCCGCCGGCACTTCCTTCGCGAAGCCTCGCCGTGGCGCGACTCCGCGCGTCATTCTGGTTGGTCGTTGAATGACCACCGGCGGCTTGCGCCGCACGGACTGTCGCTGGCGTTCGAGGCGCCAGAAGACGGCGGGACTCGACTCGTCCTCCCATTGCGCCACCGCGGGTGTCGGCGTCACGCTGACGCCGAGAACGGCAACCAGAACGGACGCTGCGAGGGACGCGGCGATCAAAAACAGCAGGCGGCGCGGATCCGAGAGTGTCGTTCGCATGATCGTATTATAGCGCCTCAGCGCGCTTTGCGCATCCGTTCCAGCAGCGTGGCCGTGGCGTACCCGTCGGCGACTATGCCCTGCCGGCGTTGGAAGGCGCGGATGGCGTTTTGCACCTGTTCTCCAATGCGTCCATCAATATCGCCGACATTGAAGCCGAGGCGTTGCAGATTGCGCTGCATCTCCATGACTTGCTTGGTGGAAAGCGGCTTTTCGCCCTTGGGCCAAGTTCCCGCCATAGGGCCGCCGCCAGCGATGCGCGAACTCAGCATCGCGACCGCCAGCATGTAGGCTTGGGACATGTTGTAGCTGCGGATGACGCGGTAGTTAGCCGTCACAAGAAACGCCGGTCCGCGCACGCCTGCGGGCAGCCAGAGTCCGGCTTCGCCATTGTTCGTCAAAGCGCCCCCGTCCGCGCGGCGCACGCCCATGCGCGCCCAGTCGGAGAAGCGGCGCATGGCCTGCGGATCATGCGGCGACACATCGAAACGCTCTGGCAATGTGACTTCATAGCCCCAGGGCAACCCGCGCTGCCAGCCATGCTGGGCGAGATAATTGGCGGTTGAGGCGAGGGCGTCAGGAATGTTGTTCCAGATGTCCTTATGCCGGTCGCCGTTGTAGTCCACCGCCCATTTCATGAAGCTGGACGGCATGAACTGCGTATGACCCATGGCGCCGGCCCACGACCCGGTCATTTGCGAGGCGGCGACATGGCCCTCTTGCAAGATTTGAAGAGCGGTCAGCAATTCATTGCGGAAGAACTCCGGGCGGATGCCTTTGAAAACAAGCGTCGCCAGCGAACGGAACACATTCTTGTTGCCTGTGAATCCGCCAAAGCTTGTCTCGACGCCCCAGATGGCCAGAACGACGCTCGGATCAACGCCATACTGGCGTTCGAGGTTAGCCAGGGTCTGCGCATATTCACGGGCCATTGCGCGGCCGCGGTCAACGCGTTGCTGTGTCACGGCGCCGTTGACATAATCCCACACCGGGCGGACGAATTCCGCCTGCCGCGCAGACGTCGCGCCAATTGATGGGTCAATGGTGATCTTGCCCAAGGCTGCGTCGAATGTTGCGCGCGACACGCTGCGGGCGCGCGCCTCTGGCCAGAGACCTTCGACGAAATTGCGGAATGCGACGGCGTCGCTTTTCGCGCTCGCGGCCTGCTGGGGTTTGGCCGTCTGCGCGCCCGCAGGTTTCGCGTGCATGACAAACGCGGTGACGCAGGCCACCCCCGCCGCCACGAGGAGCGCGCGTAACGCTTGCCCTGCCGTTAGTCCTGATCGCGTCCAGCCGATCGGCCGTTCCGGGTGCGTCACCCGCATTTTTCTACGCAAGGCCGCCATGCCTATAACTCCGGCGCTAACTGGGGGCCGTACTGGTGGCCCCAACTCCAACATGCACGCAAAGTATGGCGAACTTGTTTCGGATTCATTTACCACAAGCGGAGCCGGGGTGCTGGCGGCGGAGGCGTTGCCGTGACACCATTCCGCCCGAATCGCCATCAGCGGCGCAGGAGTGCAACGATCATGGACGCGACCGGCTTCAGTATTTTCGCCTTAGCTATCGTCATTTTCGTGCTTGCAACCATCGCGATGGGTGTGCGGCAGGTTCCGCAAGGCTATGCTTACACTGTTGAACGGTTTGGCAAATATTACAAAACGCTTTTTCCGGGCCTGGGAATTATCATGCCCTGGATCGACCGCATCGGCCGCAAGCTGAACATGATGGAGCAAGTGCTCGACGTGCCGACTCAGGAGGTCATCACGAAGGACAACGCCACAGTCTCGGTTGATGGCGTGCTGTTCTTTCAGGTGCTGGA
Organism: Beijerinckiaceae bacterium; assembly: GCA_030684835.1. Lineage (GTDB taxonomy): Bacteria > Pseudomonadota > Alphaproteobacteria > Rhizobiales > Beijerinckiaceae > Terripilifer. The sequence goes on from JAUXWZ010000146.1 coordinate 51,654, forward strand.
CGCCGCGCGGGCGTCCTACGAGGTCGCGGATTTGCAGAACGCGCTGCTCAATCTGACGATGACGAATATCCGCACGGTGATGGGGTCGATGGACCTCGACGCCCTGCTCTCGCATCGCGATGAAATCAATACACGCCTGTTGACGGTGATTGACAGCGCCGCACAGCCATGGGGCATCAAGACCAATCGCGTCGAGATCAAGGACATCGTTCCGCCGCGCGATCTTGTTGACTCAATGGGCCGGCAAATGAAGGCGGAGCGAGAGAAGCGGGCCTCAATCCTTGAAGCGGAAGGCGCCCGCGCCGCCGAGATTTTGCGCGCCGAGGGCAAGAAGGCGGCGCTCGTGCTCGATGCTGAAGGGCGCAAGGAAGCAGCGTTTCGCGACGCGGAGGCGCGTGAACGTCAGGCCGAAGCAGAGGCGACCGCGACGAAAATGCTGAGTGACGCCATCGCCAGCGGTGATACTGCGGCCATCAATTATTTCATCGCCGAAAAATACGTGAAGGCCATCGAGGCGCTGGCAACTTCTCCGAACCAGAAGACGTTTATCATGCCCATGGAAATGGCGGGCCTTGCGGGAACATTGGCCGGCATCTCTGAAGTCGCGCGCGCCGCTTTTGCGCAGGTGGAGACGCCGCGCCGGCCTGGTAGCGTTCCTGCCTCGCCGCGGCAAGGCTGAGGAGGGCCCCGTGGAAACCTTTTGGTATTGGCTGATTGGCGGCATCCTTCTGTGCGCGGCGGAGGCGTTGGCGCCAGGCATGTTTCTTCTGTGGCTAGGCGTTGCCGCCATCGCGACCGGCCTCTTGATGAGCGCGATCAACCTGAGCTTCGCGTGGTCGATGATCTGGTTTGGCCTGCTGGCGATCGTCGCCGTCGTGATTGGCCGCAAGTTTTACGGCGCGAGCGAGAGGGAGAGCGACCAGCCGTTTCTCAATCGCCGCGCTGACGCGATGGTGGGGCGCACGTATGTGTTGGCGCATCCCATCAAGGCGGGCGAGGGGCGTCTGATTGTAAACGACACGCAATGGGGGCTGCGCGGACCCGATCTTCCCGCAGGGACGAAGGTTCTCGTGACGGGCGTGCAGGACTCGACTTTTCTTCTGGTCGAGCAGGCCTGACATTTCGGTCAGCGAGCCCGATTTCCCGGCTGCTGATCCGAGCGAGCTTAAGGCGTCATTAACCAAGTCTGGTCATAAATCGTTCACCAGCGCGCTCCGCGCAGGTGGCGAGGCATTCCTTGTTTCCGTTCGCAAACGGCGATTATCGCACGCCGGGATATTTCTTGCTTCTGTCCGCGCTCGTCGCTGCCGGCCCTGCTGTCGCACAGCAAAGACCGGGCGGCGACGGTTCACTGCTGCGCGGCTCGGTGGCGCCAGACGATTCGCGGACTTACCGCCCATCTGGCGGCTCGATCCCAGCGGGGCTGCAAGCGCCGGACGCTCCGCTGTTTGACAGCGCATCGCAGGCGTCCAATTACGGTCGCCCCCGTCCGAAGGTCGACAAGAAAGCGCGCTATTCTGGCCGCAAGGCGATCAGCGCCAGGAAACTTCCGCCGACAGAGCCTTATCGCACCGCGCCCGCCAGTGTGCGGGCGGCGCACACGCCGTCCCCTGCCGCTGACGCAGCGCCGCCGCCGCCATCGTTCGCCGCCCAGCCGGCCCCGCCGCCCAAGCGCCGCCCGCGCGTCGAGGCAGACCCTTATGGGGCGCTTGGCGTGCAAATGGGGAGCATCAACGTCAAACCTTATCTCGACTTGCAGGCGGGATATGATTCCAATCCGCGACGGTCGCCGACGAAAGAGGGCTCGCCCGTTCTTCGCGGCGGCCTTGGCTTCACCGCCCAGTCTGACTGGTCGCGCCACGAGCTGACCGCCGAAGCGACAGGCTCCTATCTGCGCTTCTCGAAGACGCCGGACGCCGACCGGCCCGAGGGCTCGGGCAAAGCGAACCTGCGGCTCGATATACTGCGCGATACGTTCGCCAATTTTGAGTTGCGTGGCGCGTTGTCGACACAGCGTCCCGGCTCGCCCAATGTGCCCGGCGCCACGATCAATCAGCCGACCGTCGCCAGCTTTGGCGCCACGACCGCGCTCACCCAGCGTTTCGGGCGCACAGAGGCGAGCGTTTCGTTTCTCGCCGACCGGCGCGTGTATGGCGACGCCGAGTTGGCGGGCGGGGGTGTTTCACGCTTGTCGCAGGACAATTACAACGCCTACGGAGTGCGCGGGCGCGTCGGCCACGAGTTCACGCCCGGCGTGAAACCGTTCGTCGAAGTTGGCGCGGACGTGCGCCGACGCGACGAGCCCATTGATTCATCGGGATTCGATCGCGATTCGTCTGGTTTTCTTGCGCGAATAGGCTCGACCTTCGAGATCACCCGCACGCTGACGGGCGAAGCCAGCGCGGGCTATGCGCGGCGCGTCTATAACGACAATCGCCTGCCCATTCTTGCAGGTCCGACGCTGGATGGACGGCTTGTGTGGGCTGCGACGCCACTCACAACGCTCACCCTGCGCGCGGCGACAGAACTGAATGAAACTACGGTGGCAGGCGCATCAGGCGCTATCAGTCATACGCTCTCAGCCGACGTGTCGCACGCGCTGCTGCGCAACCTGACGCTGGGCGCCGGTCTCTCGTTCAACGATACGCAATATAAAGGCGCGCCCATCACCGAGCGCACGTGGGTTGGAGCGCTGCGGAGCGAGTACGCATTCAACCGATTGTTGCGGATGCGGGGCAGCTACGCCTACGAGAAATTGGACTCCTCGCAGGCGGGCGCAAGCTACAACGCCCATATCTTACTGCTCGGGCTTCGCCTGACCCCGTAATGCTGGAACTGCCGCTCGGACTTCGGCATTCGTCCATTATCAACAAGGGGACCGAGATGGCCGCAACGAAGAGCAAGCAGGATCTCGAAGGCGCACGTCAGAACCTGGGCGATTCAGAGAACGCTGAACGAGACCTCGCCGAGCGAGATCACACGGAGCGGGTCCGCGAGCGCGCTTATCAAATCTGGTTGCAGGAAGGGCGGCCGGAAAACCGCGCCGACGACCATTGGGACAAGGCCAGCGAACTTGTCGCCATTGAGGACAATTACAAGGACACGCTGAAGCCTAACCCCATTGAAGAATACGCCAGACTGCCGCAGGGCGAACCTATCGAGCCTATCGAGGCCGTGCGGAATCTTGGCGAGTTTCCCACCCTGACGGATCAGGGCGAGGAGGTTGTCTTTCCAGATCCAAATCTGGCTGCCCCGGACGAAAGCCTCGCCCCGAAAAAGGCGCCGGCCAAGCCGGGACGCAAAGCGGCGCCCCGGTCGCCCGCGAAGAAAAAAGGGAAGTGACGCCTCAGGCGCCGACGATCTTTTTCAGCTCGGCAAGAAATCCCGGACGAATGTCGTCGCGCGACATGGCGAAGGCGACATTGGCTGCAAGGAAGCCGACCTTGGAGCCGGTATCGTAGGTCTTGCCGTCAAAGCGCACGCCGTAAAACTTGCTCGTATCCGACAATTTCTTCATGCCGTCGGTGAGCTGGATTTCTCCCCCAGCGCCTTTCTCGATGTTGGCGAGGATCGAGAATATTTGCGGCTCAAGGATGTATCGGCCGGAAATGATGAAGTTCGACGGCGAGGTTCCCTGTGGCGGCTTCTCGACCATCCCGGAAATCTCAAACGTGTGGCCGAAGTCCTGACCAACCGAGACGACGCCATACATATGCGTGTCCTGCGGCGGCACTTCCTCGACCGCGATGATGTTGCCCTGATGCTTTTCATAGGCCTCGATGCACTGACCGATGCAGCGGCCGCCGCGGGCGCCGGGAAGCGTAATCATGTCGGGAAGCATAACGGCGAAGGGCTCGTCGCCGATGATGTCGCGCGCGCACCACACCGCGTGGCCAAGGCCAAGAGGAGCCTGCTGACGGGTGAAGCTGGTTGCGCCAGCGGCAGGCAGATCGGCCATGAGGGCCTGGTATTCTTTCAACTTGCCGCGCTTTTGCAGCGTGTCCTCGAGCTCGTAGGACATGTCGAAATGGTCTTCAATCACGGCCTTGTTGCGGCCGGTGACGAATACGAAATGCTCAATGCCCGCCTCGCGCGCCTCATCGACGCAATGTTGCAGCACTGGCCGGTCGACAACGGTCAGCATTTCCTTGGGAATCGTCTTGGTGGCTGGAAGTACGCGCGTGCCAAGACCCGCAACCGGAAACACCGCTTTTCTGATACGCTTCGTCATGAAATCTGATCCTTGCAGCAGTCAACGCCAGCAATGCGCCGGGCTTCCAACCCTTGGCAACAGGTCACCTGAAACTTTATCACTCGCGCTTAAGCTCCTTGTAGGGATCGTTCCTTAAGATCGGGTGACACACTTACATTAGGGAAGCGGACAAATGACCGTGCTTGTGACCGGCGGCGCCGGCTATATCGGAAGCCATATGGTGCTGGAACTCCTTGATGCGGGGGAGAAGGTTGTCGTGCTCGACAATCTGTCCACGGGCTTCGCCTGGGCTGTGCCGCAGGGCGTTCCGCTCGTTGTCGGAGATTTTGGCGATGCGGCGGTGGTCAAGTCTTTGCTTGGGGAACACGACGTCACCGAGATCATCCACTTCGCCGCGAAGATCGTGGTGCCGGAATCGGTTGCTGATCCGCTTGGTTACTATCTTAATAACACCGCGATGGCGCGCTCGCTAATTGCATGCGCCGTTGAGCACGGCGTGAAGCATTTCATCTTTTCATCAACGGCTGCCGTCTATGGCGACCCGGCGCGCTCACCCGTGACCGAGAGCGAGCCGCTGCATCCCATGTCGCCGTACGGGCGCTCGAAGCTCATGGTTGAATGGATGCTCGAAGACGTGTCGCGCGCGCATCCTATGAGCCATGTTGTGCTGCGATATTTCAACGTGGCGGGCGCCGATCCGAAGGGGCGCGTGGGTCAATCGACGCCCAACGCGACGCATCTCATCAAGGTGGCGGTGCAATCAGCCCTTGGCTTCCGGCCCGGCATGGAAGTGTTCGGCACGGATTATCCGACGCCGGACGGCTCTGGGGTCCGCGATTTCATCCAGGTGACGGACCTTGCGCGCGCGCATCTCGACGCGTTGCGTCATCTGCGCGCTGGGGGGGAAAGCACGACATGCAATGTCGGCTATCAGCGCGGCTATTCCGTGCTCGAAGTGATCAAGCTCGTGAAGGAAATTTCTGGCGTCGACTTCCCCGTGAAACTGTCGGCGCGGCGACCCGGCGACGTGGGCTCTATCGTGGCCTCCAACGGCCACATCCGCTCGGCCCTTGGTTGGACGCCAGAACACGACGACCTGCGCGCCATCTTGCAACAAGCGCTGGACTGGGAGCGTCGGCTGCATAATCGGCAGGGGGGCTGAAGAGTCCTTACATACGCCGTTACACCCCCTAGACGCTTCGCCGCGTTGGATAATGCGCCCCTCGCCCCTATCTCTGTTGAAGAACAGAGGCGTATGAATGGCTGACAACGAAGGCAACAGGTTTTCCGCACGTGCGGCGCGTTATGCGAGCGTGGGCGCGCGGGTGGGCGGCGTCGCGGTGCAGATGGCGGGCGCTCGGCTCGCGGGGCGCTCCATGGGCGATGCGGCTAACGCCGCTGCGCTGACTTTGGCGCTTGGCTCTCTCAAGGGCCCGCTAATGAAGGTCGCCCAGTTCATGGCGACCATCCCCGAGGCGCTTCCTGCCGAATGGGCCGAGAAGCTACAGCAATTGCAGGCCAACGCGCCGCCAATGGGCGCTGCGTTCGTCAAGCGCCGCATGCAGGCGGAGCTGGGGCCGGACTGGCGAACGAAATTTGATTCGTTCGACCTTCATCCCGCACATGCCGCCTCGCTCGGGCAGGTCCACAAGGCGACCTCGCTGGATGGGGCGCCGCTCGCCTGCAAGCTGCAATATCCTGACATGCGTTCGGTTGTTGAAGCCGATCTCAAGCAGCTCGACGTGCTGTTCGCGCTGCGCCGACGTTTTGATGGGGCGGTCGATACACGCGAGATGGCGCAGGAAATCGGCGCCCGCGTGCGAGAAGAGCTCGACTACAAGCGGGAGGCCAAACACGTAGCGCTCTATCGCGACATTCTGGGCTCGGGCGAATTGGAAACCGACGTGCGCGTGCCTGGCGTGCGGCTCGAACTTTCGACGGGCCGACTGCTGACGCTTGACTGGCTTGAGGGCGAGCCGCTGTTGTCCTTCGTTGGCGCGCCGCAGGAAGAACGCAACACAATTGCGCGGGCTATGTTTCGCGCGTGGTGGCATCCGTTTGTGCGCCTCGGCATCATCCATGGCGACCCGCATCTGGGGAATTACAGCGTCTTTCGCGGCGCCGACGGCAAGGCGGCGGGCATCAACTTGCTCGATTACGGATGCATCCGCATTTTCCCGCCGAAATTCGTGAAGGGCGTAATCGACCTTTATCGCGGCTTGCGCGACGGGGATGATGATCTTGTCGTGAAAGCTTACGAGATCTGGGGCTTTCGCAATCTCAAGCCCGAACTCGTGGAAATCCTCAACATCTGGGCGCGGTTCATCTACGGGCCGCTGCTGGATGACCGCGAGCGCGCCATCGCGGAGGGCGTTTCGCCCGGCCAGTATGGCCGCGAGCAGGCTTTCAAGGTCCACAGGGGCTTGAAGGAAAAGGGACCGGTCACCATACCGCGTGAATTCGTGTTCATGGACCGGGCCGCCATCGGGCTTGGCGGCGGTTTTCTGCATCTCGATGCGCGGCTGAATTTCTTCCGCATGTTTAACGAGGCGCTGGGCGAATTTGACATGGAGGCTATGGCGGCAGGCCAACGCGCCGCGTTGGAGCGAGCAGGGCTGACGGCGGGCTTCGACTAAAGTGCGCGTTCCCGCCCGGCGCAAGGTCAGCATTGTAAGCCTCGCCCACGACATTTGTAGGGGATCGCGCAGATTGCGAGGCTGCTGCGATTGCGCTACTTCTCTGCTGGACGTTTTTTCGAACTAGAGGGCGAAATGGCCGACCACGGGCACGACAACGCCGCCGGGCACCCGGCGATGGACTATTCCGAGCATGAGAAGACCTACAAACTGTTCCTCGTTCTGGCCAAATGGACGACAATCGTCAGCGTGGCCATTCTCGTCCTGATGGCGGCAACCCTCCTCTGATCATTCCCGTCTGATGCGGGGCAGGGGCTGGCTTTCCGTCGGCCTCAGAGGCTCCCGGGACTGACCAATCCAGGAAAGACCGCTGATTCCACTCCCCCCACCGGAGTACCTCATGCGCATAGCCGTGCCTGCCGAGACACAGGGTGAGGAGCCGCGGGTCGCTGCTACGCCCGAAACGGTCAAACGCTACAAGGCGATGGGCGCCGAGGTTGTGGTCCAAAAGGGCGCTGGCCTTTCCTCGGGCGTCACGGACGCAGACTATGAGGCGGCAGGCGCCATCACCGTCGTCACTCCCGCTGAGGCGATTGCGGGCGCGGACATTATTCTGAGCGTGCGCAGGCCGGACGCCATCGCGCTGGCGGGCGTCAAGCCGGGCGCCGCGCTCATTTGCATCGCGGACCCCTACGGCGCAGACGCTGCCCTCGCCGATCTGGCGAAAACCGGCGTCAGTGCGTTCGCCATGGAATTCATGCCCCGCATCACGCGCGCGCAGGTGATGGACGTCCTGTCCTCCCAGGCCAACCTTGCCGGCTATCGCGCCGTGATCGACGGCGCGGGCGAATATGGCCGCGCGCTGCCGATGATGATGACGGCGGCGGGCACTGTGCCGGCGGCTCGTATTTTCATCATGGGCGTGGGCGTTGCCGGGCTTCAGGCCATTGCGACAGCGCGTCGCATGGGAGCCATCGTCACCGCGACGGACGTGCGCCCCGCCACCAAGGAGCAGGTCGAGTCGCTGGGCGCGAAATTCCTCGCCGTCGAGGATGACGAATTCAAGCAGGCGCAGACTGCGGGCGGCTACGCCAAGGAAATGTCGAAAGACTATCAGGCCAAACAGGCCGAATTGACCGCCAGCCACATCGCCAAGCAGGACATCGTCATCACGACCGCACTGATTCCCGGCCGGCCCGCGCCCAAGTTGATCTCCGCGGCGATGGTGGCCTCCATGCGGCAGGGTTCTGTGATTGTGGATCTTGCGGTCGAGCGTGGTGGAAACTGCGAATTGTCGAGGCCCGGCGAAGTGTTCGTCACCGACAACGGCGTTAAGATCGTCGGCCACCTCAACGTGCCGGGCCGCATCGCGGCGACCGCGTCGGCGCTTTACGCCAAAAACCTTTTCTCCTACCTTGAAACCCTCGTGGGCAAGGAGACGAAGGAGCTTGCCATCAACTGGGATGACGAGCTCGTGCGCGCGACGTTGCTGACGCGCGACGGCGCTGTCGTGCATCCGAACTTCCTGCTCAACTCATCGCCCAATTTCCTGCCAAAGTCGTGAGCCGCCCGGCCATGACAGGCATTTGTCTTCTTGCTCGCAAAGGGGCGCGCCCATGCTGAAGGAAGCGTCGCAGACCATCACCCAAATGACGTCCGACGCGGCGCCCGCCGCGCTCGAGACCATCGGCGCAGTCGCAGGCGTTGCGACGGGCGTAGACCCGTTTGTCTTCCAGTTCGCGATGTTCGTGATGGCGATCTTCGTCGGCTATTACGTGGTGTGGGCGGTGACGCCTGCGCTGCATACGCCGCTGATGTCGGTCACCAACGCCATCTCGTCCGTCATCGTTGTGGGTGCGCTGTTGTCTGTGGGCGTTCCCAGCGTTGGCGCAACGGACAGCGGGCCCTTCTGGGCGGGCGTGTTCGGCTTTATCGCGCTGATCCTTGCAAGCGTGAACATCTTCGGCGGCTTCCTTGTCACCGAGCGCATGCTTTCGATGTACAAGAAAAAGGGCTGAGGCCACATGAGCGCCAATCTCGCAGCCCTTCTTTATCTCGTCGCCGGCGTCCTCTTCATCCTGTCGCTGCGCGGGCTCTCTTCGCCCGCCACATCACGCCAGGGCAATCTCTTCGGCATGATCGGCATGGGCGTCGCTGTCGTGACCACGCTGATGTATGCCCCGCCGTCAGGCCTTGGCAGCTGGCTCTATGTCATAGGCGGCATCGCCATTGGCGGCGGGATCGGCGTTTGGCGCGCACGCACCGTGAAGATGACGGATATGCCACAGCTTGTGGCGTTCTTTCACGCGCTCGTCGGTCTTGCCGCAGTACTGGTAGCGGCGGGCGCACTGAACGCGCCGCAGGCTTTCGGTCTCGGTGCGCCGGGCAGGATCAGCAGCGTCACTTTGTTTGAAATGTCGCTTGGCGCAGCTATCGGCGCGATCACCTTCACCGGTTCGATCATCGCGTTCCTGAAACTCGACGGCCGCATGTCCGGCAAGCCGATCATGTTGCCACACAGGCACATCATCAACATCGCGTTGGCGCTTTGGCTGACGCTGCTCATCATGGGCTTCCTGCAGTCAGGCAGTCATGTGCTGTTCTGGCTGATCGTGTTCGTGTCGTTTGCGCTGGGCGTGTTGCTGATCGTGCCAATAGGCGGTGCGGACATGCCGGTTGTCGTTTCGATGCTCAATTCGTATTCGGGCTGGGCGGCCGCGGGCATTGGCTTCACGCTTGGCAACATGGCGCTCATCATCACGGGCGCGCTCGTGGGTTCGTCGGGCGCGATCCTGTCCTACATCATGTGCAAGGGTATGAATCGCTCGTTCATATCGGTCATCCTCGGCGGCTTCGGCGGTGAGACAGATGCAGGCGTTGCAGGCGCAGTGGAGACGCGGCCCGTCAAGCAAGGCTCGGCTGAAGACGCAGCCTATGTCATGAAAAACGCCGCGAAGGTCATCATCGTGCCCGGCTATGGCATGGCGGTGGCGCAGGCGCAGCACACGCTGCGGGAGATGGCGGACCTGCTTAAAAAAGAAGGCGTCGAGATCAAATACGCGATCCATCCCGTCGCGGGTCGTATGCCCGGCCACATGAACGTGCTGCTGGCGGAAGCCAACGTGCCTTATGATGAAGTCTTCGAACTTGAGGACATCAACTCGGAATTCGCGCAGGCCGACGTCGCGTTCGTGATCGGCGCCAATGACGTAACAAACCCATCCGCGAAAACCGATCCCAAGTCGCCTATTTACGGCATGCCGATCCTTGATGTGGACAAGGCGAAGACCGTGCTGTTCATCAAGCGCGGCATGGGATCTGGATACGCTGGCGTCGAGAACGAGTTGTTCTTCCGCGACAACACGATGATGCTGTTCGCCGACGCCAAGAAGATGGTCGAGAATATCGTCAAGGCGCTGGCCCATTGAGGGAGCGTCGGCGCGGGGCGCCAACGTGCAGGCTTTGAGGAGTTTCCTCATTGTCGCGGTGAGCGTTTATCTCGCGCTCGTCGCGGCGTTGTTTTTCATGCAGCGTTCGCTGCTCTATCTGCCCAATCCATCCGACATGGAGGCGATGCGCGCGACGATGCCGGGCGTCGAGCGATTGACCCTCAAAAGCGCCGATGGCGAGACGCTGGTCGCCTGGCATCACCCGCCCCGCGAGGGACAGCCGGTTTTCATTTATCTGCACGGCAATGGCGCCAATCTCACTGCGCGTAACAGGCGGCTGATGGCGCTGGTGGAACAGGGCTGGGGTTTTTTGGGCGTCAGCTACCGCGGATACGGCGGCTCGACAGGTTCGCCGACTGAGGATGGTCTGATCGCCGATGCGGAGGCGGGTTATGCGAAGGCGCGCGAACTTGGCTTCGACTCCAATCGCATTTTCCTGTTTGGCGAATCGCTTGGCAGCGGCGTCGCCATCGCGCTTGCCGCGAAGCGTGAGGTGCGCGGCGTCGTGCTTGAATCGCCGTTTTCATCCATCGCTGACGTGGCGGCCGCGATCTACTGGTATGTGCCGGTTCGTTATCTCTTGCACGATCAATTCCGCTCCGATGAGCGCGTGAAGAATGTGCGCGCGCCGCTATTTATCATGCACGGCGACGCTGACCGCGTGGTGCCGATCGGCTTCGGCGAAAAGTTGTTTGCCGCCGCCAATGAGCCGAAAGAATTGTTCCGCGTGCCTGGCGCCGGCCATCAACCGCTGGATCATCCGCCCGCGCAGAGGCGGCTTGTGGAATGGGTGAATGAGGTGATGAAGGGGAAGTGAGAGACCCCTCATCCGACCTTCCTGCGCAAGGCCACTTCTCCCGCAAGGGAAGAATGAAAGAGCACCCCAAACCAGCATGAAACATGATCGTAGACGCCCTCTCTCCTTGCGGGAAAGGGCGTCAGGCGCAGCCTGACGGGTGAGGGGCCTAAACCCCCTTCTTTTGCAACGCGTCGCCGATCTCGTCGAGAATCGCAGGATCATCAATGGTCGCTGGCGTTGACCATTCGTCGTGATCGGCGATTTTTTTCATCGTGCCGCGCAGGATTTTGCCCGAACGCGTCTTTGGCAGACGGTCCACCACAACAGCCGTCTTGAAGGCGGCGACCGGGCCGATCTTCTCGCGCACGAGCGCCACGATCTCCTTCTCGATAGTTGCGGGATCGCGATCAACGCCTGCTTTCAGCACAATGAAGCCCAGCGGCGCTTCGCCCTTCAGCGCATCCTTCATGCCGATGACAGCGCATTCCGCGACGTTGGGATGGGAGGCGAGAACCTCCTCCATTCCGCCGGTCGAAAGGCGATGGCCAGCGACGTTGATGATGTCGTCGGTGCGGCCCATGATGTAGAGATAGCCGCCAGAATCGCGAAAGCCCGCGTCGGCGGTTTTGTAAAAGCCGGGGAACTCGGAGAGGTAACTCTCGCTCATGCGTTCGTCGTTCTGCCACAGCGTCGGCAGGCATCCCGGCGGCAGGGGCAGTTTGATGACGATGGAACCCATTTTGCCGTCTTCCACGGGCTTTGCGGCTTCATCGACGATGCGCACGTCATAGCCGGGCATCGGCACGGTGGGCGAGCCGTGCTTTACCGGCAGCAGGCCGAGGCCTACCGGGTTGCCGACGATGCACCAGCCGGTTTCCGTCTGCCACCAGTGATCAACGACGGGCACGCCAAGGATACGCTCGGCCCACGCAACAGTGTCCGGGTCTGCGCGTTCACCGGCGAGGAAAAGCGTGCGCAGCGATTTCGTAGAATAGCGCGCGAGATATTTTGCCTCGGGGTCTTCCTTCTTGATAGCGCGGAAGGCGGTCGGCGCGGTGAACAGCGCGGTGATCTTGTAGTCTTCGATCATCCGCCAGAACGCGCCCGGATCAGGTGTGCCGACGGGCTTGCCCTCGTAGCAAACGGTCGTCGCGCCATGCAGCAGCGGCGCATAGACGATGTAGCTGTGTCCCACTACCCAGCCCACATCCGAGGCGGCCCAGAACACTTCGCCCGGCTCGATGCCGTACATGTTCTTCATCGACCATTTGAGCGCGACCATGTGGCCGCCGTTGTCGCGCACGACGCCCTTTGGAATTCCAGTCGTGCCGGACGTGTAGAGAATGTAGAGCGGATCGGTCGCTGCGAGTTCGACGCAGGGCGCCATCTTGCCCGCACCTTTCGCGGCGGCGACCAGCGCGGCCCAGTCATGGTCGCGGCCCGCGATCATGGTCGCGGCTTCGTGCGGGCGTTGCAGCAGGATCACTGATTGCGGCTTGGCGGACGAGAGGTCTATCGCCTGATCGAGCAACGGTTTGTACCTGACGATGCGGCCCGGCTCGATGCCGCACGATGCGGTGAGCACGAGTTTGGGTTTGGCGTCATCGATGCGCGTCGCAAGCTCCTTCGCCGCGAAGCCGCCGAACACGACAGAGTGAATGGCGCCAATGCGCGCGCAGGCGAGCATCGCCATCACCGCGTCGGGAATCATCGGCATGTAGACGATGACGCGGTCGCCCTTGCCGACGCCCTGATCCTGCAAGACAGCCGCAAGCGTGGCGACCTCATCGCGCAATTCGCCATAGGTGTAGATGCGTTTGGCGTCGGCGAGGGGGCTGTCGTAAATCAGCGCCGCCTGCGCGCCGCGTCCGCCGTCGGCGTGGCGATCGAGCGCGTTGTAGCAGGTGTTGCAAGTGGCGTCGGGGAACCAGTGGCCATAGACGCCCGCGTCCGCGTCGAAGATTCGCGTCGGCGGCTTGATCCAGTCGACCTCGCGCGCGGCCTGTGCCCAGAACGCCTCGGGGTTCGCCCGCCAGGCGCCATATACATCGTCATATCGGCTCGCCATCGCAACCTCCCTGGGCTGTCGTTTACCGGCGGCGCGCGGGGCCGCCCGTTCGGGGCGAATGTCCTGCCTTCGACGTAGCAACGCAATGTCGCGCGTCTTATCTTTTCGGACTAAGAAGAAGGGAGAGTCGTCCCCGTCCTGCGCACCCTTCGCATCATCATGTTCGCCCAAACGCCTTCGCAGCGTTCATCTCTCTTGCTCACGCCTTGCTGGCGCGCGCCTTCTGTCTGCGCACGCAGGGCGCGATGATCACTGACCCGATCTTTTATCTGTTCGCCATTCCGGCGGTGATCCTTGTGGGCATCGGCAAGGGCGGCTTTTCGGGTGTGGGCCTGCTGTCCGTGCCGCTTATGGCGCTGGTGGTGCCGCCGCTTCAGGCAGCGTCGATCATGTTGCCGATCCTCATGGCGCAGGACGTCGTCGGCGTCTGGGCTTTCCGGAAGGACTTTTCGGGGCGTGATCTCAAATATCTGTTTCCGGCGGGCTTCGCCGGGTTGGGGCTCGGTTATTTTCTGGTGCGCGACGTGGCAAACGGCGTGATCATCATCATTGTCGGGCTTATCGCGACGGTCTTCGTGATTTATCAGGTCACGCGTCGGGGCCCTGCGGTATCGCGGCCCAAGGAAGCCGCGCTCGGCGCTGCGACCATCTGGGGCGCTGCGACGGGCTTTACCAGCTTTGTCGCCAATGCGGGGGGACCGCCTTTTCAGGTTTACATGATGCCGCGCCTGCATTCGCCGCGCGTTTATGCCGGCACGTCGACGATCTTTTTTGCGGTGCTGAATTACATCAAGTTTCCAGCCTACATTTATCTCGGTCAGATCACGGCGGAAAACCTGCTCACTTCCGCTGTGCTGACGCCGCTCGCCATCGTGTCGATCGCGTGCGGGGTGTGGCTCGTGCGACGCGTGTCGGCCGACAGTTTCTACCGCATTGTATATGCGCTGACCTTCGCAGTGGGACTCAAGCTTCTGTGGGACGGCGCGCGTGACCTGAACTTTTTTTAAAAGGAGGGTTTGGCGCGGGAGTCGACGTCGACTAGTTTTCCGCATGACTCGCGCGCGAATCACTTTTGATATTCAGAGCGGGGCGCGATGAAACCGCGCCGCTCGAGCCTCGAGATCGAACGCGCCGCCGCGCACCTCATTCGCGCGCGCACTGCGCTCGACGAAGCGGCGCATGTTCTGGCGGCGCTCAGTGATGCGCCTGGCGACCGGCTGGCGATATCGGCAAGTTTGGCTGGCGAGCAAGCGCGTCTCGCCGAGGCGCTGGCGGCGGCGATTCATGCCCCGCCGCACACCGCGCTTGATGATTTGGTCGCAGCGCTTTGCGGCGACGCAGCCGACGCCCGCTCAAAACGGCATTGAAGCGACGTCAGCGCGTGACGTGAGAGCCGCGACCATGGATCACAAGCAGCTTGTTCGAAGCCGCTCGTTGACCGTGACGATAGAACCCATCGTTAGTGGATGGTGCTGGTTGGGGGGGAACGTAATTTTTCGATCTCGTCCCTGATCGTGAGCTTTTTCTTTTTAAGCTCAGCGATGCGGGCGGCATCGGTTGAGGGATGCAGTCTGCATTCTTGTATCTCGCGCTCCAGAGCCTGATGACGGCGTTCCAGTTGAGCGAGGTGGTTTTGCAATGACATCCTTACAACTCCCTTCGGCGCTGATGGACAAGTGATCATGCCACAGGATCCGCCATGCGCGAAGAACATTGTGTGACGGACTTATGAAGAAAAACTACGGTTGATGACGACAAGTCATCCATTGGTCTCGCTTGTGTATCGCTAGTGGCTTGACGCTTGTATGCGGGCGCGCGCAAAGCCATATTGAAGACATCATTGCCATTTGCGCGCAGCCGCGTGCGGGTCGTTTACAGGCGGACGGAATGCCCGGGCGTATCAGCGAGGCCGAACTGGCCGAGGTTCTCGTGGAGATTGAAATGCTGCGGCAGGAGCATCGCGATCTGGATACAGCCATTGACGCTTTGCAGGACATTGGAGCGCCTGATCAGCTTCAGATCCAGCGGTTGAAGAAGCGCAAACTTGTTCTGCGCGATCGTCTCTCGCGGCTTGAAGACTTGGTGACGCCAGATATCATCGCCTAGGCTTCCTCCCGCTTTCGCTTGCGGTGACGGTCGCCTTCGTCTATTCCGCCATCTTCTCCTTTTCACCTTTCCGATCAGAGTCCGTCTTGGCCCCAGCCGCCAAACCCGTCGCCATCGTTATGGGCAGCCAGTCTGACTGGGCCACGATGAAGCACGCCGCAGATACGCTCGGCGCGCTCGGCGTCGGCTACGATGCACAAATCGTCTCGGCTCACCGCACGCCGGACCGGTTGGTTGCGTTCGCCAAAGGCGCGCGAGGCAAAGGATTCAAGGTGGTCATCGCTGGCGCGGGCGGGGCGGCGCATCTACCCGGTATGGTCGCGTCCATGACCCCTTTGCCGGTTTTTGGCGTGCCTATCGAGTCGCTCGCGCTTAAGGGAATGGATTCCCTGCTTTCCATTGTTCAGATGCCGGCGGGCGTTCCCGTCGGGGCGCTGGCCATCGGGCGGTCCGGCGCCGTCAACGCGGCGCTCATTGCGGCCTCGGTGCTCGCCCTGTCCGATCCGGCGCTCGCCGCCCGCCTTGACGACTGGCGCACACGCCAGAGTGAGGCGGTGGCCGCCACTCCAGTGGACGAGACTGACGGGCCCAGCAAATGAATCCCGGCCCCTCGGCTCCTCCGATTGCGCCCGGCGCAACGATCGGCATTCTGGGTTCCGGCCAGCTTGGGCGGATGCTGGCGATGGCGGCCGCGCGGCTTGGCCTCAAAACGCACATTTATGCGCCCGATCCGGGTCCAGCGTTCGACGTCGCGGCGCAGCATACGCTCGCGTCTTACGACGACGAAGCGGCGCTTGCCGCGTTCGCCGATTCGGTGGCCGTCGTCACGTATGAGTTCGAGAACGTGCCGGCGCAGACTGCGGCCGTTCTTGAGGCGCACAGGCCTGTGCTGCCACGGCCCGAGGCGCTTGCCGCCACGCAGGACAGGCTTGTCGAGAAACAATTTTTGAACGGGATCGGGGTCGCAACCGCGCCTTTCATGGCTGTCGATGACGCGGGCGCGCTCGCCCGTGCCGTCGCGCAGCTTGGCCTGCCCGCCATCCTCAAGACCCGGCGCTTCGGTTATGATGGCAAAGGGCAAGTCATGATCCGGGAAGGCGCTGATCTGGAGAATGTTTTCGCCAGCATCGGCGCTCAGCCCGCCATTCTTGAAGGCGTGGTGCCGTTCGCTCGTGAAGTGTCGGTGGTGGCCGCCCGGGGGCGCGACGGCTCGTTTACCGCCTTTGACGTCTGCGAGAATGAACACGAGAACCACATCCTGAGCCTGACGCGTGTTCCCGCCCGGATTGCGCACGAAACATCGGCCTGCGCCGTGGCCATGACCCAGCGGATCATGGACGCCCTTGGCTATGTCGGCGTTATTTGTGTGGAAATGTTTGTCGTTGAGGCGACCGCGCCCGGCGTCGACAGGGAAACCCTGGTGGTCAACGAGATTGCGCCACGGGTTCACAATTCCGGGCACTGGAGCATCGACGGGGCCGTTACGTCCCAGTTCGAGCAGCATGTGCGGGCAATTTGCGGCTGGCCGTTGGGCTCCACGCGCAGGCACGGCGAGATCGAAATGCGCAACCTCATCGGCGAAGACGCCAACCGCTGGCGCGATATTCTCGGCGAAAGCGGCGCTTCTCTGCACCTATACGGCAAGCATGAGGCCCGATCGGGCCGCAAAATGGGCCACGTCACCCGCATCGTCGGGGGCTAGGTCTGCTGGACACGGTTGGCGCTTTCTGCTATTCGCGCCCTTATAATGGACGCAGCGCAAAACGTGCGGCGCCCTCCTTTTTTCCAGAATCGGCTGATATGTCCGGGCGTGCCCGGTAAAGCCTCAAGAGACAGGATCCACGCGTGCAAGTTCTCGTTCGCGACAACAACGTCGACCAGGCCCTGAAGGCGCTCAAGAAGAAGATGCAGCGCGAAGGCATCTTCCGTGAAATGAAGCTGCGCGGTCATTACGAGAAGCCGTCCGAGAAGCGCGCCCGCGAGCAGGCTGAAGCTGTTCGCCGCGCCCGCAAGCTCGCCCGCAAGAAGATGCAGCGCGAAGGCCTGCTGCCCATGAAGCCGCGCCCGGTTCCCGGCGCGCGCTGAGATTATTCACGCGTCTTTAACGATGATGTGATGGATTGAAACGGCGTCCGGGCCGAGCGCTTCGGGCTCCGTATCCCGTTTGCAACACTCGTTGGCGTCGTGCACGGCTACGGTTCCGGCGCCGAAATGCTGCCGCATTGCGGCTGCCAGTAGCAGACGTGAGTTGTCTCGCGCCGCCAATGGCGGCGCACAAGGCGATGATACGGTTGGCGAACTTCGGCAGGATGTGATCCGTATGGCGTTATTCATTTTCCCGCGCGATGTGTTTGGCTCCCGGGCTGGCGCCCGAGTGTTTGGCTCCCGGGCTGGCGCCCGAGTTGCCGCGATAACCTGCGTTGCGAGTGCGCTCGCGCTGGCGGGTTGCGATAATTATTCGTCGATGACCGCAGCCACGGGCCGCAGCGCAACGATTGTCGAGAAGAGCGAAGACTGTTCGGCGATCCAGGCCAACGTCCAGTCGCTCTCCGAGGTTGTCCAGCGCAACCCCAGCGATCCGCAAGCCTACAACACCCGCGGCGCGGCCTATGCGAAGTGCGGGCGGTTTCAGGAGGCGGTCGCAGACTTCTCGGCGGCGATCAAGGTCGACCCATCCTATTATTCGGCCTACGTGAACCGCGGGCTGGCTATGCGCGCGTTGGGTCGCAACGATCAGGCGATGCAGGACTTCAGCCGCGCGATCGAGATGAACTCCAATCACGCGCCGGCTTATATCGGGCGCGCGAATCTTCTGCGCACGCAGAACAACCTGCCCGCCGCGATGGCTGATCTGGATCAGGCGATCCGCCTCAACCCGGAGAATGCGCAGTCCTTTCACGCGCGCGGACTCATTCATCAGCGCAATGGCGATCACGCGCGCGCCGTGAGCGATTTCGAAAACGCCATCGACCGCGATCCCTTCGTCTCGGCGCCCTATCAGGCGCGCGGGCAGAGCCTTGTCGTGCTGGGTCGCTATGACCCCGCGATCGAGGACTTCAATGCGGCGTTGAACGTCAACAATCAGAACTCGGACGCCTGGGCCGGTCTGGGCCTCGCCTATGAGCGCAAGGGCGAACGCGGTAAGGCGAGCGAGTCCTACACGCGCGCACTGACCGTCAATCCGTCCAACCAGTTTGCGCGCGAAGGTCAGTCTCGCGTCGGGCGCGGCTGACGCCATGAGCCGTCCGGTCAAGACGCCCGGCCCGGATCACCCAATTGAAATTCACGCTGCTGACGGCGCTTTCCGCGCTGTTTGCGCCGGGCTTCTCCTGGCGCATTCCGCTCGTGCGCTGGTTTTGCAAGAAGCGCGTTATCCACAAGTGATCTATTTCCCGCGCGAGGATGTTGATCTCGCCTTGCTCGAACGATCAACGACCTCCAGCTGGTGCCCCTACAAGGGTGAAGCGTCCTACTTCTCGCTGAAGACGAACGACGCGGCCCCGGTGGCGGGAATCGCCGATGTCGCATGGTCCTATGAGACGCCGCTGCCCGCGATGCAGGATATCGCAGGCTTCATTGCGTTTTACGCCAGCAAGGTTGTGGTCGAAGGCGCGTGATCGCGCCCTTAGAACGGCAACTTGAGAAGCGGGCAGCTTATCAAAGCGTCGCATGCAGGGGTCAGGCCTCCGGCTCGGCCGCCTTGTCTTGCTGACCAGGATCGCGCCTCAACTCGCGTCGTAATATTTTGCCGACATTTGATTTGGGCAATTCGTCGCGAAACTGGATTCTGCGCGGCGCCTTGAAGCCGGCGAGCCGCTCGCGCGCGAAATTGCGCAGCTCATCGATTGTCAGCGACGAGTCCGCGACGACGACAAAGGCGCAAACGCACTCACCGAAATTCTTGTCCGGCAAGCCGATCACGGCGGCCTCCTGAACTTTCGGGTGGCTGACGAGGACTTCCTCGACTTCGTTAGGGTACACTTTCTGGCCCGACACGCTGATCATGTCCTTCAGGCGGTCAACGATCGTGAGCGAGCCATCCGCGTTCATTACTGCGATATCGCCAGTGCGGAACCAGCCGTCCGGCGTGAGGGCCTGCGCTGTTTCTTCAGGCTGGCCAAGATAGCCGGCCATCACTTGCGGACCCTTGACCCACAATTCACCCGCTTCTCCAATGGGCAGCGCCTCGCCCTGCGCGCCGGCGATGCGCACATCGGTGGAGGGAACAGGATAGCCAATCGTGCCCGTGAATTCGTCAATGTCGAGGCGATTGCCAGACACGAGCGGCGAGGTTTCCGACAGGCCATACCCTTCAATGATCGGCTTGCCCGTGATCTCTTTCCATCGGCGGGAAACGGCGGCTTGCGTCGCCATGCCGCCCGCCAGAGACAGCGCCAGCTTTGAGAAGTCGACTTCGCCGATGCGCGAATGACGCGCCAACGCATTGTAGAGCGTATTGACCAGAACGAGGATCGTTGGCGGCCGCGCCTTCATCTGATCGATCAACGCGGGAATGTCGCGGGCGTTGGGGATCAGGACCTGTGTTGCGCCGATGCGCAGCATGAGGAGGCAGCACGAAGTGAGCGCGAGCACATGATAGAGCGGCAGCGCCGTATACGTGACGTGTTCGGCCTCGCGATCCAGCGACGGTTTGAGCCACGCCTGCGATTGCAGAATGTTGGACGTTACGTTGCGATGCGTGAGGATCGCAGCTTTGGAAACGCCTGTGGTCCCGCCGGTGTATTGCAGGAACGCGACGTCATCGGGCCCGACATCCATCTTCTTCATGGGCGAGCGCGCGCCCCATTTGATGAAGCTGGAAAAGCTGTGCGTGATCGGCAAGTGATAAGGGGGAATGCTTTTCCTCACGTACCGGGCGACGAAGTTGACCAACGTCCCTTTCCAGCCGAGCAAGTCGCCCAGGCGCACAAGAACGGCGCGTTCGAGCTTGACGCAATCGTCCAGCGCCTTGTCGAGCGTGTGCGCGCAGACATCGGCGATGAAAATCATGCGCGTGCCGGAATCGTTGATCTGTTGGGCGAGCTCACGCGGCGTGTAGAGCGGATTGATGTTCACGACCGTGTATCCGCTGATGACAAGCGCAAATGTCACGACGGGGTAAGCCAACAGATTTGGCATCATCACCGCAACGCGGTCGCCTTTATTCAACCCCATCTGCTGGAGAGCAGAAGCAAGATTGCGAACATGCTGTTCGAACTGGCGATAGGTGATTTTCTTGCCAAAGGTCTCGAAAGCAATGCGGTCAGGAAACTGAGCGACACATTCCTCGAAAAGATCAGCCAGCGTTGGTAGCTCGGCTGGGTCGATGTCTGCAGGCACGCCCGCAGGGTAGCGCGCGAGCCATGGGCGGTCGCCCTCGGGCTTGCCGGTCATGCGTTGCTCTCCCCCGCGTGCGCGTCGTTATCCTCGCGGCACGTCCAGCGACAGAACTTATGGCGATACGCGGCTTCTGTCGACGCCGCGTGCTCTGTCGGCTGCGCCCGGATTATTCCGGCTGCTTGAGGCTTTTCAGCTTCGCGAAGACCGAGTTGACGTCGACATCATCTTCCTCGTCCTCGCGAGTGGCGGGCTCGGACTTGGCGAACACGTTCTCCGTGCTTGGCGTCACTTCAGGTTCAAACGAGCGCGGACCGGTGGTGATCTCGGCCGGCATAAGCGTCGCGCCCTGGTCGGGCTGTTGCGGACGATCCTTGTTGGCGCGCGACACTTCAAAATCGAGGTCGATCTGCGAACACAGGCCCAGCGTGACAGGGTCCATCGGCGCGAGCGCGGCCGAATTCCAGTGCGTACGCTCGCGGACCGCTTGTAGCGTGGTCTTGGTCGTGCCCACGAGACGCATGACCTGCGCGTCCTTCAACTCGGGGTGGTTCCGCACCAGCCACAGAATCGCGTTCGGCCGATCCTGACGGCGAGACAGCGGGGTGTAGCGCGGACCGCGCGTCTTCTTCGGCTCTGGCAGCGTCACCTTGCTCTTGGCGAGCTGGAGGCGGTATTCGGCTTTCTTTTCGCCTCTGGCGATTTCGTCGCGCGACAGCTGGTTCGACGTGATCGGGTCATGGCCCTTGATGCCCGTCGCGACTTCGCCGTCGGCGATGCCCTTCACCTCGAGGGGATGAAGTTTGCAGAAGTCCGCAATCTGGTCGAACGTGAGCGATGTGTTTTCCACCAGCCATACGGCGGTCGCCTTGGGCATCAGCGGGGCGTTGCTCATGGGTCCTGCTCCTTCGGCGCCTTGCGCCGGGCGTATTGAAATCTTTGTCGTCAAGACATGGGGGATCAGGCTGCGGCCCGGCCGAGGCTGAGCCTCAAATCACACCAGTCATGACGGGAATACGCCACATATAAGCTGGGGCGGCCTGCGGCGCAATCTTTCTGCGATGCGGAGGGCCTTAAGCTCCCGCCGCCCTGATCTTGGCGCCCTTCTCGTAGGCGACCTTGACCGCGGAGCGTGCGCTGATCGTCTCGAACCAGCGCTTCACGTTGGGGAAGTCGTCGAGGTTCGCCTGGTGCCATTCGTGGTTGGCCACCCACGGATAGCAGCACATGTCCGCGATGGAATAATCGCCGACGATGAACTCAGCTTTGGCGAGCTGGCCGTCGAGCACGCCATAGAGGCGGTTGGTTTCCTTGACGAAACGGTCGATCGCGTAGGGGATTTTTTCCGGCGCGGCGCGGCCGAAGTGGTTGGCCTGGCCGGCGTTGGGGCCCAGCCCACCCATTTGCCAAAACAGCCATTCCGTGGTGCGCACCCGTGTGCGCAAGTCTGTCGCCAGAAACTTGCCAGTCTTTTCTGCGAGATAGAGCAGGATCGCGGCGCTCTCGAACACGCTGACCGGGGCGCCGCCGTCCGCAGGCGCACGGTCGAGAATCGCCGGGATCTTGCCGTTGGGCGAAAGCTTCAGGAAATCGGGCTTGAACTGGTCGCCTTTGCCGATATTGACCGCGTAGGCCTTATACGGAAGGGCGGTTTCCTCAAGAAAGAGGGCGACCTTTTGCCCATTGGACGTGGGCCAGAAATGCAATTCGATCATATGCGGCGCTCCTGACGTGCGGTGGCTCGAATGGGACCCTATATTGGGTTCGACTATACAGAGCGAGGCGGCGTTCGCCAGTGAGGCGCCCTTCGCGTGTTCGTGAGGATTGCATGACCGTCAACCCATTCTTCGATGACTGGACAACGCCATTCGGTCTGCCGCCGTTCGAGGCGATTACGCCCGATCACATGGGGCCCGCCTTCGAGGCCGGGCTGGAGGCGCACCGCAAGGACATCGCGGCCATCGCGTCCGACGCTGCCCCCGCCACGTTCGCCAATACGATTGAGGCGCTGGAGCGCTCGGGCAAGTTGCTGCGCAAGGTCGGCCGGGTGTTCTGGAATCTGTCGGGAGCGGACACCAATCCCGCACTGCAGGCGATCGAGCGCGATATGTCACCAAAGCTCGCGGCGCATTACGCCTCGATTTACATGAACGGCGATCTGTTCAGGCGCGTCGATGCTGTTCTCAGCAATGGACAACCGCTCTCCGAGGAGCAGAGGCGCGTGCTGGAGCTTGTGCACAAGGATTTCGTGCGCTCGGGCGCGCGGCTCGATGACGCGCAGAAGACGCGGATGGCGCAGATCGTGGAGCGGCTCGCCGCGCTCTCCACGCAGTTCGGCCAGAACGTGCTCAAGGACGAGGCCGACTTCGTGCTGGAGCTGGGCGAGGGTGACGTTGCGGGCCTGTCGGACGCGCTGAAGGCGTCGGCCGCGCGCACAGCGAAGGAGCGGGGGCTTTCCTGCACTTACGCCGTGACGTTGTCGCGCTCGCATGTCGAGCCGTTTTTGGAACATTCGACCCGGCGCGATTTGCGCGAAGCATTGTTCACGGCGTTCGTCTCACGCGGCGCGCAGGGCGGCGCCACCGACAATCACGCAATCATTGAGGAGATCGTCGCGCTGCGCGCCGAGCGTGCGCATCTTCTGGGCTACGAAACCTACGCGCATTTCAAGCTCGATAACACGATGGCGAAGACGCCTTCGAACGTGCGCAAACTGCTTGACGATGTGTGGGGCAAGGGCCGCGCGCGCGCCATGCGGGAACTTGGCAAGATGCAGGAGATCGCCGACGAAGAGGGCGCGAATTTCAAGGTCGCGGCTCATGACTGGCGCTATTACGCAGAACGTCTGCGCGAAAAGAAATTCGCAGTCGATGACACGGAAGCAAAAAATTACTTCCCGCTCGATGATGTGCGCAAAGCGGCGTTCGACGTTGCAGGTAAATTGTTTGGCCTGACGTTCGATGAAGTGAGCGGACTTAATCTGTATCACCCCGACGTGCGCGCCTTCGAGGCGAAAGATGCGTCAGGCCGTCACGTGGCGCTGTTTATCGCCGATGATTTCGCGCGCTCCTCCAAACGCAGCGGCGCGTGGATGAGCGCCTTCCGCTCGCAGGAAAAACTCGACGGCGATGTGCGGCCGATCATTGTCAACGTGCTCAACGTCGCCAAGGCCGGTCCTGGCGAGCCGGCGCTGCTGTCTATTGATGAGGCGCGCACGCTGTTTCACGAATTTGGCCACGCGCTGCACGGCATGTTGTCGGACGTTATCTATTCGCGCATCTCGGGCACGAGCGTATCATCCGATTTCGTGGAGCTGCCCTCGCAGCTTTACGAGCATTGGCTGACGCAGCCGCAGGTGCTGCGAGCGTTCGCGCGCCATGTGCGCACGGGCGAGGCGATACCCGAAGACCTGCTCCAGCGTATTCTTGCGATGCGCACGTTCAACCAGGGTTTCGCGACGGTCGAGTATTGTTCGTCGGCCTATATCGATCTCGACTTTCATGCGCTGAAACATCCCGCCAAGGCGGATGCGCGCGCGTTCACGGCGGATCGGCTGAAGGCGATTGGCATGCCGCTCGAGATCGCGATGCGCCACGCCACGCCGCATTTTTCGCACGTCTTCTCGGGCGAGGGATATGCGGCGGGTTATTATTCATACCTCTGGTCGGAAGTGCTCGACGCCGACGCGTTCGAGGCCTTTGCGGAAACGGGCGACATTTTCAACAAGGACGTAGCGAAGCGCCTGCGCGATTACATTTATGCGGCAGGCGGGCGGCGTGAACCTGACGACGCGTACATCGCATTTCGCGGACGGCTGCCGAACGCGGATGCGCTGTTGAAGAAGCGCGGGCTTGTTGAGAGTAACGCAGGGGCGTGAGGGGCGGATGCTTATTCGACCTTGCTGCGCGAAGTCACCTTCTCCCGCAATGCGGGAGAAGGGTTTCTCTCACACCACTGTCAGCACAATCTTGCCCACGTGCGCGCTCGTCTCCATGCGCGCGTGCGCTTTCGACGCTTCGCCGAGCGGATAGGTCGAATCGATGAGCGGCTTGATCTTGCCTTCGTTCAGAAGAGGCCAGACGCGTTCGCGCAGGCTGTCTGCAATCGCGGCCTTCTGCTCCACCGTGCGCGGGCGCAGCGTCGAGCCTGTCATCACCAGCCGCTTGGACGAGATCGGGCGCATATCGAACTCTGCGATCTTGAAGCCCTGCTGATAGGCGATCTGCACAAGGCGGGCGTCCATGCCGGCGCATTCCATGTTGCGCTGGACGTAAGGTCCGCCAACCATGTCGAGCACGACGTTGACGCCCTTGCCGCCCGTGAAGGCTTTGACCTCGGCAACGAAATCTTGTCGGCGGTAGTTGATCGCGAGATCGGCGCCGAGTTTGACGCACGCTTCGCATTTTTCGTCGCTGCCCGCAGTCACGATGATCTTCGCGCCAATGGCCTTGGCCAGCATGATGGCGGTTGTGCCGATTCCCGATGAACCGCCGTGGACGAGCGCGGTCTCGCCTGCTGAAAGCTTGCCCGTCATGAAGGCGTTGACCCAGACGGTGAAAAAGGTTTCGGGGACGGCCGCGGCCTCGATCATCGAGAAGCCGGTCGGGATCGGCAGCGCGTGGGTTTCGTGCACGAGGCAGAATTGGGCATAGCCGCCGCCGTGCGCCAGCGCGCAGACGGTGTCGCCTATCTTCCAGCGCGTGACGCCCTCGCCAAGCGCGGCGACTTCGCCGGCGATTTCGAGGCCCGGCAGATCCGACGCGCCCGGTGGGGGCGGATATTTCCCAAGGCGCTGCGACACATCAGGCCGGTTGACGCCCGCCGCGTGAACTTTCACGAGAATTTCTCCCGCTCCGGGAACGGGCATGGGCCGCGTCTCGGGCTGGAGCATCTCCGGGCCGCCATATTCCTTGATGGCGATACAGGTCATCGTCTGCGGCGCGGCCATGGTCACTCCTTGGGTTTTTCCTGACGACTTATCGCGCCCCGCGCGACGCCCGGCAAGCAATGTGCTGACGCTGGCGGATGACATCCGTGGTTGGGACGCCTAGATTTTCGCGCAGGGTTCGCGACGGAGAGATCACGATGGCGAAAACGGACGACGATGTGTTCGGCGCGCCGCCGAAAAAGAAAACCATCCATGAGATTGGCGAAAACCTCGATACTTTCTCAGCAGACGAGCTTGCCGAGCGCATCGAGCTTCTTCAGGCCGAGATCGCGCGACTTGATATTGCGCGCGCGTCCAAGGAAGCGTCCCGCGCGGCGGCGGCTTCCTTCTTCAAATCGTAGGGGAATTCGGGGAGGGATCGCTTCTTGTTTACCGTCAATTAAGGATTCCGGGGGATTAATGGGGATAGTTCAAATGGGCTCCCATCTAGGTTCCTGTCTGACTGCACCCTGTTTGACTTCCAAGGGCCGCACCCCCGTGTGGCTCTTTTTTTGTGCGCGCCTTGCGCTATCCGGCTTGCCTGAAGTTAACCTTAAGATTGTTTTAAGAAAGCGCTTCCCTCAAGTTTCGCTAAAATCCATCTCGATCGAGACAAGCCGCCTTTGCGGCGGTCAAGCCGCCTTGCGGCGGGCAAGGCAATCCGCCTTCGGCGGGATGGAACGGGCGTGATGAACAGCAGGTTCGAGGACAAGGCCAATACAGTCTCCTTCGGGCAAAAGCTTGCCTCATCGGATGCGTTTCGCGCGCTTTTCAAGGAAGGCATGTCGCTCGTCGAAGGAACGGCCGCCTATCTCGACGGGGATGGCCGGCAGGCGTCGAAGGCGCTGCCACGTTCAGACTCTCTCGCTTATTCGTCAGAAAGCATGCGACTGACGACGCGCCTGATGCAGATCGCCTCCTGGCTCCTTCTCCAGCGCGCGGTGAACGAAGGCGAAATGACGCTGACGCAGGCCTCTAAGGAAAAGCACAAGGTTCGTCTCGCCCGGCAGGATATTGCCACGAGCCGTGAGTCTTTCGAGCGGCTGCCGGCTGAATTGCGGGAGCTGACGTTGCACTCGCTGCGGCTGCAGGAGCGGATTCTTCATCTCGACCAACTGATTTACACGGTCGATTCGACCGCCCCGCCGCTCTCATCGCTCATAGCGCCAGTCGGTGGCCACTCGGTGGCCGCCCAGTTCGAGCGGCTGCGCGCAGCTTTTCCGGGCGCTTCCGAGTAAGGGATTGGCGAAAAGCTTACAGCGCGCCAAGAGCGCGCCAACGAAAAACCCCGGCCTCTCGGCCGGGGTTTGTATTTCCAGAGCCTTGATCCAGCTTACTTCTTGACGCCGATGGCGCCGAAGCGAGCGGTGAAGCGCGACAGACGGCCGCCGCGGTCCATGAGCTGCTGGGCGCCGCCGGTCCAGGCCGGGTGGGTGTTCGGGTCAATGTCGAGGTTGAGCGTTGCGCCGGCCTCGCCGTAGGTCGAGCGGGTCATGAAATTGGTGCCGTCGGTCATGACGACCTTGATCAGATGATATTCGGGATGAATGTCGGCTTTCATGGCCTGTCCTTACATGCGAAGACGCGGCGCGGGGCCGCGTCAGAAATCTGCTCCCTAAGGGGATTGGCGCGTCGTATACATGACGCGGGGCGGGAAGACAAGGTTGGGTCTTGAAGGCTGGGCCATTTCGTCCGCGCGTCAAACAGCGTAAAGAGCGGCCATGACCGAGAAAAACGGACCGGCGGCAACCTCCAAGAGGGCCTCGCCGCGCACATCGCTGAAGGCCCTTCTGCCGCTTGCGCCCTACGCGCTCCGACATCGGGGGAGGGTGGGCGCAGCGTTGCTGGCGCTCATCGTGGCCTCCGCCGCCACGCTCACTGTGCCCGTCGCCGTGCGGGGCATGATCGATAACGGCTTCTCAGCGGAGAATGTGGGCGCCATCGACCGCTACTTTGGCGCGATGATGCTTGTGGTGGGAATTCTCGCGCTGGCTTCGGGTTTTCGCTACTACCTTGTGATGACCATCGGCGAGCGCGTCGTGGCTGACCTGCGCCGCGACGTCTTCGCCCATCTGGTGAATCTGGACGCCCATTTCTACGACAGGTCTCGCACGGGCGAACTGGTGTCGCGCCTGACGGCAGACACCACGCAGATGAAGTCAGCCTTCGGGTCTTCGGCCTCCGTGCTGCTGCGTAACGTATTCATGTTCTGCGGCGCCATCGCCATGATGGTTT
Organism: Beijerinckiaceae bacterium; assembly: GCA_030684835.1. GTDB lineage: Bacteria > Pseudomonadota > Alphaproteobacteria > Rhizobiales > Beijerinckiaceae > Terripilifer. The sequence continues at coordinate 79,424 of JAUXWZ010000146.1, forward strand.
ACACGAGCCCTAAACTCTCCGGGCTTGTGCTCGTCGCAATCCCCATCATCGTTTTTCCGCTGGTGATGTCCGGACGCTCGGTCCGCGAACGCTCGCGCCGCGCGCAGGACACGTTGGCGGAAGCATCAGCTTTCGCCGCCGAAAACCTCGGCGCCGTGCGCACGATGCAGGCCTTCAACGCCCAGCCGAAGACGATCGGCCGCTTCGGCGGCGCCGTTGAGGACGCCTATGAGGCGGCCCGCAGCGCGACGGGCGCCCGGGCCCTGCTCACGGTTGTCGCCATCTTCTTGGCGTTTGCGAGCGTCGTCGGCGTGCTGTGGCTTGGCGCGCAGGACGTTCTGTCAGGTCGGATCTCGGGCGGCACGCTTTCGCAATTTGTGCTTTACGCAGTGTTCGGCGCCAGTTCGCTGGGCCAATTGTCGGAAGTGTGGAGTGACGTGTCCTCGGCGGCGGGCGCGGCTGCGCGCATCGCTGAACTCATCGAAACCCAGCCGGACGTGAAGCCGCCGGTGAACCCCGAGCACATGCCCTCGCCGGCGCGCGGCGAGATTGCCTTCCGGTCGGTGCGCTTTGCCTATCCGTCACGGCCCGAGCAAGCGGCGCTTAATGGGCTCGACTTTAAGGTCCGGCCCGGCGAGACAGTGGCGCTGGTCGGGCCTTCAGGCGCCGGCAAGTCCACCGTGCTGCAATTGCTGCTGCGCTATTATGATCCGCAGCAGGGCCAGGTGCTCGTCGACGGCGTCGACGTGTCCCGCGCGGATATGAGCGAACTGCGCGCGCGCATGTCGCTGGTGCCGCAGGATGCGATCATCTTCGGGGCATCGATCTACGAGAACATTATTTACGGACGTGAAGGCGCGACGCGCGACGAGGTTGTGAGCGCAGCGCGCCTTGCAGCGGCGGACGAATTCATCAACGCGCTTCCGCAGGGCTATGAAACGCGCGTCGGTGAACGGGGCGTGACGCTGTCAGGAGGGCAGAGGCAGCGCCTCGCCATTGCGCGCGCTATTCTCAAGGACGCGCCGATCTTGCTGCTCGACGAAGCGACCTCCGCGCTTGATGCAGAGAACGAAAGCCTCGTGCAGACGGCGCTGGAAAACATCATGGGCACGCGCACGACGCTCGTCATCGCACATCGCCTCGCCACCGTGCTGAAGGCGGATCGCATTCTTGTGCTGGATGAAGGCCGCATCGTGGAAGAGGGCACGCACGCAGCGCTCGTTGCGCGCGATGGCCTTTACGCGCGGCTGGCGCGGTTGCAATTTGAAACGGGCGCGCAGGCGCTGGCGGTTTAGGGCGCGCTTCACTTCGCACCTTTGCTTTTCTCTCCGCGACGGGGAGAAGACGCCCGAAGGGCAGTTGAGGCGGGCGCCTTCAATGCGGTCATGAGCGACCGTCCTGAGCGACCGTCCTGCGCGGGCTTGACCCGCGTATACAGAAACGCAGGCAGAATTTGAGTCTGATGGCCGGATCAAGTCCGGCCATGACGCGATGGGGAGTTCTCGCCTTCTGCTCACGTCTTCTGGATAACGACCTTTTCCAGCGGCTTGCCTGCGAGCCACAGTTTCAGATTGTCCGCGAACATGCTGCCGTGCGTTGCGCCGGTGCCCTTGCTGCCCGCGCCGCCGATGTGTGGCGAGATCATCACATTGTCGAGCGTCCAAAGCGGGCTCGATGCCGGCAGCGGTTCTTCCTCCATCACGTCGAGGCCCGCGCCGCCGATGCGCCCCGCGACGAGCGCCTCGACGAGCGCCGTTTCATCGATGAGCAGCCCGCGCGCGATGTTGATGACCATAGCCTTGGGCCCAAGCGCCTCGATCACCTCGCGCGAAATCATGTGGTGCGTCGTGTCGTCGTACAGAGCCGCCATCAACAGCACATCGGCTTCGCGCGCTGCGTCGACCAGCTGCGAGCGGGGCCGCACCGCGTCGAAGTTGGCAAGTGGATTTGTGGCGCGGCTTATGCCCGTCACGCGCATGTCGAACGCTTTGGCTTTGCGCGCGATGTCCTGACCGATGGCGCCCGTTCCAATTATGACCATGTGCTTGCCGGTCAGATTGTCGAGGCGCGGAGTCGTTTCGTCACGCGTCCAGAAAGCCTTTGCGCGCGCCGCCTCGGTTTCCCGCACGCGGCGGACGAGTCCAAGCATCAACGCGAACGCCTGTTCGGCTACGGCGAAGGCGCGCAAGCCCGCGACGTTCGTGACAATGCATCCGCCCGGCAGTCCGCTGGATTGGCCTTTGTCGATTCCCGAAGTCAGAAAAGCGAGCCATTTGAGCGACGTTCCGCGATCCCTGATGATTGCGGCGTTGTCGGGCGTGTACACGCGGTTCGTCGTGATGAGAATTTCCGCACCCGGAAGCTTGGCGGCTAGTTCCTCCGCGTCATTTGCGTATCTGAGCTCAAGCGTTGGAAAGGAAGGCGCGAGCGCCTCGAATTCAGCCTGTCGTCCGTGTGGATTAAAGAGAACTGCAATCGCCATAACGCCCTCCGCTTTTCACGTCAGCTTACGCGCCGCGCGCATCGTTGCAAAGGCGCAACAGGGGGGGTGAATGCGGCCGGTGCTCTCTGGCGCCGCTTGTGCGCCGCATTCGCGCCATCAACCGTCGATTAACCACGCTTCGTAATAGCTCAAATGCAACGCGGTTAAGCAAGGTCCAATCAAGGTTGACGGAACCTTCGTTTAACCAAGTCGGCGTTAGGCGTTGGATAGCGCCCGGCGTTTCGTCGCGGGGCCTCGAAGTTCTTGAGGAGTTTGGTATGAGGTCAATCACCCGCGCCGGCAAAAGCGCCCGCGCAGTCCGTCTTGCTGCGGCCCTTATCGCCGCCCTGGCGATCGCCGCCTGCGCCAAGACGCCGGACCCGAATGCGGCGGGCGGACTTGGCGCCGGGGGCGTTGGCGCGTCCGTTCCTGGCAGCCAGCAGGATTTCGTTGTCAATGTCGGCGACCGCGTGTTCTTTGAAACGGATTCGACGGATCTGACATCGCAGGCGCAGGCCACTCTCGACAAGCAATCGCGCTGGCTGGCGCAATACGCCCGCTACACGGTGACCGTCGAAGGTCATGCGGACGAGCGCGGCACGCGTGAGTACAATTTCGCCCTTGGCGCCAAGCGCGCCGAAGTGACGAAGAATTACCTGGCTGCGCGCGGCATCCCCGCATCGCGGATACGCACGATCAGCTTCGGCAAGGAGCGTCCGGTAGCGGTTTGCGACGACATCTCTTGCTGGTCGCAGAACCGCCGCGCGGTCACATTGCTCGGCGGCGGCTGATCAAGGATCGCGCCGCCTCACTTTGGCCAAAGGCGCGGCTATGCTAACCAACATGCTCTTGCCGCGCAGATGTGCGGCGAGAGCGCCAGCGGGCCAATGACTCCATGTCTATGTTGAAGTCTTTTTCGAAAGCATCCGTCGCCACGACTTTGCTGGCCGGTGTTGTGCTTGCATCGGCAGGCGGCGCACACGCGCAATTGTTCAATCGTCCACCCGCTGTCGTGCAGGGCGGCGATACTTTTTCGTCCGGCGTGAATGATCCTGCCGCACTGATGCTGCGCATCGAGCGGCTGGAAAACCAGCTGCGCTCGCTGACGGGGCAATTGGAAGAATCGCAGTTTCATAACCGGCGCCTGGAAGAGCAGATGCGACGGCTGCAGGAGGCTGGCGCCAACCCGGCGGAGCCGGGACTTACAGCGCGCGGGGCGCCCATTCCACAGCGGCGGAGCGACGCCTTGGATCCATCACTCGACACTCCATCGGCTGGCGGTGGGCCCGTGGGGCGCGGACGCGGCGACGCATTCAATCCGCGCCAGTCGCCCAACGCGCCGGGCGCGCCGCGCGTGCTGGGCACAACGGAGAGGTATGGGGATCGGCAGGCCGGGATTTCGGGTCCGCTGGGCGATCCGGTTATCGAGGACGGTCCCTACGAGGGTGACCCGTCTGCGCCGCTCGATCTATTGAATCCGCGCCGGAGCCAGTCGCGCCCCGCGGGGTCGTCGCAAGCTTTGCCGCAGCAGGCTTTGCCGCCCGTCGCGCCGCTCTCCTCTGCGCAGGATACGCCGCGCCAGCCCGCGCGCACACAAACGGCCATGCCAATCGATCCGGCCCCCAGCGGGCCCGCAAGCACGCTGCCCCCACCGGGGCCCCGCGAGATTCTGGATACATCGAACGCCGCCCTGCGCTCGGGCGAGCTCGAACGCGCGGAGTCAGGCTACAAGGAGTTTCTCCAGCGGTATCCGACGAGCCGACTCGCCTCCGAGGCCACATTCAATCTCGGCGACGTTTACGCGCGCCGTGGGCGACATCGCGAGGCCGCCGAACAGTTTCTGAAAGTGACGACCGATTTCGCCAAGGCGTCGCAGGCGCCCCAAAGCCTGCATCGCCTCGGTCAGTCGCTGGAGCGCCTTGGGGCCAAGGAGCAGGCGTGCGCCGCATGGTCGGAGGTGCCGCGCAAATACCCGTCCGCTCCGCAGACCATCCGTGCGGCGGCCGAGCGCGACATCAAGCGGGCTTCGTGCTGACGAGCGATCTACAGGCTGATGGTGCGCAGGTAGCGATTGCGCGGGGACGTCTCGCGACGGGTCTCTTGGCGCCAGCACAGGCCGCGTCCGGCGTGCTTGTCGCGGTTTCGGGTGGGCCTGATTCGATGGCTCTTCTTGAGCTTGCCGCCCGTTGGCGCCTCGAAGCGGCGGCTGGCGCGGCGCGGCCGCCCTTGTTTGCCGCCACGGTGGATCACGGTCTGCGCCCAGATTCGCTGGCCGAAGCCCGGATGGCCGCTGACTTTGCCGCAGCCCGGGGCGTGCCTCACGAAATTCTCCATTGGACCGGCGACAAGCCGCAAACGCGACTGCAGGAGCGCGCCCGCGCGGCTCGCTACGCTCTGCTTGCGGCGGAGGCCCGCAGGGTTGGGGCGGACTTCATATTAACTGCGCATCATGCCGATGATCAGGCTGAGACGATCCTGATGCGTCTTGTGCGCGGCAGTGCGGTGGCCGGGCTTGCTGGCATGGCCGTGATGTCGCCCCGCGAGGGATTGACGCTGTTTCGGCCATTCCTGGGCGTGCGCAAGAGCGCTTTGGTCGCGTTCTGCGATTCTGGGGGCGTATCGTTTGTCCGCGATCCCTCGAACGAAAACCCGCGCTTTGGCCGCACCGGCGCGCGGCGTCTGGCGTTGATGCTTGAGGCGCAAGGCCTTGGTCCCCATGAGTGGGCGCGCCTGGCCCGGCGCGCAGCCCGCGCCGAGGCGGCGTTGGCGGCGGCGACCGAGGCTGCGCTGGCGCAATTGCCTGCCGGCCCGGCGTCTATGGCTGTGCTGGCCGGCTTCCCAGAGGAAATTGCGATGCGATGTCTCGCCGGGCACGTGCGCGAGGCGGGCGGCGCCCAGATCGTGCGGCTCGAACGACTCGAATCCACCTGGGAAAAGCTGTGCGACGCGCACCGCGCTTCGGATGCGCTCTCGCTGACGCTCGCGGGCGCACGAATAAAGCTCGATACGCGGGGTTCGCTGCACATTACAACCGAATCGCCTCGCCGGCGTGGGCGTGGCGGCGCCACGGCATCGTCGCAGTCTGTTCATGTAAACGGCGAAAATCGGGGCCAGCTTGGAGCTTGATGTGACTTCCTTTACGACGCTTCCCTTGGCAATTGGGTGTGTCGCGCCTAAATTGATTGAGGTAATCCGCCTCGCTGCGACCGGTAATCCTCCCGGTGCAGCACGGGCAGGATGTTTGGCAGGATCCAAATGAATCCGAATGTGCGGAATTTCTCCCTCTGGGTGATCATCTTCCTTCTCGTCGTCGCTCTGGTCATGCTGTTCCAGAACCCGTCGCAGAGGGAGGCGTCGCAGCAGATTACGTTCAGCCAGCTCCTGACCGAGGTTGACGCGGGCAGGGTGCGCGAGGTCACGATTGCGGGTCCGGAAATTTCCGGGCATTTCACCGATAATCGCGCCTTCTCGACCTATGCGCCCAATGACCCGACGCTGGTGTCCAAGCTCTATGGCAAGGGCGTTTCGATCGCCGCTCGCCCGCCTCAGGAAGGCGGCAGCTGGCTAACGACCCTCCTTGTGAACGCGTTGCCTCTTGTCGCCTTTCTGGGCGTCTGGATTTTTCTGTCGCGCCAGATGCAGGGAGCCGGCGGAAAAGCCATGGGCTTTGGCAAGTCGAAGGCGAAACTTCTCACCGAGGCGCATGGACGCGTGACGTTTGAGGATGTCGCGGGCATCGACGAGGCGAAAGAGGATTTGCAGGAGATTGTCGAATTCCTGCGAGATCCACAGAAATTCCAAAGGCTCGGCGGTCGAATACCGCGCGGCGTGCTGCTTGTCGGCTCGCCGGGCACCGGTAAAACCCTGACCGCGCGTGCGGTGGCGGGTGAAGCCAATGTGCCGTTCTTCACCATCTCGGGTTCGGACTTTGTGGAAATGTTTGTCGGCGTTGGCGCGAGCCGCGTGCGCGACATGTTTGAACAGGCGAAAAAGAATTCGCCCTGCATCATCTTCATCGACGAAATCGACGCGGTCGGTCGTCATCGCGGCGCAGGTCTTGGCGGCGGTAATGACGAACGCGAGCAGACCCTCAATCAATTGCTCGTCGAGATGGACGGGTTTGAGCCCAATGAAGGCGTGATCATCATCGCCGCGACCAACCGTCCTGACGTGCTTGATCCCGCGCTCCTGCGGCCGGGCCGGTTCGACCGACAGATTGTTGTGCCGCTGCCGGACGTGAATGGCCGCGAGAAAATCCTGCGCGTGCATGTTCGCAAGGTGCCTCTGGCGCCTGACGTGGACCTGAAGATTCTCGCCCGTGGCACACCCGGCTTCTCGGGCGCGGACTTGATGAACCTCGTCAACGAAGCGGCTCTGCTCACCGCCCGCCGCAACAAGCGGATCGTGACGCATCAGGAGTTCGAAGACGCCAAGGACAAGGTCATGATGGGCGCCGAGCGCAAGTCCATGGCCATGTCGGAAGAAGAAAAGAAGCTGACGGCCTATCACGAGGCGGGTCATGCGATCGTTGGCATGTTCGTCGTTGCGGGCATTCCGGTCCACAAGGCGACGATCATCCCGCGCGGTCGCGCGCTTGGCATGGTGAAGTTTCTCCCTGAAGCCGATCGTTATTCGATGAAGTACAAGGAGTTTACCTCGCAGCTTGCGGTCGCCATGGGCGGGCGCGTGGCGGAGGAGCTCACCTTCGGCAAGGAGAACATCACGTCGGGCGCCTCCGGTGACATCGAGCAGGCCACAAAAATGGCCCGCGCCATGGTCACCCGCCTTGGTTATTCTGATGAACTGGGCCTCGTCGCCTACGGCGAGAACCAGGAAGAGGTTTTCCTGGGGATGTCTGTCGGTCGGCAGCAGAACGTGTCGGAAGCGACCGCGCAGAAGATTGACGCCGAGGTTCGCCGCCTTGTCGACGAAGGTTATCAGACAGCGCGCCGGATTCTTACGGAGAACCAAGAATCGTTCAAGACGGTCGCTGAAGCCCTGCTTGAGTTCGAGACGCTGTCTGGCGACGAGATCAAGGATCTCATCAACGGCAAGCGCCCGAACCGCGATGTAACGGATGAGCCGCCAACGCCGCGCGCGACGTCCGCCGTTCCGACCACGACCAAGCCCCGCCCGCGTCCCGATCCGGACGCCGGCATGGAGCCGCAGCCGTCGGTTTGATCACTTGCAGACTAAGACAAGAAAGCCCCGTTCGCGCGGGGCTTTTTTTATTGGGCCGCTTTTATGTGAGCGCTGCATATGTTATAGTATAACGTATATCGCTTGGCGCCCGGAACCGGACGTGGCGCCCGCGCCCTTCAGCTTTTCAAAGAGGGACGCATGTTCCGTCTTGGCTTGTCAGCACGGCGGGCTTCACAGCCGACGCAGGTTCGAGCGCAATTGAAAGCTCAGGTTGCGCGCGTAATGGCGCTTGAGCCGGACGTGACTGTCTCGATTACCGAAATTTCCTGCGTCGCCGCCGGGTGCCCCGACTCGGAATTGGTCGTTTTGGTCCTGCGCGAGGGTGCGCCGCCGGTGGTTGGAAAGCTCCACGGCCCCATGACCGCCGTGAGCGATCAGGCGATCGCAGAGGCGTTCGCGAGCTTCCCAAACCAATCCGGAAAAACTTGAGGGAGCGCCCCGCATCTGCGTGCAATAGGAAGCCTTGCAAAAGGCTTTGTTTTGCGGCTCACTCCACGGCCTAAAAGGGGAGGGTAAACATGCTGTCGAGCATTCGCCGGGCGCTGGCGTCCGTCATTATTTTGAGCGCCGCGTCAGGCGCCGCGCTTGCGCAATCGGCCACAGCTAATTTCCCGAACAAGCCCATACGGTTGATCACTTTGACAACGGCTGGCGGCTCGCTCGACATTCTTGCGCGCATGATCGCCGACGACATTGGTCGCCAATGGGGCCAGCAGGTGATCGTCGAGAATCGCGTGGGTGCGGGCGGCAACATTGGCGCGGAGGCGACGGCGCGCTCGGCGCCGGACGGTTACACAATCGGCATGGTCACGGTGTCGACTCACGGCGTCAACCCGTCGCTCTATGGCGAGCGGATGCGGTTTGACCCTGTGAAGGATTTCGCGCCGATCATTCTATCCGCCGAATTGAAGAACGTCGTCGTTGTTCATCCGTCGGTGCCCGCCAAGACGGTGCCGGAGCTGGTCGCCTATGCGCGGGCCAACCCGGACAAGGTGTCGTTCGGCTCGGCTGGCACGGGCACGACGCAGCATCTGTCGGGCGAGATGGTCAAGATGATGACTGGCATAAAGATGCAGCATGTGCCGTATCGGGGCGCTGCAGCCGCCGTGCCGGATCTTCTGTCCGGCCAGCTGCAATTGATGTTCGTGTCGATCCCTGACGTCATCGCGCATATTCAGGCTGGCACGCTGCGGCCGATCGGCATCACGTCGAAGGAGCGGTCGAAGTCGCTGCCCAATGTCGTGCCGATGGCTGAACAGGGCTGGCCTGACTTTGATGTGCGTGGCTGGTTTGGCGTTGTCGCGCCTGCCGGGACGCCCAAGGAAATCGTCGACAAGTACAACGCTACCATCAAGGCGATGCTCATGCGGCCCGACATGCAGCAGAAGCTGTCCAACATCGGGCTCGATCCCTTGTCGAGCACGCCCGATGAATTCGCCGCATTCATCCGAGCCGAGGTGGCGAAGTGGGCGCCTGTCGTGAAAGCGTCCGGCGCGAAGGTGGAATAAGCGCAGCTCCCCGCCTTAGACGGCGGGGCTTTTCCACGCGCCATCGCGCAGCCATTGCTCCAGCATCCAGAAGTGATCAGCGCCGAAGAACGGCTCACCGTCTGCGATCATGAACGGGACGCCGAACACGCCCTGCGAGATTGCGTGTTCAACCTGCGCCTGCAGAAGCGCCTTTACATCCGGCGAGGCGATAGCGCTGACAAGCGCGTCGCTGTCGAGACCCAGCGCGCGCGCTTCGTGCGCGCAGGCGTCGGCTGTCGTAATGTCGAGGCCGTCGACCCAAAGTCGCCGAAACATCGCGTGCGCAAAGGCCTTCGCGTTTGCCGAATTGTTTTCCTTCAGCCACGCGAAGGCGCGCAGCGCGTTGAGCGAATTGTGGCCCTTCAGCCCATGGGGCTTGAAGGGCACGCCCCAGATTTTCGCCAGGCGAAGGGCGTCGCGCGCAAGGTAGGGGCCTTTCAGCGGATATTCGGGGAGCGGCCTCATCCCCATGATTTTGACCACCGTCACGCCCACCAGAACCGGGCGCCAGTCGACGGTGCGTCCGTGGCGCGCAGCCAGCGCGTCAATCTGCGTCGCGGCGATGTAGGAGAAGGGGGAAAAAATATCGAAGTAGAAGTCGATGGGCGGCTTTGTCATCGCGTCAGTT
>JAUXWZ010000151.1 GCA_030684835.1 Beijerinckiaceae bacterium
GGCAATTAGAATGGATCGCATTCTGGTTTCTCCTTGTGGCAAATCAGTGTTGCGGTGAACGATTAGTATGATTGTGCGGCGGTGGTTTCGTCAGCGGGAACGTGCTCGGATTTTGCAGTCTGTATGAGACGCTCCAGCGGCTTGCGCCCGTATTTGAGAAACAGGGTCGGCGTCAAAAGAGCATCCAGCAGCGTCGCGCTGACAAGCCCGCCAAAGATTGTGACTGCGACGGGGTGCAGGATCTCCTTGCCCGGCGCAGTGGAGTCGATCATGAGCGGGATCAGGGCAAAGCCAGCGGAAATTGCCGTCATCAATACTGGGGTCATGCGCTCGAGGCTGCCGCGCATGACGAGGTCGCGACCAAACGGCATGTTATCGTGAACCGCGAGATTGATGTAATGACTCACCTTGAGAATACCGTTGCGCGCGGCGATGCCCGCAAGCGTGATGAAGCCGATCATACTGGCGACAGAGAGCGGTTGACCCGCCAGCCAGAGCGCGATCACCGAACCGATGAGCGCGAGCGGAATGCTGCCCATGATGATGAGAGCAAAAACGACGGAACGATAGCGGCTATAGAGCAGCGCGAAAACCATGGCGAGCGAGAGAAGCGACAGAGCGCCGATGCGCAGGCTCGCCTCCTCCTGCGCCTGGAACGTGCCCTCCAGGCTGAAGAACGCGCCCTGCGGCAGCTTCACTTTTTCCGTCTCCGCGCGGATCGCCGCGACGATGCGACTCGTGTCCGTTCGGCCGTCGGTGTTGGCGAGCACGACGATGCGGCGCGCGCTATTTTCTCGCAGGATCTGGTTCGGACCGTCGGTTTCCCGCACATCCGCAACCTGTCTCAGCGGAATCCAACCGGCAGGGCTCTCGATCAGCAGATCGGCCAGACCGCTCGTCGTCCTCTGCGCTTCCTGCAGACGCACAACCACATCGTAGCGGCGCGGCCCGTCAATGATGCGGGAAACGACTCGCCCGTTCGACAATCGCTCCAGCTGCTCTGTGACCTGCGCCGGCTGAAGTCCGTAGAGCGCTGCACGCTGATAATCGATCCTGATGTCGAGCTGCGGGATGCGCGTCTGTTTTTCCACCTGAAGATCGACGAGGCCGGAAATGCGTGAGAGACGGTCGCGCATGTCCTCGGCGATCGTACGCAGCGTGTCGAGATCGTCTCCAAAAATCTTGAGGGCGATCTCGGCGCGCACGCCCGAAAGCATGTGGTCGAGGCGGTGTGAAATGGGTTGCCCTATATTGATAGAGACAGGCAGCATCGAGAGCCGCTCGCGCATATCCGCGAGGATCTCGATCTTGGGTCGTCCGCCCGTCTTCAGATCCACCTCAATCTCCGACGAGTGTACGCCCTCCGCGTGTTCGTCGAGTTCCGCGCGCCCCGTGCGGCGGCCCACCGATTTCACTTCGGGCGCCTCCAGCAGAAGGCGTTCCGCGATCAAGCCGACGCGATTGCTTTCTGCGAGCGAGATGCCCGGATTGAAAAGCATGTTGATGGTGAAAGTGCCTTCGTTGAACGGCGGCAGGAAAGCCCGCGGCAACATGAACGCGGCAAAACCGGCGACGAGAACAGCGGCGAAAATTGCGCTCATCAAAATGCGCGCACGCACGAGCGCCCAATCAAGCGCGCGCTGGTTGAACGCCTTGAGGCGGCGCACGAGCCAGCTCTCCTTTTCATCCAGCCGCTTCAGGCCCGGCAGAAGGTAAAAGGCGAGGACGGGCGTGATCGTGATCGACGCGACCAGGCTGGCAAGGATCGACACGATGTAAGCCTGACCTAGCGGCGCGAAGAGTCGCCCCTCGATCCCGGAGAGCGCGAAGAGGGGCACGAAGACGAGAATGATGATCGCAGTCGCATAGACAATGCCCGAACGCACCTCTTGCGATGCGCTGACGACAACTTCGAACGTTGATCGCGGATCACCTTTTTCCCGATTCTCGCGCAGCCGCCGATAGATGTTTTCAACATCGACTACAGCATCATCGACGAGTTCGCCGATCGCGATCGCCAGACCCCCGAGCGTCATCGTGTTGATGGAAAGTCCGGCCAACCAGAACACGATAGCCGTCACGAGGATCGACACCGGGATGGCGACGAGCGAGATTCCAGTCGTGCGGACGTTCAGCAAAAAGGCAAAAAGAACGATCCCAACAATGACGATGGCTTCAAGCAGCACCGTCTCGACATTGCGCACCGAGGTCTCGATGAAAGTCGCCTGCCGGAAGAGAATATGGTCGGCTTTCACGCCTGGCGGGAGGCCCGCCGACGCCGCCTTGAGCGCCTGCTCCACGGCGCGCGTGAGCTTGATCGTGTCGACACCCGGCTGTTTTTCGACCGAGACGATGACTGCGGGTTTGCCCATGTAACCGGCGTCGCCCCGCTTCACGCGCGAGGCGAACTCGACGTCGGCGACTTGTCGCAAGAGGATCGCGCGGCCGTTGATATTGGCGACAACGAGGCTGCGCAGATCATCCAAACTAGTCGTGCGCCCGACGTTGCGGATCAGGAACTCGCGCGAATATTGGTCAGTGAAGCCGCCCGGCGAATTGGAGCCAAATTGCGCGAGCCCCTTTTCGACTTGCTCGTAGGAAACGCCTAGCGCGCGCATGGCGGTTGGATTGGGCGCCACACGGTACTGGCGCACTTCGCCGCCGATAGGAATCACCTGCGCGACACCCGGAATCGTGAGCAGGCGCGGCCGCAAAGTCCAGTCGGCGACTTCGCGCAACTCCATCGGCGATACGCTGTCGCCCGTCACCGCGATGAGAAGAATCTGCCCCATTATGGAGCTGACGGGCCCCATTTGCGGAATTGCATCCTGAGGCAAGCGCGAGCGAACGACGGAGAGCTTCTCGGCGACCTGCTGGCGATTGCGGAAGATCTCCGTATTCCAGTCGAACTCGACATAAACGATGGACAAGCCCACACCCGAAACCGACCGCACGCGCGTCACGCCCGGCAGTCCATTCATTTCGGTTTCGATGGGGAATGTGACGAGTTGCTCAACCTCCTGCGGCGCGAGGCCGTCAGCTTCCGTCATGATGGTGACGGTTGGCCTGTTGAGATCGGGGAACACGTCGACGGGCAGCCGCGTGGTGGCGAAGACGCCGAGCACGATGAGCGCGGCGGCTATGGCGAGAACGAGCAGCCTGTTCTTTAGCGACTGGGTGACGAGAAAGCCGAAAAGCATTGGCTTACCTCACCTGGTTGAGAAGTTCGGCTCCCTGCACGACGATGCGTCGCCCCGGTGCAACCCCCGCGCTGATGAGCATCCGTCCACTGTCGAGCGGCATGGCGCGAACTTCGCGGCGCTCGAAACGCTCCGCGCGAACATGTTCGAATACGATGCTCTGGCCGTTTTCACCCGCAATCACCGCCGCGCGTGGAGCCGCCATTCCCTTCGTCGCCTCGCCCGTCTGCACGATCACCGTGACAAGCTGGCCTATGCGCAGACTGACCTGCCCCTCCGGCAGCGCGAAATGCACTGGCAGAAATTGGGACCTATCTGCAAGGCCGGCCCCCCGGAAGACGAGGGGAAAGATGCGGCCCTCCACGGTTCGGGCCTCAGCGCTGGACACGTCCATCAACGCTTCCAGACTCTGCGCTTCGACCCACAATTGCCGGGGATCAACGATCTGGAAGATGATCGCGTTGGCGTCGGCAATTTGCCCTGTAATCGCGTTTGCAGCCGCAACGAAGCCGGAAACGGGGGCTACCAACGCTTCTGGCTCCCGGCGCATTTGCTCCAGCGCCGCGCGCCGATCCCTAATGGCGTCGAGTTCGATGCGCGCCTCGTCGAGTTGCACGCGCGCCACGGCGCCGCTGCCGACCAACTTCTCGAAACGGGCGATCCTCTGCTGAATGAGCGATATCTGCTGGTCCAGCTCGCCCTGCCGCTGGCGCTGGTCGCTGGTTTCGGCCGCACTCAGCGGCGGCGTGACGTAGGCGACGATATCTCCCTCCTTGACGCGGGCGCCGAGCCGCGGGAATCCGCCCCGGGGCGCTGAAAGCCGGCCGCTTACGGCAGCCTGAACGTAGCCGCTGGCGTTCGGATCGACGATGACCCGCCCCGGCAATTGGACCGTCGCTGCGTGATCGGCTGCCTGCGTGAACTGGGTGCGCACCTCCAGAAGTCGCTGCGCTTGCTTGGGCATGAAAACCGCGCCATCGGGCAGCCGACGCGCTACATCCCGGATCGCCGGCGCATCGGCCGGCTGGGCGACAGCGCCGCTCGCCAGCAATCCGGTCGCGACGACCGCGACAAAGCCGACGACCGCCAGGGTGCGCTTGCGCCCGCCGACGACGACAGCCACCCCAAGACCGCTCAGGAACGCAAAACCCGCAATGGCGAGAACTGGCGCTGCTGTTGTGCTCGAGCTGGCAAGATGAGCCCAAATGCGCGCCATCGGACCCAGGGCCTGCGCTGTCGCCGCCGGCGGGCTGGGGATCACGAGCGTCGTCGTAAGGATATCGACGGCGCCGTCATACGCGACGGTGAACAGGAGATCATGCCGGCCCGGCTTAACCGCCCATTCGGCGTCGAGACGGTATCGGTCGTCGGCAGGTGAAGCAATCTTCGGCCCCTCCGGCGTCTCCAGTTCGATCGACGCGCCGGTCACGGGCTCGTTCGTCCGGAAGCGGTCAAGGTAAATCGTTAGCCCGCCATCCCGGGCGATGGCTACCAGCTCGAAGTCGTCGGACTGCGCTTCCGCACGCGGAGCCGCGACTGTCTGTTGCTCCGGCTGGGCTGGCCCATGGTCGTGCCCCTCATGGGCGTGGACCAAAGTGGGCGACGCGCACAGCGCGAGCGCGAGTAGAAAACCATGAATAAACGGCAGCATTTTTCGAAGTCCCTGAATGACGCGAAGGCGGGCGCTGGCGAACAGCGCACGCACGGCCCTGCGGGGCCGGTCGGTCAGACCTGGGACTGGGGCGGCCTTAGAAGCGAATCGGGAGCGAACTCCACCCGGACTCTATCGCCGGAAGGCGGAGAGCGGAGTTCGCTCAGAGACGCGCACTTCATCGGCTGTGAAGAGGCGGGGGGTATGAAGCTGCAGCAGGGCGATATGCTCAACATGCAGCAATGGCCGTCGCAGGACGTCTTGCCCTCGTTTGCGGGCCGCTCTGCCGCTCCGGGAACCACTGCGTCCTGCGCCTCTTCAGCGAAATTCGCGTATTCGGCCGGGGCCGCGGCGCCCTGAACGGTTCCAGAAGTCGCTTCAATGGCTGCGCCGACGGCAACAGTCTCAAAAGGGTGAGAATGACCCTTATGAGCAAATGCAGGCGCAGACGTAAACGCGCCCGCAATCATTATGATCGCGAGAGCGACGAGCAGGCTCAGGAACCGGCGCAAGTGCATGGCGAACGAAATACAGACTAAGCTAGCGCTGCGCAAGCGGAGGGCGTCGATCTTTCGGCTTCTTGCAGTAGCCTCGACAAGAATCCGTGGAGAGGCGCGGGACATCCTCAGATACGTGAAAGCCATAACCCATGAAGACGCCGCTCGGCCCGGGTTCGAAGCGCGATCTAAGGGCGAACGGGCTTGAGTGCGCGTGCGGTAAGCGGGGAGCCTGATGGTGGCAGAGGCGGGGGCTTCCGCAGCGAGGGCGGCCTGATTAAGCTCTCGCCCCTTCGGTCCATTTGATCTCGCAGTCGCCGAAGTATCGCGCAACCGCGTCGTCGAGCTTAGGCAATATGATGCCACGCCGACTCGTAAGCGCCGTGATTTTTGCCGAACGCCTCTGGTTCCCGGTCGTGCGCTTCCAGTTGATGCCCACTCGCTCCGCAGCCAACTCGGCAAGGTCGCACCAGGACATCATGCCATCGTTTGCCAAGTGCCAAAGGCCTGCCTCTGTATCGATTAAAAGATCAAGGGTGGCGTTGACGAGATCGGGAACGTACGTCGGAGACACCACCGTATCATCGGGATCGATCGCTCGACCTTCGCTGAGATGATTGAGGCATTGCCAAACAAAATTACTACTATCCCAGGGACCGAAAAATGCGCTCGTGCGAACAACAAGCGCATCCGGATGGAGCCGCAAGACCTGTCGCTCCGCTTCTTCCTTGCTGGCGCCATAAACGCACTGCGGCTGAGGATTGTCATCTTCCAGGTAGGCGCGACCCAAAGTTCCATCAAAGACAAGGTCGGATGAGAAGGTTACATATTGTATACCGGCGCTTGCACAAACACGCGCTACGTTCGCCGCCCCGGTAACATTCCAGTCGAAACACAGATTTCGCTCGCGCGGCGCATCGTTAACGCGGACATACCCGGCCGCGTTAACAACAACCCACGGATTATGGAGTGAGACTGCCTGTTTGACGGATTCCTCATTCGTGATGTCCGCGTCGCCCCTGCCAAGTAAGACGCAGCCCAGTCCGCGGTAGGCGCAAACCCGTGCGAAAGCACGCCCAAGTGTGCCGTTGGCGCCGAGGACGAGTACAGGCGCGCGTGATGCGCGTTGTTGCGGAAGTTGAGTCGATCCGCGGTAAAGCCGAACCTCCCGACGCCACCAACCCGGTTGATCTAGCAAAGGGTGATCTACGCTTCCGTTTTCAGCTAACGATTTCGTAGCATGGCCAAGACCGGTGAGGCGTGGCGCGCCGCCTCTTATGTCGAATGGACCGGGTTCATAGAAACCGTGTTTCTTTGTGAGAAGGGAGTTCCAATCAACCGCACCGAACATGGACCAGACGGTCACCGCACGGACGTCCACACCCGACCTGCGCAGATCCTCGGCCGCGCTCCACAACTCACACAACCAGCGTATTTGCTCATCGCGCGTGGAGCCGTGGTGCGCCTCCGTAATCGCAAGGGGCAGTCCATACCGCTCCCACGCTTCCGTCAGACGGGCATGTGCGCCCAACTGCAGGCCTGGCTGTTCGACCCTAAAGGCCTCTACATCGGCATATCGCTCTTGTTCGTTTCCACCGGCAAAACAGGCCGGAACACAATGCAACTCCGGCTCCAGGTAGCGGTCGCTAGTTGCGTAGTAGTTGATCCCGATGATACTCGGCGCGCCCTCGCTATTTTCCAGCTTCTCAAGTTCAGCCGCCGAAACACCGTGTCGAAGAAGCGTGTCGAAAAATACATGCCCCGGTTTCACTCTCCCAAGCAGCAGATCGAAGCTGAGCCAGCGGCGCTCATTTTCATGATCCGCCTGATATAAAAGCTTTTGTGGAGCAAAGGTCTTTCCCAAGTCTTCCGTCTGCACAAGTTGAGCGTTAGGATTGACCGTCCGAATAGCTTGCATTGCCATTCCTATAGCGCGGCATTCATTCACGAGCGCCCGCAAGAACGCGCTGTAGTCCCGGCGATGCGGGTGCCAGTGACCGTAAAGGCCGCTAAAACGCGCCGTCGTCAACGGCTCGTTGACAGGCGTATACTTGACAATCCAAGGATATCGTAGGGCCACCTGCCTCGCGTAAACAGCCAGTTTTTCGGCGAACAATGGATCGAGCAAGTGGGTATAACGAGGTCCGCTACCGTGATGTATGAGACCAGCGATTACTTCTATTCCGAGTTCGCGTAGCCGTGCTAGTCGCACATCGGTCCAGCTCCAGTCGAATTCAGAGGGGTCCTCAGGCGAGACGGTTTCCCAGATCACCGGGTACCGCAAAGTTTTGATGCCTAAATCCGCGATTAAATCGAGATCCCCTAATCGATCCTGGTGTCCTGTCTCGGCTAACTGGTTGCGGTATTGATCGCCAATCCTGACCACCGTGCATTCGGGGCCGCCCCATAATTCCAACTTCGCGCTCATCATTGCGGATTGGCTCCAGTATTCGCGACAGCGCGCCCCAAGGCGGTGAACGAAGTCGGCGAACACGGGTTCCGAAACGCCCGAAACCATTGGGAGGGAGGAGCGTTTTGAAGCTGCCCGCTCGCACGGCGCATCCTCGGGAGTTAAAAACGGAACCGAAGCAAGAGCGCGGCGTTTGGAACCGGGGCGAGGATTTTAGTGGATTGAGGATTTGATAGACGATGAATTTTCACCCCGCTTCCAGTCAACTGCCCCTTCTTGTTTGCTTCTCGCACCTTCGTTGGAACTTCGTCTATCAGCGGCCGCAACACCTGATCACGCGCGCGGCCAAACAGTTCAACGTAATCTTCGTTGAAGAACCTCTTCACGAATCGGTGGCCGCGCCGGGGCTTCGGCAGGAACTGACACCGGAGGGCATTCGGGTCTTAACGCCTCTAATCCCAATCTCTTTCACTGTTAAGCAGTCATTATCAAGTCAGCGGCTTCTGCTTGAAGACTTTTTACAAACTGAAACCCGAGAGCGTGTGATATTTTGGTACTACACGCCGACTGCTCTGGCCATCAGCTATCACCTTCTCCCGGATGCCGTGATTTACGACTGCATGGACGAGCTGTCGTTATTCAAAATGGCTCCGCCGACGCTACGCGAGTTGGAGCGACATCTGTTTGGCCGGGCGGACGTCGTCTTCACAGGAGGTCATGCGCTGTTCGAGGCCAAGCGTCACTATCACCACAACATATATGAGTTTCCAAGCAGCGTAGACGTTGGCCACTTCAGCAAAGCGAGGTCGTCGAAATCGAGCCCCCAAGACGCTGCGCACATCAAGCGTCCGCAAATTGGCTTTTTTGGCGTCATTGACGAACGCATGGACCTTGAGCTTCTGGCGGGCATGGCGGCCGCGAGGCGCGATTGGCAATTTGTGATGATCGGCCCCGTCGTGAAAGTCGATCCGGGGAGCCTCCCCGACCACGACAACATTCATTGGATGGGCCCGCGCCCCTATAGCGCCTTGCCGGATTACATCGGCTCCTGGGATGTGGGCCTGATGCCCTTTGCGATAAATGATGCCACACGCTTCATAAGCCCCACGAAAACACTCGAGTTTCTCGCGGCCGGCTGCCCCGTTGTATCCACCCCGATCACCGATGTGGTCACCCCTTATGGTGTGAGGGGCCTCGTGGAGATTGCCGCGACCGTGGGGGAGGCGCTGGAGTGTACGGAGCGCCTCATGCTCCAAGAGGATCGCACCCAATGGCTTCAGGCTGTCGATGCTTACTTGGCTGGCCGCTCCTGGGATGCGACCTGGGCCGAAATGCACGCCCACATCGAAAAGTGCTTGAGGCACGGGCGTCGCCGGGCCGTGGCGCAAGATTTGAGGGAAGCCGCTTATGTATGATTGGCTGGTTGTTGGCGCAGGGTTTGCTGGGAGTGTGCTTGCGGAAAGGCTGGCAAACGGAAGGGGTGAGCGCGTCTTATTAATCGACCGTCGCACCCATATCGGCGGCAATGCATACGATCATTATGACGAAGCGGGAATTCTCATCCATCGTTACGGCCCGCATATTTTCCACACGAACTCGAAGCAGATATTCGATCACTTGTCGCAGTTCACGAACTGGCGAAAGTACGAGCATCGCGTGCTCGCCAACATAGAAGGGCAATTGTTGCCGGTCCCCATCAATCTCGACACCGTAAACAGGCTGTATGGTTTGTCGCTGACGTCTGAAGAACTTGCTACTTTCTTCGCTCAGCGCGCCGAGCATGTCGATGAAATTAGAACGTCCGAAGACGTGGTGATCAGTCAGGTCGGCCGCGATCTTTATGAGAAATTTTTCAAAGGTTACACACGTAAGCAATGGGGCGTGGATCCGTCCGAGCTCGATAAGTCGGTTACGTCTCGCGTGCCTACGCGCACCTGTCGTGACGACCGCTACTTCACGGACGTATACCAGTACATGCCTTCAGCGGGCTATACGCGAATGTTCGAGAGGATGCTCAGCAGTTCGAACATCGACATCTCGCTAGGCGTCGATTACAAGGATGTGCGTGAGAAAGTCGGTAACGCCAGAACTATTTTCACGGGTCCAATCGACGAGTTCTTTGACTTTCGTTTCGGAAAACTTCCCTATCGATCACTACGGTTTGACCATCAGAATTTCGCGGATGAATGGCTACAGCCGGTAGCGGTGATCAACTATCCAATGAGCGAAGACTATACTCGCGTCACGGAATACAAGCACCTGACGGGCCAAAGGCACCCTTCCACGAGCGTGACCTACGAATATCCCTCTGCAGACGGGGACCCTTACTACCCGATTCCGCGCCCTGAGAACGCTGCTCTCTATAAGCGCTACGAAGCGCTTGCCAATGCGGAAAAAGATGTTTGGTTTGCAGGGCGCCTCGCCACCTACCGCTATTACAACATGGACCAAGTCGTTGGGCAGGCGCTCGCCACATTTCGTAGAATCAACGAAGCTCTACCGAAGAGCGTGGCATTTCAAGCGGTCGCTGAGTAGGTAAGGTTTATGAGGGCGTGCGAAGGCTTCCACCGCGAAGGGGAACTGGCAAATCTCATGGGTTGCGAACAGAGACCCTGGTCACGTTCGACATCCTCCGCGCGCCACTAGCGCGCTCGTCAAGGGGCGCGTGCCGCGCGGAACCAGAGTTAGGGTGCTTTCGGTAGGATATTTGGGTGGATAGGGCTAAAGCCTCGATCCTGTTTCGCCAAATATATCAAGTGCTCAAGCACAAGTCTATGGTGCCCAGGAAAGGACTCGAACCTTCACGACTGTTAGGTCACTGGCACCTGAAGCCAGCGCGTCTACCAATTCCGCCACCTGGGCATGGGCGTCGTCATACGGGGCGCCCTACAGTGTGTCAATCGTGAATGGGTGGCGGCCGCGTCGATTGGCGGTCTGTACAGGCTCCGCCTGCTTCATTATTGACTGGCGAGAACGTCCGGCGTGGCTCACATTTTCGGCGCCGGCAGAATCGGATTTCTTCAAATGACAGAGACGCAGGTTCCCCAGGGTCGGCTCGCGGTTGTTTTTGGCGGCGGCGGTTTTCTTGGACGTTATGTCGTGCGCTCCCTCGCCCAGCGCGGCTGGCGCGTGCGAGTCGCCTGTCGCCAACCCAACCTTGCGGGCCATTTGCAGCCGATGGGGCGCGTCGGGCAGATCCACGTCATGCAGGCGAACCTGCGCTATCCCGATTCCGTCGCGGCCGCCGTGCGCGGCGCGGACGCGGTCGTCAATCTCGTTGGCATCCTCGCCGAGAGCGGACGCCAGCGCTTCGATGCGGTGCATACATTTGGCGCGCGCATCGTTGCGCGCGAGGCGAAGGCGGCCGGCGTCGCATCGCTGGTGCATGTGTCCGCCATCGGCGCAGACGCCAACTCGGACTCGGTTTACGCCCGCAGCAAGGCGGCGGGCGAGGCGGCGGTTCACGAACATTTCCCCGAGGCGGTGATTGCCCGTCCGTCGATCCTGTTCGGGCCGGAGGATGATTTCTTCAACCGATTTGCGGCCATGGCGCGCGTCTCGCCCGCTTTGCCCTTGATCGGCGGCGGGCATACCAGGTTCCAGCCGGTTTATGCGGCCGACGTTGGCGAAGCGATCGTGACCGCGATGGAAACGGGCAAGCGCGCGATCACCTATGAATTCGGCGGGCCGGAAGTCGCGACATTCCGGGAATTGCTCGAATTCATTTTGCATGTAACGGACCGCAAGCGGCTGCTTCTGCCGCTGCCGTTCCCCGCAGCGCGCGGCGTCGCGTTTGGAACAGAGATCGCCAACAAGCTGACGCTCGGCTTGCTGCCTTCCATGATGTTGCTGACGCGCGATCAGGTGGCTCTGTTGCAGCAGGACAATGTCGTGTCGGACACGGCGCGCGCTGAAGGGCGCACCATTGAAGCGCTGGGCGTCACGCCAGACAGTTTTGAGGCGATTGTGCCGGGTTACCTCTGGCGTTTCCGCCCCACGGGTCAGTTTGGGCAGAAGGCTGATCCAAAATCAGCGCGCAATCTCTCCGTCCGTCCGTAATGGCGGGCTGAACCCTGACATCCGCTTGTGGATGCGCGCCATGTAGGCGACGGCAAAGAGCGGCGTCAGCAAATTGAGGAGCGGCACGCTCAAAAACAGCGCGATCGGGAAACCCGCCAAGAAAAGATATGGCGCATGCGCGCGTCGCAGCGCCTGCGCTTCCTGAATGGGGCGATATCGCATTGCCGCCAGCGCGAAAAATTCGCGGCCCATCAAATAAGAATTTGCGGCGATGAAGGCGATGGCGTTGACGCCGGGCACGAGCAGGAGCAGCAGCGCGCCAAGGTTCACAGCCAGTGCGAGGAGCGCGAAGCGGGCGGCCAGCCCGATGGCCTGGCCAGTTGGCAACGGATTGCCCGCCGGCCAGATGGGCGCACTCGACGTCTCTACCTGCTCGGCCAGCTCATCCAGATAAAACCCGGCCACCAGCGCGGAAATCGGCGCCACAAGAAAGATCATAGCGACAACGAGACTAAGCCCCGCGAGCACCGCGACCGTCGTCGCGATCCACGCATTTTCAATCGCGATGAAATATCTGAGCAATCGTTCGAGTCCAAACCATGCGAGGACAAGAATGGCGATCGTCAGACCGAGCGATTTGAAAAGTACGCGGCGAAATGCAGGTGAAAACACCTGCCGGAAAGCGGCAATCGCGTCCTGTATCATCCTGTCCTCACAACGAACAAAGCACGACACAAAGCGAAAAGCCCTTCATGGTTGCATCCATGAAGGGCTTTCCAGGATAATAGATCCTGCGCCGTTATGGCGACTTCACTGCCTACATGCGCGAGTCGCCCCGCCCACGTCCACGCTCATCGCCTCGATGATGATGATACCCATGATTATACTGCGCGCCACGTTCGCCGCGCATGCCCTCGTGATGGAAGCGTTCGCCGCCTCGCGGGCGGTCGCCCATGCCGCGGCCCTCGCCGCTCCCCATGCCCCGGCCTTCGCCGCCGCCCATGATGCCCGCCATGCCGCCGCCCATCGCCCCCACAAGGCGCAGCCGGCGCTTCTGGTCGTCGGTCAGCGAGCTGTAAAGCGGCGCCGCTGCGTCAGCCAGCTTGGTCAAGGCCGCGCCGCGCGCGCTGGCCATCTCGCCCATGCGCTTCATCCGCTCGACGGGATTTGCGGGGGGAGCCTCCTTCGCCATCCGGGCGCGCCTTTCCTGGCGAAGTTTGATAGACTCACGGATGGCTGCTTCCAGCGGTCCCCATTGCTGTTCCTGCTCGGGCGTCAAGAGAAGCGCGGCCTTCGCGGCGGCGAGGCGCGCTGAAAACATGGCCTGCCGGTCCTCGTCAGAGAGACGGCTCACCTGTCCGCGTCGTTCGTCCCGCCCTGCGCCCCGTCCCATATCGCGGCCGCCGTCGCGTCCTGCACCACGCTCCCAGCCGTCACCGCCGCGACGGCGATCCCCGTAACCGTCTCCCATACGGCCTTCGCCGCGCCGCCATTCGCGATTGTCCCCACCACGACCCATGCGGCCCATACCTTCGCCGCGGCCGAAACCTTCGCCACGACCCATGCCTTCGCCACGTCCGAAATTTTCGCCACGCGGGCCAGCATCGAAATCAGGTTGTGTGGGCTGCGATTGGGAGGGTTGGGTCTGAGGTGGCGTGGGCGCGGGCGTCTGGGCGATCGCGGTGGCGCCGAAAAGGGCGGCCGCTCCAAGGGCGGCAGTAAACGCGAAAGCGCTCGAATATCTTTTTGACATTTTGATCTCCCTAAGCCCGCCCAATAAGCAATGGAATGCTATGTGGCGCCTTAAACCAGATCAAATTAAGGTTTGTTAATATAAGTGTAATGCGACAGCGTGCGCCGCCTCATTCCGCAGCCTCACTCGGCAGCCTCGCCGCGTGCGGTCTCGACGCGCAAATCTTCGGGACGCGGCATAGAGATGATGTTGTACCCACCGTCCACAAAATGGATCTCGCCGGTCACGCCGCCCGAAAGGTCGGACAGTAGATACAAGCCCGCGCCGCCCACGTCGTCGATATCGAGGCTGCGACGCAGGGGCGAATGCTGCTTCTGGAAATTGAACATCGAGCGCGCATCGCCAATGCCAGCTCCTGCAAGGGTGCGAATAGGCCCGGCGGAAATCGCGTTCACGCGCACGCCTTGGGGGCCAAGGTCAGCCGCCAGATAGCGCACGCTGGCCTCCAGTGCGGCCTTCGCCACGCCCATGACGTTATAGTTCGGCATCACACGGGTTGAACCGCCATAGGTTAGCGTCAGCAGCGACCCGCCATTCTTCATCAAGGGCGCCGCGCGCTGGGCAAGTTCTGTGAAAGAGAAGGCGGAGATCACCATCGTGCGGGTGAAGTTGTCGCGTGTCGTCGCGTCGACGTATTTGCCCTTCAATTCGTTCCTGTCGGAAAAACCGATGGCGTGGACGGCAAAATCAAGACCGCCCCATTCGCGTTCGATCCGGGCGAACACCGCGTCCACGGACGCGAGATCTTCGACATCGCATGGAGCGATCAGCGAGGAGCCGAGGCTTTCGGCCAACGGCTTCACCCGCTTGCCGAGCGCTTCACCCTGATAGGTGAACGCAAGCTCCGCGCCCTGCGCGGCGACGGCTTTGGCGATACCCCAAGCGATCGAGTGATCGTTGGCGACGCCCATGATCAAGCCGCGCTTGCCCTCCATCAGTCCAGTCGACATCGCGTCGAGTACTCCGAATTGCGATCCTCTCACCGTAACAGGGCGAGCGCCGACCGCAGAATAACAAAATGTGACGAAATTTGAGCAGCTTCGTCTTATGCGTCCGGATGCTTGAGCACCAGCGATGCGTTAGTGCCGCCAAATCCAAACGAGTTCGACAGCACCGCGCGCAGATTGACGTTATCGCGCCGTTCGCGAACAATGTTCATGTCCGCAAACGCCGGGTCGAGTTCCTCGATGTTGGCGCTTTGCGCAACGAACCCGTTCTGCATCATCAGGATCGAATAGATCGCCTCCTGCACGCCCGCCGCACCCAGCGAGTGACCCGACAGGGACTTGGTGGCGGAGATGGCCGGAGACTTTTCGCCAGCGCCAAAGACCGCGCGAATGGCTTCTATTTCCTTCGCGTCGCCCACCGGCGTCGAGGTCGCGTGCGGGTTGATATAGTCGATCGGCACGTTCACGCCTGACAGCGCGAGGCGCATGCAGCGGGCGGCGCCTTCTCCCGATGGCGCCACCATGTCGTGCCCATCGGACGACGCGCCATAGCCTATAATTTCGGCGTAAATCTTGGCGCCGCGCGCCTTGGCGCGTTCATATTCCTCAAGCGCCACGACCCCGGCGCCGCCAGCGATCACGAAGCCGTCACGGTTCTTGTCGTAGGCGCGCGAGGCGATTTGCGGGCGGTCGTTATAGCCGGACGACATGGCGCCCATGGCGTCGAACAATACCGACAGCGACCAATCAAGCTCTTCGCAGCCGCCTGCGAACATCACGTCCTGCTTGCCGTACTGGATCAACTCCATCGCATTGCCGATGCAATGTGATGACGTCGCGCACGCCGACGAGATCGAGTAGTTCCAGCCCTTGATCTTGAACCACGTCGCCAGCGTCGCCGAAGCGGTGGAGGACATCGCCTTGGGCACAGCGAACGGTCCGACCCGTTTGGGGCCCTTGGTGCGGGTAATGTCTGCGGCTTCGATCAGCGTGCGCGTCGAGGGGCCGCCCGATCCCATGATGATGCCGGTGCGCTCGTTCGAAACGTCTTTGTCTTCAAGACCGCTGTCGCGAATGGCCTGATCCATCGCGACATGGTTCCACGCGGTGCCTCCGCCATGAAAACGCATGGCGCGGCGGTCGACAACCTCTTCCGCGATGAGCGTGGGCGCGCCGTGCACCTGACTGCGGAATCCAAGTTCGGCGTATTTGTCCGCGCGCGAAATGCCCGACCGCGCTTCGCGCAACGAAGCGAGCACTTCCTGACTGTTATTCCCGATCGCCGAAACGATGCCGATACCTGTGACGACCACGCGTCTCATGTTGATCTCCAAATTCCTGATGCGCGGGGGAACTGCGACCGATTAGGCCGCAGGTGGCGCGCCTGGCTGGAAGAGGCCGACCCGCAGGTCTTTGGCTTCGTAGATCCTGCGTCCGTCCGCCTCAAGCCAGCCGTCGGCGATGCCCAGCACCAGCTTGCCACGGAAGACCCGTTTGAAGTCGATGCCATAAACGACCTTCTTGACGCTCGGCAAAACCTGATCGGTGAACTTCACCTCTCCGACGCCCAACGCGCGGCCGCGGCCCGGCGATCCCAGCCAGCCGAGGTAAAAGCCAACAAGCTGCCAGAGCGCGTCAACGCCAAGGCAGCCCGGCATGACGGGGTCGCCCTTGAAATGGCAGCCGAAAAACCAGAGATCGGGGTGAATATCAAATTCGGCCCGGATCAATCCCTTGCCGTTGGCTCCGCCGGTTTCCGCGATTTGCGTGATCCGATCGAACATCAGCATGGGCGGGAGCGGGAGTTGGGCGTTGCCTTCGCCAAACAATTCCCCGCGTCCGCAGGCCAGCAATTCTTCGTAACTGAAACTCGAGCGTCGCTCGCTCATGCGTCGGGTCGCCTTCCAGAAAAGATATTAGCCGGGGTGCCCGACTGTTTGGAAACGCGACTTCCTAACACAGGGCGCGCGAGCCCGGAAGCGCCGATGGGCGCTCCGGTCTGGCGCCTAGTCGATCTTTTCGTCCGGATAGACCCCCCAGAGAAGTTTCTGGTCGACGAAACCGTCAAAACCTCTTCCGGCAACGCGGCAGGTCAGATTGACGCAACGCCTGACGTTGACCACGACGCCCGATTCCAGCTTGGCGACAATTGACGAGGTCTTGTCCGCGTCGTCCCTCAGCTCATGGGTCTCACCTCTGCGCCACGGGGCCACGATCGCGCTTCGCCTGCCGGACAGAAGGGAGTGCAGCACCCAGCCCTCGGTTCCCTCCGCATCGCGGATGCGGCGCCAGTTGTCGAATTCTGCGACGATTTCCACGGGTAAGCCGGCGCGCTGGAAAACCCAGGCCGTCCGGTGTTCCTTGGAGGGGCCCTCACGCAGATTTACGCGGTCTGACTTCAGGCTGACGTAACGGGGGATTGGCAAGCCGCTCACCGACCCTTTCGGATTGGCGGACGCGTCGGAAGCCCCGGCCCAGACGCCTGCTGAGAATGCGCAGGCAAGGAAAACCTGTCCTGCCCGGCGAGCTATCGAAAACCGCATAGATCCGTATTCCCCATTAGGAGGATGACCGGCCGGGCAGCCTTGCGTCCGGCCACGATTGTGTCTTACTGCCGCAAAGTCTGTGCCTGAGCACAGTGCTGCACGCTCCACCGGCACTGTGTCGGCGCCAGGGTTAAGGCTCAGTGAACGAGGCGGTTTTTGCGCTGGGCGCAGCTCCGGCGCGAAAGGGAAATGACGCAAGGGAATTGGACGATGGTGCGCAAGAAGCCGCTGGTCATCGTGACCCGCAAGCTGCCCGATATGATCGAGACGCGGATGCGCGAATTGTTCGACGCCCGCCTGAACGAATCCGACAGGCCCATGTCGCAAGCGCAATTGGCGGAGGCGATGCGAACTGCCGACGTGCTCGTGCCGACCGTCACCGATCGCATTGACGCGCTGCTGATCGAGCAGGCGGGTGAGCAGATGAAGCTGATCGCCAATTTTGGCAACGGCGTCGATAATATCGACGTAGCTTCGGCCCTGCGGCGCGGGCTGACCGTCACAAACACGCCCGGCGTGCTGACCGACGATACTGCCGACATGACAATGGCGCTGATCCTCGCCGTCGCCCGGCGCATCGTCGAGGGCGCCAACGCAGTCACCGCCAATAACTGGACTGGCTGGTCGCCGACCTGGATGCTGGGCGGCCGCATCACCGGCAAGCGTCTTGGCATTGTGGGTATGGGCCGCATCGGTCAGGCTGTTGCGCGCCGCGCGAAGGCCTTTGGCCTGTCTATCCACTACCATAACCGCCGCCGGGTTCCCTCGGCTATCGAGGACGAACTTGAGACGACCTATTGGGAATCGCTCGATCAGATGCTGGCGCGCATGGACATTGTGTCCGTCAATTGCCCGCACACGCCCGCGACCTATCACCTGCTCTCGGCACGCCGCCTGAAACTGCTGCGTCCCAGCGCAATTCTCGTCAATACCGCGCGCGGCGAGATCATCGACGAGGCGGCGCTCACCCGCATGCTTGAGGCCGGCGAAATCGCCGGGGCGGGGCTGGATGTGTTTGAACACGAGCCAGCTGTCCCGACCAAGCTGATGCGGCTTGCCAAGGCCGGCAAGGTGACGCTTCTGCCCCACATGGGCTCCGCCACCGTCGAGGGGCGCGTCGATATGGGCGAAAAGGTGATCGTCAATATTCGCGCATTCATGGACGGGCACCGGCCGCCAGACCGCGTCTTGCCGAACATGCTTTAAGGCATGTGCACTTCGTAACGCGGGCGCGCTTCGTAACGCAGGCGCGCTTTTTAACGCAGGGGCGCTTGCCTCGGGTAACGCAGGGGCGCTTGCCTCGGGCGGGTCCGCATCAGGCGGCTGTTTTCTCTGCGGCCTTCTCTGCGCCAAAAGCGCGGATGATGTCGCCAAGCCCGGTATCGTCCACGAGGTCCGCCGCTTCGCTCCAGGCGCACCAGCGTGTTTTCCGCGCGGCCTTTTCCGGCCAGCTCCGGCTGCGGGACTTCACCTCCATCGGAAACACTTCGACAAGGCATCGCCATACCGCGCCATTGCGCTTGCGCTTGTTGTAGTGGAACGAGCCCGCCGGTTTGGATGCGATCTCACCCTTGACGCCGGCCTCCTCGTAAGCCTCGCGCCGGGCGGTTTCGAAATTGGAGCGGCCCTTCATGGGCCAGCCTTTCGGCACGATCCATCTGCCGGTGTCCAGCGAAGACACGAGCAGAACCTCCAGCCTCTTCTCCTGCCGATAAGGCAGGGCGGCGGCTTGCAGGCGCGCGCCGTCGGGCAGGATCTGTTTGGTTTCTGACTTGTACTTCTTCATCTTTGATTCGAACCCGGGGCCTTTATTGTGTATCCGCCGACGCCCCTTGTGCAAGCAAGTATGCAAGACGCATGCTGCCTATTGCAGCGGCGTGTTGCGCGCCCTTGCGCAACATGTAATGACCAACCTTGGTTGATTTAAGAAAAGTTCAGCATGAATCGAGAGGAATCGCGGGGCGCTGTCCTGTCCCGTATCCCGGCAAGTTTGCCCGGCCTTGCGCTTTGCGCGGCCATTTCGGTCGCCGCATACGGTTTGAGCCGCACCCAGAGCTATTTCCCTATCTCGCCCATGATGTTCGCGATTTTGATCGCCATCGGATTTGGAGCCACTTTTGGCGCGCCCGAATGGGCGAAAGCGGGGCAATCCTTCACACTGAAGCGCCTGCTGCGCCTCGCCATCGTTTTGCTTGGCTTCCAGCTCACCGCGGCTGATGTGGGCGTCCTGGGCGTTAAGGCCGTCGTCGTCATCCTCGGCGCGCTCGTGCTCACGTTTTTTTTCACCCGTTGGTTCGGGACGCTGATCGGCGTTGATCGCGGCTTGTCGGAGCTCATCGCCTCCGGCACCGCAATTTGCGGCGCGTCCGCCATTGTCGCGACGAATTCGGTGACCCGCGCACCGCAGGAAGATGTGTTCTATTCGCTCGCCACGATCACGTTTTTCGGCACGCTGGCCATGTTCATCCTGCCCGCGCTCTACGGCCCGCTTGGGCTCACGGCCGTAGAATATGGCCTGTGGGCAGGAGGCTCCATTCACGAGGTCGCGCAGGTTGTGGCCGCGGGGTTCATCGCAGGCCAGCACGAAGGCGAGACGGCGATGATTGCCAAACTGGTGCGCGTCGCGGCCATGGCGCCGATGATCCTCTGGCTTGGCGCGGCGCGCCCCAAAGGCGATGGACCGGCGCCTCCAATTCCGTGGTTCGTAGTCGGTTTCGCAGCCGTCATTCTGCTCAACAGCGTCATCGAGTTGCCGGTCTGGTTTCGGCAATGGGCGCAATTCGTGACCATTTTTCTGCTCACCATGGCGCTCGCCGCGCTGGGGCTTGGCGCCGATCTGCGCAAGCTGCGCATGAAGGGGCCGCGCCCTCTGGCGGTGGGCGCCGTCGCAACGCTGTTCGTCACGTTGACCATGCTTGGCGGCATCTGGCTGATCCGCTGACGTGTGCGGGGATTCTACAAGCAGGATTCTACAAGCGGGATTTTCCAGCGGGACTAGCTAACCGGGACTTGCCTATCGGGCGTTTCTGCGTAACGTCCGCCGCGAAATTGAAAAGGGAAGGGGACGGACCCGATGTTCGCCACAACGCGCGACGGCACTAAGATTTTCTACAAACTTTCCGGCCAGACAGGCTCAACTCGCCGCGTGGCGCTTTTGCATTCGCTGGCGATGGACCACACGTTCTGGGCGCCGATCGCAGAGCGCCTCAAGGGCGAAGCGGCGATTCTGACGATCGATTGCCGCGGCCACGGCAAGTCCGACAAGCCCGCCGGGCCCTACACGGTTGAACTTTTTGCCGACGATCTTGCCGATGTGTTCGACCAGATTGGCTGGGACAAGGCGGTTGTCTCCGGCGCATCAATGGGCGGTTGCGTGTCGCTTGCCTTCGCGACGCGCTACCCTCAGCGCGTGACGGGCCTTGGCCTGTTCGATACGACCGCCTGCTACGGCGCGCCGGCGCCTTGGGAAGAGCGCGCGCAAAAGGCGCTCGCCGAAGGACTCGCCAGCCTCACGACATTCCAGCAGACGCGCTGGTTCTCGGACAAGTTCCGAGCCGACAATCCGCACGTCGTGCAGGCGGCAGTCGATGTTTTCCTGGCCAACGAATTGCCGCCCTACGCCGAAACCTGCCGCATGCTCGGCTCAGCCGACCTGCGGGCCGCGCTGCCCTCCATCAAGGTTCCCGCGCGCATCATCGTGGGCTCGGAAGATTACGCGACGCCCGTTGACATGGCGAAGACGATGCACGAGGGCATCGCGGGCTCAACGATGGAAATCATCGAAGGCGCGCGCCATCTCTCGCCGCTGGAAATTCCAGACAAGATCGCGGACGAATTGCGCGTGTTGCTGGGCGAGTGAACCAAACGAACGCGACGATTTCAAACAATGCGACTCGCGGATGAACAAAGGGCGGCAATGCGCCGCCCTTTGTTTTTGTCCGTTGCGTGGATTGTTTAGGCCGGAAAATACTTGTCCAGCCAATCGAACACGACGCTGCGCACGCGCGTGTTGGTCTCGGCGAACATGAAGTGATCCGTCTCGGCGAAAAGGTGCAGGTCGCAGGGCTGGCCGGCGCGTGCGAACATGCCGAGCGATTGCTCTGTCGGCGTCACTGAGTCGACCGACGAATGCAGCAACAGCAGCGGACGCGGCGCCATTTGCGCGACGACCTCCTCCGCCTTGAAGTCGTACATGCTTTGCGCGGTTTCCGCCGGGAAAGTCTGGATCGAGCCCGGCACTACGTGGCCGCGCAATTCCTGCGGGATGGGCACGATCTCGTAGCGCGGCACCATCAGCGACTGGCCCGTGCGCTCGCGATGGCGCTTGCCCTCTTCGAGCATCGCGGTGAACTTCGCCCATTGCTCAGCGCCTGGATGCTGGCCCTGAAACTTGCGTTCGCCATTGCCCCAGCCGCCGGAGGACACGACGGCGCCAACGCGCTTGTCGATGGAGCCCGTATAAACGGCGACCGCAGCACCGAAGCTCGAACCCAGAAGCGCGATGCGCGCGGGATCGACCTCTGCGCGCGTTTGCAAAAAGCTGATGGCGCTTTGCGTGTCCGCAACTTGCTCAAGACAGATGACGCGGCCTTTTTCACCTTCACTGTCACCGCATCCGCGCATGTCAAATCCAAGCGTCACGTACCCGCGCTTGGAGAGCATGTCGCAGGGGATTTTGACATTGCCGGAATTCTTGTTGCTGCCAAATCCATGCAGCACGATGACAGCCGGGCGTCGCTCTCCCGGTTTGTAATCATCAGGCAGCGTGAGACGGCCCGACAGTGTCAGCCCTTCCGAAACAAACGTAATATTTTCCTGCATCGTGGGCTCCGTTGGCTGTTTGGCCTATTTTACGAGGTCGAGAACTTCCTTCGGGGTCTCGACGATTTGTTTGGTGATTTGTGCGAGCACGTCGCCGCTAATCGGCGCGATAACGATGCGCAGCTTCGCCGCCTCGGCGAGAAAGTCTTTATCCTTCATCGTCGCTTCGAACGCCGCGCGCATCATCTTGGCGCGATCAGCCGGAACGCCCGGCGGCAGAAGCACGCTGCGGCCGTAGTCGGATTCTGCTGACAGAAATTCCGCCGCGCGCTTGTGCAGCGGATCGGTCATCAACTCGGCCAGCGTGGGCACGTCGGGCTCTGACGGTTCACGCGTGATCGCGGCGAACACGATGGGCTTGATCTTGCCTTCCTTGATTTCCTGCGGCAACGCGAGTTGCACCGAGAGCCACGAGGCGCCGCGTCCTTGAATTTCGCCGCGTTGCATGGCGAGGTTGAGATCGGCCGCGCCCTTGTAGCCCATGACCATTTTGAACTTCGTGCCAAGGAACTTGTTCATTGTGTCGGGCACAATGAAGGTCGGCGACGCCTTGCCAGTGGCGCCGATGATGACTTCCGTCTTCTTGGCGTCCTCAATGGTGAGCGCAGGGGCCGTGTGCCACAACGCCAGCATGTTGCGAATGGCGGCCATGTTGCCGAGCCAATACCACTCGCGCGCATCGTACTTGGCGAATTGCGGCTGCAAAACCTGGTTCAGCACGATGGTCTGTTGCAGCATGCCCATGGTCAGCCCATCGCGGCTCGCCGTGTTGTGCAATTGAATCGCCGACTGGATGCCTCCGCCCTGACCGCCGCCGAAACGCACGACGATGTGCGGTCGACCGGGGATGTGCTTGGGCATGTGCGACGCGAGCGCGCGTGCGTAGGGGTCGAAACTGCCGCCGGGATCGGAGCCGACGATGAACGAAATTTCCTTGTCCTTGTAAACCGACGCGAGATCTTGCGCCCCCGCCATGGCGGGCAGAAGCGATAGGGCAGCGACGCCCAGTCCATAAATAGTGCGCATGGTTTCCCCCTTAGTCAGATCGTGAACGACGGCGGCTGCACGCCGCATGTGGTGGCCAGTTCTATCAATTGGGCGCGCAGACGCGGCGAAATCGGCACGCCATCGCGCGCGCGCAAACGCGCTTCGCTTTCGGAGCGCTCGCCCGGCAAGCGGATGGCCTGACTTTCGTCGGCGCGCGGCAGATCTTTGATGACATTGGCGAGCGCTGCGATGTCGTTCTCGTAATCGTCCAGCGCGCGAAACTTCGCCGCGTCGATGGCGATGAACATCTGGCTTTGCATATGAAATGATTTCTTGCCCGGCCCCAACATGTTGGCGAGCAGCGGAGCGCCTGCGAGAACGCTCGTCACACATTCAAACATCAACCCAAGTCCGGCGCCCTTTGGTCCGCCGATGGGCAGTGAAATGGCGGCCTCTTCGGGATCGCATGTCGGCGCGCCTTCCGCGTCGAGCGCCCAACCAAGCGGGATAGGCTTCTTCTCGCGACGCGCCTGTTTCAGCTTGCCGTTGGAGGCGACCGAGGTCGCCATGTCCAGCACGATGGCGCCATCTGGGCCACCCGGCACGCCGATGGCGAGAGGGCTTGTGGATAGACTTGCGGCGCGCGCACCGTGATAAGCCATGAGCGGGGGGCCGGAGCCCATCACCATCGCAACAAAACCTTGCCGCGCCGCCCGCTGTACATAATAGCCGACTGCGCCCGTATGCGCGGAGCGGCAGACGACGCCTGTCGCGACGCCGAAAATGCGCGCCCGGCGCATCGCTTCATCTGCGGCCATGATCATCGGGACCGGCCCCGCCGCGCGATCCGCGTCGATGCGGAATAACGCTGGCGCCACATCATCAAGACGCGGCGCGGCTGTTGGATTCATCTGGCCGCGTTCGATGAGGGACAAATAGGAGGGAAGCCGCTCCACGCCGTGCGAATCGACGCCGCGCAGGTCCGCCCAGACGAGGACGTCGGCGACCTGCGCGGCATGCTCTGCAGCCATGCCGCGCGACGTGAACAGACGAGCTGCAAAAGCGGCGAGCTCATTAGGGTCGATTGTGCTGCCTCCGGAGCCCGCCTCTTGTGTCATAGGATCAGACACCTTAGCGCCCGAGGGCTTTCTTGACGCGCCCGACAGTGTCGGCCGGCGTCTCGAACATGCGGGCGACGAACTTTTCCACTTCCTCACCCGCAAGCGGGTGAACGTCGATGTTCATCTTTTCGGCCTCGGCGAGAAGCTCTCGATCCTTCATCGTCGCATCAAACGCGCGCCTCATTTCGGTCAGTCTGTCCGTGGGGATTTCCGGCGGCGCGATGACGGGGCGCGCAAACGAGTTCTGGCTGTAGAACATCTCCAGCGCGCGCCGGTCGGTCTCGTTCTGGGCCAGGTCCAGCATCAGCGGCACTTTGAGCTGATTGAGTTGCGGGTGCCCTTTCAGATCTTCCTGCGCAAAGACGCGGGCGAAGAGATCGGTCTTCAAAATGTCCGGGAATTGCACTTTCACGGTCGACCAGCCGAGCCCGCAAATGCCCTGCACTTCGTTGCGCTCCATCGCGAGAGTGACTTCGCGCGAACCCTTGTACCCGGTCACGATCTTCAGCTTGCCGCCCAGAAGGCCATTGGCGATTGTGGGGAAGTCGAAGGTCGTGCTGCCGGGCGCCGTTGCGCCAATGATCACGTCGCTGGCGATAAGTTCGGCCGGCGTCTTCGGCCCAGCATCGCGCCGCAGAAGGCATACGAGCACTTCAGAATGCGCGTTGCCGACATAGCGGAATTTTGCCGGATCATACGTGCGGCGCAGGCTTTCGCTCAGCAGAGGATCAACAATCACGCTGGGAAAAACAACGCCGACGAACGTGCCGTCCTTGGGCGCGCGGGTGTAGACATGGCTGGCCACGACGCCGCCGCCGGCGCCCGGCATGTTTGACGCGACGACCTGCGGGTTCCCCGGCAGATGCTTGCCAAAATGTCTGGACACTAGTCGACCGTACGTGTCGAGCCCGCCGCCGGTGGACGAGCCGATGGCGATCGTGACCTGCTTGTCCTTGAAAAACGGCTGTGCACTTTGTGCGTGAGCACAAGCCGTGAAAACGCTGGCCAGCGCGGCGCCTGCAAGCGCCGGCAGAATGGTGTGCTTTGTCATGTCAGCCCCCGCAGCTTACTTCATCGCTTCCATGGCGCGCTCGACAATGTCCTTCGGCGCGTTGAGAATTTCGGCAGCGATTTTTTGCACTTCAGCGCCAGGCGTCGGCTCGATTTCGAGCCTGCGTTTGCTGGCGTCCGCGAGGAACGCCTTGTCAGCAACCATCTTGTCGAACGCGCCCCGCAATGTGGCGAGCCGGTCGGCCGGCACGCCCGGAGGAGCGATTAACGCGCGGCCGATCGCTGCGCCGGCGGACGCGAATTCGATGACCTTCTTATTCTGCGGGTCGCTGACCAATTCCTGCATTAGCGGAACGTTCGCCAGCTCGCTGTTGCGCTTGAGCCCGCCCTGGATGAGCGGCATGAACTCGCCCGCCTGAATGGCGCCCATGTGCGTCGCGCGCCACGAGTTCCACGCGGAGGACACGAAGTCGACTTCGCCACGCTCCAGCGCGAGCACGGAATCCGCCGAGCCCTTGTAGCCGCACACGATATCGAACTGGAATCCGTCTAGCTCTTTCAACATGGCCGGATATTGGTAGCTCTGCGAATTGCGGCCCGTGCAACCGGCAACCGACTTCGTCTTGCGCATCTCGTCTGGCGTTCTGGCGGGCGCACCTTTGCGAAACACGAAGGCGGTGTTCACAGGTGCGAAGGAGCCGATGTAGGACATCTCCTGCACCTTCCATTTACCTACCGCAGGCTCGAGAATTTGGGTATGCGCGATGGTCTCGGGGAAGAGCGCGATGACGCTGCCGTCTTTCGGCGCCTGTGCGTAAAAGAACGCGGTGGCGACCACGCCGCCGCCTCCGGGCCGATGCTCCACAATGATGCTGGGGTTGCCGGGCAAGAAGTTTCTCATGTAGTCAGCGGCCAGCCGCGCATAAAGATCATAGGAGCCGCCCGGCGGATGCCCGAGCATGATCCGCATCGTCTGTTGCTGCGCTTGCGCCGCGCCAGCGAACGTGATCGCAGCCGCCGTTATGGTCGCCGCAGCGACTGATTTGAACGTGACGTTCATCGTTCGTTTCCCTCCTTGTGGCCGTTCGGCCTTCCTCTCACGATCGCTACGTTTTTTGGCGCCAAGACGGCGGTAAAGGTATGTGAACACTAGCAGAATCGGCGCTCTCGCAAGAGAGTCCTGAAGTTCCTGAACCCTTCACGTCGTATACGGACGCCATTTGTTGCGTTCTTATAGGTCTTCCTGTAGCGAAGCAACCAAACGCAAGGGTGCGTTGAGCGCCCGCCATGATCGGAATGGGGAGAGAATGAACAAGCCGTTTTCGCCGGAATTCGCCTCCATCGGCAAGGCCGTGCGTCGCAAGGAAGATGAGCGCCTTGTGACTGGCAAAGGCCGGTTCACCGATGATTTCAGAATCGACGGACAGACCCATGCCGTGATGGTGCGCTCGCCCCATCCCCATGCGCGCATTGTCTCCGTCGACAAGGCGCCGGCCCTCGCGATGCCGGGCGTCCTTGGCGTGTTTACGGGCGCAGATTGCCTCGCCGACAACCTTGGCGCGATCCCCCACGATCCGATCCCCAAAACCAAATACGACATGAAGCTGACGGGGCCCGGCGCCACGCCGATTTTCATAGGCCCGCACTTGCTTCTGCCGCACGACAAGGCGCGCCATGTGGGCGAGGCCGTCGCCATGGTGGTCGCTGAAACGTTGGCGCAGGCGCATGACGCAGCCGAAGCGCTCGTCGTTGATTACGAAGTGCTCCCTTTCGTCCTCGATCAGCGCGAGGCCTTTGCAGAAGGCGCGCCCGCCGTTTGGGATGAGTTGCCACACAACACACTGGTCGACACATGGTTTGGCGATCGGGAGCGGACAGACGCCGCGTTTGCCAAGGCCGATCATGTCGTCAAACTCGACATCTACATTCCCCGCGTTACGGCGGCAGCGCTGGAGCCGCGCGCCGCGCTGGGCCATTACGACGCGAAAACCGGCCGGGCTGAATTGTATGTTGGCGGCGGCGGCGCCGTGCGCCAGAAGGGCGAAATCGCCTTTGTGCTGGGCCTCGACCCAAAGACCGTGCGCGTCCAGACCTATGACGTTGGCGGCAATTTCGGCTCCAAGAATCGCGTCTATGTCGAGTACGGCCTTGTCGTATGGGCGTCCCAAAAGATCGGCCGGCCCGTGAAGTATGTGGCGACGCGCCACGAAGCCTTTATCAGCGATTATCAGGGCCGCGATCTGGCAACCACGGTCGAACTTGCGCTCAGCAAGGACGGCAAGTTTCTCGCATTGCGTTGCGACAACATCAGCAATGTCGGCGCGCGCTGCGTGTCGCTTTCGCCGCTGGGCAAGGGCTCCGGCCTTGTCACCGGCTCCTATGACATTCCTGTCGCCACGCTCCATGCGCGCGCGGCGTTCACGAATACGACGCCCACGCAGGCTTATCGCAGCTCTGGCCGCCCCGAAGTCAACTTCGCCATCGAGCGTCTGATAGACATGGCGGCGACCGATATGGGCATCGACCGCGTGACGCTGCGTCGTCGCAATCTCGTCAAGCGCAAGGCGTTCCCCTACACGAACGCGGTCGGCGCCACCTATGACAGCGGCGATTATAGCGCGCAGCTCGACCTGTCGCTGGAAATCTCGGATTACAAGGGCTTCGCCAAACGCAAGCGGGAGAGCGCCAAGCGCGGTCTGCTGCGCGGTTTTGGGCTCGGTCACTACGTCGAGTCCTCCATTGGTTCGCCCAAGGAGCAGGCGCAGATTATCGTGAAGCCTGAAGGCCGCGTCACCGTGGTCATCGGCACGCAGCCGAGCGGGCAGGGGCATGAAACAAGCTTCGCGCAAGTGGCAGCCGATCTGCTGGGCCTGCCCGTCGATATCGTCGATATCGTCATTGGCGATACGGATGTTGTGAAGGTGGGCGGCGGCTCGCATTCCGGTCGCTCCATGCGCCATGCCGCAACTGTGATGAACCGCGCCTCGGGCGATCTCATCGGCCGCGCCAAGGCAATTTGCGCCTACGTTCTCGGTGTGGACGAAAAGGAAGTCGAATGGGAAGATGGTCGACTTTTGGCGCGCAATTCCAACCGCTCTTTCGACCTCATCGAACTCGCGCGTGAAGCGGCCAAAGTCGAACTGCCCGTCAACCTGAAGACGGGCCTCGCCGTCATCACCGACAACGAAATGCACGAGCCCGTTTTCCCGAACGGCTGCGCAACCTGCGAAGTGGAAATTGATCCCGAAACGGGCTCAATCGACATCGTGCGCTATTCTGCGGTGGACGATGTTGGCCGCTGCATCAATCCGATGATCGTACACGGCCAGACCCATGGCGGCATCGCGCAAGGCGTAGGCCAGGCGATGTGGGAATTGTGCAAGCTTGATGAAAGCTCGGGCCAGCCGCTTGCGGCGTCCTTCATGGACTACGGCATGCCGCGCGCTGACAACATGCCCTCTTTCCGCACCGAGATTGCCGAAGTGCTGTCGCCGACCAACCCGCTCGGCATCAAGGCCGGCGGCGAAGGCGGCACGACTCCCGCGCTCGGCGTGATCGTCAGCGGCATTGTCGACGCGCTTTCCGATCTTGGCGTGCGGCACATTGAAATGCCCACAACGCCGCACGCCATCTGGCGCACCATCCAGCAGGCTAAAGCGGCCAAGTCCTGATCATCAACGCTAGAAGTCCTGACATAAACGCTAAGGGAGATGAACGTGAGCGCCCACCATATCGAACTGATCTGCTTTCCCGGTGCGCCCAATCTGCCGATCTTCGTCGCGCAGAAGAAGGGCTGGTTCGAAAAGAATGGGGTGTCGATTAACTTGACGACGACGCCGAACTCCGCCTTTCAGGCCGAGAATCTCGCCTCTGGTAAATTTCAGATCGCGGGCACTGCGTTCGACAACGTCGTCGCCTATCAGGAAGGTCAGGGCGCATTGCCCCTGAAGGACACAGACTTTTTCGCTTTCATGGGCGCAACGCAGGTCGAGCTGGCCTTCATCACCCAGCCCGACGTGAAGACCTATGCGGACGTGAAGGGCAAGTCGCTTGCGCTGGACGCGCTCTCCACCGGCTTCGCGTTTGCGCTTTACGAAATGCTTGAAAAGAACGGCCTGAGCAAAAGCGACTACGGCATGGTTCCCGTCGGCGCCACGCCCGCGCGCTGGGAAGCCGTGAAGGCCGGCACGCACGCCGGCACGCTCACCATTGAGCCGTTCACAAGCATCGCGCGCAATCAGGGCTTCACAATACTCGACACGTCGACGAACCTGTTTGCCGCCTATCAGGGCGGGTCTTTTGCAGCCAGTCGCAAATGGGCGGCCGCCAATCCGGACGCGCTTAAGGGCTTTATCCGCGCCTACCTCGCAGGCCTCGAATGGACGCTCGACGCCGCGAACCGTCAGGAGGCGACGGACATTCTTCTCGCCAACATGCCGGAGATCAAGCCGCCGGTGGCAGGCGCGGTGATGAACTCGCTGCTCTCGCCGCGCTCGGGCCTGACGCCTGGCGCCGCAATTCTGATGGATGGCGTGAAGACAGTTCTGGCGTTGCGCTCGAAGTATGGAACGGGCGGTGAGCTGTCGAACCCGGAAAAATACATCGACCTGCAATATCTCGAAGCCGCGCAGCGCTGAGGGCTGATCGACAATCTGATGCAACGCCGGCTCAAGGGGCCGGCGTTTTCATTCACTCCAGCCGCACAAGGACGCTGTCGCTCGCGCCCTTGGCGTCGATCACCGAAACGCGCGCGAAGCCTGCGCCATCGGGCGTCCACATCGCCTGTCTGCGCAATTCCGGCGCGCCGGCCGGGGCGCCGTTGACCATCCAGCGAAAAGGCGGCGTGCCGCCGAGGTTCTTCAACGCCAGCGCGCTCTGCTCGCCTTTGAGGAGACCCAGATCGACGCGCGCGCCATCGGGCGGAAAGGCGATCTTGAGTTGCGCGGTCTGCGCGGAGCTTGTGACGCTGCGCGAACCGTCACGGCCGATGCGCCGCAGCGGCGGCGGCAATTGCGCGTTGGTCGCCACAAGGACGTTCGGGGGTCGCGTAACCGGCTCGTAAGTGGCGCCCGCGCGCGCAAAGGCGTCGAATAGGACTGGCGCCGCCGCCTGTCGCGCGAGCAAGCCCGGCACGGCGCCATTGTCGGCGCGGCCGAACCACACGGCGATCGTCAGATTGGCGTCAAAGCCGACGGCCACCGCATCGCGAAAGCCGTAGGATGTGCCCGTCTTGTAGGCGAGCTTGCCCGCAGGCGCGTTGGCGGGCGGCGGCGCGCCGCGCAGCACATCGGCCACGTACCAGCAAGCGACGGGCTCGCATACGCGTTGCTCACGGGGCTCAGGGCGAGGCAGATCAAGGCGTTCGACCAGATCAGGCGCTTCGCCGCCCCGCGCGAGCGCCGCATAAAGGCGCGCGAGATCGACGAGGGAAATGCCCAGCCCGCCAAGGCCAATCGCAAGGCCGGGCGCACCGTCCGGCAAAACCGGATTGGCGCCCGCATTGCGCAAGCGCGCCAGCAACCGCGACGGCCCCACTTCCGAAAGCAACGTCACGGCAGGGATATTGAGCGATTGCTGAAGGGCCGTGCGAACGCTGACCTGCCCTTGAAACGTGAGATCGAAATTCTCCGGCGCGTAAACGCCAAAGCGTGCCGCGCGATCCTCCATCATCGTTTCAGGATGCGCAGCGCCGTTTTCAAACGCGAGCGCGTAAATGAAAGGCTTCAGTGCGGAGCCCGGCGAACGCAACGCGTTCGTCATGTCGATAGCGCCGGCGCGCTCGGATGAAAAGTAATTCGCCGATCCCACGCGCGCGCGAATTTCGCCGGTGCGATTGTCGATCGCGACAATCGCTGCGGTGACCTTGGGGCCGAGCCGCTCACTGGCCTCGTGCGCGAGTTGCTCAAGCGCGACTTGCAACTTTTGCTCATATGTAAATTGCAGAACGCGCTTGTGGGGAGAGGTTTTCTGCGCTGCTTCTGCAGCGTGCGCCGCAATCATGGGAAACATTTTGCGATACGCTGGCACGGCTTCGGCCTTCGCAGCATCCGCTTCTGCGCGCGAAATAACGCCATACCGCGCCGCGCGATCAAGCACGCGATTGCGTGCCGCGCGCGCGGCGCTCGCGTTCCGGTCGGGCCGTCGCGCCTCCGGCGATTGGGGAAGCGCCACGAGCAGAGCCTGCTCTGCGGTCGTCAGCCGTTTCGGCTCCTTGCCGAAGTAGGCCACGCTTGCCGCACGCAACCCTTCGAGATTTCCACCGTAAGGCGCCAATGCGAGATAAATGTCGATGATCTCGCTCTTGCTGAACCGGCGCTCCAGCTCTACGGCCCGCGCCGCCTGGCGGAATTTCGCCGACGCCGTGCGCTGGTCGCGCGGCTCCAGCAAACGCGCCGTCTGCATTGTGATTGTTGATCCACCCGAAATCACGCGGCCATTGCGCACAAACTGAATCGCCGCCCGCGCCAGCGCGCGCATATCCACTCCGCTATGTGTTTCAAACCGGCGATCCTCATAGACCTGCAGCATCGCGAGAAACCGCGGATCGACATCAACGTGAGTCACGGGAAGGCGCCAGCGACCGTTATCGGTGGTGAAAGCGCGTAGCAGCCGCCCGTCACGATCCACAGCAATGGTTGAGCCATCGTCGAGTTGCGAAAGATCAAGCGGTCCGAGATTGCGCTTCACGCTTTCCCACGCGAAAGGGATCGCAAGACTCACCGTCGCCAGCACGCCAAAGGCAGCGGCGAAGAGCCTTCGACCCTTGGCGCTCTGTCTCTTCGCAATTGGCGCCATCGCGTTCATCAGCGACGCTCGCCAACCTCGATTTCGCCTGTGCCCGTGCGGCCAAACCGTTGCGGACGATACATGTCCTCAATGGTCGCCGCCGGATGAACGTAGCGCCCCGGCGTCACCGCACGCACGACATACGACACGTTAAACGTTGCCCGCTCGCTGCCGCTTCGCGCGAACGCCGCGACAAAACGATCGTCGCGATATTCGGTATGCTGCGGTGCGACATTCGCCTTGGCGAAGGCGAGCGCCTCGGTCTTGCCGCCGTCAAACAGGCGCGGATTGTCAATCTCCAGTCCTGCTGGCAGGCGATCAACCAGAAGCAGTCGTGCAAATGCAGCCTCGCTTTCCGTCACTTTCAACACAACGACGAAGCGGTCGTTCTGGCGAAGGGTCGTGAGGTCTTTTGGCTTTCCATCGAGTGAAAAATAGCTGCGTTCAACTTGATAGCCCTGCGCCAGTGGCGGCTCCATCTGCGCGGGATGGCCTGCTGTCGTAAGCACAACGCTCGCAGGAGAAGAACTTGTATTGACGATGGTTGTTACGCCAGCATCAAGGTCCGTCGCCTTCCATGTGCGATAGAGCGGGCCCGTATGCGCTTGCCCGTTG
Source organism: Beijerinckiaceae bacterium (assembly GCA_030684835.1). GTDB lineage: Bacteria > Pseudomonadota > Alphaproteobacteria > Rhizobiales > Beijerinckiaceae > Terripilifer. The sequence continues at coordinate 32,366 of JAUXWZ010000151.1, forward strand.
AGGGACAGGGACATGTTCTGTCCATCGCGCGACAGCGCTGCTGCGGCCAGCACCATCCAGTTCATCTCTTGAGTGGAGAGAATTGTCGTCGCGTTGCGCTCGGTTTGCACGATGCCGCCCGCAATCTGGATCAACGACGCGTCAGCGCCTGCCTCGGCTGCCAGCGCAAGAAGCCCTGCGCCATCGCGCAAGCGCGATCCGTAATCGCCGCGTGAGAAGCGGTCACGCTGCTGCGCGCGCAATTGTGCGCCCGCGTTGTTGAACACGGTCTGCGCGCGCGCCTTGTCGCCCAGCATCGCGAGCGCGGCGGCGAGCTGCGCGCGCGCCAGCCCCGTCTCGAACACCGAGAGTTTTGCGTCGACGAGATAGCGCAGGTCGCCCATGATCGGGCGTCCATTGCGCGCAAGCACATACATCGCGTAGGCGATTTCCGGCGCCTTCGCTTTGTCAACGTCGCCAGAATTGGCGACCTGATTGCGCAACCTGTCCAGCGCCTGATCAAACGCGCGCTGCGGCACGGCGTGCCCCGCTTCGCGCGCCCGCGTCAGAAAGTCCGTCGTGAACGCGTCCAGCCAAAGGTCGCCGCCTGCTTCCTCGGCGGACCACAAACCAAACGCGCCGCTTGAATCCTGCCGCGTCATCACCCGGTCGATGGAGTCGCGGATACGCTGCTCGACGCCATCGTCAAGCGCCAGCATCTGCTGGCTGGCGATCCTGTTGACGTAAAGCAGCGGCATGGCGCGGCTCACTGTTTGCTCGGTGCAGCCGTAGGGGTAGCGGTCCAGGGCGTGCAGAAGCGCCGGCGCATCCAGCCCCGCCCAGGGGGACGCGGCCAGAGACACGGCGCCGACGCCGGGCAAGAAGTCCGCCATCAGGTCGCTTGAAATGCGCAGGCTTTCGCCGGGCGCAAGATTGCGCACGATACGGCGGTGGATTTCGCCCGAGCCTGGCTTCACGTCGATGGCGAAACTCTGCGTCGCATCAAGGCCCGGCCCGCGAAGCCGCATGTCGATCACGGCGCGGCCGACGCCGCCCGCGACGACCGGAATACTTATTGACTCGCGACCCTTGGGGCTAAGTTTGATCGTGCGGCGCAAGGCGTCGGCGGAAATGGAGACGGGCCCGCGCACATCAAGGTCCATCGTGTATTCGCCCGCCGCTCCCTCGATGTTGTCGACTTGAACGTGGAACCGGGAGCGGTCGCCAATTGCAAGAAAGCGCGGCAACGTGGCCTGCGCCACAACAGGATCGCGGATGATGAGATCACGCGCGGCTTCGCCAACTTTGCCGCGTGACCATGCGACGGCCATCAGCCGCGCTGCGCCATTGAACGCGGGAATATCGAATGTGATGTTAGCGACGCCATCGTCGCCGACGCGCACTATGCCCGAGTAGCGCGCAAGCGGCTCCTGCGTCGGGCGCTCGCCCTGTAGATTTCCTTCCCCGCCATCGCCGCCAGAACGGATGGCGCCACGCGCGCCCTGCATGCCGTCAATCAGCAGGCCATAAAGATCGCGGATTTCCGCCGACAATTGACGCTGGCCGAAGAAGTAGGACGTCGCGTTGGGCGATTCATAACGCGTCAGCGAAAGGATGCCGACGTCCACCGCCGCAAGCGTTACATAGGCTTCCTCGCCAGCAGCCAGACCCGCGACTCGCACGGGAATCGACAGCGGCTGGCGCGGCTCCATCTTTTCCGGTCCGCCTATCGAAACATCGAGTTTGCGCCCGGTGCGATCAACGCCGAACCATGCAACGCCCATCGCGCGGCCCGGCATGCGCCGCGCTTCCCTGTCCAGCGGGCGATGCGCGAAAGCCACTGCGTAAGCGCCCGCACCCCATTCCGCCATCACTGGTAGTTCGATTTCGTTTTCGCCAACTTTGAGATCAGCGATGCGCGTCTCGTGCAGTTTGTCGCTGACGATGGCAAGGTTCACCTTGCCTGCGAAGCGCGATGCGATGCGCGCTTTCATCGTTCCGCCCGAGGCGTATTCTTGGCGGTCGAGCGTCATTTCGAGAAGGTCTGGCGTATCAGCTGTCGCATCGCCGGACCAACCCACGTTGAAGCGAATGCTGCTTGCGCCGAGCGAACCATCATCACTTGCGATTTCGAGTCGATGTGCGCCCCAACCAACGGGCGCGCTAAAGCGCCCGCCGTCTGTTGCGTTCACCGAGACCGAGCCGTCGGCGATGCGGCGCGAAGACTTGACGCGTTCGAAGCCCCAGCGTCCGTCTGAATTGTACCATTGGTATTCGTTGCGCACGCGATACAGCGACCAACGCAGATTGCGTGCGGCGATGCGCGAGCCATCGGGCGACACCGCCACGATTTCGAAGACCGCATTGGAGCCTTCGGAGAGATTTTCAAAGTTCTTGCGGATGGCGATGAGGCCAGCCTTGGGACGGATCGGCAGCGTAACCACGCGCTCCACCGCGCGGCCGCCGGGTTCCCCGGCGCGCATGATGATCCGCGCTTCCAGCGGACGCGGCGCCTCAACTTCAGGGATGCTCACGGTGAGCGTTGCGCGCCCCTGCGCGTCGGCGATAACGGTGTCTTCAATTTCGTTGCGCACGGTGTCGAATTGTTCGTCATCAAGGCCTGCGACATACCCGGCCAATCCGGGCGCGTTGAGTGACTGCGCCGCCTGCACAATGACCTCGCCGCTCACCTCAAGCCCGGCGCCGGGCGCGCCGTAAAGGTAGCGTGTTTGCGTGGCGATGCGCGTTTCCTGACCTTGCGTCAGCGTGCTGTCCGCAGGCGTTAGGGTCAGTTCCAGACGCTCGGGCGTGTAGTCTTCAACGAGGAAAGTCGCTTCCCCGATCATCGGACTCTTTGGATCGACGAACGCCTGCACGCGGTAAGTTCCCGTGCGCGCGTCGGACAGGATGGGAACAGAAAGTGAGCGGCCGCCGAGCCCCTGATCGTCAACATTGGCGCGGCGATATTCAACACCGTCGGGCCGCTTGATGACGAGCGTCAACGGCAGGCCTGTCGCGGCGACGCCGCGTCCATCACGCAAGAGCGCGGTGACGTGAACGGTTTCTCCGGGCCGATAGACTCCGCGTTCTGGATAGACGTACGCGTCCAGCGCGCGGGCCGCGACGCGACCCTTCACGCCGCGATCAGTGAGATCGAACGGCGCCTGCGCAAGATCGAGGAAGACATAATCGTCAGCCTTCGCGGCGACGAGCGCAGACGGCGCAAGACCGGCGGCGCCGCGCGCAAGGCCGGGCTCAAATCGCGCATGGCCGGTCGAGTCTGTTGTGCGCGTGGCGAGCACTTCGTTGTTGCGCGCAATCAAACGCAGTTCGACGCCGCTCACAGGCTCTGCGCTGGCGAGCGAACGCGCGAATGCGTGGATGCCGTCATCGCCCGTGAAGGATGTGAGACCAATATCGGAAACGACAAACCATTGCGTCGCCTGCGTCTCGTAAGATCCTTCGTCATTGTCGGCGGTGAGTGTTGATAGCGGACGCTCGCCCGCCCGCGCCACCATGACGTAGACGCCCGGCTCAATCTTGCCGAGCGCTTCTAGAACCGGGAAAGACGTCACGACATCGCGGTTGAGATCTGGCTGCACGTCCAGCACGCCGGACCAAAGTTTTACGCCGGACTCGTCAATGATCTTGCGCGCGCGGTAACCGCCAATCTGCGCAAGAAATTCGTCAGAGCGGATGGTCGGTAGCAGGCTGCGGTCGCCCACGCGCATGACGTCGAGAGCGACCTTGTTCGTATTGACCGCGACGATGGGAACGCCGTCCTGGCCAACGCGGGGCAGCACGTAGTTGCGCCCGGTGAACCGCACCTGCGGCGAGCGGTCCTTCACGTAGATTTCATAGTCAGCAGATCGCAGAAGGTCTTCGCCTACCGAAGACGGAAGGCCTTGGCGGACAACGATTGCATAACGCTCGCCGTGCCGCAGCCCTTCGACGCACACCTGCTGGGCTTCGCTTGTGATGGCGGCGTTCGCCGAGCCTGAGACAGCGACGAATGGCGCGAAATCGACGCGTCCGCGCGCCAGCGGTTCCGAAAATTCAAAGCACACGCGCGGCGAAGCCGCGTCGCTGTCCACTTTGTAGTCAAGAATGCGGAAGCCCTGTTTCTCGCGCAATTGAGCGTAGTCCGCGCGCAGCGAATTGTCGTCGATGAGATCGAGGCTGGCGCGCCATGCGTTGAGTGCGAGCCGATGCGAGCCCATGCTTGTATAAACTGCTCCAAGCAATGAGAGGGCGCTTGCTTCCTCGTTGCGCACATTCGTACGCTGGTAGGCGGCGTAAGAGGCTGTGATCGCAGTTTGGTTGAGGCGCCATCTATCATTTGGATTGGTCAAGGCGGTCGTGCGCGCGGCGCGCGCGTAATGAAGCCAATTGTCTGCTTCACGCGGCGCAGCGACGATCGCGGAAGCGAGGAGCGCCATCGCGCCGCGCGGGTTGCGCGGCAGCAGGACGGCCGCGTCGCGCCGCAAGTCTGCAGGCGTGCGCGCTCCCGTTGGCTGGGCTTCCTTCCGCAGGCGTTCCTCCAGCCGGACGATGTCGCTGGCGAGATCGTCTCGCACGAAAGCCTTTTGCGCCGCCGCCGGATGGGCGGCGAAAAGCAGTGCGACAAGGGCGATGAGGTGAAAGAAGGCGCGCATTACAAGTCTCCTGAAGGGCTACGGGGCCCTGCATTGGCGCAGCGTGCCACCTTTTTGCCGGTGCGGGAAGAACCGGTGCAATGTCTTTCGTACGTCGCGTGCGCTGCCGCACATTGCGCCCGGCGCAAAATCTTGGATGATGAGCGCAGAGTACAGGAAGGATTGAGCATGAATTCGATTGCGTTCACGCGGCGCCTTGCGGGCCCGCTTTTCGCGGGCTGCTCTATCCTTCTTGCGGGAGGCTCGGTTACGCCTGTGCGCGCCCAGGCGCCTGTGGCTATAATAGCGCCAGATCCACTGCGGGAAGCATTTGATGCGCTGCCTGACGCCGAGCGTCGCGCCCTTCAGGACGCACTTGTCTGGACCGGTGATTACAAGGGATCAATTGACGGGGTTCTTGGTAGAGGCGGAGTCGCTGCTCTTTCTGCCTTCGCCAAGCGGGCGAGGACGACGCCCGAGGCCCTTCTTGCGGACGCGACGCGCAAGCAATTGGTCTCGCAAGCGCAGAAGTTGAAGACGGCGGCGCGCTTTGCCCCGATTCAGGACGTGCGCAGCGGCGCGACAATCGCGTTGCCCAATGCTATTTTCACGCGAAAGAGCAACACGCCAAACGGCGCGCGATGGACCAACGCGGCTGGCTCCGCCAGCGTCGAGACATTTCGTGACGCCGACTTTGAACTGCCCGCGCTTTACGAGCGCTTGCGCGCACCCGCGCCCGGGCGAAAGGTGACCTATTCCATCCTGCGTCCCGAGTTTCTGGTTGTCACGGGCGAGGATCAGGGCGGCCCGTTTTACATTCGTGCGGCGCGCGGCGAGGCGGACGGAAAACCTCTCATAAGGGGGTACTCGCTGCTCTATGCCCGCACGCTTCAAACGTCATTCGATGTGTTTTCCATCGCGATCTCCAATGGCTTCCAGCCCTTCGCCGCCGCTGCGGCGCCGGGGACGGCTATCTTGTCGGCAGGGGCTGGCGCTGTGGCGCCCGGCCCGCGCCGTGTGATCGAAGCAACCGCAATTGCGTTGACGCCGACCCGCGCGCTGACCGCTCTGGCGCGCGACTGCCCCGACATGCGTGTGGCGAACATGCCCGGCAAGATCATCCGTCGCGATGAAGCGACCGGCCTGACTCTCATCGAGACGCAAGGATTGCGCGCCGCTTTTGCGCGACCGTCAGCGCGCGCTCCCGGGGAAGGCGATGTTTTCGTGCTGTTTTCCGCGCAAGCTGGCCCGCGCGCCAGCGTGTCTTTGGCCCCGGGCCGCACGATGGCGCCTGGCGCCCCAAATGGCGTATGGCGCGTGTCGGCCGCCGTGCAGGATGGCGTTGGTGGGGCGGTCGTGTTTGACCGCAGCGGCTCATGGATGGGCCTGCTCGCCCAGCCGACTCAGGAGCCGCGCCGCATCGCGGGCGTCATCCCGCAGGCCGCGTGGCGCATGGCGTCTGCCGAAACCGCATTGGCGTTTCTGGCTGCGTCTGGCGTGATGCTCGAGGCAGGCATGATTACGACTGTGGAAAAAACCGCGGGCGAAGTCGCAGGCGCAAACGCAGGCGCGCTCGTCGCGGTGTCCTGCCAGCGTTGACAGCCTGCCAGCGTTAACGGGCCCGCATGAAAACGTCCTGCGCCATTATTTACGTCTTGGGGCCGCGCCCCAGCATCTGCTCCACCAGCCCCTCAAACGGCTGGAAATGGAACCGCACCCTGTGATCGCCAGGCGCCACTTCCACGGCGCGGAATATGGCGTTGGCGCGCAACAATGGTGCGGGCTGACCGTCAATTTCTGCACGCCACCACGGATGCCAGACATCGTTGAGCACAACCCAGCCGCCATCCGGTGAAGCAACGTCGATGACGACTTCGGTGTTCTTGTAAGCTGAGATCCGTGCGCGACCGGGCGCTCGCACTTTGCCATCGACCGTTGCGCCCTCAAGCAACACAACATTGCGGAAGTCGGCTGTCGGCCAGACGCCCGTCTCAATCATGGATGCGAAGTCGGCGTTTTGCGCGCGTGTGGCGAAGAGAACGCGCGGCAGAGTGCGCGGGTTCTCGTAGACAAAGGCGGATTTCGTGCGGCCAATCTCGATGAGGTCGCCCGGCCTCAACGATTTATCCAAGACCCCGGCAGGCGCGCCCGTTGCGATCCATCGGACGCCGAGAAGATCGGCCAGGGGCGAATTATAACGCGCAAAGAGGGGAGCCCAACGACGCTGATCGGGAAGCGCCACGTGATCGATGGCGCCGGTCGCCTGCGCGAACCAGCGCAACCGCAGGGGGTTGTAGCCAAGTGAATGATCGAGGCCGTGGGAGAGCGAAACATTCGGCCAGTGAAAATCAATTGCCGCCATCTCGACGCGGTCGCGGCGGTCAGGCGCCACGTTGTCGCGCAACCGATCTTTCAGCGCCACAAGCGTCGCGTCATGCGAATCTGGACGCAAGGCGTCGTAGACCGACGGCGGCAAGGCCGTCGATTCATTCGGTCCGTTGTTGATGCGCAGGTCGAGAAACAGCAACACGCCAAGCGCGGTGATCGCGAGGGTATGGGCCAGAGCGCGCTCACGCGGCCGGGGGATGAGCCAGAGCAGGACAAGCGCTGCAAAAAGCCAAAGGAATGTGCCTGCAAGAACTGGCAGCACGTCCCCCAGTTTGCCCTTCAGCGCCGCCACGAGGACGCAAAGCAGGAATATCGCAAGCACGGCGCCCGCATCCAGAAACCTTTGTAGCGCTGTGCCGCGCCAGTCCCCGTCCGCCAGTCGATGCACGAGATAGCCCGCGATGATCGCCAGCAGCGCGCCCAGCGGGAAGGTGGCGTCCGCCGGGCGCCGGAAGAGGTCCGCGCCGGGCAGATGAAAGGCGAGCGTGAAAAACGGCGTGTATTTACCCAGCGCAAAGAGAAGCAGGACAGCCGCCGCGATTGTGTAGACGCGGATTTCCTTCGCCAGCAATCCGCCGCGCATCACGCCCAGCGTGAGGATCGCGACGATGGGCAGCGCGCCCATGTAGACGTTCGCCATGTTGCGGGCGAGCGCCAGATTGGTCTGCCCCCAGAAATCGGGATTGGGCGGTCCCCAGTAATCCTTCAGCGGGCCGTCTGTGCCAAACAGGTTCGCAGAGATGAGTGTGTAAAGCGCGGCTGGGTGCAGTGAGCCGCCGGCCGCGCCTTCAAAATCAATGGCCGCGCGATTGGAATCGCCCGCGAGCGCCAGCGTCAACGCGATGGGCAGCAAGATGGTGAGCACGCCCGCGACCGCGCCTGCGCCCAGCGCGGGAACGTGGACCCGCAATTTTTCCCACCGCCAACCGCCGTCCAGCACGCGCGCGGCGGCGATGAACACGAGAATCCACGTGCAGAACCACGCGACTTGATCGCGCCCCACAATCATCAGGCCCGCCGTCAGCCCAGCAAGCGCGCCCCACAGAATGGAGCGCCGGTCGATTGCGCGCAGCAGCAGGAACAGTGCGATGGCAAACCACGCGAGCGAAAGGATCTGGCCAATATGCTGGATACGCCAGGCCGCCGACCCGCCAAACGCGAAAGCGAGCGCCGCGACGACAGCCCCTTCCGCCCGCCAGCCCTGATCGCGAAACAGGCCCATCAGGGCGAGCCCGCCAGCCACCAGCATGCCAAAGGCCACCGCGTCGAACGCCGCGAAGGATGGCGCGGGCCCAAAAAGCGCGAGCAGGAAATAGGGCGAAAAAATCAGCGATTGGGGGTCGGCGATCTGCGGGTGTCCGCCGAATACATAAGGCGTCCAGAACGGCGACTGGCCTTCGTGCAACGAGTTCGCAAGGAACACAAGCTGCGGATAAAAATGGGCCTTCGCGTCCCACGGAATCGTCACCGACCCTGATAACCATGGCCATGCGAGGAGAAAGGACGCGGTCAGGAAAACGAAAACGGCCGGGGCATAGCCCGGCCGTTGTCCGTGCGGAACATGGAACGTGTGCTTATTCCTTGACGGCGCCATATGCGGTGAGCTGGTCCACGTCGATGATATGGCCCGCACGATCGCGCTTGGACGCAAGGTAGCGGACGTTGTGATCGTTCATGCGACCCAATACCCGCTGATCGGACACGATGTCGAGCCCCGCCGCGCGCAGCGCCGCGATCTTGACGGGGTTGTTCGTCATCACGCGCACGGCGTGCACGCCCAATTGCTTGAGCATCTCCGCCGCAAAGTCGAAACCGCGCTGGTCATGATCGAACCCGAGCACCTCGTCGGCGTCATAGGTGTCAAAACCCTGCGCCTGTAGCTTGTAGGCGCGCATTTTGTTGGACAGCCCGTTGCCGCGACCTTCCTGATCCAGATAGAGCAGCACGCCGCCGCCGTTCTGCGCCATGAACTTCGCGGTGTCGCGAAGCTGGTCGCCGCAATCGCACTTCAGGCTGCCGAAGAGGTCGCCCGTCAGGCATGCCGAGTGCAGACGCACGTTGATCGGCTTGTTAAGGTCCGGCTTGCTGATGAGGATCGCCACTTGATCGCGCAGGCCTTCGCCGCCGCGAAACACGACGAATTCCGTCTCCGGCGCGCCTTCCAGCGGCACAGGCGCCCGGCCAACGATCCTGAGTTCGACGACCTTTCGGCCGCGATATTCAAAGACCGCGCTGGACTCGGCGACAATGAGCCCGCTCTCGGCCGCCGCTCGCGCCGTCACCGGCACAATGATAGCCGCTGGCAAGACAAGAGAGAGGCGGAGCAGTTCCAGGGCAGCCTTGTCGATGGACGAAAGCGCGGCTACCGGCGCATCAAAACGCGCCCCGACTTCCAGCGCGAGCGTGGCGATGCGGTCCAGATTGACTTTGGGAAGCGCGAAATGTCCCGGCTCAGTCCGCTCAAGGCCAAGTCGGCGCAAGCGTGGACCGGGCAGGATCAGACGGGCGCGTCCGCGAGCCAGTGCCTCAAGCTTGATCGCCATGCGCGACTCGAGCGTCTCGACGCATGTCACGATGATGTGATTGCGGCCAGATCTGATGATCGCCGGGCGGCCAGAGCGCAATTCAGAGATCGCGCGATCAACGGCGATCTGGTTGGCGCCACCCTCCGCCGCTAGAATGCTTTTGTATTCCGACACGCGACCCTCGAACTGACTGATGCGCTAGGATCTGACACGAGTTAGGCCTCGTAAATAGCCGAGCTACGTGACATTTCCATATCGCAGAATGGGAATTTTATCCAGGAGACTACATGGGCGCCGCCAAAGGCAACCTTCAAGCTAAACGCGCGAACAGCACAACTGATCCGTTTACGTATGACGATATCTTCGGATCACTGCGCGAAGCGCCGACGAGCCAGCCATATGTGATTGGACAATTGGGGCAATCATTGGACGGACGGATCGCGACGGTCACGGGCCAATCGCGGGACATCAATAATTCATGCGCGCTCGATCACCTGCACCAATTGCGTTCGCACGTGGATGCAGTCCTTGTGGGAGCCGGAACGATCCTGGCGGACGATCCGCAACTGAATGTGCGTCGCATTAACGGACCAAGCCCGGCGCGTGTGGTGCTCGATCCAAACGGGCGGACGCAGGGCCAGCAACGCTGGCTCGCCGACGATGGCGCGAGGCGCATTGTCATCTCCGGCGTCGAGCGACCCAGACCTGCCGGCTGCGACGAACTCATTGTCCTGGCGCGACCTGATGGCCGCATCGCGCCGGCAGACATTTGCGCGGCGCTTTTCGCGCGCGGGCTGCGCCGGGTGCTCGTGGAAGGCGGCGCGAAGACCATCGCGCATTTTCTGGAGGCAAAAGCGCTCGACCGTTTGCATGTGCTCGTCGCTCCGGTCATCATCGGGTCGGGCAAGCAGGGGATCGATCTTTCGCCGATCAGCGATTTGAAAGATGCGCTGCGCCCGTCCGTACGCGTCTGGCCGTTCCCTGATGGCGACGTCTTGTTCGATTGTAATTTGCGTGGTTAACCATACCGCTGTTTTTTCAAATAGGCGAAGACATGAGCATCAACGATAGCGCGCTTGCGACAAGCGATTATTCTTCGTGGAGCAAGGCGCTGCACTGGATCACGGCGCTGATGATTCTGTTCATCATTCCGGCAGGGATCGTGATGACGAACATCGGGGAAGGCAGCCTCCAGAACAACCTTTACAATCTGCATCGCTCTTTCGGCGTGTTTGTCTTCGCCATTGCGCTGGCGCGGGTGCTTATCCGCATCTCACACGGTGCGCCGGGCCCCGCTGCTGGTCTCACCGCCTTCGAGCGCTTCGCATCGGCGTTTGTACATTATGCGATGTACGTTTTGTTATTCGCTATGCCGATTGTCGGCTGGCTGATGACCTCGGCATATCGCGTCGATGTGTCAGTGTTTGGACTGTTTACGCTGCCGCACCTGATTGCGCAGAACGATGAAAACTTCAAGTTACTGCAGCAGATGCATTTCATCGGCGCCATTTCATTGACGCTTCTCGTGCTGATGCATATCGGGGCGACCATCAAACACACGTTCATCAACAAGGACATCGTACTCTGGCGGATGTTGCCGAAAAGCTGGGGCGGTTGACGCTCACACTTTGACTGCGAAGATATCCGTATGGCCAACTTCGCAGCCGGTCGCTTGCGCACGCGCAGCAAGCCATGAGCCGACATCGGCTTCGGCAACAAGCCCGGTTTCGCGCACGGCGTTCGCTGCGCCGCGCGCGAGTTCATCGATGAGTCGCGCGTCGATTGACGTTAGCAACCAAGGCGAACTTGCGCGCGCCACTCGATAGCCTTGCCGCGTAAGGCTGCGCGCCAACGCGTCCGCCGCGTCGGGGCCAGCCGCAGGGCCAAAGCCCTTGTCGCTGTGTTGATGCGCGTGAAACGCCTCGCGCATGGCCCCGTCGGCTGCGTGCCGCGGGCTCCATTGCTCCACGCCGTTGTAGGTCAGCGTTGTGTAAAGCGGGGTTGAGCGCTCAGCCAACGCGGCTGAAAACCCATCCATCCAGTCCTCCGACACCAGATCGAAGAAGGCCGCGGCCGTGACAAGATCAAGCGGGCGCTCCAGCGCGTGCGCCACATGGCGGGCGAGATCAGCGCGTTCAAACAGGACTTCGATCCGCTTGTTCCCGCGCTGAATTACAAGGGCGCCATCTTCGTCCCGAGCGCCTTCGCCCCATTGGGCAAGCGCATCGCGCGCATGCGCCAGCAGGTTCTCGTCCCAGTCCACCAGCGTCCAGTGCTGGGCGTTACCAAGATGGTCAGCCAGCGCGCGCAGGTTTGAGCCCGAGCCGCAGCCCATGTCCATCACGCGCACAGGCGATGCAGATGCAAAATACGCCGCGACCTGCGCACGAAGGTCAGCTGAAAGCGAACGATGATCGACAGGCTCTCGCAGCGCGAGCCATTCAGGCGAGAAACTCATCGGCGCACTCTCATGTGAATGGTGCGAACAACTTCGGCGATCGTGCTCGCCGCGCTGTCCCATGTCGGAAGATGAACTGAGGCCTCAAGCGCAGCTGCGCCAAGGCGCTCGCGCAAGCCTGCGTCGCTTGTCGCGCGGCGCAATGCGCTTGCAAGCGCCGCCACGTCTTCCGGCGCTACTTTCAACGCCGCGTCATCGGGCACAGTGTCCGCCGCCGCGCCGCCCGTCGAGGAAACGATAGGCAAGCCGCGCACCATCGCTTCGGCGAGCACCATGCCATAGCCTTCATATCGCGAGGCCGACACGAAAAGGTCTGACTGGTCGTAAAATACAGCCAAACCAGCGTCATCCGCTGCGCCGGTAAATTCAACGCGATGCGTCAGGCCTGAACTTTCAATCTGCGCATGCAGGGCCGCCACTGCGCGCGGCGCACGGTCCATCGCGCCAACGATTCGCAGGCGCCAATCGAGATCCTGGATTTGCGCAAGCGCGTCGATCAAAATGTCATAGCCTTTGCGCGGCACGATGGAGCCAACCGCAATGATGTTAACGGTTGCTGATCCACTGCCCCGCGCAGGCGGCGCGCGATCAACGCCCGGTTCCGCAACGGTGATGACGTCTGCGGCGACGCCAAATTGCCCGATCAGGGTCGCCCGGGTAGCGTTGCTGGTGACGATCACATGATTGATGCGCGCCAGTATGGCGCGCTCGTTCTCGATCAGGGCGTGCGCCAGTTCATCGGACAAACCCGCTTCCAGCCCCAGCGGATGGTGGCACAAGGCGATCAGCGGCGCGCCGATGGCTCCTGCACGCGAAGGCGGAAAGGCGCCAAGCGCCAACCCGTCGGCGAGAATGACCTCACTTGGCGCAACGCTTTCCAGCACGCCCTGCGTGATTTCAAGATCAGCTTGCGAGGGAAACGGAAACGAGCCCGGCAACGCCAGCACACGCGCGTTCACGCCATGGCCCGCCAGCAACGCCAGCACGCGCCGGTCATAGACATAGCCGCCGGTTGGCGTTGCAAGATCGCCCGGAATGGCGAACGCAAGCCCGATCCCCTCACTCACTTTTGTCACCTAGACATTGCCTTCGTACCACGCACGCGCGACGTGAGATTCATGCAGCTTGACGCAAATCTTGACGATGCCCTCGCCGCCCGGTCCCAGCGCGCCGGTGCGCGCAGCGTCGGCCATTGCGTCGAAAATATAGCGCGAGAGATATTCGGTTGTTGTCTGCTTGCCTGCGAATTGCGGCAGATCGTCGAGGTTCTGGTAATTGAGCGGCCCGAGTGTCGCCTTCAACGCGTCATGAGCGCGGCCAATGTCCACAACGACGCCGTCGGAGGACAGCTCCTCGCGAAAAAAGGCCACATCCACGACGAACGTTGCGCCGTGTAATTTTTGCGCGGGGCCGAACAGGTCACCCTTGAATGAATGGGCGATCATGATGTGGTCGCGCACTTCGACGGCGTACATGAATACTCCTGCCACTTGATAAGCAGCGCCTTACGTGGCGCGAGCGGAGGCAAATGGCAAGGCTCGTTCGTTCGCCGGGCGGATTGATAAATGGCGCCGAAACCCACATGATCGCCCAACAACAGGCCAAGCCTGACAGGGAAGGGAACACATGAGACACATCGGTGGGTTTGCGGCGGGAATCGCTTCGGTCTTGGCTCTCGCGTCGGTCGCCAGCGCGCAACCTGCGGATCAGTTCTACAAAGGCAAGACGTTCGTCATTTACAGCGGCCTCTCGGCGGGTGGCGCCTACAGCGCCTATGCCAGGCTGCTTGAGCGCCACATTGGCAAGCACATTCCCGGCAATCCGGTCACCGTGATGAAGGTGATGGAGGGGGCGAACGGACTCACGCTGGCCAACTGGCTTTATAACGTCGCTCCCAAGGACGGCCTCTCGATGGGTATTTTCCACGAGCGAATTGGTCTGGAGCCGGTGGTGTCGCCTCAAGGCACTATGTTTGATGGCCGAAAGTTCGACTGGATCGGCAGCGCCGCTAAACAGACGAGTGTTTGCTTCACCCGCGCGGACTCCGCGATCAAGACCGTTGCGGACGCCCAGCGCGAGTCCATCCCCGTCGGCGCCAGCGCGGCTGCGGGATCGGACTCGGTGATGCCGCGCATGATGAACACAATGCTGGGCACGAAATTCCAGGTCATTCAGGGTTACGGCGGCGCCGACATTCTGCTGGCGATCGAGCGCGGCGAGGTCGAGGGTCGCTGCGGCTTTGGCTGGGCGAGCCTTAAGACCACGCGGCCGGACTGGGTGGAGCAGCGCAAGATCAATCTGCTCGCGCAGTTTTCCTACAAGCCTCATCCCGATCTGAAGGATGTGCCGCTGATGATGGATCTCGTCACGAAGCCCGAGGACAAGCGCGCCCTGCAACTCGTCTTCGCGACGCAGGAGATGGGCCGGCCGTTCACCGCGCCCCCCGGCACGCCGCCCGATCGCCTCGCCGTGCTGCGCAAGGCTTTCAACGCCGCGCTGGAAGATCCCGCCCTACTTGCCGAAGCGCAAAAGCAGGGGCTGGAGATCGACCCCATCACCGGGGAAGAAATCACGCAAATCCTCGTCGATCTGTACGATACCCCCAAGGAGATCGTCGATCGCGTGAACGGCTTCCGCACAGGTCGTGCGGACGAAAAGTCGATCAAGAAGTAGGTCGCCCATGCCGTTCCTCGCACACGGCGCCGCCGCGCCGTCCACTCGCGCCCTTTGCCACGCCGTCTGCTGCAAGCCGATGGCGTGGACTGCGCAATCGCCCGCGCGGCGGCGCATCGTTGCGCCGCGCGCCCAGCTGGGTTCAGGCGGCGCGCACCCCTTGAGCAGCGCAGGCGAGGCAGCCGCGCTCACGCAGGAGGCGCGGGCGAAAGCAGGCGGCGGCGCATCGCGCGTCGTCGACGTGCATTGCCACTTCTTCTCCGATGATTTGAAGGCCGCATGGCGGCAGGGCGGCGGCCATTTGCCGGGCAATATCGCCA
>JAUXWZ010000154.1 GCA_030684835.1 Beijerinckiaceae bacterium
TACGGGCGTCGCAGTCCCCATGACTATTAAGACTGCGGACCTTCGGAAGCTGACAGCTCAGGCGGCTTAACGCGGCGGGCTCCGAGGGTATCAATCAGCCGGATGGCTTCTGCCTCCGGCTGCTGCGCAATGCGCTTTCAAGTTTCACGTGAAATAGCAGAGTTGGCGGCGGCGAAACCTCAACACGCATTCACGCGTGGGCATGTTTTCAAAAAAGAGCCGCCGCCATTTATTCAGGTGATCGATGCTTAAGGCGATTGCGTCGCGACTAAGTGCTGCGCCGCGGCGTCTCACGGTCTTGGCTGGTGATGAGCGAAGCAGGGATGCACAGCGTCGCGAGGCTCAGCCATGGCGCAATTGGTACAAGACGGCGCGATGGCAACGACTGCGTGAACGTGTGTTCATTCGCGATGGATATACGTGCCAACGATCAGGCGAGCTGTGTGGTGGGCGAGGGAATGATCCGGACGCGCCAGTCGCAAACCACAAGCGCCCCCACCGTGGCGATCCTGTGCTGTTCTGGGACGAAGCTAATATCGAGACGGTGACGAAGGCCGCCCACGACAGCCTGATCCAGTCGGAGGAACGGCGGGGGCTCGCGTGACCGCTGCCGACGGGGTGGGAGGGGGGTGGTCAAAACTTCACAGCCCCTCAACTCCCGGACCCGCGTCCTACTCATTCGGAGATTTTTTTTATGTCTGCCGACGTTTTGGACCTCTTCGGCAACGCGTGGGTGGACAAGCCTGCCAAGCGAGGGCGCCCCGTGCATGATGTCACTAAAAGAACACGCCGCCGCGTCAGTATGTTAGTGGCACTTGGCTGGGGCAACCCGCGTATTGCCAGCACCGTCGGCGTGACTTTGCCGACTTTGCACAAGCATTATTTTTATGAACTGCGCCAGCGCGACCAGGCGCGCGACCGGCTTGAGGCGCGCCGCCTAGAGGTCGCCTGGGAGCTCGCGGAAGGCGGCAACGTCGGCGCGCTGCGTGAATTCGCCCGCCTGCTCGATCGCAACGACCGCATGGAGGCCGAGCGGTCCATGGGCGCTGTGTCGGCGGATCAAAAACCGCCCACCGACACCGGCAAAAAAGTGACGGACAAGCTTCGGGCGATGGAGGCTGATGCGGAACTGGCCGCGCAGCTCGAGCTGGAAGCGCAGGATAATGTCAGCCTCAACTGAACTGAAGCGGTTCTCGTGCCCTGACTGGTGGCTGAAGCTGCAGCGGGGCGAACCGCCAATGGCGGACGTCCCACTCAACGCGAAAAAAGCGGCGAAGGCGCTGGCGTTTTTCAACCGGTTGCGTCTGCCGGATGTGCCCGGCAACCCGCCGCTTTCGGAAGCCTGCGGCGACTGGTTCAAGTCCATCCTCGTCGCGTTTCTCGCCAGCGAAGATCCTGTCACCCGTGAGCGGCTCGTCTGGGAGCTGCTCTGCATGGTGCCCAAGAAGAACAGCAAGACAACGTATGTCGCGGGCCTCGGCCTGACGGCGCTTTACGTTGAGGACGCGCCGAACCGCCAGATGCTGCTGGTGGCGCCGTCGCAGAACATTTCAGAGCGCTGCTTCGAGCAGGCGCAAGGGATGATTCGGCTTGATGAACGCCTGAAGCAGATTTTCAAGGTGCAGGACCACCTCAAGTGCATCACCCGGGTCAAGACAGGCACAAAGCTGGACGTCAAGACGTTCGACACATCCATCGTCACCGGCGAAATACCGATCCTCACCATCATCGACGAAGTCCACGAACTGGGGAAAAAGAACAAGGCGCAGGCCGTGATGCAGCAGATCAGGGGTGGCGGCATCACGATGCAGGGCGGCCAGGTGCTGATGATCACCACGCAGTCCGACGAGCCGCCGGCTGGCATCTTTCGCACGGAGCTCGACAAGGCCCGTAAAATTCGCGACGGCAAGGGCGGCGACAATCCGATCATGCTGCCGGTGCTTTATGAATTCCCCGTTGAGCTCCAGCGCAATCAGGAATTCTGGCGCAACGAGAAAAACTGGGACTGCATCCTCCCCAATATCGGGCGCTCCATCAATCCGAAGCGCCTGTACGACGACTACATTAACAACGGCCGTGTCACCAAAGAGGCCGAGCAGATATGGGCCTCGCAGCATCTCAATATCGAGATCGGCGTAGGCCTTGGCGGCGACGAATGGTCCGGAGCCATTCATTGGGATGCCTGCGCAAAGGCCGGCCTCGACAGTCTCGACAAGCTTCTGGCGCGCTCCGAAGTCTGCACGATCGGGATTGACTGGGGCGGCGCGGACGATCTTGCGGGCCTGTATGTCATCGGGCGGGAGAAGCACACAAAGCGCTGGCTTGGCTGGGGCAAGGCCTGGGCCCGCCCGAGCGTCTTCGAGCAGCGCAAGAACATCGCGCCCCGGCTGCGCCAGTTTGAAGAAAACGGCGATCTGGCCGTTGTCGCTACGGGCGAAGAGCAGGCCGAACAGGCGGCGGCGATCTGCAAGTTGGTATTCAAGTCCGGCCTGCTGCCCGAAACAGCCGGCATCGGGCTCGACGCCGCGGGCATCGCGCTTTTGCTTGACGCTCTGGAGGCGGAAGAGTTGACGCAGCCGCTGGTTCAGGCTGTGACGCAGGGCTGGAAGCTGCAGACGGCGGTGTCGTCCGTGCCTTTGAAACTGGAAGGCCAGCGTTTCATCCATGGCGGTCAGGCGGTGATGGCGTGGTGCGTCGGCAACGCCAAGCAAACGCTGCGCGGAAGCAATTACATCGTCACCAAGGAAGTCTCCGGCGCCGGAAAGATTGATCTTCTCATGGCGCTTTTCAACGCGGCGATGCTCATGTTCCTCAACCCCGCGGCAGCTGAACAAAAGACGGTGAGGATCTACGTATGAGCAAGGCGGCTGCATTGCGCCAGGCCCTCGCCGACTGGATAGCGCCAAAGGCATCCGGGTCGACGCAGACGGTGGACTCGTCGCAGATCCGTCGCGGGGCGGAGTCCTATTCGTGGTTCACTGAATTCTCTGGCGGCCAGCTCCCTGTGCCTACCGAGGTTAGCGCGCTGGCGTGTTCAGCCTGCTACTCCAGCATCAATTTGATCGCGGGGGCGATGGCCTCCATTCCGAAGGTGATTTTCAACCGCGCCCGCGACGGCGAGTTGAGCGATCGCCCGGATGAATCGCTTTATTGGGTGCTTAACGAGCAGATGACGCCGCGATGGTCGGCGGCTAACGGTTGGGAATTCCTGTTTCAGTCGCTTCTGTTGCACGGCAATGGATACGCCATTATCCGCCGCGACCGCCTGGGCAATGTGCTGGGCATCGAGCCTGTTCATCCCGAGCGAGTCGACATTGTCACGACACCCGACGGGTTAAGGCTGATCTACTCCATCAGTCCGGATCCCAACGTCTATCCGCAACAGTCGGCCCGGACGGTTTACGACCAGGATGACGTGCTTCACATCGCTGGCTTCGGTTTCGACGGCGTGAAGGGAATTTCGGTTCTGCGTCACGCGCTGCGTATGACGGGCGGCGCCGCGATCGCCATGCAAGATTACGCCGCAAACTTTTTCGCCAACAACGCGCGGCCTGATTTTGCGCTCGAGACAGATCAAAACCTTGGCCCGGAGGCGGTCGGCGATCTCTACGCATCGCTTGACGAGCGTCATCGCGGCCCTGCGAAAGCGCACAGGCCGATCATCTTGTCGGGCGGCTTGAAGGTCCGCACGATCACCATGCCCCTCACCGATGTGCAGCTTCTCGAACAGCGCAAGTTCGCGGTTGAGGAAGTAGCGCGCATCTATGGCGTGCCACCATTCATGATCGGCCACACGGAGAAGACGTCGAGTTGGGGCACAGGCGTCGAGTCCATGGGCACGGGTTTTGTGCGTTACGCGCTGCGCCAGCACATCCACAAGGCGGAAACGGAGCTCAATCGCAAGCTGTTCCGCACAAGCGCCCGCGTCGTCAAATTCGACACGGCAGACCTCGAGCGCGCGGACACCAAGAGCCTGATGGAATCGCTGCGCATCGGCATTGGCCGTGCGGGCGAACGCTCGATTATCTCGGTCAATGAGGCGCGCGCCGTGCTGCGCCGCAATCGCATCGAGGGCGGGGATAATCTTTCCATCAACGTCGGCGCCCAGCCGCAGGACACGCCCGAAAGGCTTCCAGAATGAAACAGAACCGGCTGTTCAATCTATTCGCGCGCAACGCCAAGAAGGGCTCATTCCGCGCGCAGGACAACACCATCTTCATTTATGACGTGATCGTCTCGTCTGACGCAGAGGCGGAATACTTTGGCGGCGTGTCGCCGGAAGCATTTTCGCGCGCGCTGGCGGGCATAAACGGCGATGTGCACCTTCGCATCAATTCGCCGGGCGGCGACGTCTTCGCCGCGCGCGCCATGGCTGCTGCGATGCGCGAGCACAATGGCCAGATTATCGCGCATGTCGATGGTTACGCGGCCTCTGCCGCGTCGCTCATCGCGGTGTCGGCGAACAGGGCGATCATGGCCGAAGGATCGTTTCTGATGATCCACAAGGCGTGGACGTTAGGCTACGGCAACGCCAACGATCTAATCGCGACCGCCGCACTTCTCGACAAGATCGATGGCTCGCTCGCAGAGACATATGCCCGCAAAAGCGGCGGCGACGTGGCTGAATTTACCCGGATGATGGCTGAAGAAACGTGGTTTTCAGCGCAGGAGGCCGTAGAGGCGCGTCTTGCCGACGAAATGCAGTCTGAAGCCCCAACCGAGGACGGCGCCGCAAAGAACGCCTGGGATCTGAGCGTCTACTCTCGCGCGCCGGCGCCTGCTGATGGTGGCGGCGTCCAGGCTGCCGAACAAACTCGCGCCCAAGCGAAGGCGCTAGCCGCCCTGCCCGATCTCTCCAACAAAGAATCTGATCTGCGCGTGCGCAAACACGCCGCGCGCATGGTCATTCGAACTGCCTAAGCGCGCCGCGCGAAGCAGATGCGCCGGCCATTCAGCCGGCATTATGTAAGGAGCATATTATGAGCATTCAGGCTCTGCGTGAGCAGCGCGCGGCAAAAGCCAAGGCGCTGAACGAACTCGTGACGAAGGCCGACTGGAGCCCGGAAAAAGATCAGCCGATCTACGATTCCGGCATGGCCGAAATTGATGCGCTTGACGCGCAGATCGGCCGCATCAACGCCGTCAACGCCAAGATCGCCGACGATGCGCTCACCGCCCAGGTAGCCGAGCGCGCCGACAAGATCGGTGTCGACAACAAGGACGAAGGTGTGCGGCTCTACGCCAAATGGCTGCGTGGCGGCGACAATGCGCTCAATGCGCAAGAGTGGACCAAGATCCGCAACACCATGTCGACCACGACCGGTTCCGAAGGTGGGTTTACCGTGGCGACCACCGTCGCAAACCAGGTGCTTGATGCGCTGAAAGCCTATGGCGGCATGCGCTCGGTGGCTGAAGTCATCCGCACGGCGCAAGGTAATTCCATGCTGTTTCCGACGTCGAACGGCGTTTCGGAAGAGGGTGAGCTCGTCGCGCAGAATGCGTCTGCCGCTGATCTCGACGTGGACTTCGGTTCCGTTGCTCTGGACGTCTACAAGTATTCCTCCAAGGTTGTCGCGGTGCCGATCGAACTCCTCATGGATTCGAGCGTCGACGTGGAGGCATTTGTGCGCCAGCGCCTCGTCACGCGTCTTGGCCGCATCACGAACAAGCACTTCACGATCGGCACGGGCAGCTCGCAGCCTCGTGGCGTGATCGTCGGCGCCGCCGTTGGCGTCACCGCCGCCAATGCCACGTCGCAAGTGAGCGCTGTCACCTATGACAGCCTTGTTGACCTGCAGCATTCCGTGGATCCGGCCTACCGCGAAGGCGGCCGTGGCCGCTGGATGTTCAACGACCTCACGTTGCGTCAGCTCCGCAAGGTCAAGGATGGGTCGAGCCGCCCGATCTTCGTGCCTGGCTATGAAAGCGGTCCTCCGGGCGCCGCCTTCGACACGTTGCTGGGTTCGCCGATCGTCATCAACCAGGACGTCGCCAACATGGCGGCGAACGCCCGCTCCATCGCGTTCGGCGATTTCGGCCATTACAAGATCCGCGACGTGCTCGACATCTCCATGTTCCGCTTCACCGACAGCGCCTACACGAAAAAAGGCCAGATCGGCTTCCTCGCGTGGATGCGCTCGGGCGGCAATCTTGTTGACGTCGGCGGCGCCGTCAAAGTCTTCGTCAACGCGGCAACCTGATCCGCCTGCAAAAATATAAATTAAGGCAGGGCGGGGGCGACGCCTCCGCCCACCTGAAAAAGGAAAGATCAATATGAAAATGAAGCTCACCAGTTTTTACGGCGACAACGCGCCGGGAGACGTCATTGATGTCGACGACAGCGAGGCCGTGCGGCTCCGGGAGTTGGGCGGCGCGGTCGCCGCGCCAGCAGAGCCGGCGCAGCCTAAAGTTTCGGAACGGTCTGTGAACGGCACGCCCAAGAAGTAAGGCCCCATGTTCAAGCCATTCCCCCCCGTCCTTGTGACGCCGCCTGCTGCGCCGCCCGTCTCGCTTGAAGAGGCGAAGGCGCATCTGCGCGTCGATCACGACGAAGAGAACGCGCTGATCGAGGCGCTGATCGCAGCGGCTACGGCGCACCTCGATGGATGGACGGGAATTCTCGGCCGCTGCCTTGTCACGCAGACATGGCGGCAGGACTTGCGTGAATTTCCGGCAGGCGGGACGATCCGCCTGCCGTTCCCGGCGCCGGGTTCGGTGTCCGTGACCTATTACGACGCCGCCAATGCGGAGCAAACCCTCGCGCCGTCGGCTTATCATGTGCTGGACGACATCCGCGGCGGCGCGATTGAGCTGGCGGCAAGCGCTTCATGGCCGGCAGTGTATGACAGGCCAGACGCGGTGAGCGTCACGTTCAACGCGGGTTACGGAGCAGGTAACGCAGTGCCCGCAGCTTTGAAGGCCGCCATCAAACTGATGATCGGCGATCTCTACATGAACCGCGAAACGGTCGCAAAAACCGGCGTCAGCGTCCCCATGTCGACCGCCGCTCACATGCTGATTGCCTCTTACCGGCGCGCGCGGGTTTAAAGGCGGCTCGATGGCTGAGCGTCTATGTCTGACCGATTCCAAGAAGTCGTTCAATTTGAACTTGTGTTGCGCGATTTTGATCGGCCAAGCGACTGGTCGATCGAGGAGACGAACTCATGTCTATCGAGGCCGGTAAACTCGACCGCCGCATCGTCATCCAGCGCGCGACCGTCACGACGAACGCCTTGAACGAGGAAGTGCAGTCATGGGCGCCGTTGATAACAGTGTGGGCTGGCAAGCGGGAGGTTTCCGACCGGGAGCGTTTTGCCGCCAACGAAATCGGGGCCGAAGTTACCACGCGTTTCACGATTAGATGGTCAACCCAGGCGGGCGCCGTCGATGCGCGCGACCGCATTCTTTATGACGGGCGCGTCTACAATATTCACCACGCCAAGGAGATCGGCAGGCGCGACGGGATTGAGATCACGGCGGCTGCGCGGTCCGAAGAGCCAGCCCCATGAAGATGGGACTGGGGATTTCCGGATTCAAGGAACTTGACGCAGCTTTGGGCGAACTGCCAAAGGCGACCGCCCGAAACGCTCTCCGGCGCGTGCTCGTAATGGCAGGCCAGCCGATCGCTGAATCCGCGCGGCAGATGGCCCCGGATGACCCAAAGACATTCGCTGGCGACCTGAGGCGATCTATCACCGTGTCGGCAAGTCTCAAGAACAAAGTCGGCTCGTCCGAGTATGCGGCAGTCATGCGTGGCGGCGGCACAAAAGGGGAGGCGCGGGCTGCATTGATTGACGCGAGGCGTGCGGCGTCGGGCGGCAGTTTCGCAGTCGTCTATGTCGGGCCGTCTGGCAAGCGGTGGGGGTCGATGGGGCACCTTCCGGAATTCGGGACGTCCAAGATGGCGGCGCAACCGTATCTGCGGCCTGCCTTCGATGCGCGTAGTAGCGAAGCCCTCAACATCATCCGAACACAACTCAAAGACCAGATCGAAAAAGCGGCGGCCCGTTATGCCAAGCGGCAGGCGCGCAAGGCGGCAAAGGCGGCGGGCTGATGGAAGAAGCTTTCGTCGCACATTTGCTCGCGAGCCCGGCGGCGGCGCTCGTATCAAACCGTATTCACTGGCTTCAGCGACCGCAAGCGAGCGCGGTCCCGGCCGTTACGCTGACGCGTGTGAGCGGGGTCCACAACTATCATCATGGTGGCGACAGCGGGCTCATGGAGAGCCGGGTCCAGGTCGACGCGTGGGCCAAGACGTTTGCAGGCGCGAAGGAAGTCTCCCGGGCCATCGTGGCGCATTTGACCGGAGCGACCTTTGAACAAGGCGGCATCAGATTTCAGGGCGCGTTCGTTGACGGTGAACGCGACACCTTTGAGGCGGACGTGAACCCCCCTCTCTACCGGACCACCGTCGATTTTATGCTCTGGCATACCTGAAGGAGAAAACAACATGACGAGCGTATCGATTGGCTATGGTTCGACCTATGCAATTTGGGACGCGTCCTTGTCGGTCCCGGCTTTTGTTGAATTGGAAGAAGTCATTTCGATCACACCTGGCGAAGCAGAGACTGATCGCGTCGAGGCGACCCATATGTCGTCGCCTGGCCGGCGCCGTGAATATGTCGCTGGTTTGATCGACTCGGGTGAAGCTTCTGTCGAAATCAACTGGGTTCCCGGCAGCGACACGGATCTCCTGCTTCGGGCGCTTCATGCTTCGGGAGAGACAGCCCAGCACCGCATTACGCTCCCGGCGAATGCGGACGGCGACCGGGTTACGCTCACATATGACGCGCAGCTTCTCAGTTATAACAAAAGCCTGCCAATCGATGACAGGATGACTGCGACCGTGACAATCTCGGTTTCAGGCGAAGAGACTTGGGGAGTCGCCGCGTGACGAACTCCCTTCGTGGCGAAGTCTCACTTGGAGACCATACGCTTCGCTTCTCCGTCAATGCGCTCGTTGAGCTTGAAGAAGCGATGGGCCAGAGCGTTGCTGAAATCGCGCAATACATGGGCAGCGGCAGCGTTCGCATGAAAGACGTGCGGACGATCATCTGGATTGGTCTGCGCGGGCGTAACCCAGACTTGAAAGAGGCCGAAGCTGGCGACATCGCATCGGAGGTGGGCATTCCTGCAGCTCTTGAGGCTGTGGGACGGGCGTTCTCTCTAGCGTTCCCGAGTGAGGAGGGCGAAGCCAGTCCCGCGATCGGCTCGCGCCCTCCGAAGAGGGGTTCGACTGGCTCGGGCTCCTCACCGGCTTCACGGAAGCAGGCTTAGACCCGGAGACATTCTGGGGTCTTACGCCGCGCGAAATGAAGGCTCGGCTCGACGGCGCGGCGAAGCGCATCCGTCGAGATCATGACTTGACCGCGTGGCTTGCTTGGCACGTCGAGGCGCTCCATCGAACGAAGCGCCTGCCGAAGCTTCGGGACATGATGCTCCCCGATAAGCCCAAGCGCCTCCCGCCACAAACGCCTGAGCAGATTGAAGCCATTCTGCGCGGCTGGATGTCGGCGCGTCGGCACTAAATTCACCCGACTGATCCATAAAAAGGAAGTTCCCGCATGGCGTCTGCTGTCGGCAGCCTACACGTCGATCTAGGATTGAACTCTGCACAGTTCCATACTGGCATTGGCAAGGCCCAATCGGCGCTGTCCGGGTTCTCTCGTCACGCGGGGAAGATCGGCGCTGCAATTGGGGTGGCACTCGCTGCTATCCCTGCTGCTCTTGCCATGGGTATCAAGGGAGCAGCAAACGCCGCTGATGAGATGGGAAAGGCGGCGCAGAAAGTCGGCATAGGGACGGAGGCACTGTCCGGTATCAAGCACGCCGCTGATCTTGCCGGCGTGGGCTTTAATGACTTGCAGACTGGCCTTGTACGGCTGTCGAAAGCAATTTCAGAAGCTTTGGAGAAGCCAACGAGCGACGCGGGTAGGGCATTCGCGTCTATGGGGATCAGCCTTCGCGATGCGTCTGGCAACATCAAGTCAACGGACGTAATCCTCTCAGAAATGGCCGGAAAGTTCGCTGGCTATCAAGACGGCGCTAACAAGACGGCTCTCGCGGTGCAGTTGCTCGGCCGTGCGGGCGCTAATTTGATCCCCCTGCTTAATGGCGGCAGTGCGGGGATGGCTAGTGCGGCGGAAGAAGCCCAAAAGCTCGGGCTCATTATCTCGCGGGACACGTCGCGTGCGGCGGAAGACTTCAACGACAACATTTCCCGGTTGCAGAGCTTCATTTCGGGCGGCTTCCTTCAAATCCTCGCGCAGATTGCGCCGATCATGGCCACAATGTCGTCATCGTTTATCGATGGGGCCAAGGACTCAAACCTATTCGAACGAGCCGGGCAGCGGCTCGCAGAGATGCTTGACGGCCTTGCCCGTTTCGCTGCAACCACAGCTAAAGAATTGCAAATTGTCGCTGCTGTTTTCAATTACATCAAGGAAGTCGCAACCACCAAAGTTGGCCCTGGATTTTTCGAGAGGGAAGCCGCTGCTGCGGAGAGGGGGCGCTCTTCGATCAGGGCGGCTGGCGAAGAGTATGGCCGGACCATCAGGAACCTCGAAGCAAAAAGCGGGCCTTTTGGCGGATTAGCCCAAGGCAAGTTTAATCAAGTCGAGGGTATGGGGGCATTGCGTTCCGCCCTTTCGTCTAAGCCTAACGCCCCCAACCCATTTACAAAAGCCGGTTCGGAAGCCAAGGCTGGCGCTGCCAAGATGACAGAAGCCGAGCGCGAGATTGCTTCCGCTTACCAGAAACTAAAGAGCGAATCCGAAAGCCTTTACGAAAGCACGCGCACACCGCTTGAAGCTTTCCGCGATCAGATGGAAAAGCTCGCGAAGATGATGAACCCGACGACGAACAGCGGGCAATCTCATGCGCTCATCAGTCAGGAAACCTACACGCGCGCTGTCGAGCAGGCGCAAGAGCGTTTGAACAAGGCGATCATCGCCGGAAGCGAAGTGGCGCAAACCCTTCAATCAAACTTCAACTCCATGTTTGATTCCTTCCTGAGCGGCACGTTCAACGCTCGCGACGCTATTAAGAAACTGCTGTCAGACCTCGCCAAGATGATGATGAACAAGATTTTCACGCAGCTTCTCGGATCTGTGTTCGGTTCTTTTGGCGGGAAGGGCGGCCCACTGCAACTCCTGGGCGGAATCGGTGGAAACGCAAATGGCACGAACAACTGGCGCGGCGGCCTGACGTGGGTTGGCGAGCGCGGCAAGGAACTGGTCAATCTGCCGAAAGGATCGCAGGTAATCCCCAATCGTAGCGCGGAGGGAATGGGCGGCGGCAGTTCCTTTGCACCCGTTTACAATATCGACGCGCGCGGGGCGCAAGCGGGCGTGGCTGAGCAAATTGGTGCGGCCATGCGTGAGAATAACCGCGTTCTGATGCGTGAAATGCCGAAGCTTCTTGTCTCGTCACAGCGCCGGTCAATCTAATTCATGGGCTATTTTCCTGAAACAATAGCCGCCGCACTGGCGGGCTCGACGGTGCGCCCCGGTTATCTTGTGCATCTCGACTTCCTTGACGATCCGCAGCGCCTTTGGCTCGGGCACGGTCTGCTTGAAGCAGGCGGGCATACATGGTCAGGTATCGGTGAACTGGCCTCTATTTCCGGGATCGAAAGCGCCATCGGCGGAACTGCGCCGGTGGTTACGTTTGGCTTGTCGGGTGTATCGCCTGCGATCATTGCGGCCTCTTTGGTTTCGGCATCGCAGGCCAAGGGGCGGGACGCTGCAATCTATCTGCAATTCTTCGATGAAGCCGGGCAGACGCTGGACAACCCCTATGCCGTCTGGCTTGGGTTCATGGATGTCATGCGGGTGCAGGTCGATGGGCCTCAAATCCGCCGCGTGGAACTGACCGCCGAAACGCTGTTCACGCGCCGTGCGTCTCCCCCATGGGGTTATCTGTCCGACCGCGATCAGCAGAGGCTTTTCCCAGGAGATCGTGGGTTGGAAGAAATCGCCGCCATGCGCGACAAATCCGTCGAATGGCCGGTGTTCTGATGAAACTCGCGGACCACTTCACGACCGCAGGCGTCAAGCCTTTTGAATATGGGAAAGCCGATTGCTGCACGTTCGCATGCGATTGGGTTCTGGCGGTTCGCGGCGTTGATCCTATGGCGTCATGGCGTGGACAATACGACAGCGAGGCGGGCGCTTTCCGGCGCATCGCGGATCGGGGCGGCATGATCGATTGCGTGAGCGACGAAATGCGCGCGGCCGGACTCGCTGAAACGGACGATCCAATCCCCGGCGATGTGGGGCTTGTTCGCTATGAGAAGGCGATCATGCTCGCGATCCGCGCATCCTTCGGCTGGGCTTGCAAAATGGAGCGCGGGTTTCTCATCGCCCCGCTGGAATGCGTCAAGGCGTGGCGCGTGATTGAGCCGAGGCGCGCATGATTGGTCTTCTCGCGCTGATCTATTGGCTTGCATGGATGGCGACGGCGGAAGCTGTCCCGATCATCGCGGCTGCGATCACGGCTATCGGCGTAACCGGCAGCGTCACAATCGGCTCGACGGCGATCACCTACGCCTCTGTCCTCGCGACGGCGATTGTCACGGCGGCCTCGGTCGGCCTCTCGCTGCTCATGGCGCCCAAGGCGGACGGCGGCGGCAAGGGTCAAGTGACCGTCAGGCAATCCCGACCGGCGCGCGTGCGCGGTTATGGAAGATACAAGCTTGCGGGCGCCCAGGCGTTTCTGGAAGCCGACAGGCGCTTCCTGCATCGCATCCTCATCCATTGTGAAGGGCCGATTGACGCCATCGAGCAGACATGGCTCAACGACAAGCAGATCACGCTTTCCGGCTCTGGCGCGGTAAAGATCAATGAGACTGCGCCTTGGAGCGGAACGAATGTCCTGGTTGTTGAAACCAAGACAGGATCTGCGACGCAGACAGCATCGCAACTTCTGCGCGGGCTCTATGACGGCTTCACGAATTTCGGGACGCGCTGGACGGCAGACCACAGACTCCTTGGCCTTTGCTACACTGTCATCCGCGCGCGCGCGCCAACGGACCCGAAGATATTCGGACGGGTGTTCCCGAACGGGATGCCCGACCTGACTGTCGTCGCGCGTCTCTCTCAAGTGTACGATCCGCGGACAGACACGACCGCATGGAGCGACAATTCATCGCTCTGCATTCTCGACTATCTGACGCATCAGCGCGGCATGGTTATCCCGCAAGCCCGCATGGATATGGATTCCTTTTCAGCCTTCGCAGATGTTTGCGATACGGCTATTTCGCTCAAGGCGGGCGGCGCGGAACCTCGTTATCGCTTGAGCGGGATGTACGATCTGACCGAAGAGCCGCGAGAAGTCCTGCGCCGTATGCTTCAGACATGCGATGCTGAAATTTACATGACGCCGGCCGGAAAGGTCGCGATCCGTGGCGGCGTTTGGGACGAGCCGAAAGTCACCATTACAGAGCGCAATATCCGCGCCTTCACATACGAACAGGGCAACGACGCGCTCGCCGCGTTCAACCGGGTCACACTTTCTTTCAATTCCCCCGCCCACGGCTACGAGGTCACTGAAACCGAAGAATGGAATGACGAAGCGTCCCAGGCCCTTTCTGGCGTGGTGAAGCCGCAAGACCTGTCTTTGGTCATGGTCCCGGCGCACGGGCAGGCCCGCCGCCTGGCAAAGATCATGACGGCGAAGGGCAACCCGCGCCACAAGCTGACGATCCAGACAGACATGGCAGGGCTTGATGTGCTTGGCGAACGCATTATCCGCGTTGTGCTGTCCGAGCTTGATATCGACGATACATTCCTCGTCACGCGCTTTGAAATCCTTGGCGATCTTCTGTCGTGTTCGATAGACATCGTTTCGCTCGCCGCATCGGCCTACGCATGGAACGCGGCGACGGAAGAGGGCGATCCGCCGCCTATCCCGCAATCGGTGTCAAATCCACTCACCTATGACACGCCGCCGCTGCCGACCGGGCTGGCGCTTACCCTTCTGAGGACAGAGATTTCCCCGGGCATCTTCGCCCTGCGCATTTCTGCCGTGGTTGATGAGCCGGCTGCAGGCTGGGGGGCCGTTTTCCAGTACCGGATCGAAGGGGTTGGCGCTGGTTGGGAAACCATGGCGGCCGGCGATACGCCGTGGGAAGGCCGTTCGGAAATTCTTGAAGAGGGCCAGACCTACGAGGTGCAGGCTGCGCACGTCGGCTCGGGCGGTTCCCTCGGCACATTCACAGCGACCGAAACCATAGACGCTGTTGCTGACCTTGTTGCGCCTGATAGCCCGACCGACCTTGCTGTTCTCGCCAGCGCCGGGACGGCCACTGTGGAATGGCTCAACCCGAACTCGGCGAACTACCATGCAACGCGGGTTTACCGCGGCGCGACGGCGGTGTTCGCAGACGCCACGCTCATTGCAACGCGTTATGGCGCCGCAAATGCGTTCGACCTCTACGTCGATCCAGTCGCGGCGGGAACCTATTACTGGTGGGTCGTAGCGATCAACAGCTCGAGCGTCCCTTCGGCTGAGGTCGGGCCAGTTACAGACACGGTGACATGATGATCGTTTGGCCTTCGCTTCTCACGCCTCGAGGAATACGATTCACGTTTGACGCGCGGACGCGCTCGGGTGGGGTTTCGATCACAGGCGCCGAGCAGATTGCCGCGTCCAACGGCGGCTTCTGGCGCGCTTCGTTGATTGGCATCCCCGTCGTGAGCCAGCAAAAGCGCCACGCATGGCGGGCCCTGGAAGCGCAGATACAGGGCAGGACAAACGACGTGCTTGTCCCCGTTTTCTCGATCGATCAGCCGGTCATGATTGGCGGCATTCCGCATAGCGATGAAGCGCTGTTTTCTGATGGCAGCGGGTATTCGCAGCGCGATATTTCGGCAGTCTTCACATCTGGCGCAGCCCTTCGCGCAACTGAAATCACGCTGACTGTTTTGGGCGCCACGGTCCAGCCGGGGCAATACTTCTCAGTCGGGACCGGGCGGCTCCATCTGATTGCCTCGTTGCTCGAAGTAGACGGCGACGACATCACAATCCGGATTTGGCCGCCCTTGCGCGAGCCAGTCGAGGAAGGCGCCGACGCTGATTTCAGCGCTCCAAAGTGCAGGATGAAACTCGCGACCGATAACGAGATGGCCGCCGAATTTGACCTTGGGCGCTTTGCCTCTCCCACCGTTGAGTTTGTCGAATATCTCTGATCTAAGGACTGGTCATGACGATTGACGATCTGAATTCGACGGCGCGAAACGTTTACCGCGACTTTGCGATTGATGGCGTGCCTGCATCCGGCACGCATGAGCCAGAGAAACCCGGTATTCGCGCGTTTCTTTCTAAGTTGCTCCAGTACGTTCAGGCGGTAGGCGCTGTCAGTGTCGCGGGCGAGCGTTGGTATGCGACCAAAGAGGGCATGGACGCGGATCTAGCGCACGCGGCGGGCTCTACCGCCATCGTCTGGAATGACACCGATGTCGAAGATAACGCGATTTATAACAAGGTGGGCGCGGCTGGGACTGGCTCATGGGTGAAGGTCGCGGAACTCGCTGATATCTTTTCGACGGTGGCGGCGGAAGCAGCGGCAAACGCGGCGGCCGGGTTCGCAGCTGACGCCGAACTCGCACGAGATGAGGCGCGCGAGTCCGTCGCCAATCCAATGGTGTATTTCGACACGTTATCTGCGTTAAGCGCAGCGCTAGGCTATGACGCGAACACCGTCGCCCAAGTGGACGCAGACGGCGCGAACAACGGCACTTATAGGAAGGTGGGCGCGTCTGGAGCTGGCTCTTGGGAAAAGAAAAGCAACGCGACGGTTCCGGGGCTTGATGCCGGGCTGTCGGGAGAGATAGCGGATAGAAAGGCGCTGATCCGAACGTCTTCAGCCGGGCTTACCGTGATTGACGAGTCCGGCTTCGTTGTGCTCCGCGCCACGCCGGATTTGATGTCTCTCATGGGGGCGTTGACCTTCGGCGAACTCTTCTCGCCAGGGTTCAACATTACAGACGACGCAGGGTTTAGCCTGCTTCATGTCTCGCCGGACGACATCCGATGGATGGGGCGCTCGCTTTCTGAAAGCACGCCCGTCGACGTCACGGCGGCTCTACCCGGGTCCCGTCGTGATCTAGACAGCGTGTTTCGCCCCGGAAACCGCAGCCTTGCAAAGTATAGGCAGGGGCGCGCCAAGGCCATCCAAGGGCTTGGGCGCGCGCGTGTGGTGTTTCTAGGCGACAGCAACATCGTTGGGCACGGGGCTCTCGGGACGGGCGTTCACAGTCGTCGCCTGTCAACGCCCGACACCACCGCGAGGCTTTTGCCATCAGCCTATGGCGCTACGCGGGCGAATGTCGCGGCTTCGATGATAACCGGGAACGGAACCGACCCTTCGTATGATCCGCGCTTCACGGCCGGCTCAGGCTGGGGCGTGGGCGGCCCCGTCACTGTCGGCGGGACGATGTGGCAGAACTCAACGACCACGGCGGAAATTGAATTTTCGCCAGAAGTCGCATGGGACACGGCTGAAGTGTGGGTTGCAATCGACAGCTCCGCCTCCCTTCAGATCGGCGTCTCGGGTTCGATGGCGAGCCATTCACCGGCGACCGGCTCGATTGTAAAGCTGACGTATACCGCGCCGACGCTCGCCGCTCAGATGTTCAGAATAGCCCGCGTTTCTGGAACCGTCCGCATCATCGCGTGGGATTGCTTCAAGGCTGGCGAGGGAATGTCCATCATCAACGGCGGGCGGTCGGGCACACGTTCGGATCAGATCGCAGATGCGACCACTTGGTATAGCCCGCGCCCTGCCGTGTTGGCTCTAGCGCCGGACCTCGTAGTAATCCAGACGGGGCTGAACGACATCGCGCAAGGTGTGCTGCCTGCTACCTACAAAGGGCATGTAGAAACCCTCACTGATGCGTGCCTTGGTGCTGGAATTGACGTGGTGCTGACCGTGCCAATGCACCCGTCGGAGCCCCGCACATACCCTTGGTCTAGTTATGTCACCGCGATCTACGAGGTTGCCGAAGCGCGCAGCCTATGCGTGATCGACATCAGCAGCCGCCTTGGCGCTTATCCCGAGTCGAACGCTGCAGGCTGGCAGGCGGACACGCTGCATCCCAACGCTACGGGTTATGCCGAAAGCGCGATCCTCCACGCTCAGCTTCTCACCTTCTAAGGAACCGGCCATGACGAGAATTATACTTGCGAGCGTGGACGCCAGCGCGAGCCTTGAATATGCGCTGCCCTTCGATGGCATTGATTATCTCAATTTCTTCACGTCATCAGGGGTTATGCTGCGCAATCTGGCGGGCGCTCAATCAACTGCTATCGGTGCGCCGACAATCGCCGGCGGCGTGCTTGAAGCCAAATCCCGCACGAATTTCATTCGCACTTCGGCGGCTCAGTCAGCATTGGGCGGCACACTCATTGCGGCGGCGCGGTGTGTTGACAATGCTTCGACTAACGCCTTGGCGCCTCGTATTATAAGCAGTTACTCGTCTGGCACGCTTCCCCTCGGGGGCGCGGGCCTGCTGCCGCGAAACGCAGTCAGCATGTCGGGCCTGCTGACGCTTAATGACGGCGGGGCATATGCAACGCACTGGACGGACAGATCCGCCACCTTCACGAATTGGGGTTTGTGGGCTTTCCGGTGGGAAGCGTCGGGCGTGGCCAGAGTCGAAAACCTGACGCTGGGCATCTCGTCAGAAACCACGCCAGCAAATCCGATTGCTGTTTCGGCTAACCTCTATTGCATCGGCTCGGACAATCTGACCGGCGGCTCCAATTTTCTCGGTGAATCACAAATCGCGAGCGTCTGTATTGTTTCCCGAAAGATCACAGATCTCGAGCTGACCGAGATAGCGGGCCGGATGCGCTCTGCGGCTGCGAAAAGCGGAATCACCGTTTAGCTTCTGGCTATTGCCGAATAATCGAAAACTGGGGTGCAAGCATGACGCTGCGCAGCGAAGTCGCGCGGGTTTTCCGCGACTATGTTACGGACCGGGTTCCCGCCACGGGCGAACACGAGCCCGTTAAGCGGGAAATCCGGGACGTTCTCGGCGCGATGGGGGATGCGATAGGCGCGCTCGCGCTCGCAAGCGGGGGGCCGTCGCTCACCTTCGAAACCAAAGCCGCCGCCGACCTTTCGGTTGCTCACGATGACGGCGTGTCATCTTACATTTGGGGAGATCCAGACCCTGAATTGAATGGCGTTTATGTGCTTGACGCCGGTGCGTGGGCGTTCGCCGCTTCTTTCAGCACCTATTTCGCGACGGAAGCGGCGGAATCAGCCCGCGACCTCGCGCGTGAATTTGCTGAGAACGCAGAGAATGATGAGGTTACCGGCTACACTGGCGAGTATTCGGCCCGCCATCACGCAGCCAAAGCCGCCGCGACGAAGGTTTCGGTAGACGAAACCGCTGCCATCGTTGCGGAAGACAAGGCGACAACGCAAACCAACACGGGCCTTGCTATCGAGGCGGCGACGCTGGCGCAGGAAGCAGCCGCCGCCGCCGACGCTTTGGTGTATGCGTCCGGCGCTGTGATTTACCCGTCCACTGCCGCAGGTTTGGCGGCGACAAGCGAGGGCAATTACTTCTACGTTCCCGCGCCAGGTGTGCTTATCATTTACCGGAATCTGTCCTCCGTCGCCGTCGAGCAAACCCGGATCGGACAGCCGCAGTTTCTTGCAGGATCGAACGCCGCGCCCGGCATAACGTTCGCTGGCGACACGAATACAGGATTCACGAACCCGGCTGCGGACGCCATCGGCATTGTCACCGGCGGGGCTGAACGGCTGCGGGTGCTCGCGGGCGGTAACATCGGGATCGGTGGGGCCGGCAGCGCCGCAACAAATGTGCTAGTTGAGAGGCAGATCACCGGCTCCACGACAGCTTTCGGGTCCCGGCAGCTTCAGGTTGTCCAGTCGGGCGTTACTGCGGCGGCTTACGTCAACTCAACCACCATCGGCACTGTTGCTGCGGCGTTCACACTTCCCCTCCTGCGCCACTATCAAGCAGGGCAGGGTACGATTGGCGCGGGTTCCGCAGTCACGACGCAAACGGGCTTTCACGCAGACGCATCGTTGGTCGGCGCCGCGGCCAATTACGGTTTCTTCGGCGGGATTGGCAATGCGGCGAATCGCTGGAATTTCTATGCAGGCGGCAGCGCTCCGAATTATTTTGCTGGCAATGTTGGAATTGGTGTCACTGTTCCCGCCGCAAAGCTCGACGTAGACGGGTCGCTTCGCACCTCTGGCGTCGCCACTTTCATTCGGCCATCGGACCATTGGTCCACTAGCACTTCTTATTATAGTATCGGGTCGGCAGCTGCCCCGCTGGGGCAGTTAGACCATCACGGGTCTAGTGAAGTAACTCTTACTTCTAACGGATACCGGGGAGCGAGCGCGCTCTGGGTTTCGTATGCGGCGGCCGGCAACACAGGCGCTGCGCAAATCGTAGCCGCGCCGAACGGGACTATCGATTTCAGAACTGAGGCTGTCAAAGCCACAGGGGCTTCGTCTAGCGTCACCAACCGCATGCGCATCACGGCTGCCGGGAACGTCGGCATCGGCAACATCGCGCCATCAACAACGCTTCACGTCACCGGCCCGATCCGCGTCGGCTCCTACACGGTCGCGACGGTCCCCTCAGCATCAACGGTCGGGGCCGGCTCTTTCATTTACGTATCCAACGAAACCGGCGGCGCGACCATAGCGTTCAGCGACGGCACAAATTGGCGTCGGCTCAGCGACCGCGCAATCATCTCCTAAGCAAACCCTCTCAATTAGCCCTCTCGGACGCGCCTGCTTTCGCGCGTGCGAATGCAATTTCACAGGAGCATGTTTATGGCTATCGAGCAGCAGTCCTTCCTCTACGAAGTTCTCATCCGTGGCGCGGCGGACGGGTCAATCGCTGGCGCTCATCAGATCCACGCCGAACGCATTGTCGATACAGAAACAGGCGCAGTACTTGCCGAGAAGATAATGGACGCGAAGCCGCTTGCCCTTGCGGACGTCGCGAGCCTGCTCGCGGAAAGCTTCGTCACCGACGCCGCTGTTATTGCCGCGCTGCAAATGCAGGTCGCGACGCTGACCGGCGAATTGGAAGAGGCCCGCGCTTCAAGGGATGCCGCTGCGCCGGGCGGGCCAAAGCCCGGCTCAGTTTCAAACATACAACTTCGCAAAGCCGTCAATCAGGTCGGACTGCGCGACGCGATTGAGGCGCACCTCAAGACGGCGCCGCATGACCTGCGCGATCTATGGGACTGGTCGGAATCCATTTCGGTCGACGCCCCGGAAATCATCGCGGCCTGCGCCGCGCTCGGCATCACCGATCAGCAGCGCACCGCGATATTCGAGGCCGCTGCGGCCCTCTAGAAGGAGTCGCCAATGGACGTCCGTGCAATTCAAACCGAATTAAAACGCTGCGGGTTCGATCCCGGGCCGATAGATGGCGCGTGGGGGGCAAAGACGCGTGCCGCCGTGCGCCGGTTCCAGGATGACCGCCGCCTCACTGTCGACGGCCTTGTTGGGCCGCAAACCCTCAAGGCGCTGTTCCCCGCGGCGCACCCGATTGCGATCACCGCGTTGGAGCCGCCTTGGTATGCCGAAGCTAAGCGCCGCATGGGCCTGCACGAGGTCCGCGACAAGAAGGCCCTGTGGGATTGGCTGAAGAGCGACGGCAAGCAGCTGGGTGACCCTTCGAAGCTGCCTTGGTGCGGCGATTTCGTGGCCACGGCGCTCGCCCTTACGACGCCGGATGATCCACAGCCGACAAACCCCTATTGGGCGCAAAACTGGCAGAAGTTCGGCGTCCCGCTCGGCAAGCCAGCCCTTGGGGCCGTCCTCGTCTTCGTGCGCCCTGGCGGCGGCCATGTCGGCTTCTGCGCGGGCGCGGACTCCGCCTATTACGCCGTGCTGGGTGGCAACCAATCGA
Source organism: Beijerinckiaceae bacterium (assembly GCA_030684835.1). Taxonomy (GTDB): domain Bacteria; phylum Pseudomonadota; class Alphaproteobacteria; order Rhizobiales; family Beijerinckiaceae; genus Terripilifer. The sequence continues at coordinate 20,916 of JAUXWZ010000154.1, forward strand.
ACGCAGTGACGATCGCGCGCATCGAGCGCTCGCGCTGCATTGGCATTCGCTGGCCAAAGACCTACCCGCTGCCGTCTTCGTTTGCCCTCGTCACGGCGGCCGGCGCGATCTCGAAGAACGAGGCCTGATCCGCGCGCCGGCGGTTCCGGCGCAAATCCCAGAAAGGAACCACGATGAAAGTGGCCCGAACGGTCGCTGCGATCACTGTCGCGGCGCTGCCGGCGATCCTCCTTGCGGGCTGCGTCCTTCGCGACCTCCCGAAATACCTCTGAAAGGAAAGACCATGAAACTGTTCGCATACGCCTTCGCCGCAATGGCGCTCGCGGCTCTCACGCTGATCGCCGCACCTTGGCCCGCCTTCGCTCAGGACGGCGTCGTGACCGTCCCATGGGGCGATTGGATTGCCGGCGCTCTCGTCCACCTCCGTGACGCCGTGATCGCCGGCGTGGTTGCGCTGGTCGCATGGGCCGCTCGACGCCTCCCCACGCAGATCGGTGAGATCGTCCTCGCCGCCCGCGTCGAGCAGCTGCTGACGCGCGCTGCTGACTACGGCATCGCCGCCGTCGGCGGCGCCATGAAGGGCAAAACGCTCGATGTGCGCACCACGAACCATGTGATCGAGGCGGCGGCGGAATACGCGATCGCCAATGCGCCGGCGCTGGTTGAGAAGCTGGGTGACACCTTGCGGCCGAAGCTTCTGGCCCGCCTGGCGCCTGTCGTGGGGATCGAGGTGACAGCCGAGTCCGTGGACGCTGCGGTGAGCCCGTGACAAGCGCTTTGTCGGCGCTTTTCGGGGTGTTTCTCAAGACGCTCTTTGAAGCGCTGGCCGGCGCCTTCCTCGCCAAGAAGGCGGACGACGATCGCTCCGCCGTCACACGCGAGGCCGGGGCGCTCGCCGCCGCCAACGAAACGAAGGACGTGATCAATGAAGTCGCTCAGAAGCAGGCTGCTCTCAACGCTCGGCCTACTGATGTTCTCGACATCGCTGCTGGGCTGCGCCGCGAAGCAGCTGCCGCCACCGGTGGCGATGGTCCAGCCGTCACAGGCGATCCGCTCGGTCGGTGAGGCCGCACGGCGTACGGAGATCCAGCGCCAGATAGCTGCGGTCTGCCCGACGCCGACGCAATGGACGGCAGCGCAAAAGTTGCTCGTCGCCGGCTTCATCGAAAAGAACGCGGGCGAAGCGGGGAATGATCTTCTCGCCCGTGAATGGAGCCGCCTCGACGCGGGCGCCAAACTCTGCCGAGGGCCTTCATGATTATTCTGCGCGTCATACGCGGCATCCACGAGCATTTCCCTGCGCGCGCCTCGGAGTGGGCGCTGGCCCTGATGCTGTTCAACCTGGGGCTAGTCCTCGCCATGCCGCAGGAAACGATGATGGAGTCGGCCAGTTTGTCAGGGCTGGCGCGCATCGCGTCCGAGGAGGTCTGGGCAGGGGCGTTGCTGCTTATCGGCATCGTTCGCTTGCTGGCGCTGATCATCAACGGGACGTTCGCGCATGCGAAATATGGAAGGTGGTCGCCGCATGTGCGCGCGTTTCTCGCGTTGGTAAGCTGTTTCTTTTGGATGCAAATCGCGGTTGGGCTCACATTGTCACCGACAATTGCGACTGGAATTGGAATTTATCCCGTCCTTCTCGCGCTCGATATGTACAACACGGCGCGCGCTTCTGGCGACGCCGCCTTGATAGATAGGGCGCGACATGACGATCGGGATCGCTAATCTGACTGCGGAAACCGTCATCGGGTTTCTGGGGATCTTCGTCGGCACGGTGGCTTCGTCGGCGCTCTGGTATTGGAAGAACTACAGATCGCCAGAGCCTGCGCGCAAGGTCGCTGAAAGTCTTGTCATGTCGTCTGGCGTCATTGCCGATATGGCGCCAGTGCGCGAGGCAGCTGCTGCGCTGAATCGGATTGCACACGTTCTTGAGCGTGCGCAAAATACGATGGACGATGAATTGGAAGAACGCCGCCGCCTTCGGCATGTACTGGACGAAATCCGTCAGTGCATGGAGGGGAGCGCGCAGTCCGTACGAACGGCGGAAAACCGGAGCCATAGGCAAGAGGAACGCGGGTAGCGGGCGCTCATTGGCGGGCTGCAGAGGATCCGCATGAAATCCCCCAGCGTCGTATTTCGCTCGCTCTCCATCACGGGGCGGCGCGTGAGTTTGCTACCACTCAAACAGTTTGCTAGACACCCCTCGTTGAAGCAGGCGAAAAAAACGTGGGCATCTGTGAGTATGGATCAGGCAACGAAATTTCACGCAAAGCTTCAAGCGGTCTGCAGTGAGTCATTCGAGCACACCCTCAATAAAGACTTTCGACTCAATCGCGGGGCAACCGTCGCTGCATTTTTGAGCGACAACACTCAGCTTGAAGATGCGGCAAATTCCCTTTCGCGCGGCGAATTTTCCGATACTAGGATGGGCGAAGTCCTTTACGATATTGTTTTTGAATGCTGGGTAAGGCGTCCTGCGTTCTGGACTGCGATGGGGCCAAACAGAGAAGCTTACGCGGAGCTTCGCCGAAATGTGCACCTAATCGCTGAGGGGCATGATTATCTCTTTACGGATGTGGCATTAGGGTCTCTCGCTTTCTTGGCTGGCAATAGTGATCAGTCTTGTGGCCATTATCGAAAGGCGGCGAAGCGATCTTCCGAAGGCGGCTATCTCGATCAGCCTTCATGGGGCGTGCACACCGTGTCGTCGCAGTCGGAACTTCTGACGTTGGACGGTCCTCTCTTGCCGAGCTGGCTGGGGAAGTTAGATATTGTATCCGCGCCTTCTGGCGACGGCCCGCTATATCTTGTCACATGTGACGAGGTCTATTTAGCGGCTTTTGGGGCTGGATTGGTCGAGAGCGTAGCTGCCCGCAGCCCCTCAAAGCGGGTCCATTTCCACATAATGAATCCAACGAGATTTACGAACGCTGAAATGGCGCGGCTGGAAGGGGTGGGTGTAAAACTCGGCTTTTCAACAGAAGAGTTCTCCGCCAAGGACATCCGCCCGGTTTATACAGCCATCCGCTTCCTGCGGATGGCGGAGCTTTTGGATGAACTCCGGTGTCCAATTATCAGCTTTGATGCCGACGCCACATTGACCGGCGACCTCGTCGGCGAAGTGATGCTTGCTGGCGGACCCATGGGATTTCGCAGATTCCCAGCATTTCCAGGCTTCCATCCTTGGAGGAAAGCATCAGCCGGTCTCGTTTATGCCGGAAACAACGACGCTACCCGTCAGTTTTTCAATCTCGTTTCGATGGTGCTGACATCCAAACTCGATCCTTCTCATGGGCGGAATTGGTGGGTGGACCAGAACGCGCTCAATGCATCCATCGATTATTTGACCCGCTTCACCAATGTCCGCTGGGGAAACCTCGGTCCAGCGGCGGCGCGATGTATAAACTTTATTGAGAGGAAAGGAGATGTCCTCGCGATGGCGCGAAGCCGCGTCACTGGTGAGTTCTGACCCCCCGCAGACAGCTGACGCGTTTTGCAATCGGCCCGTATTCCCTTTGTTTTCAATGACGCGAAGTGACAGCCTTTTGCAGCTAACCCGTTGAAATGACTTAAAACGATGGCGCCTCTTAATCAGCGGGTCCCAGGTTCGAGCCCTGGTGCGCCCACCATCGAAATCAAAAGACTAATCTGAAGTCCGGGTGGTGGCGAGAGAACGTAGCGACAACGAATAGACCGGCATCCACTGAGAAGCCGAAACCTTGCCGCGTCTGTTCGAGCCGAGTTTATGGCGACGAGCCGCCTCTGATCAGAGCCAGACGATCACTGTCGCAGCAATGCAGATTGCTGACATGAAGGTGTGTGCGCATCCGTCGTAGCGGGTGTGGAGTCGCCTCCAGTCCTTGAGGCGGCCAGACGTGTTCTCGATATCCCTGAGATCACCTGCGATCACCCACCCGCGGAACGCCATGCGGAAACGGAAAGAACAGTTCAATCCGACGCATCTGAGTTTCCGAAAGCCAAATCAATCAGTCATTCCGAGGCCTCCAGCGCCGCAATGGAATCAGATCGTGATTTCGCTGTGAATCCCTTTAACGGCCTGGAGTCTAGGTGCTCTGACAGCTTCCTTTTGCATGACCTGGAATCGGTCGAGGCTAAAACCGCCCAGCCCTACGTGGGGCTTTGCCACTCGTTCTCGGCAACTTCCTAAAAATGCAAAGAGCCGCTCGAATGGCTTAACTCGCATTATTGGACATCATGGATGACAAGACTTTCGATATGCTTCTAGCCGTAGCCCGCAACGGCTAGAAGAGCCTTGAAGCCTTACTACCTACGCAAGTTGAGAACGGGCTTTTCGCTTTCTTCACTCCACCTCAATGGAGTGCGTTCTAAAAAGAAAAGAGTGTGATCCTAGCAAACGTGAGGCGTGCCGCGCCGCTATAGCCGTCATGTTGGTTTCAATGAATCACATCGGGGTGAACTGACTGCATCAGGCTCTGGTTGTCGCCATAATCCACCGGCACGCCGACGACCACCGGCCCATCCATCTCCATTGCTTTCTTTAGAACAAGTTCAATTTCGTCGGCACTCCGGATTTGAAGCCCCTTGGCGCCCATCGACTCTGCGAATTTTACGATGTCGATCGGCCCGAAGCGCACGCCTGATTCACGACCATAGGCCTCCATCTCCTGAAGCCGGACCATGTCGTAGCTGCCGTCGATCCACACTAGATGCACAAAATTGCACTTAAGACGCACGGCCGTCTCGAGCTCAACGGCAGAGAAGAGAAAGCCGCCATCACCTGATACGGAGATTACTTTGCGCGACGGATCGGCAAGGCATGCGGCGATTGCCCACGGCAAGCCGACGCCCAATGTTTGTTGACCATTGCTGATCAGAATCTGCCGAGGCCGATGCGCAATCAGGTGGCGCGCCATCCAGATGTGGAACGAACCCATGTCGGAACAGAGTATGGTGTCCTCGTCGAGGAAGCGCTGAAGGGCATGCACCAGCCGCAATGGATGCACGGGCATGCCACGGCGCTTTGCCGCCTCAAGCGCAACATACTCGCGCTCGCGGGCGATCTCGACAAGTGCCTCGAATTGTTCAGGTTGACGCCTGCCAGCGAGCAGTGGAGCCAGACAATCTAAGGTCGATGCAATGTCACCCAGAAGTTCAAGAGCGATCCGGTAGTCCCGATCAGGCATAGCGGGCACGCAGTCGAGATGGATGAGCGTGCGGTCACGGCCTCTGTTCCAAAGGGCAGGGTCATACTCGACGGCATCAAATCCGATCGCTAGTACGAGATCTGCAGCGTCCAGCAAGCTGTCGGCTGGCTGATTGTGAAATAGCCCGACGCGGCCGCCGAAACAGTCGAGATGCTGACGCGACAGCACTCCAGCTGCTTGGTAGGTACTTACAACGGCAAGCTTCGTGCGGTCCAACAAGGCACGCACTGCGGCGGTCGCTCGTGGTTGGCTAGCCAGCATGCCCAGCAGCACGACGGGCCGCTTTGCCGCTGCTATAAGGGCGCTTGCTGCGGAGATGGCCGCTGCGTCCGCGGCGCCTGATGTGGGCGCGACGACAGGGGCCAAGACGTCTCCCAGTGCGGCAGCTTTCATGATGCCCTTTGGCAAACTTAAAAAGGCTGCGCCAGGCCTTCCTGATTCGGCGGCACGAAAAGCCGTGACTAGTGCTTCTGAGATTGCGTCGGTCGAAGTAATTTCGGCAGCATACTTGGTGACAGGGCGCATGATAGCGACGGTGTCCATGCTTTGGTGCGTCTGCTTCAGCCGGTCGTTCAATGACACTGCGCCGCCAAGCGCAACAATGGGGTCTCCCTCAGTATTGGCAGTAGCTAGGCCGGTCACAAGGTTTGAGCAGCCAGGTCCCGAGGTTACCAGCACTACACCTGCCTTGCCTGTCAGTCGTCCCAGACCGCCAGCGATGAAAGCTGCATTCTGCTCATGCCGACACACGATGGTCTTTATCTTGGAGTCAACCAAGGCATTAAAGACCGGATCAATTTTAGCTCCGGGAATGCCGACCACGTATTCAACGCCCTGCGCCTCAAGATTTTGCACCAGTAAGCGCGCGCCGTCCAGATCTTCGCTCATGTGGGCTTTCCTGTGCGGCTATTTTTCTCTTCTAGCATGTCGGCGGCATCAATCGAGTCGAAAACCTCCTTCATAGTCATCAAAGCGTTGGTAGCGGCGGGGAAACCGCAATATGCGATCATCTGAGTTATGATTTCTGCCACTTCCCCGCGAGAAGCGCCGCAGCGTAGCGCTGCACTAATGTGAAGCCTAAGCTCAGGCAGAGAGAAGCCTTGCACGGTCAAGGCTGCGATGGTGCACAGTTCTCTTGTCTTTATGTCGATAACATCGCGCGTATAGAGTTCGCCGAATGGCATGGTCACGTTCACCCAAGCAAATTCCGGCGCCAGCGCCTTGATGTTGCGGATGTAGCTGTCGGCCATCGGACCGAGTTGCTTTCGAATTTCAGCCATGCCGCGCTGGTACTCGGGGGAGTTCTCGTCGTGGGCATCGACATTCGTCATATGCTTCCCAATCTGTCGTTAGATAACCGTGACACGCAATGATGCATTGATCTCTCATGAAAAGGAAAGGCCCGTCTTCCATTGGTCTTGCAAAGGCCAGCCGCTGCAATCAAAGAAGTAACGACACAGCGAGCGCTTCGGAACTGACCTGCCCACAGTAGGTAGTCGGGTACCCCGAGAGCACGAACGTTGAGCTAAGCAGCAGACGCTTGTGAGCCCAGTCGCATTTGCAGGAAGCCCGAGATGTCGATTGAAGGCGCTCAATACAATTGTTTCGAAGCACTCATGGCCGCAGCCGAGCGATCATCCGCCAACTTCGAGCGGACGGGACGTGTGACGATGCTTGAGCTTTGCGACAGAAGCTCCTGACGTCGTCGCTTACACCGGGCGGTTAATGAACGAGATGTGCATCTAAAGGACAATATGGAATGGTCGCCCCGATCGCCTTCTGCCCGTGATAAGTCGCTGCTTTCGAGATGCTCGTCTTGCCAGCAGCGGATGGCATAAGGATCGGAGCCGTGGCTGCGACGGCGGCGGTCCCTTTCCGAGCTTCCCAGCACGTCTCTGTTGTGAACCTCGTGAGGGCAGATATCGAACCGCTCGACTGCCACCAGTGAGCACAGCGTCATCATCCGCGTGAAATGAGCGCCCTCGAACGGAATTACGTATTACCCAAGAAGAGTTCGTGCCGTATGCATGCGGGACACGAACCTTCGACGCGACGAGCATTTCCTCGTTCTTCGCCGCATTCGACGCGACGACGCTTTGGAGGGCCTTACTCTTCTCAATGGCTCGTCCGTGAGTGGACGGTATTGATAGCGTACCTGACCTTATCTCATTTCGGCCTGTGCTGGACTAAACGTATTGGTTTGAGAGCATGCGCGTTAACTTTATTGCGCACTTGCGGACAGTTGGAAACCGCGACAAGCAAATCCATCTCAGCCGTCAAGTCTACATAATCTCCCGCTTTTGAAAGAGGGAACTCGATTTCGTAAGCGCCGTCGCTCTTAACTGGGACGTTCATAAAAACATTAAGGGGGTACGGAATATCTTTCCACCCCAAACCCCATGATTTCAACGCAGACGCAAAATTGTCGCGACAATTGTGTGCATGCTTATCTCCATATCGAAGCTCGTTCATAAAGCTTGAGCAGGCGCCCGCAATGATCGAATGGGTGCCGCAGGTGTCAGCCGTCATCGTCATCATTAGTTTTGCTTCATCTGAGTAAAATTTATACCCCAATGAAGGATAGGCTTTCCGATTGAGCCCTAGTGAATTAGGCGCCGATAATTTCTCATCCTTGCGATGCAGGTAAACGAAAGCCACGCCTGCTACCTGCTTCCCCTCGACATCAATAATCCGAAGGACGTCACCGGTTCTCATTTCAAGACCCTGAAATCCGGCCGGGTTCAGAATAAGATCCTGAAGGATCTCGCCCTCTAGCTCAGCGGCATTGTGCGTCATCGGCATGCTTTCTATTGTAAGTTCTCGTCAGGTCGCCCGTGAGAAAGCTAGCTCATGAAGCACTTCGGGGCTAGCTTCAATGGCGCCCGCGAAAGGAGGCGGGTGGACGGTTGCCGCAGCGCGATTATGAGCCGCGACAAAACGCACTTGCTTGCGAACCCCTTTGGCTCAATACGCAATCATCTTTTTCGCGCGATCAATGATCGATGGATCGAAGTCGATAGAGGCGCGGATCGCCGCTTCTGTCTCCTTCCAGTCCATGGGATCCACAACAAGGTTCAGCCGCGCGGCATCGTCGCGCAATTGCTTCGAGTTCGCAGCAGTCCAAAAGGCCTCACGCAATACATCCACGCGATCCTTCGGTACGCCTGGCCCGACGGCGACGGGCCGGGTGATCTCGGTGGAGCCGAAGATAAACTGCATGATTTTACGTTCATCCTCTGTGCGCGCAAAGTCATACACCATTGGCGCATTCCCGAAGATCGCGTGCTTTCTCGATCCAACCTGCATGATCGGGACGAGCTTTCCGGCATCGAGATCCGCGCGCCGCTCGCTCAGCGCTTGCGATGCGAAAAATGCGCAGCGCGCGTCGATCTCTCCAGACTCAAGGGACAGAAGAGCATGCCCGGTCCCCTTGAATCCAGCGATCACCTTGATGTTGAATCCAAGCAGGTTTGCAAGCGCGCGCGGTTGCTGCGCAGCTGGATCGTCCATCCCGTCCGCGCCAAAGATGATCTGCCGGTCCTTCGCATCCGCAATGGACTTGATCCCAGACTTTCCCATTGCAACGCAGCCAACGCTATCGCGGTTGAGATTGCCGATCCACTGGAACTTGAAAACGTCCCATGTCACATTTGCCACGCCCAACGATGGAGCGGTGAGTGCTGTTGGTACGGGTAAGACGAGGTTCGTCCCATCCATCGGCGCGATGTTGAAGGTATAGCCAACCGCACGAAACCCGCTGGCTCCAGGCATATTCTGGACGACGACGTTCGGCTTTCCCGGTATAAAGCTTCCCAGATGCCGCGCGAGGAAGCGGCCCCACAGATCGGCGCCGCCTCCGGGAGCAAACCCGACCATTAGATTAATGTTCTTGTTGCGGTAAAATTCCTCAACAGGGTTTGCGGAAGCGGCTTTGCTGATCCCAACGACGCCCAAAGCAAATGCTGCGGCCATCAGGCGCCTGAAAGAGCGTCTCTGAAGCATTACTATTCCTCTCTTCACGTGAAATTGCTCAAGCTATCCGGCTCGCCGCACGGAAATTTGTTTCGACGAAGGAGATCGCGCTTGACCAAGCGGATCGCGCGGCGGGAGCGTTGAAAAATTCCTGCTCCGGGTTCATGAAAGCGTGCCCGACGCTCTCGTAACTCCGCATGTCCACGTCGGGAAACGCCGCTTTTATTCGCTCTTGCTCCGCTGCTGAAACGACATGGTCAACAGCGCCGAAATGAAGCTGTGTGGGGCATAGCGGCGCTTGATCCAGTCGCTCGTGTATGTGACTTCCATAGAATGCGACCTGCGCCGTGAACGGCATGCGCGATGCGGCGGTCCATGAATAACTTCCGCCCGTGCAGAAACCTGTGATCGCAATCGGTCCGTGCTGCGCAAGCGCTTCTGCGCACGCTGCAATGTCAGCAAGAATTTGTCCGGTCGTCAGTTTTGCATAGGTGCGCGTTCCTGCTTCCGCACCCTCGCGGCCATATGGGTGCAAAATATTTGCGTCAAGCCGGTCGAACAGCGCTGGCGCTAAGGCGCGAAAGCCCGCCGACGCCCATTAGTCGCAAACATCGCCGATGTGGCTTGTCAGACCGAAGACGGCATGTAGGACTATGACGCCACCTTTGCATTCTCCTTTCGGGATACTGCTCCAGCAACAGAAAGAATGTTTGTCCGGCGCCACGAGTTTGATGCGCTCACGCATTCAGTCATCCAAGAAAACGATGATAAGTAATAGTAGACCAATAATTAGTATTGTATTTGTCCGGTCCTCAGCCTTGACAAGCAAGCGCAAAGTTTACTCACTGCTGCTTTGTTTGTCGCCAGATCAATCAAGAATCTGGCAACAAGAGATGATACGGACTGATAAGCATCCAGCGATGCAAGTATCCAAATTTAATGTTGCGTGATAATTTGGCTTGCTAAATGCAGGAAATATTTATCTCCGACAACCTAATCGGATGCTCCGGTGAATCCACGATGCTTGAGCGACTGGATGAAATCCGTACGTTCAATGCACATAATTCATGCACTCGGCGGAAGCATTTCTGTTGGACCTGCGCCATAGTCCGGGACAGCGCGCGCAGCCGTTGAAATCTGGACACCACCATCCACGAAATGCAGGAGATGCGTTTGCATACTCAAGATTCTTTGAAAGTGGTTTCTCGTGGGCCGCTGGTGGTAGCCGAAGGGATTGGCGTGGACCATTACCATAGCTGGCCCTGCGCCCCGTTCCTCGCACTAGAGATCCGACTCATTCGCGCGGCTGAACGGCGCTATAGTTTTCCATCCGGGCAAGCTGCAACGGGCCTACAGCCCGCTTAGCCTTGCCGCTCATTTGCACAAGATTTCCAGCATCAGCCCGATGAATAGGATGGCCTAATCCGAATAATTCAGCGCATCGTCGACCATCTGTTTCGCGGCAGTAAAGTCATACGTCCTGAACATATTGGCCTTCACAAGATGCGACGCGCCGCCATAGAACTTCTCATATTGTTGATGGCGGCTGCCGAATTCGGTTCCGATGAAGTCCCAGGCGAGTCGCATCAGGCGGACCTTGTCCCGCGCCGAAACGTCGCTCGACCCGAAGTAGCGCGAAACATCCTCCGCCCCTTCGGGATTATCAAAATCTTTCGCCGATGACGGCAGGGTAATCATTCCCGCGCCTGTCAACTCGCGTACAACGTCGATGATGTGCGGATTTATCTGCGACTGAAGCGCCATAACGGCGTAAAGCGCGCCCTTATTTGGCCATGCGATCCCGTCCTCGTCAATGAGACCGCAGACTTCGTGCGAGCGCAGCATGTTTTGAACAATGGACGCATAGGCGGCGATCTCACCCATAGCGACTTGGACAGCTGGAACGCCGTCATTCCCCGTCGCCTCATTCATCCGCTTGGCAAGCCCCAGCAGGAACTTCAGTTTGGTCGCATAACGCGCCTGAGCCTGGTAATTGCCCCATGTGTGCGATGGCGTCTTCCACCACTGATTGAAGCACAGATCCACGTTTCGATAAATGAAGACGCGCTCCCAAGGCACGTGAACATTGTCGAGTACAATAAGGGAATCGGTTTCATCAAAGCGCGACGTCAGGGGATAGTCCTCGACACTCGTCGCCTGTAGGGGAAAGGCTCTCCGCGAATACAGCTTGAGGCCCGGAGCATCGACCGGAATAGCGACACTGAACGCATAATTCTCGTCGCCAGGCCGAAGCGGGTGGATGCAGCTAATCTGCACATAGTCCGAGTATACGGCGCCTGTCGCAAGCTGCTGGCCGCCTTTCAGGATGATGCCGGAATCCGTCTCCTTCACCACGCCCGCGTAAAGCGTCGGGTCCGATTGCTGATGCGCGGGCCTGCTACGATCGATCTGCGGCGGAACGATCGCGTAGGTCACATATTTATGGTCATCTCGAATATGCTTGTAAAAATTCACTAGATTGTCGGCAAAATGCTGGCCGCCCGCGGCGAAAAACTCAGGCTTCGCCGCAAAGCCAGCGAAGAAGTTGGCGACATGGTCTGGCGTGCGCCCCATCAGTCCAAAAGTTTGCGCCGCCCAAGCCTCAGCACTTTTGCGCTTGGCGCTCAGATCATCGAGAGACTTCGCTATCTGAAAACAGCGCCAGACAGGGCGTCCCGTATCGGGCGAGGTATACGTCATCGTCTCCCGGTTTTCGGGCGCAGCTGCGAAGTCGAAGAGTCTCGCAACAGTTCTTGCGGCGCCGGAAAACGCGGGATGGCTTGTCGGATCGCTGACCTTCTCGCCATCGACAAATATTGTCCGGCTAGTTTGCTTCAGTTCGGCAAGGAAATCGGCCCCCGTGCGCATCCCGCTGGACGTAGTGTTTTGCATTTCCGCCTGTGACATGACGATCTCCAAACTACCTACGGATCGTATGTATCCACCCTAGCCATGTCAATTGATGCTCGCTGGTTTTGAGTTAGTTCTCATGCTATCTGATATGTAAATCAATACGGACGCACAATATTGACCTACGCTCCTCCCCTGACGATTTCTCGCAAGAAGGTTCTCGTCAGAGGGTCTGACGAACAGTTCCGGCGGATGATTTACGCCCTTGTTCAGGGCGTCTCACGGCTTTCGACGTTTCGCGAAATTTTTGGCCGTCAGATCGGCGTCACCCCGAGCCAGTTCGCAGTTCTATTGAGTGTAGCGCATTGCCAGGGACGTTCTGGGGTTGCAATCCGTAGTCTCGCTGACCACGCGGCGATGGCCGCCACACACGTCACCACGGAGGTGGGTAGATTGAGTCGTAAGGGCCTGGTCAAGAAAAAACCGAGCCCGACCGACGGCCGCAGCGTTCTTGTTTTGCTGACGTCCAAAGGGGAGGCTGCCATCGATGGACTGGTTCCCTTCATGAGAGGCGTCAACGATACCCTGTTCAAAGACCTCGACGCGGCCACAATGACAATTGTGTATGCATTTTCCAAACGCCTGCTGATCAACGCCGAAGCCGCCATGGCTGAAGTGTGTAAGCGCGAACTAGAAGACGAAATGGACCAGACCCGCGCAGCTTTGCGCCGCTCACCAGCCGCGCAGGACGTGGTCCAGGCCAAGAGGCGTCTCCAGAGGCGTCTCCAGAGGCGGCTTTAGATGCCTGTATTTGCCGCGATAGAACAAGAGGGGTTCGCCGGCGGAGGTAGAGAAAGAGAAGGCCCTTCCGATGAAAATGTCATGATCTCCGCCATCATGCACTGCATAGGTCCGGCACATGAAGGTCGCAACGCCAGCTGGAAGCAGAGGTATACCTTCGTCGCTAATGAGCGGATCGATACCCTGCCACTTATCGGCCCCGGCTTTAGCGAACCTGTTAGACAGCTCGCGATCTCCCTCTCCAAGTATCGTAATCGAAAATGCTTCCGCGCTCCGCCATAGGCTGGCGCTTAGGGCGCTTCTCGACAAACTGAAAAGAATGAGCGGCGGTGAGAGAGAAACGGAATTGAAGGAGCTGATGGTCGCGCCAAGTAACGTCTCTCCAACTCTTGCGGCCACGATGGCGACGCCGGTGGGAAAAAGTCCAAGCGCATCACGGAATTGGCGCTCCGTAAATCCAGGCCCCATCACCGATCCTATCATTTCTCAAGCCACTTCCGCCGAATATCCAGCGATTCCTGAAGCGTTAGTGCTGAAGTTGGCGGGTAATTGTTGCGCAAGCCAAACGGCTTGCATGCGTCGATTATCATCTTCGAGTTTGATGTGATCCCAAGCTTCTTCGCCTCATCCGGGATGCGCGGATCGAGCCCTGAGCTCCAGGCATTGCGAACGATGTCGACAGATTCGCTTGGTTCGCAGCGCGTCGTGACCGCCCACATTACGTCTGCCAGATTGGACGGGTCGACATCCTCGTCGACCACGACAACGACGCGTCCCATATAGCTGTTTGCTGCGGCGATGAGTCCGGCGCGTTTGGCGTGTCCAGCGTATCGCTGCTCTATCGCAACAACCGTCATCAATTGAGAAACATGTTGCCATACGCCGACGACGTCACTGACGCCTACGGCTTCAAGATCGCTCCAAATGCCAGCCGCCCTGAACGGAAGCCCAAAATGGAAACGCGGCGGCTTCATCGGTGGCGAGCCCAGAAGAACTGGCGAATGGCGATAATGCACGGCCTCGACTTTCATAACCGGGGCGGGACGGGCATCCGTTGCGTAATAGCCAGTGAATTCGCCGAAGGGGCCCTCTGGAAGCAGAAGTTCCTCCGGTGGCAGAAGGTGGCCTTCAAGGATGATTTCGCTTCTGGCCGGCAGCGGCAGCTGCGTGAGTGGGCCATCGTAAACTTCGATCGGTCTCCCCTTGATCGCGCCAGCGAAGCTGTATTCTGATCGACCCTGCGGCAGATATTCAAACCCGGCAATGAACAGAGCGGGATCCTCGCCGCAGACCACTGCAACGGGGCAAGATTTTCCCATGGCCCAGTATTTCTGGGCGATCATGTTTCCGTGCCGGCCAAGGTGATCGAACTGGATCGTGACTAGGTTCTTCGAATGCACTTGCACGCGATAGATGGAAGCATTCACCCATTGCGAGTCCGGATCGCGCATGATCACGAGGCTGCCCGATCCGATATAGGGCCCGCCATCCTTTTTGTGCCAGACGGGCGTAGGGAAGCGGGAAAGATCAACGTCGTCGCCTACCATAGAATTTTCGAGAAAGGCGGCGCTCGTGACATTAAGAGGATCGATGAATTCAAGCCCGGCCCTTTTGGTCTTCCAGGCCTTCAAAGCCTCTACCGGCGAAAGTGAGGCATCGATGCCGAGCGCAACGGCGGAACGCTTCGCATTCACTGTCGCGTTTGTAAAAATGCGAAAGCCGCTAGCAAAGCCCGGTATGTTGTCGAACAAGAGCGCCGGGCACTCCGGCATGCCCGCGGCGACCTCGGTGATTGCGCCGATTTCATAAAGCGGATCGGCGCCGTCTATACGTCTGAGGTCGCTGAGCGCATCAACCTGTTCGATGAAGCCACGAAGATCATCATATTCTACCGCCATCGTCCAACTCCAGTGCGCTGACGGAGCGGACGCTCGTTCAGCATAGATCAGGATCCGGCGTCACGAGTGAGCCTTCCTTCGAACGCCGCCAGAAGATCAATCCAACGAACCAAGGTGTCAAGTTCGCCGAGCGGCGTTGTCGCATTATCAATTTGGGATTTAAGACGCAACGGTTCCGGCGTTTCTCACGCGGCCACAAACGCCTCATGCCATGTGCTCATTGCAGCTGTGCGAAAACGCGCGGTGCGGGGAGGCGGAGCTTAAGTCGCTCGGCCAGCAAATCCTCGACATCACGGAAGGTAAATTAAAATCGAGGGTACAGCCAGACCGCTTGCTGGATCGCCTCCGACGGAAAGCGATAGCCAGTGTAGCTGATCTTCGTCATCCCAGCGCGCTATGGAGTCGTGGCCAGATCCGCAAGGCCCAGACGTTGTTCGCGTAGAGTTCGCGCATTGGGCGTCGATTTTGACTAATCGAAGCGAACTCCGATCAACGTTCAGCACGTCGGAAGAGCGACGAAGCGACGCTGCTGAGGAGGCTTGAACACCTCAATTTGCCAGCGCCACGTCGCGTGAGCTGTCGTCATTTTGCAGACAGAAGTGCCTGGATCTTCTTTTTCTGTGCAGGTGTCAGGTCGTTGATGACGCGGCGGACCGCCTCTATTGTCTTTTCCGCGTCGGTGAAGTTGACTTGGCGCTGGCTCTTCTCGCCTTCCGCTATCAACTTTGGATCAGTGAGCGCGTCCTTCACAGCCCCCCTTATGAAATTAAGCCGCGCCGGCGCCATATTTGGCGGAGCGATAAGGATTCGACCGAGGGCATGTAGCGTGCTGTGAAAGTCAAAAAGCCACTCCTCTTCCGAAGTCAGCTTCACAGCCTCGAAAACTGTTGGCACGTTTTTGAAAAATTCCGAACGCTGGCGAGACATGTTGGCGACTGCGCGCAGATCGTTCGATCGCACGTAGTTGTTCGCCGATGTATCATTGACGAACACAGCGTCCATCTCTTTTCGGGTTACGGCTAACGCAGCGTCGTTTGATCCCTTGTAGCCCATAACGACCTTGCAGGTGAGTTTGATGCCGGCGCAGGTGATTTGTGCTCCGTCGGACATGCCGTCGAGTGGTCCACTCGCCGCCCAGTTGATCGTACGACCGGACTTAACAAAGTCCGCCGGAGTCTTTTCCGCGGCGTCATTATGCACGAGCCAGATATAAGGATTAGAGCCGACCGTGCCGAGATGGCTGAAGTTGCTCAACTGAAATCGAACAGTGGGCGCGTCGGTGATCTGCGCCAGACCTGACGCGGTGCCGTGCGCAAGCATCATGCGCAATCCGTCCGGCTCGGCTGCAAAGACGTTGTTCATGGCCGCCATGCTACCGGCCCCCGGCATGTTCTCGACGACGACTGTGCCGCCGAGCCTCTGGGCGATATAAGGTGCGATCATACGGGCGTAGACGTCATAACCGCCGCCAGGGCTGAAGCCGACGATCATGCGTATGGTTTTGCCCTTGAAGAAATCGGCTTCGTTGGTTTGGGCATGCGCGCTGGCCGCCGCCCCGAGGACGCCGAGCGCCGCGCCGAACGAAATCGCCAGGAAGTTGCGTCTTGTCATCCCGCCTCCATGTGACGGCGCGTCCCGTCCTCGTTTGATCTCTTTTATAACTTATACGGGCAACGGCCTTTGTCGACAAGTACGGTTTAACCTTCATCACCTCACAATGGCTACCGTTTTCCGCGTGGGGCGTTCCGGTAGGCGGTCTGGCTGTGCCCCCGATTCTGTCGTCGCCGGGGTGGTTGATTTGATTCTCCGCGCGGTTGTTGCGCCATCACAAGTCCCCGTTCGAATCGACCGAAGCGGCGGACTTGCGCAAGCGCTTGCCCCCGCCACATGGCATCTCAACGAGGTCGCAGCGCGCCTGTCCCGTCTCGCCTGAACAAGGACGCCTAGAACCTCGGCTTTGCTGGCGACGGCGCGCTACAGATAGACCAATCATCGGCCCGAAATCGTTCACCCGGCGCCGGATTATATATTAGGAAACTACGACGCCGCATTCGGCCAGTTTTCCACGTTGCGGAAGCTGAGGGTGAAGCGTCGCAAGCATTGCTCGATCGCGGCGGACGCTGTGACGCAGAAAAGTGGCCCCGCGTTTGCCGAATTCTTGACCAGAATGGCGTCGTGTAAGGCGGTTCTGACAATTTATATGCTTGCGGTTATTTTCCCGAGGAGCACATACTCAATCACTCTTGATCGGGAGTTTTTGTATGGTCCGCAAGTTACTATGTTATTATGCTATTGTCTGTGGTGCGCTGTCTGGCTTTGCGCTACACGCAAACGCTCAATCGTCGCCAAAAGTTGTTACTGGCGTCGTTGGCACATCGGCGACGCAGCTACCGCTGTATTGGGCGATCGATCAGTCATGCGACAAACAAAATGGATTTGAGATTGATGTGGTGACTGTCGGCGGCGGCGCCGCGCAGCAACTGACTGTCGGAGCTGTGAATGTCGCAAATAGCGGGTTTCCGGACTTTTTCCAGGCGATCGCGCGCGGGGCGCCGATCAAGATGTTCGTTAACAACCAGGTTTCACCGCCTTATTCCATTTATGCGAAACCCGCCATCACGAAAGTCGCAGATCTCAAAGGGAAGACGCTCAGTATCGGTGGCATCGCCGATGTGACCTTGATCTATATGCAAGCCTTTCTTGGTGCATCGGGCTTGACGACGAAGGATGTGGATTTCATTTTTGCGAAGGCCACGAACGACCGCTTGACTGCACTGATTTCTGGCGGCGTCGATGCAACAATTCTTATTCCGCCGGCGGCTTTCCTCGCCGAAGCGCAGGGCTTTCGCAACCTTGGTGAAGTGTCTGACGTCCTGAAGGATTATCCCTTTACGGTGTGGGCGACGAACAGCGCATGGGCTTCAAAAAATCCAAAGCTTGTCGATGCCTTCGCCAAATGCCAATTACTTGGCTCCGCTTTTATCAACTCGCCAGCCAATCGCAATGAAACCATCGCGCTGATCTCCAAGTATACAAGGGTTAAAATAGAGGATGCCGAGAAGACGTATAATTATTTGGTAACGCGTCTGAATTCTTATCGCGAAGACGGTCTGCTGACAGAAGCGACATTCGGGCAGATGAAGGCGGGCCTAATTCAGATGGGCACATTGAAGGAGCCGCTTCCGCCTTTATCGCGATTTTTCGATCGGGCTCATGTGGACGCCGCTGCAAAATCGCTGCCCCAGAAGTAATCAAAGATCTTGTGAAAACGCAGGCTTGAAAGGTTTCACTTCATGACGGTAGACATACGTCAGGCACGTGCGCCGGCGTCTCGCATCGTCCCGGTAAAAGCGTTTATGAAAGCGCATTCTGATCGCCTTTGGGGGCCCGCATCAATCCTGGGTGGGCTCTTGCTTTGGGAGGTCTTGAGCCGGTTCGTCATCGCGAACACGCTTCTTCTCGCCTCGCCAACGCAGATCGTCGGCGCCATTCTTGAACTGTTGGCGAGCGGTGAGCTTCAGCGCCATTTCTTCGTTAGTGCACAGGAGTTTCTATGGGGGTATGTGAGCGGATGCGTGCTTGGCGTTCTGCTTGGCCTTTCAATGGCGAATTCGGTGGCCGCGCAAAGAGCCCTGCAGCCGTGGGTCTCTGGACTTTACGCCACGCCAACGGTGGCGCTGGCGCCGCTGTTCATCCTCTGGTTCGGTGTGGGCATTTTCTCAAAGGTCATTGTCGTGGCCTTGTTGGTCATTTTTCCAGTCATCATCAATACAGAGGCGGGAATTCGCACCACCAATCCTCAGCTTATTGAGACTGTTCGCAGCTTTGGCGCCACACGTTTTCAGATCTTCACCAAGGTTTCGCTCCCGTCTGCGCTGCCCTTTATCTTCGCAGGCTTCAAACTTGGGATCGGGCGTGGGTTGATTGGGGTAGTCGTGGCGGAATTGTTTGGCGCGCGCGCCGGACTGGGGCAATTGATCAGTCAGAGTGCTGAAACCTTCAACATGCCCGCTCTGTTTGCGGGCGTTATCGTGCTCGCGATAGCCGGCATTCTTCTCACCAGCGCCTTTACGTGGCTCGAGCGAAAGCTTGTGCCGTGGCGATAGCAGCTCCGGAAACGATCATGACCGACGCCTCGTATCTCCCCGTTTCAAAATTGCGCGTGTCGAACTTGTCAAAACGTTTCGGCTCCCTCGAGGTTCTCAAGAAAATTGAACTCGACGTCGTGAAAGGCGAATTTATCTCGATCGTCGGACCTTCAGGTTGCGGCAAAACGACGTTGCTTCGAATCATTGGTGGCCTCGAACACAGCGACGAGGGTGAGTGCAAGATTAACGGCAAGAATATTGATGGTCCGGGCAAAGATCGCGGCTTCGTCTTTCAGCAGGACAACCTGTTACCCTGGCGCACCGTCCAGTCAAACACTGAAATTGGCCTGGAGATAGCGTCGGAGCGTTTGTCCAAACACCGGGAACGGATCAGAAGCCTGCTGGAACTCGTTGGTCTTGCGGGATTTGAGAATTATTACCCGCGCCAATTGTCAGGCGGCATGCGCCAGCGCGTCAACCTTGCGCGTGCGCTTGCGATTGATCCCCAGATCCTGCTCATGGACGAGCCCTTTTCCGCGCTCGACGCGCAAACGCGCGAAATCATGCAAACAGAGCTGCTGCGCATCTGGGAAGAGGGGCGCAAGACCGTTCTCTTCGTTACGCATCAGATCGATGAAGCGGTTTACCTGTCAGATCGTGTTGTGGTTCTTGCGCGTCGCCCCGGTCGCATTCAGGAAATTGTTGAGGTCGATCTACCGCGGCCACGGCCGCTCTCAATCAAGCGCACGCCGCATTTTGTGAGCTACGTCGATCACATCTGGAAACTCATCGAACACGATGTGCGCGAGTCCGTGCTCGTCGAGCACATTTGAAACAGGGTCAGTTCTGGAGTCCAGCCGATGCAGCCGCGCGCGTACGGTCCCTTTGAATATACGCCGATCATCCACCGGCCACGGATCGTGTGGCCGAATGACGCCCAGCTCGCTGTATGGGTGATTCCGAACATCGAATTCTTCGCTTTGGACGAAAAGATCCCCGCCGGCTCCGGTGGTTCGGGATCTCCCGCGCCCGACGTGCCCTCGTGGGCAGCGCGCGATTACGGCAATCGCGTTGGCGTTTTTCGGCTGATGAAAGTCCTCGACAAGTATGGAATCCGCGCCACGGTCGCGCTCAATTCTGACCTTTGCGCTCACCATCCGCAGATCATCGCCGAGGGCATGAAACGCGATTGGGAATGGAAGGGACACAATCAAAGCAACACGCGCCGACTCAACGAGGTTCCTCCGGAAACGGAGCGAGACGTCATCGCCGCCACGTTGTCGACGATCGAAAAAGCAACGGGCGTTCGTCCGCGCGGTTGGCTGGGCTCCGGTCTGCAGGAGACCTGGAACACGCTCGATCATCTCGCGGAGGAGGGCGTCGACTATGTGTCTGACTGGACCAATGACGACCAGCCGTATGTCATGGATCTTGAGAAGGGCCGGAGCATCGTCGCGATGCCCTACAGTCACGAAATCAACGATAAGCCTGCTTTCGAAAAGTATCATCGTACAGCCGACCAGTTCGGAGAGATGATCCGGCGTCAATTCGATGTTCTATATCGCGAAGGCGCGGAAAACGCCTTGGTGATGGGCATCGCTTTGCACCCTTA
Source organism: Beijerinckiaceae bacterium (assembly GCA_030684835.1). GTDB lineage: Bacteria > Pseudomonadota > Alphaproteobacteria > Rhizobiales > Beijerinckiaceae > Terripilifer. The sequence continues at coordinate 41,320 of JAUXWZ010000154.1, forward strand.
TCTGATCGGTGCGCCGCACCGCATCGACGCACTAGATGCTGCCCTTGCCCATATAGCGCGCCACCCAAAGATCTGGTTTGCGACGGGTTCTGAAATTGCCGCAGCCTATAAGAGCCAGATCAGGCGTTGAAACGTCGTAATTCAAGCGCGGAGCGCGACATGCTTTTTGGTCTCTACGCTCCCGTTCCACACGTCACCGTCGGATCGCCCGAGATTGCCGCCTCCGTCGCGGGCGCAGGCTTGCAGCTTCCTCAGGGTGCAATTGACCCGGCATTCGAACATGCTCGCAGCATTTTGCTTGAAGCGGAGAATGTCGGCTTCGACATCATCCTTTTCGCAGAACGCCATCTCGGCGCCGACATGGAGGCCTGGGTCCTCGCAAGCGCCATCTCGTCCTTGACGACTCGCATCCGCTCCATGGTCGCCGTTCATCCGGGCTTATGGCACCCCACGCTCATCGCGAAAATGGCGTCAACGCTTGATCGCCTTTGCCGTGGACGCATGGCCATCAATCTTGTCACTGGCTGGAACGTCGAGGAGCATGAGATGTTCGGCGGCGACACTATGCTTGGGGATGATGGGCGCTACGTGCGTGCAGAAGAGTTCGTGCAAGTTCTACACGGAATGTGGACACAGGAGAAGTTCAGTTTCGATGGGCGATTCTTTCAGGTCAGCAATGCCCAACTGTTGCTGAAGCCCGCGACTTCGCGCCCCCCGGAGATATTCACGGCGAGCCGAAGTCCGCGCGGTCTCGATATGGTTGCCACTGTCGGCGATTGGTGGTTTCTCGACTACGACAAATCCGCCGAAACGACCGAGCAGGTGATGGAGAGCCTCGCGAAATCAATCGAGGACATGCGGGTGCGCATGGGCACTCGCGGGCGCCACGTGCGCTTCGCATTCAACCCGTTCATTTGCCTTGGACCATCGCGCGAGACGGCGATGGAGCGTGCGGTGCGGCTCGTCACGCCCGATGGCTCAGACAGCGACGTGCGCAAACTTGTTGAGCGCATCGCTCCGGCTACACGGGCGGGATGCGTCGGGACGCCTGAGCAGGTGCTCAGGCAGATTGATCGCTTTCGTGAGATCGGAGTTGAGCTCCTGTTATTCAAATTTCCTCCGGTCGTCGATGATGTGCGAGCGGTTGGCGAGCACATCATCGCGCCATTGCGGCGGGCGTTCGCGCCGGCTGGCGCTGCCTTAGCATAACTGAGCGACTTATCGGAAGGCGATAACAATGAGTGGTTTGATCTCCGGCGACGCTATCGTGGTGACGGGCGCTGCGCACGGCATAGGAAAGGCGATAGCGCTCGATCTGGCACGGCGTGGCTTCAACCTCGCTGTGTGGGATATTGATGACGCCTCCTGTTCGCAGACGGCTGCCGCATGCCGCGACCTGGATGTCGAAGCCATTCACGCGCGTGTGGACATGTCGAAGCCGGAAGAAGTGGGCGCTGCGGCGCAGGCTGCTCTAGCCCGCTTCACGGCTGTTCCAGGCCTTGTCAACAATGCGGGCATCTTTCCGCGCGCGTCGATCCTGGAATCGACGCCGCAGCTCTGGCTGAATGTCTTGAGCGTCAATTTGCTAGGCAATGTTTATGCGGCGCAGGCGCTCGTTCCCAACATGATCGGTAATAAGCGCGGCGCGATCGTCAACGTTGCGTCGGGTCGCGCGTTGCAGGGCACTCCGCGTGGTGCGCATTATGCGGCGTCAAAAGCAGGTATTGTGTCATTCACAAAATCGCTTGCGCTCGAAGTTGCAGGCGAGGGGATACGGGTGAATTGCCTTATTCCGGGCGTAACGGAAACCGCCCAGCCGCTCGCTGATCGCACATTGGAGCAATTGCAGGAAGCAGCGCTACGGCAGAACCCCATGCGCCGGCTTGGGCAGCCCGAAGACCTCACGGGAGCGGTGCATTTCATGTTGAGCGGTGACGCAGCGTTCATGACTGGCCAATCGATCGCAATCAATGGCGGAATGATTATGCTTCCCTAAAGGCGATCGGCTTTGTCGCCGTCAAGAACCTTGTCGATCCAGACCATTGACGCATCGAGCTTCTTCGAGGCCGGATGTTCGTGGCGCCGATAGCGGCGCCGAGGCTCGTGTGCGATCGCCTTGGAAATGTCGGGATACGCCCCTTCGCATGAGACACGCCAAGGCTTTGCAGCCAATGGCGCATCTCTGCGTATCTGATGGGCCCGTGCGTCGAGTCGCATCAACCGGCCCAATCTAATGAGTCCCTAGTTTGCGCCTTTGGCCGGGCGAGTCGCGGCAGCCGCTCGCTCGAATACTTTTGGCGGCAATGACACCATAGCGTTGAAGGCGGCTGCCGTGGCTTCGGCATTCATTGGCTCCACAAACAGTCCGAGCTTTTCCGCATCTGCCTTCAGAGCTGGGGAAGTAGCTGCGTCCCAAAAGGCTTTTTGCAAGGCCTTCAAACGCACAGGCGGAACGTTCGGGGGCACAGCGAATGGCCGCGAAATCTCGTTTGGAGCGAAAATGAGCTTCAACACAGCCTTTTCTTCTTCATTACGCGCGAGGTCTTCGACCAAAGGCGCGTCTTTAAAAATCCGATGTTTTTCGGTGCCCATTTGGGCAATTGGCACGAAAGCCCCGGTGTCGAATTCGCGCTTTGCCTGAACGGCGCCCTGCGAAGCCCAGAAAGCACAGACGGCTTCGACCTCGCCCCTTTCCATGGCTAACCAAACTTCGGCTGTTCCCTTGTAACCGGCGATCACCTTGGTCTTGTAGCCAAGTATGTTATTCAGCGCGTAGGGATGCGTAGCAGAAGGGGCGGCTGCGCCTGTGGCGCCAAAAACTATCTCGCGTTGGGCTGCTTCTTTTATACTTTTCACGCCCGAGCGCCCCGAAGCAACGCAGCCCATGAAATCGCGGGTCAAGTTGCCCAGCCACTGGAACTTGCTAGCGTCCCATCGAACATTTTTGTTACCCATCTGAGGCTCGAGCACCAAAGCGGCTTGCATCAGCATGATGACCGAGCCGTCCTGAGCAGCCGCATTGTAGAGATGATTAGTCGCGGTCA
>JAUXWZ010000157.1 GCA_030684835.1 Beijerinckiaceae bacterium
CACGGGCACGACCACTGAGCCCGCGACCCCGGCGCCTGCGCCGACGCCAGCGCCCGCGCCCACACCCGCGCCCGCTCCAATAGCCCCCGCGCCGACGGACACAGCTCCAGCCACTCCAGCCCCGCAGTGAGTTGAGCACACCCACAAAAAAAGGAGGCCTCCGCGGCCTCCTTCTCTTTTCTTGCCGTATTGAAGCAATCAGCGCGCTGGCGCGCTCGTCGACGCCGCAGTTCTCTCGAACCGGGGCGCGGCTTCAAGGTCAGCCTTTGTCATCCCGCGCAGAACAATACGCTCCGGCTTGAGGAGCCCAGCGGTCTGCTGCGCGCCCGTGCCGCCAGTTGCGCCCGGCGTAGATCCGGTAACAGCAGAGCCCGTCGCGCCGGTCTGATTGGTGTCGGTCATGTTGGACGTTGTCCCGCTTACGCCACCCATGCCGGCGCCCGCGCCAGTAGCCGGGGCTGTTGCAGTTCCGGGGGCTGCAGTCGTGCCTGCGCCAGACGTCATGCCTGGAGCGGTTCCGGTCGCGCCCGGCGAAGTGCTCGTTGACGTGCGCGTGGTCGCCTGTCCTTCGGTGACGAAGTCAAACGCCTTGAACGGGATGGCCACATCTTTCTGGCCAATGCCGAGGAATCCGCCAACGCCAACCACGAGCGCGACAATCTCGCCCTCACGCGACAGCAGAATATCGCTGACATCACCAACGCTCTCGTTGTTGGCCCCGTAGACATTCGTGCCGCGGATGTCAGATGACATCATCTGGCCAACACCAGGCGTCGCGAGCGCCCTATTGACGTCAGCGGACGTCGCCGCTGTGCCAAGATTGGATGGGTTCGACGCAGTACCGGACATCGCGCCTCCCTGAGCGCCCGTTGCGCCGGTATTCGTACCAGGCGTGGCTCCACGCTGCGTATCCGCTGCAGGAGGTGCTGCCGGCGCGGTTCCGGGAGAGGCGCCGGTCTGCGCAATAGCAGGCGCCGCAAGCAGAGTTGTCGCCAGAAGATAAGCAAGATGCTTCTTTTTCATGGGGGTCTCCTTGTATGGTGCGTCGTGGGACGCCACGCCCACGACAAGGTGTGCGGGCTACGTTTTGAACGCTTCAGGCAAGGATTGGTTCTGCAAAACCGCGAGAGATGCGTATGGTTGGCAACGTCATCTCACGCGCGGTCACGCTCCCTGAAACTAGCGTAGCGCGTTCGCTTAGTCGGCCTTTATGGCGGGCGGCAGCCGGTCCGATGTAGGTGCGCCAGGATCGAGCGTCGCCCAGCCTGTTGCTGTTCCGGTCGCGGTCAACGTGGGTCGCACAGCATGGTTCGTCAATATAAAGGCTTTAGCGATCATCATGCCTGAAACCGGCGCCGTGATGAAAACGAAGACTATGATGAGAAACTCATGGACGGAGGGTTCACCCCGAACGCCAAACGAGTACACCATCGAACCGAAAAGAATAGCGCCAAGCCCAAGCGTAGAGGCTTTCGTCGGCCCGTGCAGCCGCCGCATCATGTCTGGCATGATGGCAAGAGCCAGCGAGCCGACGAACATGAAGAATGCCCCAAGCACAATAAAGAAGGCCGCGATAGCTTCAAACACGATCATGGCGTCACTCGATCACATTGCCGCGTAAGATATACTTGCAGAAGGCGACGGTGCTCAAAAACCCGAACACCGCGAACAGCAGCGACATCTCGAAATACATCGACGTTGCGAACCAGACGCCCATCGCGGCAATCAGACCTATCGCGTTGATGACAAGCGTATCGAGGGCCAGCACGCGGTCTAGCGGATCCGGACCAACGACCAGCCGATAACCGGTCAGCACCAGAGAGATTGTGGCCAGGCTAAAGGCGATGATGCAGGCGACACCGATCATTCGAATATCTCCTTCAAAGGCCGCTCATATCGGTTCTTGATGTCAGCAACAATAGCGTCCGGATCATCAACATTGAGGCAATGCACAAGCAACGCGCGCCCGTCCGCTGACAAGTCAGAACTTAAAGTGCCCGGCGTCAGAGTGATCGTCCCCGCCAGAGCAGCGATCGCCTCGGGTGAACGCAAGTCGAGCGGCACGGTGATAAACTGCGAGCGTAAATCGCTGCCAGAACGAAAGAGCACGAGCCTGGCGACTTGGATGTTCGACACGAAAATATCTTTCATGACGACGCCGATATACGCAAGGATAACGCGTGGATTGCGCAACCGCGGGCTGCCCGGCCAGAACCTCCCCGTGAAGTACGCGACCGCAAGGCCAACTACCGCGCCGAGCAAAACGCCGCCCAACGTAAGCTCGTTGAGGAGGAACATGAAAACAAGCGCGCACGTCAATGCGATGAACGGTCGAGGCGCGATCCGCGACATCATGGCGAGCTCCCCGGACGATTGGCGGCCAAGGTCGCCTTTGCATCAGGCCCCAGGACGGCGCGCACATAGCCTGCCCTATCAAGCGTCTGCGAGGCCGTCATGTTAAATTCCTTCATGACAGGCCCAGCGAAGGCAGCAAGCGCAGCCGTCATTGCAATTAAGCCAAGTGCGGCCGCGACACCCACAAGCGAAGCGCTGTTGCGAACGCTTGGGCCCTCCTGCGTCGCGATATCTTGTTCAGCCCGCCAGAATAAGAGCGATCCGGCGCGCGAGAAGCCGATGATCACAAACAAGCTCGTAACGAGAATAAGTGCCCATATCCACGCTCCGCCAAAAGCCGTGCGCGTGGCGTCAAGGATGAGAAGTTTTCCGATAAAGCCTGACAGGGGCGGCATACCGGACATAGCGATGGCGGCAAGGAAAAAGGCGCTCCCCAGCAATGTCGCCTGCGCCACCGGCGGGCAAGATGAAAGCCTCCCGCCGTTTGCTCGCCGCCGGACAATCTGATCCATGATCAGGAACAACGCCGCGGCCGCGAACGTGCTGTGAACCGCATAGTAAAGCGCCGCGGAAAGTGAGCGCTGATCGAAAGATCCAAACACGCTCAGAAGTGTGCCCGTCGACCAAATGACCGCAAAAACGATCAGGCCGGAGAGCGAACGACTAGCGAGAACGCCGATGGCGCCTACAACAAGCGTGACAAGCGCCGCCGGCATGATCCAGGGTTCGACGATGTTAGCGACCGGGCCAGCATCGGGTCCGAAAGCGAGCGTGTACACCCGGATAATGCAATAGGCGCCAACCTTGGTCATGATGGCGAACAGCGCGGCGGCGGGCGCAGAGGCCGCGCTATAGGCTGTGGGCAACCACCAATGCAAGGGCGCCAACGCCGCCTTGATCGCGAAGACAAGAAACAAAAGTAGCGCCGACACCTTCAAAAGCGCAGCATTCTCCGGCGCGATGGTCTGCGTCTTCACAGCGAGATCAGCCATGTTGAGCGTGCCGGTCACATTATACATCAAGCTGACAGCCACGAGGAAAAGCGCGGAGCCGATCAGGTTGATCGTAACATACTGAAAACCCGCCGTGATGCGGCGTGGACCACCCGCGTGCAGCATAAGGCCATAAGAAGCGATCAACATCACTTCGAAGAAAACGAAAAGGTTGAACACGTCGCCTGTGAGGAACGCGCCATTGATTCCCATGAGTTGAAACTGGAACAGCGAGTGGAAATGATTCCCCCGCACGTCCCAGCCGGTCGCAGCGTAGATGGAAACAAAAAACGCGAGCGCAGCCGTCAGCAGCACCATCGTCGCCGATAGGCGGTCAAGAACGATCACGATGCCAAAAGGCGCTTCCCATGCGCCCAGAAAATAAGCGCGCGGCCCCCCGTCGCTCGCAAGCCAATAGAGGCCAATTGCGATCATAAGCAGCGCAGACGTTGCTCCAATTGATACGATACGCCGAACAGCAGGGCTGGTCCGGCGCAACATAATTAACAGGGCAGCGGCAATTGCGGGAAGCAAAACCGGCGCGACGATCCAGGCGTTGTTCATCGTACAACGCCCTCGCGCTCGTCCTTGATGCTGGCGTCTGCGTCGACATGCGGCTCCTCGACGCCATCAGACCCGGTTTCGAGGAACCCTCGCAGCGCAAGCACAACAATCAACGCCGTCATGCCGAACGAGATCACGATCGCCGTCAACACCAAAGCTTGCGGCAGCGGATCGGAATAATTGGAAATCGCCTTATCAAGAATTGGCGGCTGATGAATCGCCAGCCGCCCCATCACAAAAATGAAAACATTGACGGCATACGACAGCAGCGTGAGCCCAATGATCACGGGAAAGGTGTGACGACGTAACGTCAGATAAACTCCCGCGGAGGTGAGAACGCCAAGCCCTGTGGCGAGGAGAAACTCCATGTCAGCCACCCCTCTGTAAAGCAGTGGTTGCGATTGCGTCAGACTCGTTCAAGGGGCCTTCGGGGACAGGCATGCGCTCCGCACGCGCCTCCACACGCGCAATTTGTGCGATTGCAAGTATGACCGCGCCGACCACGGTCAGGAAAACGCCAAGGTCGAACATCGCAGCCGAAGCGAGTTCGACTTCCCCTATCAGCGGTATTTGGAAATAGCCGAATGAACTGGTGAGAAATGGCCGACCGAAGACGAACGAGGCGGCGCCGGTTGCTGCTGTGATAAGCACACCACTCCCCAAAAACACGTGAGCATTCACGCGCGAGCGGCGCGCGGTCCAGCGATAGCCGCTGGCGATCGCTTGCATAAGTAGCGAAATGGCGACCACAAGTCCCGCGATAAAGCCGCCGCCGGGCTGGTTATGGCCCCGCAAGAAAATGTAAACGCCAACGACAAGCGCGAGCGGGAAAATCACGCGGCTTGCGACCACAAACAGAAACGAATGGGCGTCGCCGCTCTCTTGTCCTTGACGCATGCCGGCCAGTCGTCGCGCGGCCGCGCCAGTCAACGCACTGTCGAGGAGTGCGTAGATCGCAAGCGCCGCGACGCAAAGCACGATGATTTCGCCAAACGTATCAAAGCTGCGAAAATCCACGAGGATGACGTTGACGACGTTCGTGCCGCCGCCCTGTAGTTTCGATTCCGCAAGGTGATAAGTGGAGATGGACGGAACATCGCGCGTCATGCCGAACCAGGCCAGCATCGCGACGCCAAAGCCGCACCCTAACGCAATCACGCCATCGCGCGCCTGACGAGCGCCGTTCGTCTCGACTGGCGTATGACGCGGCAAAAGATTAAGCGCGAGCAGCAGCAGGATCGTGGTGACGATCTCGACTGAGATCTGGGTCATGGCAAGGTCAGGCGCCGAGAACTGCACGAACATCATGCAAACGGCAAGTCCCACAACACTGATGACGATGAGCGCAAGCAACCGGTCGCTATGACGCAACACAAGCGCCGCACACGAGCCCAGGACGCACACCCAAACTGTCAGTCCAACAATGTTGACAGGCAACGTCATGCGCTCGCCGGCGCCGTGACTTGTCGTGAAAAACCCCGTGAAGCCAACCACGAGCACAGCGCAAAGAATAACCGCGACGTAAGCCGACAACGATTCTGTGTGAAGCCGCGCATTGATCCACCGCGCCGCGCGGATTGAACCTGCAAGCGCACGTTCAAACAAGGCGCGGCCATCAGGCCGAACAAAAGATTGCCGAACGCGACCAAGCTGGTCCTGAAAGCGATAGGCGAGATAACCACCCGCGAAGGCCACAAGGCTCATGATGAGAGCTGGCGTGACGCCATGCCAGAGCGCCGGGGCGAAAGGTGGAATCTCCTCCCCGACCACAGCTTGCGCAGTCAACGTGACGAGGCCCCCGGCAAAAAGAGCGGGCAAAATCCCGATCAAAACGACAGCCGCAGAAAGCAGCGCCACGGGCGCCCACATTCCGAAGGGCGGATCATGAGGACGATGCGGATAATCGTCTCGCACCGGGCCAAGATAAACGCCGAGGGCAAAGCGGGCAGAATAGGCGACGGACAAGAGCGCCGCCACGACGGCGAGCACCGCAATCACCCCGGGAACCCCGGCGTATGTCGTCGTGTAGGCCGCCTCCAGCATCAACTCCTTGGAGAGAAAGCCGTTGAACAGCGGCACCCCCGCCATGGAAGCGGTTGCGATCAGAGCCACTGTCCCGCTTATCGGCGCAAGCCAGAGGAGACCACCGAGCCGTTTGATGTCGCGCGTATGTGTTTCGTGATCGACGATGCCGGCGCTCATGAACAGCGCAGCCTTGAAGGTCGCGTGATTGAGAATGTGGAAAACCGCCACCGTTGCGGCGAACTTCGTCCCGAACCCAAGCAACATCGTCATAAAGCCAAGATGGCTAACCGTGGAATAAGCGAGGATTGCCTTCAAATCATCCTTAAAGAGCGCGATCCATGCGCCAATCAGCATCGTCGTCAGACCCACGCCGGTCACGATCAGGAACCACATCTCTGTTCCTGAGAGCGCAGGCCACAAACGCGCCAAAAGAAAGACGCCAGCCTTCACCATCGTCGCTGAATGAAGATACGCCGAAACCGGCGTCGGGGCCGCCATTGCATGGGGCAACCAGAAGTGAAACGGAAACTGCGCCGACTTGGCGAAAGCGCCCACGAGGATCAACAGAAGCGTTGGCGTATAAAGGGGCGAGGACCGGATGACGTCGCCGCGGCGAATGATCTCGCTGATTTCGTAAGTGCCCGCTATGGAGCCCAGCAAAAGAAGTCCAGCGATAAGCGCCAGCCCGCCGCCACCGGTGATGATCAGCGCCATGCGCGCGCCACGTCGCGCATCGGGCGCATGGCGCCAGAAGCCAATGAGCAAAAACGAGGAAAGACTTGTCAGTTCCCAGAAAATAGCCAGCAACAAGATGTTATCGCTTAGGACGATGCCGAGCATCGCTCCCTGAAACAGCAACAAATACGCGTAGAAGCGCCCCATCGGGTCTTCCGCAGCGAGATAAAAGCGCGCGTAGACGATAATCAGAAGGCCGATGACGAGGATCAATCCGGCAAAAAACAGCCCAAGCCCGTCGACGAAGAAACTGAAGTTGAGACCGAGTTCGCTGATCCAGGGGACGGACTGCCGAACCGGAATTCCATTCCACACGTCCGGCGCCAGGGACAACAGCAGTAGCAGCGAAACAAGCGAAGCCATGCCCGCGCCCAAAGCGCAAACTGTCCTGCCGAACCTGATTGTGAGGGGCGGTACTGCCGCAGCCAGAAACGGCAGCAGGCATACCAGAGCGATGCGCATTCGATTTCTTCCCAAACCCCGCAGGCCAAAAGCCCATTAAAAAGCGCAAACAGCCCCGCTACCGCAAGGCGCCGAGAACGTAACCCAAGCTGCCCCGCTCGCCAAATCGCGCCCCAGGAACCGCTTCCCATAATGATTTAGAGCAGGCAATCGGGAAGATACCCACGGGCAATCACCTAAGGCCGTCAGCTAATTGATGCACCCGCTGTGTGTTCCCGCAGAACCCTGCCGTCGGGATCGACCTCCTGGAGAAGGACATCGTACCCCCAGAGCGCCGCGACGTGGCGCAGCACCTTGCGGGAATCCGATTCGACCAGCACCCCGCGCCCCAGCGTATTGTGGCGCAAAATGAGTTTGCGATCCCCGGCGAGATCGACGCTGTGAACCTCGATCTGCGGCTCGTGATTCGCCAACTCATAGGTTTGTGCAAGGGACGACCGCACGCGTTGATAGCCTCGCTCGTTATGAATGGCGTCAACCAGCAGGGTGGGATCTTTGGGATCATCGACCAGGTCGAACAGTCGAAATTCCCGCATGACCTTTGGCGAGAGATACTGAAGAATAAAACTGTCGTCGCGGAAATTCGCCCATATATCGAGTAGCGCGCCCATGGGATCTCCGCAGCCTGCAATGTCCGGGAGCCATTCGCGATCTTCCTCATCAGGCTTCAAGCAAGCGCGCTCTAGATCGCGCATCATGGCGAAGCCGAGCGCGTAAGGGTTGATGCCGTTATAGCGCGGATCGTTGAAAGAAGGCTGCATTACGACGTTGGTGTGCGACGAAAGAAACTCGAGATACGAGCCGTCGTTGATCTGTCCAGTTTCGTGCAGTCGGTTCATGACTGAATAATGGACGAACGTCGCAGTGCCTTCGTTCATCACCTTTGTAAGGCGTTGCGGATAAAAGTATTGCGCCATAAGGCGCACGATACGCAGAATTTCCCGCTGCCATGGCGCCAGCTTGGGAGCATTTTTTTCTAGGAAATAAAGAATATTTTCTTGCGGCAACTCAAGGAGCTTGCGCACGAGCGAGTCGTCCGGAGACGGCGCACTCTTCTGCGCACCCGCTGGCAAGGTGCGCCACAATTCATTGTACATCTTCTCGTCGTGAAGGCGTCGATCTCGTTGCCGGGCCTCCTCCGATCGAAGGTCGGGGCGCCGACGACGGCGCGCCGAATTTACGCCTTGCGCCATCAATGCATGCGCAGCGTCGAGCAAGCCCTCCACTTGCGCAACGCCATAACGATCCTCGCAATCCGCGATGAACGATCGGGCAAAAACCAGATAGTCGAGAATACCGCTTGGGTCGGTCCAATCTCGAAAAGTATAATTGTTTTTAAAGAAATGATTATGCCCGAATGCTGCATGTGCGATGACGAGCGTTTGCATCGTCATCGTGTTCCCTTCCATAACATAGGAGATGCAAGGACTGGAGTTGATGACAATCTCGTAGGCTAGCCCGGAGTATCCCTTCCGGTAGGCGCCCTCGCTTTGCACGAAGCTCTTGCCGAAAGACCAGTGGGAATAATAAATCGGCATGCCCGTCGCAGCATATGCATCCAGCATCTGCTCCGAGGTGATGACTTCAATCTGATTGGGATAGACGCTTAGACCCATCTCGCCAACGGCAATCTTTTCGATGGCGTCATGTGCGCGTTGAAGAGTGTCGAAGCCCCAATCGGCGCCTTCGAACAGAAGGGGGCCCTTCATGCTCCAGCCCCGCTCAACTGCCGTTGGAAGAGATCTCTGAAAACAGGGTATATCTCCTGACGCGACGAAACGCGCCGCATTGCAGGCGCACTGTCGCCGAGCGTCTCGTACGTCCTCCATAAAGACGACAAGCCCGTATCGCGACCTGCTTCGCCAACTTCGATGTATGCGAAATACTGGCAGATTGGCAAAATCTTGTTCCGTAAGATTTCTACCGTCTCCGCATTATCAGCACGTTCGTTATCACCATCCGAGGCCTGCGCCGCATAGATATTCCAGCTATCCAGAGGATACCGTTCAGAAGTAACGCGCATCATCTCGTCGAACGCAGTGGAGACGCGCGTGCCGCCCGTCTCACGGGAGTGGAAGAACGTGTCTTCGTCCACTTCCTTCGCCTCATCAGTGTGGCGAATGAAAACAACGTCAACATGCTCGTAGCGGCGTTTGAGAAACACGTAGAGCAACATGAAGAAACGCTTTGCGACATCCTTCATGTGTTCTGTCATGGAGCCGGAAACGTCCATAAGACAAAACATGACGGCCTGCGCGATAGGCCGTGGCGTGAGTTCAAAACGGCGATAGCGAATATCGAGCGGGTCTATGTAAGGGATCATCATTGCCCGGCGCCGCAGTATTGAAATACGCTCCATCAGCAGCGCGATTTCCTCCTTATCGGCGCCACGCGTTTCAGCGGCTTCGATTTCTGCCTCAAGCGCTGCAATTTCTTCCGGCCGAGGTCTATTCAAGGCGGTGCGACGCGCCAGAGCGTTTCGCATGGTGCGGGAGATGGCCAGGTTAGCCGGCGACCCCGCTGTGGCGTATCCAGCGCGACGCGGTGTTTCAGCCTTCATCGCAGCAATTTGCCGCCGCTCAAGACGCGGGAGTTCCAGGTCTTCGAGAAAGAAGTCGAGAAATTCGTCCGCCGACAGCACGATGCTGAATTGATCTTCGCCGCTGCCCTGCCCCGCTTCCCCGCCACCGCCGCCGCTTCCGCCGCCACCGGGTGGTCGAGGCAAGCGATCCCCTTCGAGAAAATCTCGGTTGCCCGGCAGAACGTGTTCGCGCCGTCCCGTTTGTCCGCGCCGGAAACGGGCTTCATCAATTCCCGATGCGGGGATTACGACTGCGCCACCTTCTTCCAGCTCCCTGATATGTCGCCCCGCAGACGTGTTGCTGACCGCCTCCTTTATGATCGCACGCGCACGACGCAGGAAACGCTGCCGGTTCGGCAAGCTCTTTCCCGAAGGATTGAGCCGTCGGTCGATTAACTGCATCCGCTCGCTCTCCTTTGCGGAGGCTGCCCGTCAGGCGGATTGCCTGACGCGCATATACCATTCGACGAGACGGCGAACCTGCCGTTCGGTGTAGCCGCGCTCCATCATGCGCGACACGAAGTCAGCGTGCTTCTTCTCCGAGTCGGAGTCTTTCTTCGAACCGAAGCTGATCACGGGAAGCAAATCTTCCACCTGACTAAACATGCGCCGCTCAATGACTTCGCGAATTTTCTGATAGCTGGTCCATGGCGGATTTTTGCCGCCGTTGGCTGCGCGCGAGCGTAACGAAAATTTGACGACTTCATTTCTGAAGTCACGCGGATTGGCGATGCCCGCCGGCTTCTCGATCTTCGTGAGCTCCTGGTTAAGAAGCTCACGGTCCAGCATCTGTCCGGTATCGGTGTCCTTGAAATCCTGATCTTCAACCCATGCGTCTGCGTAATCGACGTATCGGTCAAAAAGATTTTGACCGTAATCGTGATACGATTCCAGATACGCCTTTTGAATTTCGTTACCGATGAACTCGGCATATCGCGGCGCAAGATCACCTTTGATGTGCTCAAGCAGACGCTTTTCACCATCGGCACTGAATTGTTCGCGACGGATGGCTTGTTCGAGCACGTACATAAGATGCACAGGATCGGCGCCAACTTCCTGTGAGTCGTGGTTGAACGTGGCGGCAAGAACCTTGAAGGCGAAACGGGTGGATATCCCATCCATGCCTTCATCGGGCCCCGCGGCGTCACGGTATTCCTGAAGGCTGCGCGCGCGTGGGTCGGTTTCCCGCAGGCTCTCTCCATCGTAAACGCGCAGCTTTGAGAAGAAGGTCGAATTTTCGTGCGGGCGCAGGCGCGACAACACGGCAAAGCGGGCCAACATCTCAAGAGTCGCGGGCGCACAAGGCGCGTCGGCCAGTTCTGACCCACGGATCAGCTTATCGTAAATCTTTTGTTCTTCAGTCGCGCGAAGGCAGTATGGCACCTTGATTAGATAGATGCGGTCGATAAAGGCTTCGTTGTTCTTATTCGCTTTGAAGGTCTGCCATTCAGCTTCGTTGGAGTGCGCCAGAACGACGCCGTTAAACGGAATTGCGCCAATGTTTTCCGTACCAACGTAATTGCTCTCTTGCGTCGCGGTGAGCAAGGGATGCAGCATCTTGATTGGAGCCTTGAACATCTCGACAAATTCAAGAATGCCCTGGTTCGCACGGTTCAGCCCACCCGAATAGCTGTAAGCGTCTGCGTCATTCTGCGCGAGCGTTTCGAGCTTACGGATGTCTACCTTGCCAACCAGCGAAGAAATGTCCTGATTATTCTCGTCCCCGGGTTCGGTTTTTGAAATGCCGATCTGGCGTAAGCGAGACGGCAGAAGCTTGACGACCTTAAATTTCGTCAAATCCCCGCGAAATTCGTCCAGCCGCTTGAGGCACCAGGGGCTCATGAGGCCCGAGAGACGCCGCTTGGGTATGTGATAAAGACGCTCGAGTTCATCGCCCATCACGAGTGGGTCGAACAACGACAAAGGCGATTCAAATACAGGGCTTATCTGATCGCCTGCCTTAAGGACGTAGATTGGATGCACCTCCATCAGCGCCTTGAGTCGCTCCGCAAGCGAAGACTTGCCGCCGCCCACCGGACCCAGCAAATAAAGGATCTGCTTACGCTCCTCCAGCCCTTGCGCTGCATGACGGAAGAACGAAACAATTCGTTCTACCGTTTCCTCCATGCCAAAAAATTCTGAAAAAGCCGGATATTGCCGGATTGTACGATTCATGAAAATGCGGCCGAGGCGTGGGTCTTTGGCCGTGTCAATGACGACCGGTTCACCAATCGCCGCGAGCAAACGCTCATGGGCGCCCGCGTAGCAAGTTGGATCTGTCTTGCAGGCCTCCAGATACTCCTGAATGGACAGCTCTACCGTACGTCGGCTGTCATAGTTCGTCGCATAGCGTGTGAGGAGATCAGATTCCACTGGCATGGCCTTTTCAAGAAAAAGCTGTGTCCCGCGCAGCTTGTCCAACGCGTGTCCTGAGGCTCTTGTTAACGCCACGAGTACGCCAAAGTTTCCTCAAAGATGGACAATCTGGCAATAGCTGAAGAGCAATGCGCTCCGGCATTCCAGCATTCCCCTCCAAGTTTTCTTAACGTCGTTACGACGCCTGCTTCAAACGGATCAGTGACACTACGCCAGTCGCGCAATTTGTCCTGCCAAGCGGCTAATTACGAATCGCTCGCTCTGTAATAACAACAACGATCCTGTCGGAATGATGGCGCGTAGAACAGGCCCGTCAAGGGTCAGCAGCGCCGCACCCCCTGCTTTTTCAAAAGGTCCACCTTGGGCCATCTAGACCTTATGCGGGCACCCATTGACGAAACGAGAACAGTGTGGAGAGCCGAGGCGGAAGCTTGACGCTTTACCGAATACAGCAAAGCTCCCTTTGTCTCGCGATCGAACCGCCTATATGATAACCGCGAGTTTGCTCGAAGCGCGTCCTTTGAGCTTCGAGGGTTACGGAGGATGCCAGATTGTCTACGTCAGCGACGGTGCATATCGAGCCATTTTTCGATGAGCCCACGAACACCGTAACCTATCTCGTTGCCGACCCCGAGAGCGGGAAGGCTGCGGTTGTGGATCCTGTTCTCGATTACGACCACAACGACGGGTCTGTTGATTTAAGGTCGGCAGACAAAGTGCTTGCAGCTGCGCAAGCGAAGGGCTGGGATATCGTGTGGGTGCTCGAAACCCATGCTCACGCCGATCATTTGTCAGCGGCCCCTTACATCAAGGCGAAGACCGGCGCGCGTATCGGAATTGGCGAGCACATTACCGACGTTCAACGAATATTTCGTCCAGTTTTTAACGCAAGCGACATCAAGTCGAACGGGAGCGATTTCGACCATCTTTTCAAGGACGGCGAAACGTTTCCAATTGGCGGCTTGCAGGCTGAGGTTCTGCATGTGCCAGGGCACACGCCCGCCGACGTCGCCTACAAGTTTGGCGATGCAGTCTTCGTCGGCGATACTCTGTTCATGCCTGATTACGGCACAGCTCGGGCTGACTTTCCGGGGGGAGATGCGCGACAACTGTTTCGTTCGATACGCCGCTTGCTGGCGTTGCCGCCGGAAACACGCCTTTTCATGTGTCACGACTATAAAGCGCCCGGCAGGGAAAATTTTGCTTGGGAGACGACAGTCGACGCGCAGCGCAAGGGTAACAAGCACGTCCACGATGGCGTCACAGAAGACGAGTTTGTCTCGATGCGCACGACACGGGACGCTGACCTTGATGCGCCAAAGCTGCTACTGCCCTCAATCCAGGTAAACATACGTGCGGGAAGGTTTCCTCCCGCCGAGGCGAATGGGGTGCGTTACCTTATGATCCCCGTGAAGGCGAAGAGCGACCTTGCCTAGGCCGCCTTCTTTATGTCGCGTAAATGTCGCCGGAATTGGCCTCTTCCGGCAACGCCGCCAGCCACGTTTTAATTGTGGCTGCATCCACTTCTTGCGCAAATTCAAGCTGGTGGGTCTCGCCAATGACAACGTTGAAGCGCGAGTAACCCAGCGCAACGCAGCGGTCGATGCAATCCAGTCCGACATTTCGCTGAATCGTCGTGAACTCAAACGACAGCGCGGGCGATCTCTGGTTAAGCCCCGCCAACGCATCGCGCTCAAAGCCTTCGACGTCTATCTTGATGAACGACGGGGCGCCATGCTCGGCTATCAAGGCGTCGATTGTGGTCACCGCGACCTCCATCGTGCGGTCCCAGGATTGTCCCTCCCAACCGGGCGCGTCCTTCGATGCCGCCACGAAGTCGGTCGACAAGGTTGATACAATCGGATTTTCCACGTTCACCCGCATAGACGCGACACCAACTGAAGCGCCGCAGGCCGCGCGTACGACGTGAGCGCCACGCCATCCCCAAACAGCCCGAATGAGCGTGGCGGGGAGCGGCTGCGGTTCCACGGCTACGACGCGCGCGCCCAGGCGCAGAAAGCTCGCAGTGCGATGACCGACATGCGCGCCCACGTCGAAGACGAGATCCCCCTTGCTCACAAAACGTGCGTAAAGCGCGTCAAGCGCACGATTGTGGCGCGGATCGCCATGATAAATGCGCCATGACCGGCGAACTGCCTGCAAATCTGAAATAAGACCCATAGAAACAAGCACCCCCGATAACCGCGCTTCAATTAGGCCACGCCCGCAGGAAAACAAAGGCGCCCCGCTCTTTGTTTGACCTTAGCTATACAGCGACTGTCGCCTGTTGGGGAACCCAGGGCAATGGCCGGCGTTTTGAAGGTTGGATGTAACACTCGCCGCCATCAGCGGCCCGGTGTATCCGGAGGGCAATCAAAAAATGACACAGCGGAAAATTCGTCCCCGCATCTTGATTTGCGAGGACGAAATGCTCATCGCCATGCAAATCGCGACGCTGGTTGAGGAGTGCGGCTGCGAAGCTATTGGGCCATTTGCCTGGGGCCGCGACGCATTGTCCTTCCTCAAACGCCAGACAATAGATGCTGCGATCCTTGACATAGAACTCCTGGACGGCGCCAGCACGCCGCTGGCTCGCGTCCTGCGTGAAACCGGAGCCCCAATGATTGTTCTCTCGGGCTTGCGCGCCAAGTCTCCGCCGCCAGAATTTGCAGGCGTCGACTGGCTCACCAAGCCGGCCGATGAAAATCGATTACGCGCATTCCTCGCTGCTACGGCCGCAATCGTAAAATCTAAATGCAGCCAAGGCGACCTTTCTCCCGGAACCGATCAGATTCCCGGCGGTTGGATTTCTCGAGGCGCAGTCCACGAAGGCGCCGTTTGAAAAATGGAGGCGGATATGGCTATCGACAAGGATCGTACCGAAGGCTCGATGGATCAGATGAAGGGCAAGCTCAAGGAAGGGGCCGGGAAAATCACCGGCGATGAGAAGCTCAAGAACGAAGGCCGCGCCGACCAGGCAAAAGGCAAGGTGCAAAACACCGTCGGCGGCATCAAGGACGCTGTGCGCGGCGACAAGTAAGCGCGCCTAAAAAAAGTTTCGGCAGGCCCGCTGGCGACGGCGGGCCTTTCGCGTAGAAGCGCCGAGGCTTAGGCGTGCACGAGCTTATACAATCCCACATCGATTGTTCGCGCGCGAAACCCCGCTTCGCAATAGCAAAGATAATACTCCCAGAGGCGCCTGAACCGCGCATCAAAGCCTTGCGTGGAAATTTGCGGTGCGGCATGCAGCATCCGCCGACGCCATTCCGCCAGAGTAAGTGCGTAACTGTCGGCAAACGTCTCGCTTTCAGCGATCCTCAGACCAGCGTCCGCCGCGTAACGCTCAAGCACCGAACGAGATGGCAACATCCCACCCGGAAACACGTATCGCTGAATAAAATCAGCAGCTTTTCTGTACGCTTCAAAGCGGTCGTCAGCGATGGTGATTGCCTGCAACACCGCGCAACCGCCTTGCTTCAGGCGCTGCGAAATGGCCCGAAAATAATGCGGCCAGTATCGCTCACCAACAGCCTCGATCATCTCGATCGAAACAACACGATCGTAGACGCCTTGAACATCGCGATAATCCTGAAGACGCAAATCCAGTTTTTGCGAAAGTCCCTCTTCCGCAGCGGTGCGCTGCGCGAAGGCGAGTTGCGCCGGAGACAGCGTCAATCCCGTCACCCTGGCCCCGCGAACGGCCAAAGCGCGACCCAGCGCGCCCCATCCACAGCCGATTTCTAAAACGCTCTTCGCGCTATCAACGTCGAGCATATCGCCAATGCGCGCGATCTTGCGCAACTGCGCTTCTTCGAGACTTTCCTGCCCGCCGGCGCTGTAAATAGCGGACGAATACGTCATCGAGGCGTCCAGCCACAACGCGTAAAATTCGTTGCCGAGGTCGTAATGCGCCTCTATGTTTCGGCGGCTGCCGCGCTTGGTGTTAGCGCGCAGCGCGTGACGAAGACGATTAAGGCTTCGCACAATCGGTCCCCCGCCGATAGCGGTGTCCAGCGTCTCTCCATTGCGCGCCGCAAGCTCGATGACCGCGGTCAAATCAGGCGTCGTCCAGTCGCCGTTCATATAGGCTTCCGCGAACGCGACATCACCTCCAAGAATCAATTGGCGCACTGCGCGCCAGCGGTGCAAAACAATGCAGGCTTCCGGCCCCGCCGCCTGCGCATGGTAGACAATGCGGCCGCCCGACGGCGTGACGACCGTCACACCCCCGAATTGGACACGACGGATAAATGGCGCGAGCGCGGCCGCCAGGAGTTCTTCAACCCCGCGGATCCCGGTTTGTTCGCGCAGGCTCTCGTTAGCGTTTCGGGTCATATGCTAATCTCAGCTTTCGACGCGCGGCGCGATGGTGGCAGGCTTGTCGGGCGGCGCCGGACGTTTCTGCAGACGCACGCCTTTGAGCCATATTTTCAGCGCCTCCCAATGGATGCCGCCGATCACCTTGATCGCCATAAGCGGGTGGGACGCGAACGTGCGAACCAGCGCACCGTCACTCAATTCCACGCGATGCGCAGAGTGCACGGCCGTGATGAGTGTTCCCTCGTCATTATAGCCGCGAATAGCGATGGTCACCGTCTCCTCAGGAAGCGCAATCCGAAAGTCGTAAGTCAGGTCCATCCCGATGAAGGGTGAAACATAAAACTTTTTTGCGCAGGCGCAACGCATTGCACGATCCGCACCTGCCCTTTCCGGCTCGGCCACAAGCACATAGGCATGGCGCTCGCCAAAAGTATTATTCACCTCGCAGATGATCGCGACAAGCGAGCCACCATCCTTATCATAACAAAAATAGACGTTTAGCGGATTGAATGCGTATCCAAGGATGCGCGGGATGGCGAGCAGACGCACGGGTCCGCCAGTAGGCTGAAGCCCTGCCTCGCTTAACAGGTCTTCGATCTGCAGCTTCAGGGGCTTTCCTTTTTTGAAGCCAAAATCATTATCGAAAAAAGAAAAGAGATTGAACCTGTTGCGTGAGAAGAACCACAGCCGGTCATTCAGCTTGTCCAGCTCATCGAGATCAAACAGAAATGAAAAGATGGAATACCGCAGGCGATGGCGCCGCGGACGCACGCGACGATGCATCACGGAGCCAGCGAAAATGGCAGAGTTTGTCGACCGCAATTTACTCACGGCGTCAATTCCGCGCCTGCCAGGTCCGGCGGCGGACTGACAAAAACGCGCCCGGATTCCTCGGCAACGCGCCAGGGACGGCGCACGCTTCCCAACGCTTCCGCAACGGCGAGACCAGATTGTAGACCGTCTTCATGAAAGCCTGCCCCCATCCAGGCGCCGCAAAACCAGGTATTGCGCCGGCCCTGCAATGACCAGACATGGCGCTGCGCTGCAATCGCGCCTGCGTCGAAGACTGGATGATCATAAGTAATATCGCGAAGCGTCAAGTCGGCGCGAGGCTCTTGTGGCGAATTGAGCGAAACAAAGATATTTTGCGCTGTAGGCAACCCTTGCAGCCGGTTCATCCAGTATGTGACCGCGGGTGGGCGACGGTCCGCCCCCTGCCCTTCGGCAAGATAGTTCCAGCTGGACCACACGCTGCGCCGTGTTGGCATGAGCTTCTCATCTGTGTGAAGCACCGCGCGATTCTTAGAATAGCGGAAGGCGCCCAGCACTTCACGCTCCATCTGATCCGCGTCCGCCAACATGGCGACCGTTTGATCGGCGTGGGTTGCAAGCACGACATGATCAAACGTATCCATGCCTCCGGCGGCGTCATGCACCTCGACCCCGATCGGACCACGAACGACCTGACGGACAGGCGTCGCCAGCCGGATGTCACCGGTAATGAGGCTCTCCAGTTTGCGGACGTACTCGATGCTGCCGCCTTCCACAGTACGCCACCGGGGGCGTTCGCCAAGTTCAAGCAGGCGGTGATTGCGGCAGAAACGGATGAATGCCTCGGCTGGATAATCGCCAATCTTTCCCGCTGGCGTCGACCAGATGGCCGCAGCCATGGGGTAAAGGTGCAAATCCCGAAACGCCTGAGAATAGCGTCCCTCGTCGAGATATTGTTCAAGCGTCAAGCCGCTCAGATTGCGCATGTCGGCCTTGGCTGCCCGATAGAACCGCACGAGATCGGCGCACATGCGCCAGAATCTTGGGTTTAGAAGGTTGCCCTTTTGCGCGAACAGACCGCCAAGCCCCGAGCCGCAGTATTCGGTTGCGCCTCGGTCCATCGAGACCGCAAAAGACATGTCAGACGCCTTGGTCGCCACACCAAGATGCTCGAACATAGCAATCAGGTTCGGATAGGTGAGTTCATTATAGACAATGAATCCCGTATCGACCGGAATTCGCCCCTCCGCGCAATCCACCATCACAGTGTTGCTGTGGCCGCCTAGCTTTGGCCCGGCCTCATATAGGGTGACACGGTGATGGGTTGAAAGCAGCCACGCGGCAGCCAGGCCCGTCACGCCAGCTCCGATCACTGCAATTCGGAGCGGACGGGGAGCAAAATTCACTTGAACCTCATCCGGAGCGGCGCCCGATCTTTGGCGCAAAAATGCTTACGGTTGGCAATACGAGCACGGGTTGGAAGCGGATCACAACCCGTCCGTGATCCGCAATGAAGCCCAGCCCGTAAACACGGAGCAGTGCACGTTTGCGGCAGATTGCAACGAAGAGAGCGGACAATGTTGACGGCGATAGCAGCGGCGGCCTTCTTCATGAGTGTCGCGATGACCCTCGCATGGGCCATCCAGCGCAAGACCGGCAATTCGGGGTGGATTGATACGGTGTGGTCGTTCGCCGTTGGCGCCGCCGCGTTCGCTCTGTCACTGGCTCCAGTAACGACCTCCAACGCGTTGACTTCCCGCCAGTTACTGGTCGCAAGCCTCGTGGCGATATGGGCCGCTCGACTTGGCGGCTACATCGCCTTTCGCAGCGCTGGATCCGCGGAAGACCCTCGTTATGCATCATTGGTGCAAGAGTGGGGCGCGGACGCTGGCCGACGGCTGTTTCTCTTTCTTCAGGCGCAGGCTGTGGCGGGCCTCATTCTGGCGCTCTCAGTTTTCGCAGCCGCGCAAAACCCGGCCTCCGGCCTCACAGTTCAAGATTATGTTGGCGCCGCGATCTTCCTGATCGCTCTGGGCGGGGCGGCGCTTTCCGACGACCAGTTAAGGCGTTTCAGGGCCGATCCCGCCAACCGGGGCAAGATATGCGATGCAGGGCTGTGGAGTTGGTCGCGTCACCCAAATTATTTTTTCGAGTGGTTGGGCTGGGTGGCCTACCCCGTCATCGCAATTTCGGGCGGATACGTTTGGGGATACGCCGCGCTCGCCGCCCCCATCCTGATGTACGTCTTGCTGGTCCATGTCTCCGGCATCCCCCCGCTGGAAGCGCACATGCTGCGCTCACGCGGCAAGGCCTTCGAAGATTATCGCGCGCGCGTGAACGCCTTTTTTCCGGGGCCTCCCCAAAGGTCTGAACGCTCGTCCTCGCCCTCCTGACCGGAGAAACGCCGATGAATATGATCGCAGCCGCCACACGCTTTGCGGAACGCGCGCCTCTGCCTGATTCTCTTTCCCTTATGGGCATTGATTTCTTGTGCGCGCGCACTGCCCGAAAGCTGCGTGACGAGGGCGCAGACGCGGAAGCGCGTTTTGCTGCTGAAATGGATGGATTTTCCATCGCCCTCCACACCGATGCCGCGAACGAACAACATTACGAATTGCCAGCCGAGTTTTTTAGGCTGGCGCTTGGTCCCCAGCGAAAATATTCTTCCTGCCTCTACACCGGCGGCGCAACAACGCTCGCCGAGGCGGAAGCCCGGGCGCTTGAAGAGACCGTCGCCCACGCGGATCTGCGCGACGGCCAGACAGTTCTGGAATTGGGTTGCGGATGGGGGTCATTGACTCTCTTCATGGCTGAGCGATTCCCAGCGTCGCAGTTCACGGCGGTGTCCAACTCTAACTCCCAGCGCGAACACATCACGGCTCAGGCGGCTCTTCGCGGCTTGCCAAACGTCCGTGTGATCACCGCCGACATGAACGATTTCGAAACGAGCAGCGCTTTTGACCGGATCGTCTCGGTTGAAATGTTCGAGCACATGTCAAACTGGCGCGGGCTTCTCACGCGCGTTCGCGGATGGGTGAAGCCGGAAGGTCGCTTGTTCCTCCACGTGTTCAGCCACCGCGCGCAACCCTACCGGTTTGAAGTGTCCGACAACGCCGACTGGATTGCGCAATACTTTTTTACGGGCGGAATCATGCCGAGCCACGGCCTCATCCAACATTTTGGCGATCTGTTCAAAGTTGAAGAGAACTGGCGCTGGAGCGGGGAGCATTACCGCCGCACGGCAATGCACTGGCTCGAAAATTTCGACGCCAATGCGGATCGGATCTCCCGGATCATGGCTGAAACATACGGCGCGGACGCAGCGGTCTGGAGGCGCCGCTGGCGCCTGTTCTTTCTCGCAACCGCCGGCCTTTTTGGCCACAAGGGCGGCGACGAATGGGGCGTGAGCCACTATCGTCTGAAACCTGCGTAAGTAGCTGAAAGCCAGACGTCATCAGGTGCGGCGCGCTCACCCCGGCGGATGGCGACTAGGGAGAAGTGGCAAGTGCGCGCGCAATAATAAAGCCCATGGTCGCGCTGCAAGCGGTCAGCGTGGCGCCCCACGCCATATCCACAACGGTCAGCGTTGTGGTCCATACCTTGAGCGTTGCATGGTTTGTGAGGTCGTAAGTGCCGTAGCAAACAAGACCAAGGAATGCGCCATAAAGAAGCGCCGTGGTCCACTTGCCGGTCGAGACGGCGGGCGAAATCGCAAAGACCACAATTGCGAGTACATAAAGAAAGTAAAAAACAGCGGCTGGGGCGAGGCGAAACTGGTCAAGCAGAAGATCGCCAAGGGCTGGTCGATAAAGCGCCTTCCCCATCACAGTTAGCCAGATGGCGTCGAGAACAAGCAAGACAACGCCAGTCGCCAGATAGCCGACCGCCCAGAACTTCATGTGAAAACTCCCGCCATGTGTTCGATACGTAAACGCTATCGGTACGGATCATGGAAAACGGGAACGCGCAGTCCAGGGGCGCACTTATAAAGAGGCGCCGGGCCATAAGCCCGGGAAATGATACGAGCCGACACATTAATCATCTGATTTTTCATAGTTTTTTGCCTCCAGAGCTCACGAGCGAGGCCTCGGTAAATCCAACAAATCCCCGCGCTGTCGCATCTCGTCAGAAATCACCGCCACTTTTCTCCTATTGGGTCCGCGCAGAAATATGGTCAGTCGGATCAAGCATCTGATTTGACGAGGTCTTCTTCCTTGGCATAGGTTCTGCAAAGTCGCGTCGACGCGCTCCCCTCGGGGATGGCGCGAGCTTATCGAGCGCGATGTGCAGCCGCCGCGCAATTCGATCTAAAGGAGAACGTCCATGTCCGCAGAGCCAATCTGGAATAAATTTCTCACCGAGCGAGACAAGCAAGTTTTCGATATTTCCGGCTACGGCGCGCGCGGCGGCTTTGGCAAGCGTCCAGCGCTTCTCGTCATCGACGTGAACTACGCATTCTGCGGCGACCAGCCCGAACCGATCCTCGAATCCATCAAGAAATGGCGCAACTCCTGCGGCGAGGAAGCCTGGCCCGCAGTCGCCGCGATCAAAACGCTCATCGACAAATGCCATGAGAAAGGCCTGCCGGTCATCTACACGACAGGCGTTCGCCGCGACGACAATTGGGACTCAGGCTCATGGAGCTGGAAGTCAAGCCGCAGCGGAGAACATCCAACGGTCGCCAATTCCAACGTGGACGGCAATCGGATCGTCGACGATATCGCGCCCGGCCCCAAGGACATCGTGATCTACAAGCAGAAGCCGTCAGGTTTCTTCGGCACGAACATGGCGAGCTACCTCCAATTGCTTGGCGCCGACAGCGTCATCGTCACCGGCACCACGACGTCAGGCTGCGTTCGGGCAACGGTGCTAGACGCCTTCAGCCTCAACTTCCGCGTCGCGCTCGCCGAGGAAGGCTGTTTTGATCGCTCGCAGGCCAGCCACGCAATCAATCTTTGCGACATGAACGCGAAATACGCCGACGTGGTGAAAACCGACGAAGTGCTTGAGTACTTCGACACCCTGCCCGCCGGACTGTTCGATCTGCCGAAAGGCTCGACAAACGCTGAGCCGCAAAAGGTGGTCAACTACTGAAGACCGCCAGTCACCAATCGGCGTTTGGGCGCCAATTGTGCAGCATGTGCATTAAATAAGCGCACTTCATTGAGCCCGCGCCGCCGGTCATTTGGCGGCGCGGGTGACGAGTTGAACGCGGCATGGCCTTTGCTAATCAATTATCGTCGTTGACTCGCGCCGGAGGCTTGAACGCACGTTGGACATTCGCGGCATCGAAATCTTCCTCGCGATTTGCGAGAAGGGCGGACTAACCGCCGCCGCTGGCGAACTGGGGCTGACGCAAGCCGGAGTTTCGCTTCACCTTCAAAAGCTCGAACGCGATCTTGGCATTACGTTGATGGATCGCAGCGTCCGTCCGCCACGACTCACGCCGGGTGGCGAATACCTACGCAAACGCGGGCGTGGGCTGATGCATCAGATCGACGACGTTCAACAGGGCATAGCCCGCTATAAAGCCTACGATATTCCTGAATTACGGCTCGGTATCGTTGAATCCGTCGCCAATGCTCTTTTGCCGTTTCTGGTGCGCAAACTGTCCAGCAGCGTCGGCGCACTGTCGATCACAAGCGGCACAACCCATCCTTTGGGGCCGGAACTGCGCGCCGGTGACCTCGACATGACGATCACCAGCGAGCAAATGGCCGACCATGACGAGGCGATGGTGCAAAAGCCGCTGTTTGCCGAACCCGTCGTCATCGTTCTGCCCAAGGGCATGACGCCGCCGCGCGACTGGGGGGACATCGAGGAACTCGCAGCAAAACTAGACTTCATTCGCTATGGCCATCGCCGACGTCTGAGCCAGATTATCAAGCATCAATTCGACCGCTTCGGCGTCGAGACCCGCGGAAATCTGGAGTTCGACTCTTCCGTGGCGCTTCTCGATCTTGTGAAAAGCGGTCAAGGATGGGCGGCTAGCACTCCGCTTTGCATCCTTTGCGGCGGCCTCACCGACCAAGATGTCGAGATCGCGACATTCCCCGAGGTCACGCCAATCCGCAGCATCAACGCGATCTGGATGCGCGAACGCGAGGATACAAGTGTCCACATGGTCACCGACATGTGCCGCTCTATTTTTGGTGAACTCACCCCGCGCCTCGCACGCCGCGCCGGAGGCGCCGCAGACCGGGTGCAGGTATTGACGGATTAAGCGCTGAGGCGTTTCAGATGCCGCAAAGCTCCTTCGCCTGCGCAAGCAAAGCCCCGCCGCGCAGCCCTTCCGGCAAAGTGAAATGATTGGCGCCCGGCGTGATGAGCGGCGCAGCCGCGCCCCATGCCCGCGCAAGATCGACGCTCTGGCGCTTGAACTCGTCGCTCTCGGCGCCGCCAATCGCAAAAGCAAGCCGCACGCCGCTACGTGGGCGCATGCCGTGCGGCGATAATTGCGCGACATCATCAAGCGTCGTGACGCCGAGTATCTTGCCCATCGGCAGATGCATCAGCGATTCAAGAAAGAGCACGCCCGACAACGGATGCGCGGAAGCAAGCGGCGGACATAGCGGATCGCACGCCATGAAGGCCGCCAAATGTCCGCCGGCGGAATGGCCGCTCACATGCAGCCGCGATGCGTCAACACCCAGCGCGTCCGCTTCGCGAACGAGAAACCACAGCGCAGCGCGCAACTGTTCGACAATGCGCGCAAGAGGCGTCTGCGGCGCAAGGCCGTAGTCGATATTGGCGACAGCGTAACCCGCCTCCACCATGCCGGTGCAGAATTGCGCGTGCTGATCCTTGGTGGAGGCCTGCCAATAACCACCATGGATGAAAACCCAGACAGGCGGGCGAACGACGCCGGCAGGACGATAAAGATCGAGGATCTGGTCGCGATGGGGGCCATACGCAATGTCCAGCCCGCCAGGCAAACGCGCGCGGGCGGCAGCGCCATCGGCAGTCCATTTCGCAAACACCGCGCTCATGTCCGGCACTTGCGCGCGCGGGCTCATCTGCGCGGCCAATTGCGCGCGTGTATAGCCTTGATACACAGACTGATCATCAGATATTGGCGCAGCAACCAACGCGCGCAGAACAACCTGAATCTCATCACCCGCGCACTGCTCAAGCAGCAGCGGTGGACGAAAGCCCGCGAACGCTTCGCGCCGGGCAAGATCGACCTCCCGGCGTGCGGGATGGATGGCGGCGGGATTGGGCGCGCGCCAAATCATCTGGCTCATCTGCGGCGGTGCGGCCCCCGCCGCTGCGAGCTTGCCGCCAGCCAGAATGAGCGCGCGCGCAAGCGCGGACACGCCGCGACCCTCGCATGTGGCCTCCACCTCGATGGGGCGCGCCTCAGAGTCCCACCCAGCCATTCACCTTCCCCCTGTCGCGGTCGAGCGCGGCGCCGTCTCCTGTCCAGACGACGTGTCCCTTCTCGATCACATTATGTGTGTTGGCCATGCGCCGCAGGACGTCGATGTTCTTGTCGACCACGAGAATCGACAGATTCTGCGCCTTCAATGCGCTGAGGACGGACCAGATTTCGGCACGGATAACCGGCGCCAGGCCTTCTGTCGCCTCGTCAAGAATGAGCAGGCGCGGGTTTGTCATCAACGCCCGCCCGATGGCCAGCATCTGCTGCTCGCCGCCCGACAACGTGCGCGCCCATTGCGCATGGCGCTCCCCGAGGCGGGGAAACAGACGGTACACGCGCTCAAGCGTCCACGGATTTTCCCGCCCAAACCGGTCGGCGGCTGTGGCTACGAGGTTTTCACGCACGGTCAGCGTCGGGAAAATCTGGCGACCCTCGGGCACCAGCCCGATACCGAGCCGGGCGATGGCTTCCGGCGTCTTGCCAGTCACATCGACCCCGTCGAACACGACACGCCCGCCTCGCGCAGGCAGGAGGCCCATAATCGTCTTGATCGTTGTCGTTTTGCCCATGCCGTTGCGGCCGAGCAGCGTGGCGAACTCGCCCTCGCCAACGTCAAACGTCACGTCGAACAGGACGCGGCTGGAGCCATAAGCGGCTGCGAGGTTTTCGACGCGCAACATCAGGCGTCTCCTTCGCCGAGATAGGCCGCGCGCACCTGGGTGTCAGCCTGAATCTCGACCGGCGAACCTGACGCGATGACCCGGCCATAAACCAGCACGGAAATGCGATCGGCCAGCGCAAACACCACGTCCATGTCGTGCTCGACGAGCAGCATCGCGATCGAGCCTTTGAGGCTTGAAAGCGTATCGACCATGCGGCGGCTCTCCGCCGCGCCGAGGCCCGCCATCGGCTCATCAAGCAACAGAAGACGCGGCTTTGAAGCCAGCGCAATGGCAAGTTCCAGTTGTTTGCGCTCGCCGTGCGAAAGCTCCGACACGCGCACATCTGCGCGCTCGGCAAGGCCCGCGGCTGTAAGATACTCGCGCGCAGGGGCAAGCAGAGAACGGTCGGCGCCCGCGTTTCCAAGGAAGCGGAACGAATGGCCCTGCCCCGCCTGCACGGCCAGCGCGACATTGTCGAGCGCAGTGTCTTCCGTCAGCAGTTCCGTGATCTGGAACGTGCGCGCAATCCCGCGCCGCACGCGCGCGGCCGTTGAAAGCCCGTTGATGGATGCGCCGTCAAAATGAATGTCGCCAGCATCCGGACGCACCTCGCCCATCAACTGGCCGATGAAGGTCGTCTTCCCCGCGCCATTGGGCCCGATAAGCGCGTGAATTTCGCCAGCGCGCACATCAAGTGACAGATCGTCGGTCGCGTTGACGCCGCCAAAACGCTTGAACAGACGCGACACCCGCAACAGCGACTCACTCATTGCGGCCACCCCGCAAGAGCCGGACAAGTCCGCTCAGCCCCCCACGCGTGAAGATGATCATCAGCACAAGCAACGGACCGAGAATGACCTGCCAATGCTCGGTCCACGCGGCAAGCTGTGTTTCCAGACCAATCAGCACCGCAGCGCCCGCAGCGGCGCCAAACAACGTGCCCGCACCGCCCAGGATCACCATGATCATGAATTCGCCAGACTGCGTCCAGTGCATCATGTCCGGCGATACAAAGCGCGCGTGGTTCGCCATCAGCGCGCCGGCGAGCCCCGCCCCCATGCCGGAGATGACGAAGCAGGCGAGCTTGTAAGGATAGGTCGAGACGCCAATGGCCGCCATGCGCCGCTCGCTCTGACGGATTCCTTCCAGCACGCGGCCAAAGCGCGACGTGACGATGCGCGACATCAGCGCAAACCAAGCAACCGCAAAGAACAGGCAAACCCAATAATAAGTCGGCCCGTCGCGCGTGTCGATAAACGGCAAGGCGTTTCGCCGGCGCACGATGAGCCCGTCATCACCGCCGTATGCTTTCAACGCGACGAAAAAGAAGAACAGCATTTGCGCGAAGGCCAGCGTAATCATGATGAACTGCACACCCGATGTGCGCAGCGACAACGCGCCAAGCACCAGCGCAAACAGGCCGCTGATCAGGATCGCGAGCGGCAGCGTCACTAACAATTGATCGCTGCCAATGGAAAGCCCCAGCAACGGATCGCCGGTCACGTAGTGTCGATACATGATGCCGACAACGTAGGCGCCAACGCCGTACCACGCTGCGTGGCCAAAGCTCACAAGGCCGCAATATCCGAGCGCCAGATTGAGGCTGGCGGCGCCAATCGCAAGAATGGTGATGCGCGTCGCCAGCGACGTCAGGGCAGGCTGGCCAATCGCGTCCGCAATGAATGGCAAGGCCGCGAGCATCGCCAGAACAATCGCGATGACGGCGTATGTCCGGCTTGCGCTGGCCGGGCCGCGCGTGGTCTTCAGGTCAGCCATGGGCAGGCATGAGTCCCTTCGGCTTCACCAGGAGAACGAGCGCCATCAGCATGTACACACCCATAGCGGAAAAGCCTGCGGCAAGGGCATCGGCGTCCGGCCCTGTCATGAGTTGACGAAACGTCTGCGGCAGAAAGGCGCGCAGCATCGTGTCGACCACACCAACAATCATCGCGCCCACAAAAGCGCCCCGCACGGAGCCGACCCCGCCTATCACCACAACGACGAACGTCAGAATAAGCACCTGCTCGCCCATGCCCACTTGCACCGACAGGATGGGCCCCGCCATCACGCCAGCAAGTCCCGCAAGCATTGCGCCCAAGCCAAACAGCGCCGTGTAGAGAAGCCGGATATCAACGCCCAGCGCGCGCACCATGTCGCGGTTTGTGGCGCCAGCGCGGATCAACATGCCAAGACGCGTGCGCGCGATCAGCAGATAAAGACCAATGGCCGTGAGAAGACCAACGGCGATAATCGCTATCCGGTAAACCGGATAGCGCACGTCTCCGAAAAGCAGAATAGAGCCTTCGAGAAAACCCGGTATCTGCACGAACAACGGCTGGCGCCCGAACAGCAGAACGGTGAGCTGGTTGAAAAACAGGATCAGGCCGAATGTCGCCAGCACCTGATCGAGATGATCACGCGCGTAAAGTTTTCGGATGACGAAAAACTCCATCAGCATGCCGATGGCGCCCGCCGTCAGCAGCCCCGCGGGCGCGGCGATCAGGAACGAGCCCGTCTTGTTGGCGACCCACGCCATGGCGAAAGCGCCGATCATGTAAAGCGAACCGTGAGCGAGATTGATCACGCCCATGATGCCGAAGATCAGCGTGAGGCCGGCAGCGAGCAAAAACAGCATCACGCCAAGCTGCACGCCGTTGAGCGCCTGTTCGATCAGCAGCGACATTGACGCATCCGGACGCTTCGCAAAATTATTCCCCCTGACAAATTCATGGCCGGAGCAGGCCCGGCCATGACAAGTCGATCAGATCACAAACAAGGCTGCAATCTCACATCTTGCAGTCTTTGGCGTAGAAGTCGCTGTGACTTTCAAGAACCTTGCCCTTGGTCACAATGGCGAGGTTGCCGTCAGACGCGCGCTCGACTCTCAACGAGTACCAGTCGTTGATTGGGTGCTGATTGGGGCCGAACTTGAAATCGCCGCGCACGGATTGAAAATCAGCCTTGCGCATGGCCGCGCTGAACGCTTTCGTGTCGTCAACCTTGCCGCCGGTCCCCTTCAGCGCCGCGCCAATGGCGCGGGCCGTGTCATAGCCCTGGCTCGCGTAATAGCTCGGGATGCGGCCATATTTCTTCTGAAACGCTGCGACGAATTCCTTGTTCGCCGCATTGGGCAAATCCGAATTCCAGTGGCTGGAAATGTGGACGCCCAGCGCAGCGTCGCCAATCGCCTTGAGGATGACCGAGTCGAGCGAAGGCGAGGCGACAACCATGGGGATGGATTCAAGCAGCCCGGCCTGCTGATACTGGCGCGCGAATGTGATGCCGAGCCCGCCCGGATGGAACTGGAAGACGACATCTGGCTTGGCGGCGCGCACCTGCGCCATTTCCGGCGCGAAGTCCGTCTGGTCGAGGCGCGTATAAATTTCGCCGACAACCTCACCCTTGAAGAAGCGTTTGAAGCCCGCGATAGCGTCACGCCCGGCCTGATAATTGGGCGCCAGCACCACGGCGCGTTTGAAGCCAAGGTTTGTGGCGTTCTGGCCCGCGCTCTCGTGCAGCGTGTCGTTCTGCCAGGACACGACGAAGTAATTTGCGTGGCACTCCTTGCCCGCAAAGTTTGACGGCCCCGCGTTGGGACTCACATAAATGCCGCCGTTGTCCAGCACGTCCGGCACAACTGCGCCGGCGACGTTGGAGAAAATGATGCCGGTGAGAAGCCTCACGCGCTCTGTCTTCATGAAGCGCTCGGCGATCTCCTTGCCCTGCCCCGGCTTCAAGGCGTCGTCTTCGACGAGCACCTGCACGGGCACGCCGCCGAGCTTGCCGCCTTCCATCTCGATCGCAAGATTGAACGCGTCGCGCACATCCGCGCCGAGATAACCTCCCGGTCCCGACAACGTCGTCACCATGCCGATCTTGACCGGCTGCTGCGCCATGGCCGGCGCATATGAGAGCAGCGCGAACGCGGCACCCGAGACAAATCCCTTCAAAGTCATCAAAACCCTCCAGAAATTCATTGAATCAGCCAAACGAGCGAGACCGCCGTTTATAGTTTCACCCACCCATCAGGGGGCTTCTTGCCTGGATGCAGCGCGCCGCAGTTCGGGCACGTGCGCTTCTTTTCATCTGCAAAAAACGCCTCGTAAAGAGGCGGCAGGTCGCGCACGATGTTTTCAACTGTCACTTCGATGCGATGCAGTTTTGTGCCGCATTCAAAGCAGAACCACTCGAACCCATCCACCGTCCCGGGTGGACGCGACGGCTCGACGACAAGGCCAATTGAACCCTCTTGGGGACGCTGCGGCGAATGGCGCACATGCGCGGGCAGCATGAAAACTTCGCCCTCGCGGATCGGCACGTCATAGAACTTGCCCTCGTCGTAAACCTTGAGGACCATGTCGCCCTTGAGTTGATAGAAGAACTCTTCCACCGGATCATCATGATAATCGGCGCGCGCATTGGGCCCGCCCACGACCTGCACGATCGTGTCCGTGCCTTCAAACACCAACTTGTTGCCGACAGGCGGCTTCAAGAGATGCTTGTGCTCGTCGATCCATTTCTGGAAATTGAACGCCTTCAGGCGACCCGTCTGCATCGCGCTAAACTCCTGCGGTGATCATGCCGCGTTGCTGCCCGTAGACGCAAGACCCAGGCCGCATTCGCAGAACGCCTTGCGGATCGCGTCTTTTTCAACTTCGGCCAGCGCCAGCATCGGGCGACGCACCGTTCCGCCACACTGGCCAAGAAGATCTTGCCAGTATTTGGAATGTGCTTGGGGCTTTTCCTTCGGCGTGGTGGACCGGATAGCATGGCGGACAGGATCGAGACTGTCGCGAATTATCTTCGCCTCATCGATGCGACCCGCAAACGCAAGGTCCGTGTATTCGCGCATACGGCGGTCGGTCTTCGTCTGCAACAGATACGGCGGCGATGAGCACAGATAAAGCCGCCAACCTAGCTCCACCACGTTGTCGAACCATTCCTCTTCCGAGGCGGTCGAGACGATGAGTCGATCTCCCGCAAGGCGCGTCAGCTTGGAATACATCTCGCGCGGCACGGAATACTTGATCGCGACGACGTTGGGAATGTCTGCCAGTCGCGCACACAATTCCGGGCTCAGCAAATAGCCGGAATCGGGATGGCTCCACAGCGCGATGCCAAGATTCACCTGCTCGCTGATATATTTGTAATATTCGTAGATGGTTTCGTCGTGCGCCTTGAGGAAGTGGAGCACCGGCGCGTGAACGACAATGCTTTCCGCGCCAATCGCCTCGGCATACTTTGCAAGCTCGATGACGATGTCCATGTTCTGATCCGAACAGGACATGATCGCTTTCGTCCCCGCGCGCTGGCTTTCTTCCAGCGCGAGTCGGAACAGGAGTTTGCGCTCGTCCAGCGAGAGGGCGAAGAATTCGCCCTGCTTGCCGGCGATAAAGACGCCGTCGACCCCCAGATCGTTGAACCAGTGGCGCAGGTTGGCGCGCAGGCCCGCCTCATCAATGGACATATCAGCGCGAAAGGGTGTGAGCGCAGCCGCCCAGATGCCCCGCATATTCTCGCGAGCCCAGTCCTTTGCGTCTTGCCGTCTGTAGGCCA
Source organism: Beijerinckiaceae bacterium (assembly GCA_030684835.1). Taxonomy (GTDB): domain Bacteria; phylum Pseudomonadota; class Alphaproteobacteria; order Rhizobiales; family Beijerinckiaceae; genus Terripilifer. The sequence continues at coordinate 30,781 of JAUXWZ010000157.1, forward strand.
TGCCTCACCCTCCGAACCGGGACCATTGCGCCCGGCTTCCTGCGCCGCGTCAATGGGGAATAGTAGGGCTTTTCAATGCGCGCAACCGAGATTGGGACGACATGTTCGCAAGCGCAGCGCAGTTGCGGCTTAGGAAGGCGCCGGGGCCGCATGTCGAACGTTAGCCTATAAAAAGAGGCCGGGCCATTTCTGACCCGGCGAGGCGGCGCCACTGGCGCGGGAGGAACGGAGCAAACCATGGAGCGGGGCGCAAACGGCGCGATCAGCATGTTTAAACACAGCGAAAACAAGCCGCGTTCCGCGCAAAACTCGTAGCCTGTGAGAAAGCGCCCGTGAGCTGCCTCGTCCCCCCTTCGTCCTGCTCTCTGTTTTCACGGGCAGATCCCGCGGAGGCTAGGAGTTCGATTATTGTGCGCCCACATTTCACGATCGTCCAGCGCTTCGTGGCTGCGACTTAGGGATGAAGGAGCGCCCTCCCAACAAGCCCAGGCTTTGCCACAAACAAGTTGGATCATAGCGACCCGACCGCCGATTCATGACGGCAACATACTAAGCTACACGGCGCGGTTCAGATGCTGTAAGATTATATCCAAGGTTTTGGCCGAACGCTGTCCTGCGTCCCGCAATTGACGCGCTTTGGAACACCAGGGCTGGAGCGATCATGAAAAAGCACATTGCGCTTCGCTGGACGGCGCTTCTCTTCGCGCTCGCTGCAGCGGGGCTTGCCGCCTGGTACATCGTCACCGCGCCGAAAACCCTCAAGATTGCGGCAGGGCCGGAAGGGTCCATGCAGATCCGGTTTCTTCAATCGCTGGCGCGCTCGCTGGTTGAACACAGGGAATCTGTTCGTCTGGAAATAGTCACCACGCCCGATTCGCCCTCTGCCGCAAAGGCGCTTGAGTCCGGCAAGGTAGAGCTTGCGCTCTTGCGCAGCGACGATCCGACGTCGACAGAGGCGCGCTCCATCGTTGTGATTCAGAAGCGCCACGTGTTCCTCGTCGCCCGCCAGGATCGCGTGGTGAAGGATTGGGCGGACCTGCGCTCGCGGCGCCTGGGTATCGTGCGCGGCGACTCGGACAATAATCGTCCGCTTGTCGAGCGCGTGCTCGCGCAGTACGGCGTGGACGCTGGCGAAGTCAGCTTGCAGGAAATCGCGATGCAGGGCACGACCGACGCACTCGCGTCGGGTGCGGTCGATGCGCTTGTGTTTGTTGGGTTCCCCGGCGCCCGGCTGCGGCAGGTGCTGATGCAGGTGACGCAAGGGCGCGGGACGCCCATTGCAGTGATCGGCGTCTCCAACGCTGGCGCCCTCGCCTTCCGATATCGCGATCTTGAAACCACGCAGCTGCCAGCCGGCGTGTTCAGTGGGTCTCCGCCCCTGCCGCCCACCACCATCGAAACGATCGCGATTACGCACGAAATCACGGCGACGTCAGACCTCGACGAGTCGGTTGCGACAAACCTCACGCGAACACTGATCGAAGCGGCAACGCGAATTCGCCGTCTGGAGAATACCGCTTTCAACGTAGAGGCGCCGCCTGTGGACAGACCGCGCCGCTATCAGCCGCACGCGGGCACGGCGGCCTTTGTGAACGACGAGGTGACTGGGTTTCTTGACACCTACAGTGAATACATTTGGTTCTTGCTGTTCGGACTGAGCATCGTGGGGTCCTCAATCACCGGGTTTCTCGGTTGGGCCGGATTACGGCAAGAGGCAGAGAAGCCGGACGTGCAACACATATTGCCCGCACTGCTGGACAGGCTGGAAATTGCGCACACGGCAGAAGATGTGGATCGCATCGAGGAAGAGTTCGACGTCCTCGTAAAACTACTGATCAGAAATTACGTGCGCAGCGGTCTGGAAAATGGCGCCGGTGGTGACCCAGAACCCATGATTCGCATGTTCGAACGCCTGGTGGACAGGCAGCGTGCGCGACTTGCAGCCCTGCAATTTGCCGCTCAATAGGTCGGCCAGCAGGTTGCCTCGCTTGCGCTCTTGAATTTATCTAAATCATCCGTAACTGGACGCACGGCGTTCGCATGGGTATTGCTTGCGCGCAAATGAAGTCCGCCAAACCGGTAACCGGAGGCGAACGAGGGGGAGATCAAAGCATGGTGCTCGTCGAAACGCGCGCCCTCGTCAAACGTTTCGGGGCGTTTACCGCCGTCGACGGCATATCGTTCAAGGTGGAACGCGGCGAAGTTGTCGGTTTTCTGGGACCCAATGGCGCGGGCAAATCAACGACCATGAAAGTCATCGCCGGCTTTCTGGAGCCGACGGAAGGCTCTGCCTACGTCGCTGGCCACGACAGCCAGCTAGACCCGGTCGCCGCCCGTCAGCGCCTCGGCTATCTGCCGGAAGGCGCGCCGGCCTACCCCGACATGACCGTCGGCGCCTTTCTCGAATTCGTGGCCGCGATGCGCGGTCTCTCCAAGCCCACCACCCGCGAGCGTCTTGGCGAACTCGTCGAGCGAATCGACCTCGCCGAGGTCTGGGGTCGGCGTATCGAGGCGCTCTCCAAGGGCTTCAAGCGCCGCGTCGGCATCGCGCAGGCCCTGGTCCATGATCCCGACGTGCTGATTCTGGATGAGCCGACCGACGGCCTCGATCCAAACCAGAAGCACGAGATGCGCGAACTCATCCGCACGCTCGCGCCCAACAAGGCCATCGTCGTCTCGACCCACATCCTTGAAGAAGTCGAGGCGATCTGCACCCGCGCCATCATCATCGCGCGCGGCAAGCTGATGGCCGACTCCACCCCGGCGGAAATTCTGGCGCGGGCCCCTGCCCGCGATCCGGCGATCCAGCAGCTGGTGCGCACGACACCGCTGGAAGACGCCTTCCGTCACATTACGCTCGAATCCGCAGGGTCCTGAGCCATGAGCAAAACTCTTCTGGTATTCCGGCGTGAATTCGCCGGCTATTTCGCAACACCGCTCGCAACCGTGTTCCTTGTGGTCTTTCTTGCCGTTTCGGCGGGGATGACCTTTTTCGTCGCGAACTTCTTTGATCGCGGCCAGGCGGACATGAACGCGTTCTTCCTCTGGCATCCCTGGCTCTATCTCGTGTTGATGCCCGCCATCGGCATGCGCCTTTGGGCGGAAGAGCGCCGCTCCGGCACGATAGAACTGCTGATGACGTTGCCCGTGCGGCCGTGGCAACTTGTGGTCGGCAAATGGCTCGCCGCGTGGGCCTTCGCAGGCCTCGCGCTTGCTCTTTCGGCGCCGCTCTGGATCACGGTCAATTATCTTGGCTCCCCCGACAATGGCGTAATTCTGGCCTGCTACATCGGTTCGTGGCTCATGGCGGGCTCGTTTCTCGCGATCTCGGCCTGCGTGTCGGCGCTCACCAAGAACCAGGTGCTCGCCTTCATCGGCGCGGTGGTCGCCGGCTTCGTCTTTGTGATGGCGGGCTTCGATCTCGTGCTTGCGGCAGTGCGTCCGTGGGCGCCCGATATCGTGGTGCAGGCGATCGCATCGATGTCATTCATCGGACATTTCCAGCGCATCACCGACGGCGTCCTCGAAGTCCCCGCGCTGGTGTTCTTCATCTCACTCATCGTGTTCGCGCTCTGGCTCAACGTCCAGGCGCTTGACGCGCGCAAGGCTGCGTGAGGCAATCATGAACAAGAACAGATTTCAAACCGGACGCATCGTGATCGTCGGCGCCATTCTGGCCGCTGTCCTTTTCGGATGCATCAACATCATCAGCTCGCACCTCTTCCGCTCGGCGCGCATCGACCTGACCCAGCAGAAACTCTATTCGCTGAGCGAGGGCACAAAGCAATTGCTTGCCGAGATTCAGGAGCCCGTGCGTTTCCGCTTTTTCATGTCGTCAGGCCTGACAAAGGAAGCGCCGCAGCTGGCGGCCTTCTCGCAGCGCCTGCGCTCGATGCTGGATTCATACGTGGCCGGCTCCAACGGCAAGATCATCATCGAGACGATTGATCCCAAGCCCTATTCCGAAGAGGAAGATCGCGCCGTCGCGTTCGGGGTCAGCCCCATCCGTTCGCAATCGGGCGACCGCATGTTCTTTGGCCTCGCCGCCACGAACTCGACGGATGGCAAGGCAGTCATCGGTTCGTTCTCGCCCGAGCGCGAAGCGTTTCTGGAATACGACCTGACCCGCCTCGTTTCCGAACTCGGACGTCGCGGCAAGCCCGTCGTCGCCCTGTTCGATGGGTTGGGCCTCACTGGCAACCCGCAGACAGGCCAGCGCGAGCAGCAAGTGCTCACGCAGATGAAGCAATTCTTCGACGTGACCATTGTGCCGGCGGACGCTGAGAAACTGCCGGACAACACGCGCGTCGTGATGGTCGTTCATCCGCAGAACATTGGCGACAAAACGCTCTACGCTATCGACCAATGGGCGCTGTCGGGCGGCGCTACGCTGATCTTCGTTGATCCGAACGCAGAAAATCAGATGGGGCAACGCGGCGCACCGCCGCCAGAACCCGCCTCCACCCTGCCGAAACTTTTCGAAGCGTGGGGCGTCGGCTTCGATACGAATCAGGCGGTCGCCGATCCCGGCTTCGCCTTGCAGACAGAGCGCACGATCAACGGCCGCCCGACGCCGATGATCAACCTGCCCTGGCTGGCCATCCGCAACGAGGGATTGCGCAAGGACGAAGCGATCCTCGCGCAACTTTCCGCGATCGTTGTCACGACGGCTGGCACGCTCACCACGAACAAGGACGGCGTGTCGATCCGGCCGCTCCTGATGGCCTCGGCTGAAGGCGGCCTATTGCCCGTTTCGGCCACCAAAGATCGCACGACCGACATGCGCACGCTGCTCGACAGCATCGAGCGCGCGCCGCGCACGCTGGTGATCGGCGGACGCCTCACTGGCGAAATTGAGGGCGCGTTCAAGGAAAGGCCGGAAGGCGTCGAGAGCAAGGACGCGCACCTGGGCAGAAGCGCCAAGCCCGCAAACGTCATCCTCGTCGCCGATGCTGACATGCTGATGGACCGCAACTGGGTGCAGCGCCGCAACGTGCTGGGCTCCGAAGTGGCGCAGGCCTTCGCCAACAATGGCGATTTCGTCATCAACGCCATCGAGCAGATGACGGGCGGCGCAGCGCTGGCCGACTTGCGTGGACGCGGCGTCTCCTGGCGCCCGTTCGAGCTTATCCAGCGCATGGAAACAGAAGCCGACCGCAGGTTCCGCTCGAAGGAGCAGGCCCTGCAGGAGAAGCTCAAGACGACCGAGCAGCAACTCACGGAACTTGGCCGCGGCAAGCAAGGCGCGACCGAAGTTCTCACGCGCGAGCAGATGGAAACCATCGAAAAGTTCAAGAGTGAACTTCTCGCCACCCGTGAAGAATTGCGCCTGACGCAATTCGCGCTGCGCAGCGATGTAGACCGGCTAAAGAGCAGGCTCACTGCGATTAACGTCGCAGGCGTGCCGCTCGTCGTCGGTCTGATCGCGCTCTTCTTTGCAATGCGCCGGACACGGCGCACTCCTCCCGGCGGCAAGCCGAACCCCGACACGATCGCCTGAGGTTGATCACATGAACGCGAAACAACTTGGCGCTCTGGGCATAGCGACGCTCCTTGCGGTTGCGACAACCGTGTGGACCGTGCAGACCTCACCGCAAAACATCGCATCCGACCGGCGCGGCGAACGGGTCTTCCCCGAATTGCTGTCGCGCGCGAATGATGTCGTGACAATATCGATCCGCGACGATGACCGAACCTTCACGGTCGAGCGCCGCGGCGACGGTTTCTTCGACAAGGACTCCGGCTATGTCGTGCGTCCTGAATCGTTCCGCGACATGGTAGGCGGCGCAGCTTCGCTCACCTTCGAGGAAAGCAAGACGTCGGACCCCAACCGCTTCGTGGATCTCGGCCTGGGCGAACCCGGCAAGGGCCTCGGCGACAGGGCGGGCCGCGAAGTCGTCATGCGCGACGCCAAGGGAATAGTGCTGGCCTCAGTCTTCGTGGGCAATCGCGATAACACCGTGGGCGGCGCCCGCGGCGGCACCTTCCTTCGCTTTCCTGGCCAGCAGCAAACCTATCTCACGCGCGGCGAAATGCGCGTTCCCGTGCCACACGCCGCGTGGTTCGAGATCAATCTCATCAACTTCACGCGCGACAAGCTCGCGAGACTGGAGTTGAAGGGCGCAGGACAGGGCGATTACGTGCTGACCTCGGACCCGAAGGGCTCGGAACTCCAGCTTGCCACGCCAGTCGAAGGCCGCGCACCGGATGGCGGCAAGGTGTTGCGCCTGTCCTTCATGGTCGATCCCATCTCCTTCCAGGACGTGCGCGCGCCAAAGGGCGAGGTAAAGCCAGATGCTCGTCAATACATTGCGACCAGCCACGACGGCCTGCGCGTGACCGTATCGAGCGTCGGCGATCAGAAGGACGGCTGGGTGAGCATGCAGGTCGACACGACGGCAGAAGCGAACGACGCTGCTAAAAAGGAAGCCGCCGAGCTCGCGCCAAAAATGGACGGTTTCGAGTTCAAACTGTCGCAGAACGATATCGACCAGATGTCATGGACGCTTGAGGACATCACGACCGAACCCAAGAGCTAAGGGAGCCTCCCCTTCCCTTCTCCCCGTTTCACGGGGAGAAGGTGGCGCGCAGCGCCGGATGAGGGGCAGCACATCCCTTGCAAGATAAGTTCGCGCCCTCTCCTGCGACATTGGCGCCGCCCCTCATCTGTCCTTCGGACATCTTCTCCCCACACGCGGGGAGAAGAAAATCGCGCGACGGCGACCTCACAAATCCGGCCAGATCTCTTCCGGCTTCACGACGCGCGGCGAAAAATGCTGCTCGTGAACGTAGCGGCCAATGGCTTCCAGCGTCGGCCGGTTCGCCTCCATCCCATACGCCCAGAAGTCCTTGCCAAACGTGCGCCAGGCCTCTTCCACGTGGTCAATGAGCCACGGCAGCCCGAGGCGCAGCGCATCGGTGTCCCATAAGCCCTCAAGGGCGATATCGCGAGATTCGCAGAAAGCGTCATACAGACTCTGACGCACCCACGGATGCTCGCGCACCACATCATCGCGCAGCGCGATCGTATGCATGATGGGGAAAATTCGCGTGCGCTTGTAATAGTCCTTCTCAACCTCCTTGAAGTCGGGAAACAAACGCTCGATGCCCTCCCAGCCGTCTTCAAAGAGTTTTGGAATGTAGATCGACAACAGCGCATCGACGCGCCCCTCGATCATCATGCGTTCAAGTGTGTCGCCCTCGGGCACAAAGTCGAGCCTGATATCGGACGGCAAATCGAGCGGGATCAGCGGCGTCTCGGTGGGCTTGGTCAGTCCCCCCATGAACCAGTGCATGTCCTTGGCGTCGATGCCGTACTCATCCTTCAGCATGCCGCGCATGAACGTGACCGCTGTCGACGAATATTGCGTCGTGCCCACACGTTTGCCGACAAGATCACGCGGATGTTTGATGCCCGCGCCCTTGCGCACATACATGCAGCCGTGGCGGAAGAATTTGGAAACCGCCACGGGAATGGCCACAAACGGACATTCGCCACGCCCGATCAGCGATGCGTAGGACGCGAGCGATAGCTCCGAAGCGTCGAACTCACGGTTCTCCAGCATACGCGGAAACATCTGGCGGGGCCGCAGCACCAGCACTTCAAGGTCGATGCCGCGCGGCTTGACGCGGCCTTCGATGAGCGGGCGCGTGCGGTCATAATCCCAGCACGCCAAAGTAAGTTTGAGATCAGCCATCAGTAAGGCTTTACATCCGCCTTGACCGTCGTGCGCAGCATCAGCCGGCGCTCGGTCGAGGGGAAGTCGGTGCGCGCGTGGGTCGAGCAGCGGTTGTCCCACAACAGCAGGTCGCCAACACGCCATTCGTGCGAATAGACGAATTCGGGCTTCTCCGCGTGATCAAAGACCGCGCTGAGGATCGGCGCGGCCTCTTCATCGCTCATGCCTTCAAGCCCGATTGTCATGAGGCGGTTCATGTAGACCGCCTTGCGGCCGGTTTCCTCATGTGTGCGGAACGCGGGATGTTCCGCACGCGAAAAGGCCTCCGTGCCCTTGCCGTCGCCCTTCTGCGTCGAACCGTAATTATAATGATGCTGCGCCTTGCGGCCTTCAATCTTGGCGCGAAGCGCCGGATCCATCGTCTCATAGGCGGCATAGCCGCTTGCAAACAGCGTGTTGCCGCCCTTCGACGGAATCTCCACCGAGTAAAGCAGCGTTCCCTTGTCGGGAATATCCGAGTGGATCATGTCGTGATGAAACATCATCTCACCGTCGGGCAAGGCGCCGATGGGCTCGCCGTTTTCGCGAATGTTGGAGATGAACATGATGCCCGGCAACACCCGGTCGAAACCTGCGGGGAAGTATTTCGGTGGCCTGCGAATGTGGCCCACCTCGCCAAACATCTGCGTCGCGCGCATGTGGTCTTCCTGGGTCAGCGTCTGCCCGCGGAAGATGATCACGATATGGTCGAGCCATGTCTGGTAGATCGCTTTGATGGTCTGCGAGTCGACCGGCTTTGACAGATCGACGCCACGGATTTCCGCGCCGATGTGCTTGGTCAAGGGAACGACTTCGAACAGATTGTGCGGCGCTTCGTTCATGCGTCTCTCCCGGACATTTTTGAGTTCGCCAGCGCCTTGAAAAGCAGCCAGCCGCATCATTGCGAGATAGGGCTAAACTACAGGAACGGGCGGGCCACGCGCAAGCGCGCACAAGCTTGACCCATCCGGCCTTGCGCTGCAGATTGAGACAAACCGCGCTGCAAACGCGGTCGGGAGCGAAACGCAACAGGGGCCTCGCCATGTCCAAGCCAAAGATTCTCATCTACGCGCCCCGCGAGGAGCCCGACGACATTCTTCAAAGGCTTGAAAGTTCGGGCTGCGAACTTGCCTTCGGCGACAGGGCCTGGCAATTGCCGCGCGGCGAACATGAGCAGGACCTTGTCGACGCCGCGCGCGATGCCGTCGCACTCATGGGCACGTCGATCCGCCACACGCCCATCACGCGGCGCGTCATGGAAGCCTCCCAGCGCCTGCGCATCGTCGCGAAATACACGGTCGGCGTCGACGACGTGGACACGGACGCGGCGACCGAACTTGGAATCATGGTCTGCCACGCGCCCACCGAGTCCAATTGCTTTGGCGTCGCCGAAACCACCGTGATGATGATGCTCGCCATGCTCAAGAAGGCGGTGGAGCGCGATCAGGCCGTGCGTGCGGGCCAATGGCGTGAGCCGCATCTGGGCACCACTTTTCTGGGCCGCCGCGCCGATGGCTACGCTGGCGTCACCATTGGCCTTGTAGGCCTTGGCCGCATCGCAACCCGCGTGGCGCATCTCCTTGCCCCATGGCGCGTGCGCATTATTGCGTATGATCCCTACATCCCACCCGCCGATTTCCTCCTCGCCGGCGTACAAAGCGTCAGTTACGAAACGCTGCTGCGTGAGTCAGACGTGGTGTCCTTCCATGTCGTGCTGACCAAGGAAACGCGCTTCATGCTGCGCGACGAGCAGATCGCGCTGATGAAACCCTCGGCCATCGTCGTCAACACGGCGCGCGGTAAGGTCATCGAGGAAGCCGCCGTGGCGCGCGCTATCGAGCAAGGCCGCCTGCGCGGCGCCGCCATTGACGCATTCGAGGAAGAGCCTGTGCCCATGGATTCCCCATTGCGCAAACTCGGCCATCGCGTGCTGTTGTCGCCGCACTCCGCGTCCTTCAACGAAGACGGCGAATTGCGCCCCGGCATTCAATGGGCGGCACGCTCCGTCCTCACCGCGCTTGGCGGCGGCATCCCCGACAACGTCTACAACCGCGACGTGATCCCAAAGTGGAAAGAGCGTTTTGGCGGCGTCAGCATTCTGACGCCAGCGTGAACTGCTGGCGGCGTAGACTCAGCGCTTCCGCCAGTTCGGTGACCAAGCACGGGCCGAGCACGAACCAAGCATGGTGACTAAGCATGGTGACTAAGCATGGTTCTTGCCTGCTGGCGGGCGAAGGCATGGACGAATAGTCCGCGCCGTTGTACCCGTTGCGCAAATTTGCAGGCTCTCACGGCATTTGAACAGGGACGGAAATGGCCTCCAGCAACTACGACTACATCATCGTCGGCGCAGGCTCTGCGGGCTGCGTTCTCGCCAACCGGCTGACGGAAGATCCACTTTGCCGTGTGCTCTTGCTTGAGGCTGGCCCGCGCGATTGGCATCCGCTTATTCACATCCCCCTCGGCATGGGCAAGATGCACGATTGGTCGATGTTCGACTGGGGCTACCACACGGAGCCGGAAGAAACGCTGAACGGCCGACGTATCGAGGCGATGCGCGGCAAGGTGCTGGGAGGGTCATCGTCGGTCAACGTGATGGCCTACACGCGCGGACATCGCGGCGACTACGACCGCTGGTCGAAGAACGGCGCGAACGGCTGGGCCTACGCCGATTGCCTGCCCTATTTCCGCCGCTGCGAGACTTGGGAAGGCGGCGCGGACGAATATCGCGGCGGCGAAGGCCCACTGGGCACCGAATTCGCGCGCACGGACGATCCGCTTTTTCCGGCGTGGATGGACGCGGCCCGCCAGCGCGGCATTCCCGTCACGGACGACTACAATGGCGCGCAGGGCGAAGGCTTCGGCCGCAGCCAGTACACAATCCGCAACGGCCGCCGCTCATCCACGTCCAACGCATTTTTGCGGCCGGCAGAAAAGCGCCCGAACCTTCGCGTTGAGACGCGTGCGCTGGTGTCCCGCGTCATCATGGAAGGCACACGCGCGCGCGGCGTCGCCTATTCGCATCATGGCATGCAGGTGCAGGCGACTGCGGACAGCGAGGTGATCCTCGCCGGCGGCACGTTCAACTCACCCCAATTGTTGATGCTTTCGGGCATCGGACCCGCCGACCATCTCAAGCAAGTTGGCGTCAACCCGATCGTCGATCTGCCCGTGGGCAAGAACCTGCAGGATCATCTGGCTGCGATGATCATGTTTACGCGGCCCAACAACCCCTCGCCGTTCCGCGACACGCTGCGCGCCGACCGCATCATCTGGGCGATGGTGCAAGCCTATTTCTTCGGCAAGGGCGCGGGCACTGTGGTGCCGGGCGGCCTGCACGCGTTCATCAAGTCAAACCCCGGCCTCGAAGTGCCGGACATCGAGTTCATGTTCCGCGGCCTGCCTGCGAACGCCGGCATGTGGTTCCCGGGCGTCAAAAAGCCCTATGCCGACGGCTTCGGCATCCGCCCCTGCCTGCTACATCCCGAAAGCCGCGGCCAGGTGTTGCTGCGCTCATCCGATCCTGCGGACGCGCCGCGCATCGTCTACAATTTCTTCTCCTCGCCTAATGATCTGCCGCGCCTGCGCGAGGGCTTCAAGATCGCTCGCGACGTCGCGCACCAGAAGGCGATGGACCCGTTCCGCGGCGAGGAAACCGCCAATACCGCCAAGGCGAAGACCGACGCGGAGATCGAGGCCTACCTCAAGCGCGCAGCGATCACCGCGCATCATCCCGCAGGCACCTGCAAGATGGGTACGGACAGCCAGTCGGTGCTTGACACGCAATTGCGTGTGCGCGGCGTCGAAGGACTGCGCGTGGTGGACGCCTCCGCAATGCCCGACATGGTGGGGGCGCACATTAACGCCTGCGTCATTATGATGGCGGACAAGGCCTCCGACATCATCCGCGGCCGCGATCCGCTGCCCGCCGTGAACGTCTGACCGCCAGAGTCGCCAGACCGCAAATCCAGACCGCAAGTCTACAATTGAAAACGGCGCCCCGCGGGGCGCCGTCCTTGTTTTAGAGTGAGGGGATGTAGTCCCTCAGCCAGGGCGCCCATCCACCCAGGTATGTTGGCGGCCACGGTATCGTCAGCGCCTGATCAAATACGAAGTAAATGAAGATCGTCAGCAAGATCGCCATCGGCGCTACGATCCTCCAAGGCTCCTTATTTTCATAGCGCATGAACGCGGTGACAAACAAAGGCACGGTTGGAATGAGCCCGATCACCGACATAGACGCCATGAACCCAACCAGCCAGGCGAAGAACACGCTTGCCCGCCGAATCGTCTCGCGCACCGATAGGGTCGAATGATCGGTTTGCAGGTCCATATGCAGTCGTGGTCCCGTTTCCCCTCCCCTTCCCGGCCTCGGAACCGCTTGCGGGCGAAGCTCCGGACGGAATGTCAGGTGATTGAACAAGCTGATCGCACCCAGGAACAACCCGAGCGAACCCACGACCATCGGGACAACCTTCGCACTGAAGTTCCACGATGAGGCGTCGATAAGCATCAACGTCATCAAGCCCAGAATGAAAATGTAGAACAGGGTTGATGGCTTGAATGTTGGGCGCCCGTAGCCGCGCAACATGTTTCGCAAGCCGCCCTGCGTCCGCACGTCCTGCAGGAACGGCCGCAATATCGCGATAAAGGAAATCGCGAAGAAGAAAATCACCACGGGGCGCATGAACCATTCGACCCCATAACGCTGGATCGAAATGAAGAGATAGCGCTCGATGATGGAGCCAAGAATCATGCCCAGGATCAACGGCGGGCGCGGCCACTTGAGCTGCTTCATCGTCCAGCCAAAGAGGCCGAACATCAGCAGCACATACAGATCGCCCCAGTTACGCGACGCCTGAAACGCGCCGACATACGTAATGGACATGATGATAGGCAGGATCAGGGTGTAACGCAGCGTGGCGAGCTTTGCGAAATAGCCGCTGAACGCAAAGCACAAGCCTGCGCCAAAGATGTTGGCGAGGGCGATGCTCCACACCATCGCATACGAGACCTGGAGATTCTTCGTGATCATGTCCGGACCCGGCACGAGGCCGTGGATCATGAACGCGCCGAGCAAAATCGCCATGCCGGCGGAACCTGGCACGCCAAAGACGATGGTCGGGACGAGCGAACCGCCCTCCTTCGCGTTGTTGGCTGATTCCGGCGCAATGACGCCGCGAACGTCGCCAGTGCCGAAGGTTTTATCAGCGCCCTTCTCCGTGCGCGCCGCGTGCCCGTAAGCGAGCCAGTCGATGACCGAACTGCCGATGCCGGGAACGGCGCCAAAGCCCGCGCCAATCCATGAACAACGCAGAACAAGCCACCAGTGCCTGACGGCGTCCTTTGCCCCCTGAAGCATGCCTTCGCGCGGGTTGAACTTCAAATCTTTGGTGATTGAAGTGCGCTGAATCGCAAGATCGCACAATTCAGGCAACGCGAAGAGACCAAGAACGGCCGGAACGAGCGGCAGGCCCTCCCAGAGATAAAGCGTGTCGAGCGTCCAGCGCAGCGTGCCGGTCTGTGGATCGGAGCCGATCATGGCCAGCAAAATGCCGAAGCACGCAGCGATCAAGCCCCGAAGCGGTGCGCTGCCCGACAGAACGGCGACTGACGAAATGCCGAACACAGCGAGCGCCAGAAGCTCTGGTGAGCCGATAAACAGAATGACCGGACGTATCATCGGCAGCGCAAGCGCCATCAGAAACGCGCCAAAGACGCCGCCCATAAGAGAGGCAGTATAGGCGGCGGCTAGCGCGCGGCCAGCCTCGCCTTTTTTCGACATCGGAAGGCCGTCGAGCACCGTCGCCTGCGACCCGGACGTACCCGGAACACCAAACAGAACGGCAGGAATCGTATCCGCCGTACTCGTTACGGCGCCTAGTCCCAGAAGCAGCGCGAACGCGGCGTAGGCATCCATGCTGAACGTGAAAGGCAGGAGCAACGCAAGGCCAACAAGGCCGCCAATGCCCGGTAAAAGCCCGATGATCAGCCCCAAAAAGACGCCGGTGAAGAGCATGAAGATCCTGAACGGATCCATGAGCATTACAAATGCGCCGCCTGCGGCGTTGAGCATATCCAAGCGAGTCGCCTCCTTGTGCGTCTACGCATTCGACCGCCTCAAATAGGCGGCGAAAATACGCAGCGTTTTCCCTTCCGCAAGAGCCTCTCGCTGGCCCTTCTGGACACCAATGACGCTGCCCGTTGCCCTAAAGGCGGTTCTGGCTGCACCGTCACCATACAAGCTTAAGATAGTTTTCCGACAAAAAATAGCCAGAGAAAACGACAATAATATGTATATTACAGAACCATGGCAGTATTAACTAGCCAAAAAACAGACACTTGCGGAAATTTGCCTCTGTGTACTTGCAGATTTTACTAATGTAAGACTACGTAGCGAAAGAGGCCAATTTAAGCGTGGCATTTACTAGGTCGTTGCTAAATATGGGCTTATTCTTGGCCTGAAAGACCGTGAATACAATCGCTACGCTTCAAGCTTATCCGCCACGATTCGTCGCGTCCTCCTCGTCCAAGTTACGACGCCTGACTGGCCCGGCCCCTTGCCTCGCGCGCAACGGAAGAGGATGATCATCTCCTCATTCTGAAAGGCGACTGCATGATCGAAGTGTACTTTTGGCCCACACCCAATGGGCACAAGATCACGATCTTCCTCGAGGAGGCGGGCATCGAGTACAGGGTTGTGCCGGTGAACATCGCCAAGGGCGACCAGTTCAAACCGGACTTTCTCAAGATCGCGCCCAACAACCGCATGCCCGCGATCATCGACTACGCCCCCAAAGATGGCGGTGCGCCCGTGAGCGTGTTCGAATCGGGCGCGATCCTGCTTTACCTTGCGGAGAAAAGCGGCCAGTTCATCCCCGGCGATATTCGCGGGCGTATGAAAGCGCTGGAATGGCTGTTCTGGCAGCTGGGCGGGCTTGGTCCCATCGCAGGACAGACCCACCACTTCAACGCTTATATCGAAGAGAAAATTCCCTACGCGATTTCGCGCTTCGTCAACGAGACAAACCGCCTTTATGGCGTGCTGGATCGCCAGCTGGCAGATAAGGATTTCATCGCCGGCGACTATTCCATCGCGGACATGGCCACCTATCCGTGGACGGTGTCCTTCGACCGGCAGGGCCAGAAGCTGGAAGACTTTCCCAATGTGCTGCGCTGGCACAACGCGATGAAGGCGCGGCCTGCCGTCATGGCGTCCTACACGAAGGGCGAGGCGTATCGGTCGCCCGACTACAAGATGTCGGAAGAGGACAAGAAGGTGCTGTTCGGCCAGACCGCGGCCAGCGTGAAGGCGGCGAGCAGTACGCCGTGAGTCACGTGCGTCATCGTCTGACCGTCGTCGATTGCGCTTTCTGAAGCGCGCGGCGGCGCATCAGGTTTGAACGTAATTCATATAACCGAGCAAATATGCCGCTTCATACGTGATGGCGCCCGCGATCAGCAGTGGAAACGGATGCATCTGCCGTTTCCACGTGAGCGCGCCCGCGACACCCACCATTACGGCTCCCGTGAGAAGATCCCCACCACTCAGTTGAAATAGCGCCAACACGCCCGCCATAATCAGGCCGGCGGCGACAGGCGTTAGTCCACGCTCCACCGCCGTATGCCAGGGCTTGCCCTTGTGCGTAGCCCACACACGGCTGACGCCGTAACACAACATTGATGATGGCAGGTAGAGCGCAACCATTGCGACAAGCGCGCCCAGCAGCCCCGCAACCTTGAAAGCGATGAGCGCGCCCAGCAACGAACTGGGGCCCGGCGTGAAACGGCAAATGGCGAAAAGATCGAGAAACTCGCGGCCCGTGATCCACTGACGCAGATCGACAACCTCGTGTTGCAGCGGGGCGTAAATGGCGGTCGCGCCGCCGATCGACGCAATGGACAGCGGCGCCAGAATAATCGCGATGGAGATCAGCAGGCTGAGGGAGGTTTCCTCACGCATCGGCGTCGCCCCCGCTCTTGACCTTACTCTTGACGCCCCACGGCCAGGCGATCAGCACGCTCATCGGCACAGCAACCAGCACGACAGGCACCAGCGGCCACTTCATCACGCCAATGGCGAGAAAGACGCTGATCATCACGACAACCGACAGCACGCCCCTGCCCGAAGTTCCCACCGCTATCACGCCCATGCGCAGAAGCATGCCGATTGCGGCAGCCGCAACGCCCGCCATCGCCGCATGCAGCGCCGGTACGGCGAGGATGGCCTTGTAAGAGTACGCCGCCACCAGCATGAAGACGAAAGGCCCCGTCAGCATGCCTATGATCGCCACCGCGGCGCCGGACACGCCCAGAAGGTGTCGCCCCACATAGACCGCCATATTAGTGGAGTTCACGCCCGGCAGAATTTGCGACATGGCGACACCGGGAAGAAACTCCTCATCCCGCATCCAGCCGCGCTTGATCACAATCTCCCTCTGAATCCATGGCATGAGACCGCCGCCAAAGCTGAAGAGGCCAATCCAGAAAAAGACGTTGTAGAGGGCTGTATAGGTGACAGGGATCTTGGCTTCGGCAGGCGCCGCGGATCCGGGCTGTGTGACTGGCGCCTCGCTCATTCTTCCCGCCATCTCCTTCAGGCCGCGCAACAATCCTGTCAGCATAAAGCGGAAACAGGCGGCGCCAAACTAATTCGCTCAAATTTCGTTTGCGCGGCGCGCTACTCGCAGACAAACTGGGCGCAACCGGCGCCGGAACAGTTGCGATACACGCAAAACAAATGCGCTCGTAAAAAGAGTCGTTGAAGGGAGTGGAAATGCCAAGCCGACGAAACTCGATTGGTCACATGAGCCGCCGCGCCTTTGGGGCAATGGTGGGAGGTTTTGCCGTCGTAGCCGCGTCAAACGCCCGCGCACAAAAGCTCGATGTTGTGAAAGTAGGCCTCACGAATGTCGCGACCGACATTGGCCTCTTCGTTGCTAACAAGCGCGGCTATTTCCGCGACGAAGGTCTCGACGTTCAGTTCACGACGTTCGACTCCGCCGCACGCATGATGGCTCCCTTCGCATCCGGCGAACTCGACGTGTCAGCTGGCGCGCCATCTGCCGGCTTCTTCAACGCAGTCGGACGCGGCATCGACATGCGTATCGTCGCAGACAAGGTGTCGACGCCGCCAGGCAGGCCGAGCCAGACGCTTGTCGTGCGCAAGGCGCTCGTCGATTCAGGTCGCTTCAAGACGCTGGCGGACCTTAAGGGCCTCAAGTTCGCAAACACCGCGCCCGGCACCGCCGCATGGGGGACGATGTACCGTATTCTCGAACGCGCGGGCCTCAAGCCGTCCGATGTTGATCTCGTCTCGCTCAGCTTCCCCCAACAAGTGATCGCGCTAGCCAACGGCGCCATCGACGTGGCTTTGCCAGCCGAGCCGATGACGACCGAAGCTGTCACGAAAGGCTACGGGGTCAAGGTCATCACCGATGACGAAGTGTTCCCCAACCACCAGATTGCGGTGATCTTCTATTCGGGAAAATTTGCAAACGAACGCGCGCCGGCAGCGCGCAAGTTCATGAAGGCATTCCTGCGCGGCGTGCGCGATCACAACGATGGCCTCGACGAGAAAGGCATGTTCACGGGAGAGAAGGGTGAGGCCATCATCGCGATCCTGAACGAGTATACGTCGATCAAGAACCCGGCGTTTTATCGCAGCTTCCCGTTGGCCTTCTGCAATCCTGACGGAACAGTAAACGTCGAGAGCATCAAGCAGGATTTCGCAGCCTTCAAGGCCGCCGGTTTTATCACCAGCAACATCGATCCGATGAAAGGGATCGACTTGTCATTTCTTGAAGCGGCGCTAAAGGAACTTGGCCCCTACAAGAAATAACGCCAACGCCGCCTTCTTCTGCCCTGCGGCGCAGAAGAAGGCTTCGCGATGTCAGTTCGCGAGCTTCACGTTCGCGACGCGGATGACTTCGCCCCAGAGCTTTGTTTCATTCTGAATGAATTTCAACGCCTCGGCGGGGGAGTTGGCGACGGGCGTTGCCGCCTGCTCCAGATACCTGCGTCGAACAACAGGATCATTGAGCGCGGCGACAATGTCCTTGTTGATTTTTGCGATGACATCATCAGGCGTTCCGTCCGGCGCGACGACCGCGAACCACGCAATCGCCGAGAAATCCGGCAAGCCTGCTTCCGACACCGTGGGGACATTTGGAATTTGCGACGCGCGCTCTTTTTGAGCGACAGCAAGGATCTTCATGTTGCCGCCCAGATGCTGCGGCAGCGAGGACGAGATATTGTCGAAGAACAAATCCACATGGCCTGCGACCAAATCGTTCAAGGCCGGCGCCGTGCCACGATACGGCACATGGTTAAACTTCACGCCAGCGCGGGACTCGAACATCGCGGCGGTGAGATGCGAGGTCGAACCGTTGCCCTGGTTGGCGGCGTTCAACTTGCCCGGATTGGCCTTCGCTTTCTCGATCAGCTCCTTCACGCTGTTCACGCCGAGTTTGTTGCTGACGCCGATCACATTCGGAGACGTCGCTAGAACCGTTATCGGCTTGAACTTCGTCGGATCAAAACCGAGCTTTGGATAAAGGTTCTGATTCACCGCCAGCGGCGGCGGCGGCGAGGACATGAGCGTGTAGCCGTCGGGCTTGGCCAGCGCGACATGCTCCGCGCCGATATTGCCGCCCGCACCTGTGCGATTTTCGATGATGATGGGCTGCTTCCAAATCGCACCCAGCACTTCGGCGACAATGCGCGGCAATACGTCGGCGGACCCGCCAGCAGGAAATGGCACGATGATGCGCACCGGCTGCTGCGGCCAGGCGCCTTGCGCCACAGCGCCTAATGGCGAGAGGAGCGGAGCGCCCGCGACGGCGCCGAGCCCAATGGTGAATGTGCGTCTGTCCATGTTCCCCTCCTGCGACCTGATTTTACAGGTTCTTTGTACAATACAAACTAGACAAGTTGAATAATATCGCCCGCCTTCGTGCGCCCTTGCGCTCGATACTGGCCAATTTTTTCAATAAGCGGCGCATCAGTCATCGTGTAAAGCACCGCGTCACCTGAGCTGCGGTTAACATGACGCCGCCACAGGAAATTCGGCACGACGAAAATGTCGTTTTCCTCCCAGTCGAAGGTCGTGTCGGCAAGCTCCGTTTGTCCCCTGCCCTGCATGACAACGAAAACGGTGCTCGCCGTCTCGCGCTTGTGCAGCGTTTCTTCGCCGGCGCGGAGCATCTGTGCGCCAAAGCCGATGGTGGAAAAAAGCGCAGAACCATCGACAGGATTGACGAGGTCCACCGTCACGCCCTCGTGCGGATCCCCTGTCTCACGCCGCAGCGCGTTAAGCGCGTCCATGATGTCCGCGCCGCGAAAATGAATGTGAGGCGTCGTGTTGATGCCAATGCCGCGCGTATGCTTCACGAAACGCGGCTTGATGCCGCCGCGTGAATAAAGCGCCTGTGTATAGCCCTCCGCGTGAATCTCTCCCTGACGCCGCACATTGCCCGTCGCGCCGGGCATGTCCTCATCGAGCCAGATCAGATCGAGAAACTCCAGCACGGGCCAGTCCAGCGTATCGATCCACATCACGGGGTCGCGCCCGTTGTTGCCGTGATCGTGCCATGTGCCGTTGGGCGTAAGAATGACGTCGCCGCGCGCTGCGGGGCAACGCTCGCCCTCAACATTGGTGTAGCCGCCGTTGGGCGAAAGGATTGTGCGGCTGGCGTTCGGGCTGTGCAGATGCGCGGGCGCGACATCGCCAGGATTGTAGATCGACACCGCGCAGCGCAATGCCGCTGCAATCTGAAGGCGCCCACCCAGCCCGGGATTAGTGAGAAGAAATTGCTGCCGGTCTGCAAATTCGATGGGCGGCACATCGGCGTTCGCGGCAATGCCTGCGATCTTGTGTAGGTAGGGAGAAATCTCGCTCCACTTCCAAAGATGCGGCTTCGCCTTCATCTGCGCGGCCGCGACACGGCCCGCCGCCATGGCGCCTGTGGCCGAAAGCTCCGTCTCCTTGAACCATGGGCGCTGCGCGGGCGCGTTCGCCTGTGTGCGCAGCCAGATGTTCAGCGGCGCCGCTTCCACGTTCAGCGCTTCCATCATTTCCCGCGCTGCAGAAGCGAGCGGCGCGCGGGCGTGTGCGGGAGCCTGCGTCATAGCGTTTCCTCAAGCCTCGTCTGCGACGACATTGCGCAACACGCCAACGCCTTCGACTTCGATTTCCACAACGTCGCCAGCCTTGAGCCACTTGGGCGGGGTGAAACGGATGCCAGCGCCCGTCGGCGTGCCTGTGACGATCACGTCGCCTTGCTCAATGGTCGTGTAGGTGGAGATGTAGGCAATCAATTCCTCGAACGGGAAAATCATGTTCGCGGTCGTGTCGTCCTGCCGCACTTCCCCGTTGACGCGTGTCGTGATGCGCATGTCATGGGGGTCGCGAATGTCGTCCGGCGTTGTGACCCAGGGCCCGAAAGCGCCGGAGCGCTCGAAATTCTTGCCCGCCGTGACGTTGTAGACGCCGTGCTTCATCCAGTCGCGAACGGAGCCTTCGTTAAAGCAGGAATAGCCCGCGATGTAGCTTAAGCCCTCCGCCTTTGGAATGCGGCGGCCTCGCTTGCCCACGACGATGGCGATCTCGCCTTCGTAATCGAACTGGTCGGATTCCGGGGGCCGCATCAGCGCCTCACCATGCGCGGACTGAGCAAGCGGCGTGCGCATGAACAGACTGGGATAGGCGGGCCTGCCGACGTCATGCTCGCCGGGGCGCGATGCGTAATTGATGCCCACGCAAATGATCTTGCCCGGCCTCGGGATGGGCTGCAGAAAACGCACGTCGTCGAAGGCGATTTCCGCGCGTGCGTCTTGCGACAGAACCCGCGTCTGCGTGTGCGCGGCGCCCGCAAGGGCGCTCACAATGTCAGCGCCGCCAAGCCGCGGATTGAGATCGAACAAGCCATCCGGCAGCACGAGGCCAAAGCTCTCCTTGCCGGCGTGGACGTAACTGGCGAGCTTCATGCCTTGCGAGTCTCCCGGCGCGGTCGCTTCCATGCGCCCTGCGAACAAATTGCTGCGGCAAATGAGCCGGTTCGGCGCACAATTGTCAACAGCGGCGCCTTGGACCGCCGTCGCATTGACTGCGGCGCGCTACACACGTTTATTCCCCCGCTGAGATAAGGGTCCGCGCGCTCCGGTCGCGCCGCAACAGACAGGACGGAACAGTCCATGGAAACAGCAGGCTCTCCCGCGAGCCCGGCGCCGGCGACGACGCAGCCTTCGTGGCTCGCGCATTGGCCGGAAAAACTCACGCGCGTGCCCTATTGGGCATTTCAGCGGCAAGATGTTTACGCTCTGGAGCAGGAGCGCATCTTTCGCGGGCCCGCATGGCATTACCTCTGCCTTGAGGCCGATACGCCAGAACCCGGCGACTGGCGCACGACCTTCGTCGGCGACGCGTCCGTCGTCGTCACGCGCAATGCGCAGGGCGAAATTCGCGCTTTTGAGAATCGCTGCTCGCATCGCGGCGCGCTAATTTGCCTGGACGAGAAGGGCAAAGGCAAAAAGGATTTCTCCTGCGTCTATCACGCATGGACCTATGACCTCGACGGCACGCTAACGGGCGTCGCCTTTCAAAAAGGCGTCAAGGGCAAGGGCGGCATGGCGCCCGACTTCAAATTGTCAGACCACGGACCGCGCAAGCTGCGCGTGTCGACGATGCACGGTCTTGTGTTTGGCACATTCGCCCACGACGGCCCGTCTCTGGACGACTACCTCGGTGATGAAATCTCGCGCCGCATCGCGCGCGTGCTTGAAGGCCGCAAGCCGGTTGTTCTTGCGCGCTACACGCAGGCGCTGCCCAACAATTGGAAGCTTTACGTCGAGAACGTGAAAGACTCATATCACGCGAGCATCCTTCATCTGTTCTTCACAACGTTCGAGCTCAACCGCCTCTCGCAGAAGGGCGCTATCATCGTCGACGAAAGCGGCGGACACCACGTGAGCTATTCCGCGATAGACCGGAAGGAACGCACGGCGGGGCAAGAGTACGCCCAACAGAACATCCGCTCTGAAAGCCAGTATCGTCTGGCGGACCCTTCCCTCCTCTCGGGCTTTCAAGAATT
This sequence comes from Beijerinckiaceae bacterium, assembly GCA_030684835.1. GTDB lineage: Bacteria > Pseudomonadota > Alphaproteobacteria > Rhizobiales > Beijerinckiaceae > Terripilifer. Next base: position 52,589 of record JAUXWZ010000157.1, read on the forward strand.
CGACGACGATGTGACGTTGCAGATCCTCACGGTGTTCCCGACATTTGTATTGCAGCAGATCCAAAATTGCGTCGCCATCCGTCAGGTTGTGCCGCGCGGCGTGAACGAAAGCGATTTGCACTGGACCATTCTCGGTTTTGAGAGCGACACGCCCGAGCAACGCCTCGCACGCTTGAAACAGGCAAATCTGGTTGGACCTGCAGGCTTCATCTCGATGGAGGACGGCTGCGTGGGAGGCTTCGTGCAGCGCGGAATCGCAGGGGCGCCGGACCAGCGCGCAGTCATTGAAATGGGCGGCGCCATGGCCGAAAGCAGCGAAAGCCGCGTGACGGAAGCCTCTATACGCGGCTTCTGGAAAGCGTGGCGCGCACACATGGGCATCGCCAATCCGGCGCCGGCCGCGCCATGACCGGGAATACGCAGGCTCCCGATTTCCAGACGCTCTACTTCAAGATATCGCGCGCGCTCGCAGATTACGCGCGCTGCATCGATGACGACCGGCTCGAAGAATGGCCCTCATTCTTCGTCGAGGATTGCCTGTACAAGGTGACGACGGCCGACAATCATCGCGAAGGCCTTGAGGCCGGCGTCATCTTCGCAAACTCGCGCGGCATGTTGAGCGATCGCATTTCGGCCCTGCGGCAGGCTAACATTTACGAGCGGCAAAGCTACCGGCACTTGATCGGTCCTCCCTCCATCCTCAGTTTCGACAGCGACGGCGTGCGCAGCGAATCCGCATTCATGGTGGCGCGGATCATGCGCGACGGAACGACGTCGCTCTTTGCGACGGGGCGCTATCTCGATTCCTGGCGCGATGCAGATGATGTCTTGCGTCTCAAAGAGCGTATCGTCGTCTGCGACTCTTCCCGTATCGATACATTGATGGCGATCCCCCTATGAGCAGCTCGGACAAGATCATCGCAGTCGCGATTGGCGACCCTAACGGCATCGGACCGGAAATCGCAGTTAAGGCTGCAGCGCAGCTTTCAATTAGCGAAGGACCGCGCGCGCTTCTCGTCGGCGACCCACATGTAATCCGCCATTATGCGGCGATGGTCGCCCCCACTTTGGCGCTCAAGGAAGGAGATAGTCCGCAAGATGGCGCACTGACTTTTTACGCCGTGGAAAATATGCCGCGCGACCGGTTTTTCCCGGGCCGCGTCGACGCTGCAGCAGGCAAGGCGATGACGGAATACGTCGCAGCCTCCATGCGCCTTGTTCACGACAGCAAGGCCTACGCAATCGTCGGCTGCCCGCACAACGAAACCGCCGTGCATCAAGCCGGCATTCCGTTCTCCGGCTATCCGAGCCTCATCGCGCGCTTGTCGAACGTGCCCGAGGACAGCGTGTTCATGATGTTCATCGGCGGCGGCCTGCGGATCGTACACGCAACGCTGCACGAGCGGCTGGCTGACGGCCTTGCGCGACTGTCGACCGACCTAGTGGTCTCCGCGACGCTGGCCGCCGTCCATGCGCTGCAACACATGGGGATCGCGAAGCCAAAGATAGGCCTTTTCGGCATTAATCCGCACGCGGGCGAGAATGGCCTGTTCGGAGACGACGACCAGCACATCAACGTCCCCGCCGCCGCACGCCTGCTCGATCTTGGCGTCGATGTAGAAGGCCCCATTGGCGCGGATCTTCTGATCGGCCGTCGTGAGTTCGACGCCTTTGTTGCGATGTATCACGATCAGGGACACATCCCGGTGAAACTGCTGGCGGGGCGCGTTGCGTCTGCGCTGTCGATTGGCGGCGGCGTCATTTTTTCGTCCACCGGACACGGCAGCGCTTTTGACATCGCCGGCAAGGGGATCGCTGATCCCGAGGCGACGCTGCGCGCGATACGCATTGTGGCCGGCGCGCCTACCGCCCCTTGAACTGGGGTTTCCGCTTCTCGACGAAGGCGGCCATGCCTTCCTTTTGATCCTGGGTGGCGAACAGCGCGTGAAACGCGCGGCGCTCGAAACGCACACCGTCCGAGAGAGAAGATTCCTGGGCGCGGTTCACACATTCCTTGGCCAGCATTGCAGCCGCGCGCGGCATGGAAGCGATCGCGCGCGCACTCTTCATCGCCTCATCCATCAGACTCTCGGTCGCAACGATGCGCGCGACAAGACCGATGCGCTCGGCCTCCGCAGCGTCAATACGCCGGCCTGTCAGGCACATCTCCATCGCCTTCGCCTTGCCGACCGCGCGTGCAAGGCGCTGCGTGCCGCCAATGCCCGGAATGATGCCGAGCGTAATTTCAGGCTGACCGAATTGCGCGTTCTCAGCAGCGATGATGAAGTCGCACATCATCGCCAGCTCGCATCCCCCGCCAAGCGCATATCCCGACACAGCGGCGATGATCGGCTTGCGGATGGCGCCCATTGCCTCCCATCCCGCAAAAATATCGCCGAGGAAAGCATCCGCGAATTCGAAGCTCTGCATCTCCTTGACGTCAGCGCCTGCGGCAAACGCCTTCTGCGAGCCAGTGATGACCACGCAGCCGATCTCATCGTCCAGATCAAGCGCGAGAAGGGCGCCAGTGACCTCGAACATCACCTGCATGTTGAGTGCGTTGAGCGCCTGCGGACGATTGAGCGTGATGAGTCCCACGCCGTCGCATTTTTCGACCAGAATCAGTTCGTAGGCTTGCTCGCTCATCAGGCCGCTCCATACGATGGGCTGTCATACAAACTGCAAATGCAGGAAGGCGACCTGCCCGTCAGTAGCGGGAGCGCAGAACCGTTCTGCTCTTGACGACTTTCGTCACAATGACGCGGCCGCCGCCACGAAGCGCCAGGCACGTGCCGTGGCCTTGGACATGTCGGTAAGTCCGGTTGAGGCTTCCCCACCATGACCGGCAGGCAGCGCGGCTTGTGAAGCAGCCGTATTCGTCGCGCCAATCGACCGCCGCGCCAGAAACGCGTCGTCCGCCGGTGAAATGCCCAAGCCACAATTCGCCGGGCAAGTGCGACATCGGACGGCAGGCTTCTGCTGGACGGTTGCCAGCGTAAGACTCGCCAGACCAAATCGCCGCTGCGAACGCCAAAAGACAGACGAGCAACGCGCGGGCGGGCAGGCTCATGAGTTCGACTCCGATTTGCGCGTCAGGCTCACCGCCAACGCAAGCGACGCCGCTGAGTTCCGAAAACCTCGGCGCATAACCACAGCTAGACGGATTCGCGCGTTGCGTCGAGGTCGGCAAAGGGGGTCGAAAAAGGAAACGGCCGGGCAAACGCCCGGCCGCTCCAGTTCGCCATCCGGTCCAATTAAACGGACGGAATGAAGGCCTTCAATGCCGGGAACCACGTACCGAAGTACGTAGGCGGCCACGGGATCGTCAACAACTGGTCGAAGAGGAACCAGATGAACACGGTGAGGCCGATCGCCTGCGGAACAACAAGCTTCCACGGCTCCGGTCCCTCGAGGCGCATGTAGAGCACCACGAAGAGCGGCACGGTCGGGATAAGTCCGATCGTCGCCATGGAGGCCATGAAGGCCAGCAGCCAACCGAAGAAGATCACACCACGCCTGGCCACCGTGGAGACCGGCAAGTGGCCGGTGTCCGAGTCGATGTCCATGTGGATCTTCTTCTCCACCTCGTTTTTCGCTTCCTTGCGCAGGTCCGGGACACTCGTGTCTTCGCGACGTGACACCTCGTTGAGAAGCGAGATGGCGACGAACGCGAAACCGAGCGAGCCGACAATCGAGGGAACGATCTTCGCGGAGAAGTTCCAGCTGGAGGCTTCCCACAGCAGGTAGCCGAACACGATCAGCATGAAGACATGCATCACGTGCTGGGGCTTGAACTGCGGAGCGCCGTAGCCACTCAACATGCCGCTGACGCCGCCTTCACGCCGGAGATCCTGCAACAAGGGACGCAGCAGGCCGAAGAGCGAGATGGCGAAGATGCCGAGGACGATGGGACGCGCAAACCAAGACACGCCGTAACGCTGGATCGAGATAAAGAGATAACGCTCGATGATATCGCCCAGAACGAGGCCGAGAATCAACGGGGGACGCGGCCACTTGAGCTGCTTCATGGTCCAGCCCAGAAGGCCGAAGATGAGCAAGGTCCAGAGGTCGCCCCAGTTGCGTGAGCCCTGGAACGCGCCGATGTAGATGATGCCGAGAACCGACGGCAAGATCAGCGTGTAACGGAGCGTTGCAAGCTTCGCGAACTGTTCGGAGAACAGATAGCAGAGGCCTGCGCCCAGGATGTTCGCAAGCGCAATCGACCACACCATTGAATACGTGATGTGGAGGTTCTTCGACAGCATGTCCGGTCCAGGCACAAGGCCATGGATCATGAACGCGCCGAGCAGAATCGCCATGCCGGCGGAGCCGGGCACGCCGAACGCGACAGTCGGGACGAGCGCGCCGCCCTCCTTCGCGTTGTTGGCGCTCTCAGAGGCGATAACGCCGCGCACGTCGCCGGTGCCGAAGGTCTGCGATGCGCCCTTTTCGGTTCGCGCCGCATGTCCGTAAGCCACCCAGTCAACGACCGCGCCGCCAATGCCGGGGACCGCGCCAAGCGCCGCGCCGATCCACGAACACCGCAGAATCAGCCACCAATGCTTGAAGCAATCCTTCGCGCCCTGAACCATGCCGGACTTGTCCGTCTTGGCGAGATCGCCCGAGATCGCAGTACGCGAAATGGCGAGATCCGCCAGTTCAGGCAACGCGAACAGCCCGAGGACGATAGAGGTGAGCGGCGCGCCTTCCCACAGATAGAGCGTGTCGAAGGTGTAGCGCAGCGTACCCGTCTGCGGATCGGAGCCAATCATGGCGACCATGATGCCGAGCGCCGCCGCCGCCAGACCACGCAGCGGTGCGTTGCCGGACAACGTCGCAACGAACGAAATGCCGAGCACAGAGAACGCCAATAGTTCTGGCGATCCTATGTACAGCATGATCGGCCGCAGGATCGGGATCGTGACGCCCATCAGCGCGGCGCCAAAGAGACCGCCGAGCAATGAGGACATGTAGGATGCAGACAATGCGCGGCTGGCTTCGCCGCGCTTGGCCATAGGCAGGCCATCCAGAACTGTTGCTGCCGATCCCGCGCCCCCTGGAACGCCGAATAGAACAGCCGGAATTGGATCGCCCGTCGAGGTTGTCGCGCCAAGTCCCAAAAGCAGAGCCATGGCTGCAATCGGGTCCATGCTGAATGTGAACGGCAGCAAAAGCGCCGTTCCGGCAAGACCGCCGATACCCGGGATGATTCCGAGCACTAGTCCCATGATCACGCCGATGCCAAGCATCAGTAGTGTCCATGAGTCGAACATCAAGGAAAAGGCCTTTGCGGCCGCCCCTAGCATACTAACTTCCATCAAAACCTCCCGGACCGCGCCGCACGCCTGCAAGGCAAAGCGACATCGTCGGCCCCATGGTTCTCACAACTCATTCCTGTCGCTAGCGAGCGACTGCGCCCGGCGTTAAGCCGCCGAAGCCTTGGGAATGGGAGGAGCGCGCGCATTGAAACCGCGCGTTAATGGAGAAGGTTGGAAGCGGCTGACAAATATCTGCTCCACGCACGGGCGCGCATCGATCGCGACCGGCTCAATGGCGGCAAAAATGATGGGATCGTTTCTGCTCTCTTCGCCAAACTTGGTGGGCGACCCGCCGGAGGATTGAAGATTGATTACAACCGAATTTCGGACGTCATCGGGCGACTTGAAATCGTAGACGGCCATCATCGAAAGGATCGAGACGAGCATATACAACACCAGGCTGATGCCGGCGATGTTTGGTCCCTCTCTGGTGTGTTCGATCCTGTTCATGCGCGCACCGCACGACGTCAACGAGCTCGAAAGGCAAGCGTTGGATACACTCCCCCCTCAGTCGGCTCCCTGCCCGCCTTGCTGACCCCCTCGCCCCTCGGCTCTACGCCGTATCGCCCCGTAAAAACGCGGCTGGATCATGGTCAAAAGTGCGGGTAGTCTTCAATTGGTAAATCTACGGAGAAGGTAAGATTATTTTTACTCCTTCACTTTCGTCGGATTACTGGGGTACCAAGAGCCCGTACCGAAAGTTCACACCGTATATATACGTATTATTTTTGGGTGAATTAAGCGAGAGCTGCGCGGATGATAAACGCGAGGGTCAAAAGCACGCCTACCCCGATCAGCCATAGCACACAGAACCAGGCGCCGCGGCGGAGCCACATCTTTAGCCCGGACAGGTTCTGCTCGCCTTTCAATGGTAGCCCTCTGAGGGATCAACCTTGCCCCGGAAAACCCAGTAAGCGTAAGCGGTGTATCCAAGGATCATCGGAATAAGCACGACTGCGCCTACCAACAGAAAAGCCAAGCTTTCGGCGGGCGCTGCGGCCTCCCATATGGAGACCGACGGCGGCGCGATCATCGGATAAAAGCTGATCCCAATCCCGACGTAACACAGGAAAAATATCGCCAGCGCCGAAAGAAACGGCTGCGCGTCACGCCCATTGTAAAGGCCACGATAGAGCATGACAGACGCGAAGCCGACGAGCAGCGGCATCGCCGCGCTGAGCCAGACTGTCGGTCCCGTGAACCAGCGTTCAAGATAAATAGCGTTGAGAAACGGCGTCCACAAACTCGCGATTCCGATCATCGCTAAGGCGCCGACGCCTGATATAAGCGCGAACCGTTTTGCTTGCTCATGCAGTTCGCCTGCCGTCTTCATAACAAGCCATGTGGCGCCAAGCAGCGCGTATCCCACGACCAGCGCAACGCCGGTGAAGAGGCTGAACGGCGTCAACCAATCCCACCAGCCGCCCGCGTAAGCCCGCCCCTCGACTTGGATACCCTGAACAAGTGCGCCGAGGGTCACGCCCTGTGCGAAGGCGGCAACGATAGAGCCGCCAGCAAAGCCCCCGTCCCAGAAAAACTGTGCGCGCTTCGTGCGCCAGCGAAACTCAAAGGCGACGCCCCGGAAAATGAGCGCGATCAGCATTGCGATGATCGGCGCATAGAGTGCCGGCATAATGACAGCGAACGCGAGCGGAAAAACCGCCATCAGACCGCCGCCGCCCAGCACCAGCCACGTTTCGTTTCCATCCCACACAGGCGCGATGGAATTCATCATCACGCCGCGATCCTCCTCCCGCCGGAAAAACGGAAAGAGGATGCCCACGCCAAGATCAAACCCGTCCATCACGACATAAGCAAAAACCGCAAACGCGATGAGACCTGCCCAGATAAAAGCCAGATCTGAGGCGCTCATGACGCTGCTCCACTTTGTGGCGAGGGAATTGCGCGCTTATCCACCGACGGCGCAGGGGTAATGCCCGCGGTTCTGATGGGCCCCGGATCATCCCCATCCGGCGAGCCGCCCGGCCGCTGGCCCATGAGGCGCAATACATAAAACGCGCCGGCGCCGAAAATCGCAATGTAGGAGACCACGAACGCCGCCAGCGATGCAGCGACAGCGGGCGCTGCGATGGGGGAAGCAGAGTCCACCGTCCGCAGCAGACCATAGACTGTGTAAGGCTGGCGACCGATCTCGGTGACGATCCAGCCAGCCAGAATGGCGATAAATCCCGATGGCCCCATGATGAGCGCTGCGCGCAGCAGGGCGCGGTCCGTATGCAGGCGGCCCTGCCAGCGTCGCCACAGGCTCCACAGCCCCACAAGCAACATCAGCGCGCCGATGCCAACCATGATCCGAAAGGCGAAAAACACCGGCGCAACAGGCGGCCGATCTTCGCGAACCCATTCCTTCAGTCCCTTGATCTCGGCATTCATATCGTGCGCGAGAATGAGCGAGCCCAGCTTTGGAATCTCTACGGAGTAGCGAAGTGTTTCCGCTGCGTCGTCCGGAATGGCGAACAGCACGAGCGGGGCGCCACGACGGGTTTCATAATGCCCCTCCATCGCAGCAACTTTCACAGGCTGATGCTTGAGCGTGTTGAGCCCATGAAGGTCGCCGGCGACGATTTGGATCGGCGTTACGATTGCCGCCATCCACATCGCCATCGAGAACATTGTCCGGGACGCAACGTCATTGTTGTCCCGCAAAAGCCGAAAGGCGCCCGCCGCGCCAATCGCGAAAGCCGTCGTAAGATAGGCGGCCAGCACCATGTGAACCAGCCGATAGGGAAACGACGGGTTGAAAATGATTTCAAACCAGTTCACCGGCACAAACTGACCGACGGCGTTTATGGCGTGCCCTGTGGGCGTGTGCATCCAACTATTCGCGGACAAGATCCAGAACGCGGAGCCCAGCGTGCCGATCGCCACCATGCCGGTTGCGAAAAGGTGCAGCCCTGGCCCTACCCGCTTGAGGCCGAACAGCATGACGCCGAGAAAGCCAGCTTCCAGGAAAAACGCGGTGAGCACCTCATAGCCCATCAATGGGCCGATAACCGGGCCCACCTTGTCCGAGAAGACGCTCCAATTCGTGCCCAGCTGATAGGACATCACAATTCCCGACACGACGCCCATGGCGAACGTGACGGCGAAAATCTTCTTCCAGTGGTCAAACAGCGTCAGATAGACGCCGTTCTGTGTCCGCAACCAGAGCGCGTTGAGCACAAAGAGATAGCTCGCAAGCCCGATTGTGAACGCCGGAAAGAGGATGTGAAAAGCGATCGTGAAGGCAAACTGGATGCGCGCAAGGAAGATGGCGTCCAACCCGTCGAACATGGCCGCTCCGTTTCCAGGACGCGCTCGAAGTCGCCAGCGTGCGCCTTCAGATCAAAAAACGCCCTAACCCGACAATAGCAAAGCCCTCGCCCCGGTTCCACGCGGCGCCAATTTGCATTGGACAAGCCGGTCGAGGCTGACTAAATAATTATGCGAAACTAGACGAAGATTCATACAACGTCTTTGAGGGTTGCGATATGGTGCGTTGGCGCGGGTTGATATTGGGTGCGGGACTGATGCTCGCAGCAGGCGGCGCCCAGGCTCACTTTCAGCAGATCATTCCCTCTGCGGACGTCCCCGATGCGGGTGAATCCGTAACATTCGAGATGATCTTCACACATCCGATGGAACGCGGCCCTGTGATGGAGATGAAAAAGCCCAAGCGGTTCGGCGCGCTCATCGACGGCAAGTTCACGGACATGTCGGCCTCGCTGAAGGCGGCCAAGCGGCAGGACAAAACAATCTGGACCTCCACGTGGAAGCCGGGAGAGCCAGGCGCCAGCGTATTCTACGTCGAGCCGGAGCCCTATTGGGAGCCCTCCGAAGGCAAGTACATCATTCATCACGCGAAGGTCGTCGTTGACGCCGGCGCGACAGGCAAAGGGTGGGACGCCATGATAGGCGCCCCGGTGGAAATTGAGCCGCTGGTTCGCCCCACTGGGCTGTGGGCGGGAAATCTCTTTCAGGGCATCGTCCGCAAGGACGGCAAACCCGTCCCGTTTGCCGAGATCGAAGTCGAGTATATGAACGACGGCGCCGTGACGCCGCCCAACGACGCCTTTATTACGCAGGTGATCAAGGCTGATGGGAACGGCGTTTTCACGTACGCGATGCCGCGCGCCGGCTGGTGGGGTTTTGCCGCGCTGATCGAGGCGGACGAGAAGATGAAATCTCCCAAGGGCGAGGACGTTCCGGTGGAGTTGGGAGCCCTGATTTGGGTGAAAGCGACCGCGATGCCCTCGGCGCCGACCCGTCGATAAGCAGAGCTTTAGAGAGGCTGTAACAAAGAGTGGCGCATATCCCTGATGGAGTTCTCTCGTGGCCGGTGCTGGCTGCTGGCGGCGTCGTTGCGGCGGCGGCGGTTGCGATTGGCGTTCGCGCGCTGGACGAGCAGCGGATCCCACGGGTCGCCATCGTCGCCGCCGCGTTCTTTGCCCTCTCGCTCTTCTCCATTCCGCTCGGCCCCAGTTCCGTTCACCTACTGCTGAGCGGGTTGATGGGGCTCATTCTGGGCGTCGCCATTTTCCCCGCCGTGCTCGCTGCGCTCTTGCTGCAAGCAGTGATGTTTGGCTTTGGGGGTCTCACGAGCATCGGCGTCAATACGATCAACATCGCGCTGCCCGGCGCGATTGCCGGTATGATCTTCGCCCCGCTTGTGGCGCAGGCCGACGTCTCCCGCGCGGCGTTCTATGGCGGCGTGTGCGCGGCCTGCGCGGTTCTCGGCACGGGCCTGCTGGTCTCACTCTCGCTTTATGCTTCCTCGCCGGATTTTGCAGTTTCAAGCCGGATCGTCATCTTCTCCTACGCACCGTTGCTGGTCGTGGAGGCGCTCGTGACCGGCTTCTGCGTCTCGTTCGTCAAGCGCGTAAAGCCTGAACTACTCGCGCGCACAAGGAGCGCATGACATGCGCGTCATCTTCTCGCTTGTCGCAGGTTTGCTGCTGACCCTCATCGCTTTCTCGCCTGCTGAAGCGCATCGGCTCCGGGTGTTTGCGACCGTCGAAAAGGGCGAAATTTCCGGCTACGCGTATTTTGTGGGCGGCGCCCGCGCCAAGGGCGCAAGCGTCGTATTTCGCGATCGCGCAGACCGCGAATTGCACCGCATGAGCGCGGGCGGCGACGGCGCCTTCAGGTGGAGACCAGAGCCGCCGCAAACCATCAAGATCGTGGTCGACGCGGGCGAAGGCCATGTTGGAAGGCTCGTCATTGACCGTTCGCGCTTCCTGGGCAAGCGCGCTGAGACAGAGCAGGACAACGAGGCCTCGTCCTTTGCCGACGCGTCGATCTCCCCCCTTCATCGCGAGATGATTGAAACGACGGTTGACGAAGCCGTCGCGAGGCATACGCGGCCGTTGATGGAAAAATTCGAGGCGATGGAGACGCGCACGCGCTTCAACGACATCATGGGCGGCGTGGGCATGATCATCGGAATGGCGGGCGCAGCCATGTGGGCGCTCTCGCGCCGCAAGGGAGGCGCTGCGTGAGCCTGTCGTCGAGCCTTCACGTTGAGCGCGAGACAGGCCTCATCGAGGCGCTCGACCCCCGTTCGCGCCTCATCGGCGCTGCGGTTCTCGTCGCCGCGATTGTCTCGCTGCACACGTTTACCGCCCGCTTCGCCGCGCTCGGCCTCGCGATTGCGCTCGTCGTAGCCGCGCGGATCGAACCGCGCCTGATCGTTCGCAGACTGGCCCATCTCGAGGGCTTCATGATTCTGCTGCTGATCATGTTGCCGCTGACTGTTCCCGGCCAACCGCTCGCCAGCTTTGGCCCGCTGACCATCACTGATCGTGGCGTCGAACGCGCGTTTGGCGTCGTGCTCACCGTCAACGCCGCTGCGCTCTGCGTGTTCGCGCTCATTGGTACGCTGGAACCGATCCGTCTTGGCCGCGCGATGGCGGCGCTGGGCGTGTCGGAGCGCTTCGTGCGCCTGTTCATGTTCGTCGTGCGCTATCATGGTATTTTTGGCGTCGAGATCCGTCGCCAATTCGAGTCCATGCGCGCACGCGGCTTCCGCGCCGGCGTCAGGCGTCACGCCTTTCGCAGTTATGGCAACCTCGCGGGCATGATTCTCGTGCGCTCCATCGAGCGCGCCGAACGGGTTGACGAAGCCATGCGATGCCGCGGTTTCTCGGGCCGTTTTCCCATGCGGCGCATACGTTCTATGACGTTTGCCGATGCACTGTTCGCGGCCTTTGCGGCGCTCATGGTCATCACGCTCGTGGGGCTGGACCGTTTCGCATGAACGAACTCATCACCTTCGAAGATGTGACGATAGAACGTGACGGCGCGTGCGTGCTGCGCGATGTTTCCTTTTCGCTGGCTGCTGGCGAACGCCTCGCTATCGTTGGCGCCAACGGCGCTGGCAAGACGACGCTTCTGCGCGCGATGGTCGGCCTCCAGCCCATCACGAAAGGCCGGATTTTCGCCTTCGGCAGCCAACGCAAAGTCGAGTCCGATTTTACTGACGTGCGCCTGAAGGCCGCTTACATGTTTCAGGATGCTGACGACCAGCTCTTCTGCCCCACCGTGGTCGAAGACGTCGCATTCGGCCCCCTCAACATGGGTCTGACAGACGAAGCCGCGCTCGCCCGTGCGCGCCAGACGCTGACCTCCCTTGGGCTCGGCCATCTGGCGGACCGGCTCGTGCGCCGCCTCTCGGGCGGCGAAAAGCGCATGGTGTGCCTTGCTGGAGTGCTAGCCATGAACCCGGACGTGCTCCTTCTCGATGAGCCGACCAACAGTCTCGACGCCGCCCATCTGGAGAAGCTGACAGAAACACTGCAGCGAATCGACAAGGCGATGGTGATCGTCTCGCACGACCGGCCGCTGCTCGATTGCCTAGCCACCCGCGCCCTGGCGATGCGCGACGGTCAGCTGTTTCCTGCGGTGCTGCACCGCCATCCCCATGTCCACGAGCACGGACATGTTCACCTTTAGCGCAAAGCTATCGGCAACTGGCCATCAAGCCTGCTAAACTCCCGAAAATAGCCGCTTCAGGACAGACTGCCGCCATGTGGATCGCCTTTCTAAGCGCCCTGCTCGACCCAATCGTCGTAGGCGCAGCCCTTCTTGCAGTGATGCTCGCACGAAACGCCTGGCAATTGCGCGTGAGCGTCGCCAGCATCGCAGCGATCATGAGCCTGTCCGAACTTATTGGCGGATTGCACGAACCCTTGAGCGAAGTGCTCAGGAGTGCGGTCGGGGCAGCGGCAGGGGGACTGCTGATTGCGGAAGCCGCCCGCTTTATTGTTGCGCCCATCGTCTCAGGGTTTTTTGCCCTGACGATCTTCACGATCTGCAGCCTAAAAGGTCGGAACAGACAATGAGGAGCGCGGCAAGGTTCCGCAACGGTGCGCCCTTGCGCGTGTATGCAGCCTCGGGCAAAAGGGTGCAGCTGACACACAGCTTGCGGACGTGGCGAAACTGGTAGACGCAAGGGACTTAAAATCCCTCGGGCATGCCCGTGCGGGTTCGACCCCCGCCGTCCGCACCATGCTGATAATCAAAGCATTTTTCTCGTTGTTGGCCCCTGCCCCCAGAATGCTAAATCCTCGCAGGGTATCCGCTGGGGTATCCACAACGCACGGGCAATTTCGGTCGACCAACGCGCGCCTTAAAAGCAGCCTCCGCGCGTTGCCGGCCAAAGGTATCATAATCCTTGTGTCGGGGGTTCGAGTCCCTCCTCCGCTACCAATAATCATGAATTATATCAATATCTTAAGCCGTCGCTGGCCTGAGTGCCGCGGCGGGAGCATTTTTACTTCCATTGTATTTGCAGCGATTTTTGCCCGTTGGTGCGCGTTGGCGGGAGCTAGAGGTAACATGGATGCAACACAGGAGCCCCCCAACGTTCTTGTTTCGTCATGCCCGTTACTCCCATCGCTTTTCTGGCTTGTGGGTAACGCTTGGGTATAATGTGATGAATTCTCATGCCGTCCGTGCACAGCCTTGCGAGCTTGTTCCCCATGCGCGGACTTAAAATTTCTCGGGACGTGCGGGTTCGATCCCCGTCGTCTGCACCAATTTGATTTTACCAGCGTTTCTCCCGGGACATAGCTCCAAAGGGTTTGCTCTATTTCTTACGAGGGTATCCCTCCGGGTATCTTGGGCTGCAGGAGGTTCGACGGGAAAACACAGAAGACCGTCAGGCCGTCGCCCGGTGATGCAAATGGTGCAGGCGCAGTCAACGAACGCGCCGGGACGACCGACAGCGAAGCGTCGCGCGACCTACTGGCAACCTCATCGAAGTTAGGGAGGCTCTTAAGCGGTCGCAGCATCCGGACTTACGCCGGAGATTAAAGGGCTATTCCGCAGCTTGCGCGCGCACGCTCCACGAACCGACCTCGCTGGGCAGGTTCAGGATTCGCACGGCGTTATCGAAGAATAACTTCTGCGAGTCCTCTGCCGAAACGTTCAGCTCCGCGATGTACGCGAGACATTCCGACGGAAGCCAGCAGGGATAGTCCGTGCCGTACATCACGTTGTCGATGCCGTAATAATTGATGGCGAAACGCATGCCGGCGCTGTGGGGCGTGACCGTGTCGGTATACATGCGCTTCAGGTAATGGCTGGCGGGCTTTGGCAGGTTCGCGCCCTTGGTGTTCTTGTCCATTCGACCGGACTGGTACGGCAGTGCCCCGCCGGTGTGCGACATTACGAGCTTGAGGTCCGGGTGGCGCTCCAGCGTGCCGGACAACACAAGCCGCATGGCCGCAGAACTTACTTCCACCACGCGGCCCAGCGACGAATGCAGCGCGCCTCCGTAGCCGTTCAGCATATTGTTGAACACAGCGTCAGTCGGATGGAGGTAGACGGGGAGGTTGAGCTCAGCGCAGCGCGCATAGAAGCTCTGGAGCCGCTCGGCGTCGATGCGAGAATCCACGCCGACGGATCCCGGCAGATTGACGCCGACAAGCCCGAGACGATTGACTGCGTCCTCCAGCACGTCCATCGCAACTTTCTCGTCCTGCAGCGGAATAGCCGCAGTGCCGTAAAACCGCGTCGGATAACGCGCCTGCTGCGCCGACATTTCCTCGTTCCAGAGGATCGCGAGGTCTCGTCCCTCTTCCACAGGTAGCGTCGAGAAAAACACCGAGAAGGGTCCAATCGAACCCACCACGCTGACGTCGTGACCGAGCGCATCCATATGCGCGAACTGAGCCTCGATATCGTACCATTCTGCGCCGCCGTTCAGGACGCAATCGATGTCCGGCAGAAGCCGCGAGGTGTAGCCGCCCTTATCGTTCGGCTGCGAGTAAGGGAACTCGGTTCGCTTGCACATCGCGTTCAGCACCGAGCGGGGCCACCAGTGGAAATGGGAATCTATGATGCGCATCGCCAGACCTCGCTCCCTGCCAAGTCGCTCCTCTCGGAGCAGCCCTTGTCGTTGATCTTAGTATAAACCTCTTTTCGACCCGCTCGCTATCATCTTTGCATCGCGCTCCCACGGAGCCGCTTTGGTCACGCGCCGCCTCATTGCGGTTTTACCATTGCCTTTACGCTGTCGATCAGGCCCTTTGGCGCCTCATAAATATCATCAAGCAGGCCGTGGATCTCCTTACCCGCCATAGGCTCCACCTCGATGCGCAGCTTGGCCGCATCCGCCTTGAACCCTGCGTCCGCAACCATAGAATCAAAGGCTTGGCGCAGGGCGGCCAGGCGTGCCGGTGGAACCGCCGGTGGAGACAGGAAGGGACGTCCGGCCGCCGTCGGCGCGAGAATGACCTTGAGCATTGCCTTTTCATCATTACTGCGAGCCAGCGCGGTGATTGCCGGCACACCGGGCAAGCGCGGGTTGGCTTCCAGCCCCAGAGCCACAATTGCGTTGACCTTGCCCTCGGGAATCCAGTCCGGGTGTTGCGAATTCAGGCTTGAGAACGTCTGGCACAACGCCTGCGATTCCCCGCGCTCGAAGGCGAGGACAATGGAGCTTCCATCAGGATACCCTGAGACGACGCGAAACTTCGCTCCGAACAGGTTGCGCAACATCGTCGGGTACATGAACGTTGTCGTCCCCGGCGCTGTTGTTCCGATAACGACCTCCTTGGCCAACAGATCGGTCCAAGTAGCGACGTCAGAGGCCTTCGACGTGATGCAAACGCCATCCTCGCGACTTACGCTTCCGAGCCAGTTGAATTTTCGCGGCTCGAACTTGATGGAGCCCCCGGCGAGCAGCGGCGCGGTCAGAAGCGCGTTGCTGAACGTGCCGATGACGCTGCCGTCGCGCGCCGAAACATTGAAGAGAAGATTTGCAGCGATGATGCCGCCGGCGCCCATCGTGTTGGTGACGATGACCTTCGGTGCGCCCGGCACGAAGCGCCCAAAGTGCCTTGAAACAAGACGCGCGTTAAGATCGTAGCCGCCGCCCGGCCCGGTGCCAACGACGATCTCCATATTTCGTCCGCGATAAAAGTCCTCGATCGCATCAGCGCGCAACGGCTCTGCGGCTGTGATCGCTGTCACGCCAAGGAGCGCGAAGATAAGAGTGCGTAAGGCCTGCATCGTCCAACCCTCCCTCGTTGCCGCCCTTCTTAGCGGGACATGAAAGCATCCATCTGCACTGCCACTCCGCGGCGCGTCATTTCATCGACATAGATCTGGTGAACGCGGGGATCCTGATCCGCATACTCGATCTGGTTGCCACCACTCTTCACGTCTACATCGACGCCTCGATAGACTTTCCACATATTCTGCGTGAAGGGATAGCGCACGCTGCCATGGCCGATGGCAATGTATCGCGTCCGGTTTGCACTACTGTTGAAATGCTGATGGTACATCATGTCGGGCGGCGCGAAGACCCAGCCCTGCTTCCAGTTGATCCGCACGAAGTCGCCGTCGCCCTCATACCAGAATAGCGAATACCCTTCTCCCGAAAGGCAGAAGACATGCACGTCCGGGCCGTGCCTGTGGGCTTTCTTGTAGGTCCCAACCTTCATCTCGGAAATGTGAGCGTGCAATACGCTGTCGGCGAGAATGAGTTGGATGTGCGCTGAGTTGGCGCCCCGCGCAGCCCATTCGCGCAATTCAAGATTGTTCGCGTCGGGAACGAAATTCGTTTCCCACATGTGCTTGCCGGGACGCACGGGTATGAAATCGCCCTCGCCCCGAAAATGGCTGACCGCACCTTCGCGTTCGGGAAACGTGAAGGGATTGTCGAAGACGAAACGCTCGCTGTGAAAAAGATTCATCACGGCCGGCAAGTTACTGCAGATTGCAACGCGCGCCGGCTCGCGCAGCGAGGCGTTGAAAAGCTGATGCCGCATGTTGATCGGCGGCGCAAACACACTGTTCGGGCCCCATTCGAAAATGTGCTTGCCACCGCCATGGCTTTCGACCGATGTCGTTCCATGTCCTGAAATCACGATGACTGCGTCTTCACAGAAATGGCGCATCGGTTCGGTCTTCCCGCCCGGCGGAATCTCCAGAAGGAAGATGGTCATGAAATCGCCGCGCCCCTTCACGTGTGCGACGCAACCGGGAACGCCGTAACGGGGCCAATGGCTGACCGGCAACGCATGAAGATCGAGGCCGAAATCTTCGTGGATTGGGACGCCCTCGCCCTTTGTCCATTCCAGATAAGGGTCGATCATGAACTTGCCGGGCGGCGGATCCTGGTTCAACACGTGCGACCTCACAAAAGAGTAATGACGTCCGGAACCGTGCAAAGGGGCTCGGCCCCGCTCGCAATGATCCGAACGGTTTCGCCAATCGCAGCGCCACCTTTCGGGCCATGCGCGATAACCCTGAGTGCGAGCGTCTGCCCTTCGCTCAGGTGCGCTGCGGCGTCGGAATTGATCGTCGATCCTTCAGCCTGATCGAGGCCGATTCCACCACCGAGCCCGTAAAGCATCGCAGTCTCCGCGAACTGGCCAAGTGCTGCACGCGCGGCGCTTTCGAGCGCCGCAACAGATACGCCGGGACGGCACGCTGCGCGCATCGCTGCGAGTGCTTTACTGCATCGCGAATAAGCATCGACTGCGGGCGCCTGCGGCGAGCCAACGCTGAACGTTCGTGCGCTATCCGCCCAGTAACGCTGGTTTTGAACGGCGAGAAAGACAAGAACAATGTCGCCATCGCTGATCGTGTGATCGTGGACCGGACGCAGAGGCCGGCAGCCATCGCGACTGACCGAAACAAGGATGCGTGCATCCTCCGCGCCCTTCGAGCGACAAAGCCGCTCGAGCACGGCCATGGCGGCGCGGAGGTTAGCCCCGGGACGAAGTGCTTCGCGCACACCGTCGAACGCCTGCACGACGATATCAGCCGAGCGTTGGATTGCCGCAATCTCGTGCTCATCTTTGCTCGCCCGCATCGCGTCGAGTTCAACATCACGCTCGCACCATACGATGTCCGGGCGGGCCTCCGCGATGAGCGTCCATTCGGCGTAGGGCATCGCGCCGGCGACGCCACACAATCCGATACGCGCGCCCTTTGCTGCGCGTTCGTCCAGCAGCGCGACGAGATCTTTCGAGATTTTCCCGAACGCGCGAATCTCGTCAACGTAGGTGATCGTCTTGGCGGCGGGTATGTCGCGCGTACTGATGTTGGCGAGCAGGACCGGTTCGCCGTCTCGCGGAATCAAGGCAAGTGCAGAACGCACGCGCGGCATGAAGTTTGTCGCGTAAACAACTGGCCCGTGGCGTTCGACGTCGCCCATCATTATCCACGCGTCATCGCCACTCGCTTTAATCTGCGCCTGAACCCGCTGAAGACGCGCGCGATATCCGCTCTCTGGCAGAAGGTCGCGATCCCAGTAAAGCGCGCCACGCTTCACCACGGAATGCATGGTTCGCATGCTCATGATGCCCTCCAGAACAGGCGTTGCGGCGTTGTAGTGAGAATGACCGGGCCTGCATCGCCAACGACAATCGTGTCGCCGAGCATCAAATAGCCAGTCTCCGGCACATACTGATTAGGGTGCACGACGAACGTCATGTCCCGTTCGAGAATGGGCGCCGACGAGTCGGTGAGATCCGCCGGCATGACGCCGCCAAGCCCCAGGCCGTGCCCGCGCGTGCGCATGTACGGCGGCCGGCAATAATCGGCGTAGCCATACTTTCCGATCACATCGTTGATCGCCCGCGCAATACCGCTCGACGGCAGACCTGCGCGCGTGACTGCGAGGCCCGCATTCTCGGCTTCGATGAGCATGTCAAATTTTGTGCGCTGCAGGTCAGTCGGCTCGCCAAGGATGAATGTTCGGCAAAGCTGCGCGAAATAACCCTTGTAGCAAGGCGTGATCTCGCCAATCACCACATCGCCGGCTTCAAGCACGCGGTTGTTGACCGCGCGAACGGCGACATTGTGGGAGCCTGTGGCGATGAGCCCGAAATTGTCCTCGGAGCCAAGTGATTGCATCGCCGCTTCCACCTCGGCGGCCAAGTCGTATTCGCGCATTCCGGGTCGGGCGACTGCACAGAGATGTTCAAATCCCTTGTCTGCTATCTCCGCCGCCTTGCGAACGCGCTCGAGCTCGAAAGACTTTCGCATTCGCGATGCGGCGCGAACGATATCGCCCCCGTCACGCGGCTCAAAACCCAGCTCCGCGAAAAACGCTTTGCCGCGCGCAAGCGTCATGACTTCCGTTCCGATCATCGCAATCGGCCCGGGAAGCGCGCGCGCTACACGCGCCATCTCTGCTACAAGCTCGTCCTCGCCAACTCCGATGATTTCGCCAAAGCAGCACGCCTCTCTCGCACGCGCTTCGTCCCAACGCGGCGTCACCACAAGCGTGGGCGCCCCGAGTGCAGGCACGAACAAAGCCGAAGGGCCAAGCGCGCGATGATCGGTCAGCAGCATAATCGGATCAGGCCGCAGCATGTTGTGCTGTGCGCCATAATAGGCAACGAGACCCCCCAGACCCTTCTGCATCAGCGCGGATCGTACTTCGCGAAGCCGCTCTTGAAGTTCGCTTGCCCGTGATGTCATCGCGCTCCCCCTTCTGGCTGCTTTGTTTCCGCAGCCATCTGCGTGCGCAGTGACTTCGTCTTTTCAGTATCAACCCGCATCGTGACCGGATCAATCATGACGCCGTAATCGACGCGCGCGGCATCACGATCGATAAACTCGTCGAGTACGTCATTAAGCACACGTTCCGGGTCACGCTCCAACGGAGAACCCCACCCTCCGCCGCCCGCTGTTTCGACACGCACCGTGGCGCCCGGCGCGCACATGATTCGCACCGGATCAAACGGCTTGAACGGCTCCTCACTCGACAACCGCATATAGTTGATGGAAGAGGTGCCTGAGCGACCGCCGTTCAGTCCCCACGGCGGGAACTTGCGACGACCCGCGTTCGAAGCGCTCCAACGGCCTTCCCCGAGATTGGTCATCTCCGTGATTTGACCAAAGCCACCACGGTGCTTGCCGGCTCCCGCCGATCCGTTGCGCAATTCGCGACGGACAACACGCACGGGAGTCTTCAACTCCACCGCTTCGATCGGATTATTGCGCACGTCGCCCTGACACACGGAGACCGCAGCCGACTCGCCGTCTTCGTAAGGGCGCCCCCCCCAGCCCCCGCCTTCGATCGTCTGCAGGATGAACTTGCGCGCATTGCGCGGATCGACACCGAAGAACGTCATCGAGCCGCCTAGCGTGCCAAGGTGCGCGGCGGGAATACGCTCGGGAGCGGCGGGCGCGAGAGCCTTGAGGATCGTATCCACGACACTGGGAAGCATCCTGCTCCAGCTCGCCATGACGGCGGGGAACCGCGCCATCATAAAATTCCCCTCCTGAATTTCAACCTTCAACGCCCGAAAGGAACCTTCATTCACAGGCTCAAGCGGACCTGTCAGCCCCTTGTATGCGATGTAGGCGCCCGCCAAAGTGCGCCCGTTCAAGGCGCTCTTTCTCTCCTGTGAGCATCCCGTCAGGTCGATGGTCATGTCTTCGCCGGAGATGATAACCTTGATGTTGATCGGCACATTGTCGGCGCCGGGAGAATCGGGGTCCAGAAACGAGGACGCTTCGTAAACGCCGTCCCGCAGGCGCGCTACGGCGTTGCGGCACTTTCGTTCTGCATCATCAAAGATGCGCTCGATGGCGCGGTCCAGCGTGTCGGCGCCATAGCGCTTGATGAGCTGGCCATAGCGCCGATCCGCCATCTTGCACGCAGCAACCTGCGCGCGAAGATCGCCCATCGACGCCTCCGGATATCGAATATTGTCGGTGATGATCCGCAAGACCTTGTCGTCTGGAACGCCGGCCTCATAAATTTTGATCTGGTCGAGTTGCAGACCCTCCATCCATGGATCACTGACCATCGAAGCGGCGCTGAACCCTGTCGACAGTCCGCCAACATCCACCCAATGCGCACGAACGATCGCGAACCCCTCAAGCTTGCCTTCGGCGAAAATGGGAGAATAAACGCAGACGTTATTGAGGTGCTGGCCTGCGACACGCTGGTGATTGGTGATGATGACATCGCCGCGTTG
Source organism: Beijerinckiaceae bacterium (assembly GCA_030684835.1). GTDB lineage: Bacteria > Pseudomonadota > Alphaproteobacteria > Rhizobiales > Beijerinckiaceae > Terripilifer. Next base: position 73,356 of record JAUXWZ010000157.1, read on the forward strand.
AAACCCATCCGCACCGTAGCGGTTCAGCCCGTCCTTGATGATCACGCCCAGATCGGCGACGAAGTGGGAGACGCCGCCGACATTTTGCGCGATCAGCCTCCCCTCGCGATCAAGCAGCGCGCAGCAGAAATCCTGCACCTCGTAGATCATCATGTTGTACGACGTGCGTAGCAGATCGGTCGCCATGTCGGCTGCAATCGCAGGCAGCGCGTTTCGCAGAACTTCGAGTGTAACGGGATCAAGTTTTTCCAACGTGGACATGATCAATGTCCCCGATTGATTTCAATGACGAGCTCACCCGACGCGGCGACGGTCAGAACGTCGCCTTCGTGCAGAATCGTCGTCGATGCATATTCGCTCACTGCCGCAGGGCCGCTTATGCGTTCGCCCGCGGGCAATTCATCGCGCTGATAGACGGGACATTGCCGCGCGGCGCCGCCCCACCCATCAAAAATCATGTCGCGAGCGCCGATGAGCCCGCTGCCTGTCGACCCAACCGACGTCGACGGCAATTGCACGCGATCACGCCGCCCCCGGCCGGTGAGACGGCAGTTCACCACTTCCACGTCCTCGTGCACGGCCTGATGTCCGAAGCGACGTTCGTGACTGCGGTCGAAAGCCGCGCGCAGCGCCTGCATGTCGCCCTCGGCGATGGCATGCGCGGAAACCGGCGTCTGGATTGGAAATTCCTGGCCAGCGTAACGCATATCGAGGTAAATATGAATCGAAGTCTGATCAGCGCGCATGCCTTCGGCGATAAGAAGGTCTCGCGCCGAAGCTTCCATCTCGGCAAATATTTTTTGCAGCGCGGCGAAGTCGCACTCAGCCAGCGGCTTGTAATACGTGCGCACAAAGTCGTGCCTGAGATCGGCGAGCAGCATCCCGAGCGCCGAGAAGTGACCGGGAACCCTTGGGATGATGACCTTCGGTATGTTGAGTTCGCGCGCGATCTCGGCGGCATGCAGGGGGCCCGCACCACCAAACGCCACCATCGCGAAATCACGCGGGTCATGCCCGCGGCCAATCGAGACGGACTGCACCGCAAGCGACATTTCAGCGACTGCAATCTTGATGATCCCGAGCGCCGCGTCTTCCACGGAGACGCCAAGCGGCCCGGCAATGTTTTTCTGGATCGCGGTGCGCGCAGCTTGCGTATCGAGCTGCATTTCGCCGCCGAGGAAACGATCCGATCCGAGCCGCCCAAGAATCAAATTAGCGTCCGTGACTGTCGGCGCCTCGCCGCCCAGTCCGTAACAGACAGGCCCCGGATGGCCGCCCGCGCTGCGCGGGCCGACCTTGAGTGCCCCGACTTCATCGATCCACGCAATTGATCCACCACCGGCGCCAACTTCCACGATGTCGATCACCGGATACATGACCGGCAGTCCCGACGCTTCGCCTCCGACAAAATAGCCCTGTGCAATAACGGGCTCGTTTTCCTGAACCAGACTGACCTTCGCGGTCGTCCCACCCATGTCGAAGGCGATCAGATTGCAAACGCCCAGTTCGCGGCCGGTCTCGGAAGCGGCGATGATCCCGCCCACCGGACCCGATTCCATCGTTGCAACCGGAAGCAGCCGCGCCGTCTCTGGCGACATGGCGCCGCCGTTTGATTGCATGATGAGAAACTGTCCGCGAAACTCGGCATCGCCGAGGAGATTTTCGAAGTCCTGTAAATAGCGGCTGACCCGGGGACCAACGTACGAATTCAAAACTGTTGTCGAAATTCGTTCGTACTCACGATACTCGCGCAGAATTCCATGGCTGAGCGAATGAAACAGATCGGGGACCAATTTCTTCAGCTGGTCACCGACGGCCACTTCATGCGCGGGGTTGGCCCAGGAATGAATGAGGCATACAGCAGTCGCCTCTACCTGTTCCGCCTTCAATCGCTCCGCGATGGGTGCAACGCCGCCGACATCCAGCTCGACCACCACTTCGCCTTCGGCGTCCAGGCGCTCTACGATCTCGAATGTGCGGCGGCGCGGAACCAGTGGTTGCGGTCGCTTGAAAAGAAAATTGTAGGATTCCGGCCGATTGCCTCGCCCAATCTGATAGACGTCGCGCGTGCCCTGAGTGACAATCAACGCGGTCTTGGCGCCCGTCCGTTCGATGGCCGTATTGATCGCAACGGTAGAGCCGTGGACGAAAGTGTCAACACGCGAAATAGGGAGGCCACTTTTGGCGAGCGTTTTCCGGATGCCAACCGACAGGTCATACGGCGTCGTGGAATCCTTCGCCTGGATCACTGTACCAGTGGAAAGATCAAAAGCGACAAGGTCCGTAAACGTGCCACCTATATCGAGAGCGACCACTAACGACACAAATTCCCCCCTTGAACCACGCACTTCGGCGCGACTGGAACCTCGCGCTTGGGCGCTTCTGGTTCAATTTAGACGTTTCATCTGCGCTCGCCTAGCGCAGTCCGGTTCACAACACTCTTTCCTCTGGCTTCACAGGTTGGCGGACCCGCCGCCTTCACAATGGAGGAATAGAAGCTCGAAAGCGCCACGTGATGCAGGATTTAAACAAGCTACAAACCTTTGTCCGGGTTGCGGCGCTCGGCAGTTTCACCCTCGCGGCGCGTGAACTGCGGGTGTCGACCTCTGCGGTGAGCAAGCAGGTTCAGCAGCTCGAAAAATCCCTTTCGGTTTCGCTTCTCAACCGGTCCACGCGCGGCGTCTCCCTCACTGAAGCCGGGGCTGAATTCCACCAGCGTTGTCTGGCGGCTCTTGGATCGATCGATGACGCGATCAATCAGGCGCAGAGTCTCCATTCCGGCGCCAAGGGCACCCTGCGCCTTCACATCGTTTCGGGCTTTGCGCAACGTGAACTCGCCCCTGCGGTCGTCGCCTTTATGCGTGAAAACCCCGGAATTGGACTGGAGCTTGTCACGCATACGCCGGCGCTGAGTCTTGTCGAGTCCGGGGCCGACATCGTCATTTCCGGCAAGACACTTCCGGATCCGGGTACTGCGTGGCGCGAGCTGGGGCTGGTCGAATATGTCGTTTGCGCTTCGCCGCAATACCTTCAGGAAAACGGGGTTCCCGCTCGCCCGGAGCAGTTGCGCGACCATAATTGCTTGTCGCACACATTGTTCAATCCACGCGAATGGCCGTTCAAAAGTGGCGCTCGTGAAAAGCTCGTGCGTGTGCAGGGCACGTTCAAGTCAAACAATTCCGAGGTGCTGGCGCAGCTCGCGCTCGGGGGTATCGGCATCGTGCGCGTGCCGCTTTATGTGGTGCGTGACGAAATCAAAGCTGGACGGCTGAGGGTACTCTTCGACGGCACGGTCCCGTCGCGTCAGTTGATGCGCGTCTATTACCCGTCGCACGATAATTTACCGGAAAAAGCGAAGATGTTACTTCATTTTCTTGCGCAACGCTTTTCAATGGCGCCTAGCCTCACGGACGGCAAGCAACACTCTCTTTCCATAAAGTCGCGACGCAAAACAGCAAGTTGACGTCATCGTCCCCCTGGTACTCTAATGCAGCCAAATCAAGATGAGGGGGAGGAAAAATGCGTACGGGACTCATGTCTTCAGGTCTGATGACCGCCATCATTGCCGCCTCGTTGATTCCTGCGCAGGCGCAGCCTGCCGCCGAATTCTACAAGGACAAGCGCGTCGAACTTCTGATCTCGTCGACAGCAGGCGGCGGCAATGACATTTCCGCCCGGATGATCGCGCGGCACATCAGTCCGCACATGCCCGGAGCGCCAATTTTCATCGCGAGGAACATGCCCGGCGCGGGCGGCGTGACATTGGCGAACCACCTTTTCAACGTCGCCTCGCGAGATGGCTTGAGCATCGGGATGGTGCAGAACAGCGCCCTCTTCCAGCCACTCTACGGCGACGTGAAGGCACGCTTCGAAATCAAGAAGTTCAACTGGCTTGGCAGTCCCAACAAGGACGTAGGCGTGCTGATCCTGTGGCACACGGTGCCCGTGGATTCTTTGGAGGACGCAAGAAAGAAAGGGCTCATTCTTGGCGTCTCTGGCGGCCTGAATGCCACACCCGCCTTCTATGCCCGCGTGCTAGCAAAAGTGTTCGATCTGAACATTCGCATGGTGGCCGGCTACCCCGGACAAAGCGAAGCCTTTATCGCAATGGAGCGCGGTGAGAACGAAGGCTATCCATCAGCATTCTGGTCGAGCCTGAAGGCAGTGAAACCCGGTTGGATCGCCGACAAGCAGATCAAGATGATCTTGCACTTCGGGCAGGCGCCCCACCCGGAGCTCGCAAATGTGAATGTGCCCTTCGCAGATAACCTGTTGAAGGACTCGCCGGAGAAGCGCGACATCATGGCGGTCGCTTCTGCGCCTCTTGCGGTCGGCCGTCCGATGGTGGCGCCGCCGGAGGTGCCTGCGGATCGTATCGCGACGCTTCGGCACGCGATTGCTGCAACCGTCCGCAGTCCGGGCTATCTGGCTGAGTGCGCGAAGTTAAATCTCGAATGCACCGATCCAACTACCGGCGAAGAGCTCGAACAGATCATGCTGCGTGCGTACAACGCTCCGTCAGATATCGTGAAGCAAATCCGCGACTTGAACAAATCCAACTAGTTCACCTTCGCGTTGAGATTCCATGAACACGTCTTGGTTTGGACGGGAGACCAGAAAATGCGCAGCAACCTGATCGGCGCGCTCGGAGCCGCATTAATTGCAATCGGAGCGACGGACGCCCGTTCCGACGACTTCTACAGAGGTAAGAATATTCAACTTATTATTGCAACGGGTCCTGGCGCTGCTTACGATTTCTTCGGTCGGCTTGTGTCGCGCCACATCGGTCGCTTCATTCCCGGCGAGCCTGTGGTGACGCCGCAGAACATGCCTGGCGCATCTGGCTTTAGAGCAGCAAATTATCTATTCAACGTCGCTCCCAAAGACGGAACTGTTCTTGGCACCTTCAACAACGCGATCGCCTTCTACCAGGTCGTCGAGCAACCCGGCATTCAATCCCGCGCGGAGGAGTTCTCCTGGCTGGGCGCCATCCCGCAAGACACGCCACAGGTGGCGGTGCATATTTCAGCGGGCGTCAAGACGATAGAAGACGCCAAGAAGATCGAAGTCGCCATGGGCGCCACGGGAGCGGGTGGAAACTTCGCTGGCCACGTTGCGCTGCTCAACTCGCTTCTGGGAACCAGGTTCAAAATCGTCACCGGTTACGACAGCGGCGCGACAATCAACATGGCGATCGAACGTGGCGAGGTCAGCGGCAAGGCGAACACCACCTGGCCTGCATACAAATCACTGGCGTCTGATTGGGTGCGCGAAGGCAAAATCATCCCGCTTGTGCAGTTTGGACTGAAGAAAGATCCAGACTTGCCATCGGTGCCGCTGCTTATGGAGCTTGCATCCAACGAAGAACAAAGACGCATTTTCGAAGTCGTTGCGAGCACGTCCGCGGTCGGACAACCCTTCGCCGCTCCGCCGCAAACGCCCGCCGACCGTCTTGAGATACTTCGAAAAGCCTTCGCAAGCACCGTAGTAGATGCCGCCTTCAGGGCCGAGGCCGCAAAAGTGTCTGACCAGACGTCCATGGAGCCTATTTCCAGCAGCGAGCTCACCGCTCTCGTTCAGCGCACAGTCGCAACGCCACCTGCCCTCGCGGCACGCCTTCGACAGGCGATGAGCGTCAAGCGCGAAAATTGAAAAGGACATTGTCGTGCTGGATCTCGCGTGCCGCCGAGCGATATCGGACATCGGGCTTATAGCTTCTGAAATAGGCGAAAGCCTATTGCCTTGATAGCCTGATATACCATTGCCCATGGGGAGCTGCGACGGCATGTTACCCACGTTTTACAGAACTGCCTGCTGCACATGGCCTAGATAAAAAGCCGACCATCGGGAGGGACGAACCAATGAAATTTCGCTCTGCATCTGCAGCAATTTTTTCGGCGTTTCTGGGCGCCACTGGCGCAACCGCCGATCCCATTGCGGACTTCTACAAGAACAAGGATATAACCCTTACCGTCGGCTTCGATGTCGGTGGTGGCTACGATCACTACGCGCGCGCTATTGCAAGGGGAATAGGCGGTCAGATTCCCGGATCGCCAAACGTCATTGTCCAGAACATGCCTGGCGCAGGCGGAATTCGTGCGGCAAATCATATCTACAACGTCGCACCCCGCGACGGAACCATACTTGGCATGATCGACCAATCGCTTCCGACACAACAATTGCTGGAGCCGGATCGCCTCAAAAGCGACGTACGCAAGTTCAACTGGATTGGTCGCATCGCATCGAATGCCGCAATTCTCTACTCGTGGCACACCGCGCCAGTGCAGAAAATACAGGACGCTTTTGAAAAAGAGCTCATCGTTTCGTCTTCAGGCCAGAGCTCACGAATGTTGTCAGCACTGATGAAGAATCAGCTCGGGCTGAAGTTACAAATCATTACCGGCTACAAAGGCACCAGCGAAGCTCGCATCGCCATGCAACGTGAGGAAATCCACGCCCTGACACAACCATGGTCTGCACTGCGTGCAGAGAACGTTCAACTTCTCGAGGAGAAAAAACTGCGCCTGTTGCTTCAGATGGGAGAAGAACGCCACGCTGACCTCCCGGACGTGCCAACGCTAGTTGATCTTGCGCGCAACGAAGACGAGCGAAAGCTGTTGGCAATGATGGTGAGCGGCGCGCGTATAGGACGTTCCGTTCTTTCCCCGCCCGGACAACCTGCAGAACGCGTGGCAGCGCTTCGTGCCGCTTTTCAAAAGACAGTCGTCGATCCGAAGTTCGTTGCAGACATGAAAAAGGCCGGACTCGAACTTGATCCGCTGTCTGGGGAAGAATTGCAGAAGGTGGTTGAAGGGATCGCCAGCCTGCCACCTGCTTTGGCTGAGCGGGCCCGGTCCGTAACGAAGTGAGTTGAATTCGTTGCTCAGGCGCTCGGGGCAAGCGCCTGACGCATCAGCGCCACTGCTGCCTCTGGCTCATCCAGTGTGCGCATGAGTATCGAGACGGCGCGGGCTTTATCGGGTAAAGCCTGTAAACCATCCAACAACGCGGCGGCTTTCGCCGCAATCTCGTCCCGCGAAAGACGGTTGGCGGCATCACCGCGCGGCGAGACCACCTTGCGACGCAACACTTGCGCGCCGCAGCGAACTTCTATTTCCGCGGGCCATCGACGTGGGAAATCTTCCTGAAGGAGCGGGTCTGCCTTCACCTGGACCTTGCGCGCAAAGGCCAGCAGTTCTGCGTCCTGCATGACGCTTGAACGATCAAGATCGAGCAGATGGGCCGGCTTGAGGGCTGCGAGCGCCATCTGAAAACCAGCGTTGGAATAGCCGGATGATCGCCACGCCGCGAGCGGCCGCGAAATCATCCCCGCGTAGGCTTCAGGCACACGAACATCGATAGAATCGATCGCGTGCGGGTCGAGACCTTCGCTGATGAGGTCCTGCAAAGCCTGCGTTGGAGAAAGCGCCTGCCGCGCTGTCGAGAACGGCTTCATCCCGAGGCCGCTCATCGCGATCGAACGTGAAAGATCGTCCGTAAGCAGATCGGCTTGGGGGACGGCGCCGATGGCATTCTCCAACCAAGGCCCGTCAAGTAACGATGGATCGCCCTTGTAACCTTGCGCGGCCGAAGCGTAAGCGCGCAGGCCGGCTGCGAAAGCCGCGTTGAGCACGATCCAGCGGCCAGTTGGTTCGCCGGCAAAACGACCGATGCGGCCGCTCGACATCATCAGCGCCATGGAAAGCGCGTGCACAGTCCTCGCGCGATCCCGCCGATGCATCCTGCAAAGCGCCGCTGCTACAGCTAGCGGCGTAGCAAAACACGTGGGCCACAAACCTCGATAAAGGGCGCGTGGCCCTTCGATTGCGAGCCCCAAGCGAACGCTGAGTTCGACTGCGATCCGCACGGCGTCTTCAGCCTCGCGGAAATTCCCTCCATGCGTGAGCAGCGCAGCCGGCATCGCGATGGAGCTTGGCGTCACGCAGGACTCGATATGAATATCGTCAACTTCAGTGCTGCGGATGATCGCCGCAGCAAGTCCCGCCTGCTCGTCTGGCGTGGCGCCCGACCCCGCGAACGCCAGTAATTGACGCCCTTCTGGCGACCGCGCTCCGGCGACGAGGGCAACCGCAGCATCTGCGGCATGCGCTCTCAACGCATCCCGCTCGTCTGCTTCCAGAACGCTCATGTCCGAGCCGCACACGAAGTCGGCTAATTTCTCGAGCAGCGTCACAATCAGAACTGCTCAATCACTCGGCGGCGACGGAGCCAGTGTGCTTCTGCTCCTTCATAAGCGTCGAACCGTTCATGTGCGGAAGACCGAAGATGCGGCGAACATTACCCACGAACAGCTTCTGGCGATCCTCTTCCGACAGCTCGATCTCATTGATGAGGCGCAGCGCCTCCGAAGGCTCCCAGCAGGGATAGTCCGAACCGTACATCACGTGATCGATTCCGTAGTACTCGATCGCGAACTTAATGCCGGCGGCGTGCGGCGACACGGTGTCGGTATACATGCGCTTGATGTATTCGCTCGCCGGGCGCGGCAGATTGGCGGCCTTCGTATTCTTGTCCATGCGGCCAGACTGGTAGGGCAACGCGCCGCCGGTATGAGACAGCATGATCTTCAGATTCGGGCAATGCTCCATCAGGCCCGATAGAATCAGGCGCGCGGCGCCTACACTCACTTCGACCACACGCCCTAAGCTAAAATGCAAGGTGTCGTTGTAGCCTTCGAGGATGTCCGCAAAAACCGCGTCCGTAGGGTGCAGGAATAGCGGTGCACCCAATTCTTCGGCGCGCTTGTAGAACGGCCACAGACGCTCATGGTCAATGCGCGGGTCGATGCCAACGCTGCCCGGCAGATTGCCGCCGAACAAGCCGAGCTTCTCGATTGCGTGCTCCAGAACCTCGATGGCGACTTTCGTATCCTTCAGCGGGATGGCGGCCGTGCCCCAGAAGCGGCCCGGATAACGCCGCTGCGCCGCCGCCATCTCCTCGTTCCATAACATGGCGGCCTCGCGCCCCGCCTCGGGCTCCAACTCCGAGAAATAGACGGACAGCGGACCGATCGTGCACACGACATCAATCTCGTGTCCCAACGCATCCATATCCGCGAGCTGATTTTCCAGCGGCGCCCAGGCTGGGTGGTCGGGCCGAATCTTGACCGAATAACCCTCCCTAATCATCCACACGTAGCCGCCGCGGCCATCGCGCTCAGCGCGGGGATAGCCCTTCGATTTACACGCCCATTCGAGCAGCGACCGGGGACGCCAGTGAAAATGCGAGTCGATGATATGCATTGTCGGCTCCCTGACCTCTGCGCGGAGCTTGGCTTAGCCACCGCTCTTGCTGACCTTATGATGAACTTGCGCGCAGCCCCGTCAATAGGCAACGACGCTTGGAGCAGAATAGATTTCAAACTGTCCCAACGAAGGCTTCACCTTATTTATACAAGGGCGAAACGTCCACCTGGGTGAATTCTGAAGCGTTGTAATCGAAGAACGGCATGTAGGAGAACGCCACCCAATGGCACTCTGTCCCGGGCTCGGAGTTAAAGTGCTGATGCTCGACGCCGCCCTTCTTGATGGGCAGCAGCAAAAGATCCCCCGCCTCCCAGTCAACCCGCTCTCCGTCGACGACAGAATAGCCTGTCCCCTCAATGACGTAGATGACCAGGCCGCCCTGATGCCGGTGCTTTCCCGAATGCGAGATGAGGCTGTGGGTGAAGACGCGCCAATCCTGCAAGCAGGTGTTCTTGTGAATTTCGGCGTTAATATAATAGAGCAGCTTGCCCTGTTTTGTGTTGAAATATTCACGATCCTCAGGCCGAACAACGACCTGCCCCGTGTTCTGGCGCTCCAGGAACTCGAGTCGGCTTCGGATGAAAATATCGTAAGGTGTCATCGCGCCCGGGTCCCGCTCACGCGTACGGGTCCGCTCAAGGTCGGCCATTCAAGACTCCTGTCGCGCGTCGCGCTTTGTAAAATCGGGGGATGCCTCGAGTTGCTCCAATCCACAACCGCGGTCCACGCTCGTGGCGGCGTAAAGGTTTGGCTCGACGACGAGAATACGCGCAGCGGTCTTTTCGTCAGAATTGAAATGCTGGACGACGATACCGTCCCGCTTAAGTGGAAGGTTCACAACATCACGCGCCTTCCATGGATATTTCACACCATCGATCGTCGTGTAACCGCTGCCTTCCACGACGAATATGATCTGTCCACCCTGAAACTTGAGCCTCCCGGAGCGGCTGCCGGGTGGAATCTCCTGTTCGTGAATGGACAGGGTGGACAGCACGATGTCCTTGATGAAAGGATGCATGTACCAGCGCATCATGCCGTGCGAATTGAGTTCTGCCGGCAAATCCTTGCGCTTGACAACTTGAATGCCATTGGAGCGCTCAGTGCGTTGCTGATCGCGAAGCGCCATCAGCTCATCCCAAAGGTTTCGTCCTTCCAGTTCTGGCCGGGCGGATGTCATGCGCTTCTCCAACGGTTCACTTGTAGTATTTCTTGGCTGTTTCGATTTGCGAAGGCGTCGCTTTGTACGCCTCCTCGACTGACGCTTGCAAGTCTTGCCATGTCGCAGTGCTGAGATCGAGTTTCATCTTCTGCGCGTCGGCGTTGAATTCCTTGTCCGCGATCATTGCCGCGAACGCCGCGCGCATCGCCTTCACACGCGCGTCATCCACTCCAGGAGGATACATCAATGATTGACCGATTTCGTCGGGACCGAAAAACATAGAAAATATCTGTCTTTGCTCATCCGTCTGGGCGAGATCGAAGATGGAGGGAACCCCTGGGAGATCCGCATTTGGGCGGCGTGTGTATTGAGCGACGATATTCACCTTCTTGTCGCGGACCCAGTCTGGCCGCGATCCCTTCACGAAGGTCCACGGGAAGATCGCCGCCTGCACCTCTCCCTGCTCAAGCGCGATGATCGCGTCGCTGGTGCCCTTGTACCCGGCGATGATCTTGAACTTGGCGCCTGCGACACCGTTCATCATCTGCGAGGTGATGTTTGCCTGACTTGCAGGGCCGGTGCTCGCGATCAGCGTCTCGCTGCTACGCAGGTCCGCGATCGTTTTGGTCGTCGCGGTATGCCACGTAAAGAGCGTTGCCGTTGGTGAAACTATGCGCCCAATCCAGTTGAACTTCCGAGCGTCATAGCGGATGGGACCGACCTGAAGCACGTGCGCAAGCGCAATATTCGGAACGGAAATGCCGACGGTTGATCCGTCCTTCGGTGCGATCTCGTAGAGCCAGTTCGCGGAAACCATTCCACCCGCCCCCGGCATGTTCTGCGGCACCGTGCCCGGCGAGCCGGGAAGGAAGCGCCCGATGTGACGCGCCACCAGACGACCGTAGAGATCGAATGAACCACCCGGCGCATTCGGGATAATGACCGAGATACTGCGACCCCGAAAAAAGTCGTCGACACTTTGCGCCTGAACGCCCGAGCACATCGCAATCGTCAGTATCGATCCCGCGATGGCTGCTGCCCGCATGTGACTGCGCTTCATTGCTGTTCCTCCCTTGTTACTTTGTTTGCTTCTTCATTGTAGCTCGTAAACACCGCTCGAAAATCAGAAACGTCTGGATGGGCGAGCTCAGCAAAACCGCGCCGTTCGCACGCGACGAGCTTCGCGCGGTCGCATAGATCCCTGATCTCGGCGCCCGAAAAGTTTCGGATGAATTCGGCAAGATCTGAAAAAATAGAATCTACGTCCGGGTGCGGTCCAAGACCGGGCAAGTGCAGGCTTACCGCGAGGATTTCACGCCGTGCCGCTTCATCGGGCATTGGCACGAAGACTTTCTGGCCAAACCGCCCTGTACGCACAACAGATGGATCGATCAGTTCCACTCTATTGGTGGCACCTACTATGAGTATCTGCGAACCCGACTCGAGCGCGTCAAGTTGCGCCAGCAATTGACTGACAACACGTTCCGTCGTCATCGAACCTTCGTGACTGCCGCGCACCGGTGCGATCGCCTCGAGTTGATCGAAAAATATAATCGCCGGCGCTACCTGCCGCGCTAGTCGGAATACTTCGCGAATGGCCTCCTCGGACTCACCCAGCCACTTGGTGAAAATCTCTGGTCCATTCACAGAGATGAAATTGACGCCGCTTTCGTTCGCAAGCGCCTTCACAATCATCGTCTTGCCAACGCCCGAAGGACCGTGCAGCAGGACACCGGCCTGCGTGCTGAGGCCAGCTGCATGCAAAAACTCAGGCTGCCGGAGCGCGAGCGACATTGCATCCTGCAGACGCTTCTTCTGCGCGGACAGGCCACCGATCTGCGACCATGAAACGTCGGAAGCAGCCATGAAGGAATCGCGCAGCGACGAAGGCTTGATCCGCCCCAACGCGGCATCGAAATCCTTCTCTGTCACTCTCAGTTCCGACGCGGAGATCTGGAACGCGCTTCGATGATCGCTCAACGATACCATGTGCCGTCGCATCGCACCGAGGCCGGCCTCCCGGCACAATTCCATCAGGTCAGCGCCAAGGAATCCGTGCGTACGCCGCGCCACCTCTTCGAGATGGGTGAGCGCTACATCAGACAGCGGCATCTCTCGCGTGTGGATCGTCAGAATCTCGCGACGGCCGGCAGCGTCCGGCGCACCGATGAACAATTCACGATCAAAACGGCCGGGACGGCGGAAAGCCGTATCGACTGAATCAACCCGATTCGTAGTGGCGAGCACGACAACGGAGTCAACTCGCTTCAATCCATCCATAAGAGACAGCAATTGCGTCACCGCGCGCGTGTCCGAATGCGAGCCTGTTTCACCACGCTTGGGCGCGATTGCGTCCAGTTCATCGATAAATATGATCGAGGGCGCGTGATGACTCGCTTCCGAAAAAATGCGCCGCAGGTTCGCCTCGGTTTCACCCGTGTAGGTTCCGATGACGTCCGGGCCGTTGAGGTAATAAAAGCGCGCATCGACTTCATTCGACACCGCCCGCGCCAGATGCGTTTTTCCTGATCCGGGTGGACCGTAAAGGATCACACCCCGTGGCGGCGTAATGCCAAGGTGCCGATAAACTTCCGGATAGCGCAATGGCAATTGAACAAGCTCACGCACCATACGAACTTGCGCAGATAGCCCGCCCACATCTTCGAACGTAACGTCGAACACGCCCTCGGGCACATGGGAATTGAACTGGTCAATCAGGATACGTGTGTTCGGACCCACGTAACCCGCCGGGCCTTTCAGCGGCGCGACCTCATACGTCGTCCCAGCCTGCGACCCCGGAAAACGCATGTAAAGAACAGCGCCAGTCGCCACGGGCGTACGGCATTCAATTAGCAGAGACCGAAAATGCGCGGTGAGATCGTGCGCCAGTGAAACATCGGTCCCGGGGCGCAGAACGACCTGATCTATTTCTTCATTCGCCGCACTCTCGATGCGCACCTCCTCATTGAGGTGCGCCTTAAGAGATTGCCGGCCAAAACGATCAAGACAAATGACACCCCTGCCCCTAAGGGCCTGATCCAGCGCGGCGACGCGGCCAATCAAAGTGCGGCCGCGATCAGTGGTCACGAGAACAAGATCGTCTTCATGAACATGGAGCGTATTCATCAAGTCTGGATCAAGCGCAACCCGCACCAGCGGCATGTGAATGTCGTCGCTCGCTAAATGGTCAACGACCGCATGGGCATGTCCTCCATGACCGTGCTCATGTGCGTTGTGCGACCTGGGGTCACTCACCTCATCCATTCAAAGCCACCTGCTATAACGGCGTTCTAACATGCGCATAGTCTCGTTGATCAGGATCGCCATGAGCGACAAGGCGGCGATGAGCGCATAAAGCTTGTCGGGCTGGAAGTTTTCGCCGAACCGTCGCGTAAGGTGACCAATTCCACCAGCAGACACATACAACTCGGCCAGCAATACGCCGAGCAACGTCGCCGTTGATGCGAGTCTCATACCCGTGAAGAGACTTGGAGTCAGGTACGGCAGCGTGATGCGTCGAAAGATCTGCCAACGGCTCGCGCCCATCGAAATCGCGCTCGTCACAAGCAACGGCTTGATGCCCTGAACCCCCGCAATCACGCTGACGGCAATGGGAAACATTCCATGGCTTACGCCGAACGCTACTTTCGAGGCCGGACCAGAACCGAAATAGAGCACGAACAAAGGCAGAACCGTGATCTGCGGTATCGCATAAAGTAACAAGAGGACCGGAAGAAACGTCTGATACGTGAATCGACTCATCGACACAGTGAGACCCAGCACGAGACCGATGGCGACCGATAGCACGAAGCCAACCACCAATATCCATGCAGTGGTCTTCAACGCCTCAAGAACCTCAGCTTCTGCAAATATCTGCAAGCCCGACGTGAGAACCTTGCTCAGCGGACTGAACAGCAACTGGCTACCATGTCGCCCTGCTATCTCCCACACAAGCAGAAGAATCAGAACAACGAACGTGCGCAACACCCATGGAGCAGGCAGCTTGCGAGGAGCCGCAATCATTGGCGTCCCCTGCGGATCTCGAGAAATGACAACGCCGTGTTCATCAGGACCGCGACCATGATGACGAACACAATGTAGGCGAACATGTTACCCGTCTGCATGCCCTCTGCGTACCAGACTATCCGGTGTCCAATTCCTTCGAGCGAGGCAATTGTTTCGCCGCCGATGATTGCGAGGAAGGAGAGCATGAGACCCAGGCGCACGCCTGTGAGAATGGTCGGCGCGGCCGCCGGCAACATGATGCGCCAGAACAATTGCGACTTGGATGCGCCGGTGGAATGGGCAAGCCGGATATACAAAGGATCGACGCGAGAGAAGCCCTGAATAGTGCTCAGGCACATCGGAAAAAATCCGAAGAGCGCGCCGTGCGCTATTTTCGATTCCGGGCCAATGCCCAGCGCCATCACCGAGACCGGATAGAAGATGATGATCGGAATAGCGTAAACGCTCGACACGATCGGCTCAAACGCGCGCGTTCCATACCGCGTGAGACTGATAAGGAAGCCCACGGCGCCTCCGGCGATGACGGCGATCGGCCCGGCAAGCGCAAATTCAAACAATGTCACCTTCAGGTCTGGCCAGGCCTGACCTGTCACAATGATGTTGAAGAATACACGCAGCACCTCATCAGGCTTTGGCAGGAAGAACGGGCTCACAAATTCATCGACTGTCACGAGATGCCAGATCGCAAGAAGCGCCACGAGCACGCCAATCTTGACGAGTAGGCTCAGGCGCTTCTGCGATTTGCTGAGACGCAAAGTGAGCGCCTGCCCAGCTGATGACGCGCCGCTCATGCGAGCCCCTGCCGGTCTTTGCCGATTGCTGCAAGAACCTCGTCACGCAGAAGTTCGTAGAGGCGATTGCGCAGATCGTTGAACTTCGACGATGTCATGAACGTGGGGATACGCGGATGCGGTTCGTCGACATTCAAAACTGCCTTGATGCGCCCCGGCCGCGACGTGAATACAAATATCCGGTCGGAGAGGAAGACCGCTTCAGCGAGGCTGTGCGTAACCAGCACGATCGTCTTGTGTTCGTTTGCGAGCAGGCGTGACAGATCCTCAGAGAAGATCATGCGAGTCTGTTCGTCGAGCGCAGCAAAGGGTTCGTCCATCAAAAGAATGTCGGTACGAAGGCTCAAGGCGCGCGCCAGCGCGGCGCGTTGTTTCATTCCTCCCGATAATTGATGCGGATAGGAATCGCCGAAAGCATCGAGACCAACCGCGGTCAGAGAAATTCGTGCAATCTTGTCGCGGCTCGCGCGTGGCACACCCTGAAATTCCAGACTCACCTTAATGTTGTCGAGAATTGTTGCCCAGGGCAGCAGGGCACTCTCCTGAAAGATGTAGGCGACGTCTTTGGGACGAGGCCCCTTCACAGGTGTTCCGCCGATCAGGACGTGCCCCTGCGAAGCCGCGATCATGCCGCCGACGACGTTCAACAACGTGCTCTTCCCGCAGCCGCTGGGTCCAATCAGCGAAACCATTTCGCCGCGCGCTATGTCGATGTTGATGCCGTCGAGCGCGAGCACCTCTTCCTCGCCTGTCTTCGAAAGAAAGGCGTGCCGCACATCGTCTACCTTTATCAATGCTTCCCCTTCCAAAGTCCCCTCCAGCAAGCAGTTCACCGCTTGGCGGTCGGAAGGAACTCTTCCGTGTAAAGCGTTTTGGGGTCGGGCTTGAAATCGAGAATCTTCAGTTCCTGGAAAGAATCGACAATGAGACGAAGCGCGGATTCCTTGAAGCGCATGTCCTTCGACATCATCGGCATCACCTTGCCGAACTCCTGCCGCTGAATGTTGACCGGAATGCCCGTAACCTTCGAAGCCAGCACGATAGCTTCCTCCGGGTTCGTGCGCATGAACTCGACCGTCTCCATCCAGCCCACGAGAAAGCGCCTGATGACGTCAGGCTTGTCCTTCACGATGCGGTTGTTGGCGAAAACCACATGGGTATGGAAGTCCGGGATCATGTCGCCAAAGTGCAGCATGACCTCGCCCTCATTCTTTTCATCGAGCATATACCCGACCGAGGCGGACATGATGAACCCATCAACCTGCCCGCTCTTCAAGCCGGCGATTTGGCCCGTGATGGAGCCCAGCGGCACCATGCGAATACCATCCGGCCCCCATCCCATGCGGCGAGACAATTCGCGCGCAAGCCAATAGGTGAGCGATCCGTTGGTGGTGATGCCAACGCGAGAGCCCTTCAAATCCTCGGGCTTCTTGTACTTTGAGTCTTTCCCGGTAATGAGCCCCATGCTGAGCGGCTGATCTGCGATGACGCCCACAGTCATGATCGGCGCCTTCCTCGCGATGAAGCCCATGGACGGACCGCTGCCGAGACCGAAGTCAATTTCATTTGCGATCATGCCCTGCTGCATGCGCGCGTCGCCGGCATATTGCTGCACCTGAACCTTCAGGCCGTGCTTTTCCCAAATGCCTTTGGCGGCGCCAATTTCCGGCGGCGAGAAAGCCAACGCATTCGAGGCCGTCTTGCCTACGCGCACGACATCCTGCGCGTATGCGGCAGAACCCGTGGTCAATATCGCAGCAGCAAGGACCAACGCCGCGTGGATGTTCCGCCGGGTCAGCAAACCTGGTGTGTTCATTGCCATTGCTTCCTCCCTTCTCTTTTTGTCACGCGGTCGACGACCTGCTCATCAGTCCGCCGCCGCCATGCTTTTGCGCTTTTCTTCTGGACGCTCCGAGACGAGCCTTGTCTGCTCGTTTCGACATTCATTCTGATCGCAACTTTCACTCACCTCAAGAGATCGTTTCTGTGCGAAGCGCCGAATGCATCGCTTACTGCCTTCCGCTCGACCGGAAGATGACCTCCGTGCCACCTTCCCGCACCAGCACGACAGCGGATGATATGCACCCCGACGCGCCATCGATGGCCCCGGAATGCAGGGCATAGACAAGTCCCGGCTCAATCACGCCGTCGGCGTCGCTGGTTATCTCGCAGCCCTCGTCCAGCGACAGCCCTACCCGTCGACCAAAGCGCCCGCTCAACACAGGATGAAGTGGGCGCCCTTCAAGCGCGGCCTGTGCATGAGACGCCAGCGTCGAGAGCCGCTCCCCCGGTCGCATCCCTTCGATGAGCTTGTCGAGCGAAGCATCGCAAGCTACGCGAAGAGCCGGCAACGCCTCCGGCGCCACAAACGTCTCGCACCAATAGCCGAGATGCTTGACTGCAACATAGACGAGCAGGTTGGCGGGCCGATCCTCGAACCGAGCGGCATAAGGCTGCATGGTCAAGCCACCGTCACGGCTGACGAGTGTGCGCACGTCCTGTGCTGCGGCGCTTCTGGCGCGGCGTTCACCGGCAAGCGCCGCACGTTCGACGTCCGCGCCGCCACGCCACGCTTCGATGATCGCAGCTTCAGCAAGCTTCGTTGTTTGTGCGGCTTCGCCTATCACCGCGATCTCGCGGGGTCGATGGCGACTGCGCGCTTCCGTCAGCAATTCATCTGCCGCTTCTATCTCGAAGCGGTCCTCGATGCTGCGCGAAACAGAGCCGAACAAAAGCGGCGTCATCAACTCAAGGCCAATGGCGCCCAGCTTGCCATCAGTGGGCAGGCTCGCCACCCATTCGTCAAACCAGCGCCATTCCCAGCCGGATTTGACGTCCGGCAACCATGTCATCGTGCGCATCGCCGGCATATCGCGCGAGCTCATCGACGCCAGGAGAACGGGCGCTCCCTGTGCGGGAAACAGCGCCATGGCCCAACGCATGCGCGGGATGAAATTGCTGAAATAGGCGAGCGCCGCATGTTCGCGCGCATCGCCGTAGACGAGCGCGCCAGCCCATCCGCGCTCCTTGATGGCGGACCGGATCGTGTCCATCCGGATGTCAAACTCGTCGCGCGGCAGACGCTCTTCATCCCAGAGGTAGGAGCCTAATACAATCGAGGGGTGAACCGTCAGCATGGCATCCTCCTCAAACGCTCACAAAGTCGAGCTCGGCATCCGCCTCGGAAAGCGAGATGGCGCCATTGTGCGAGATGATCACCGTCTCTCCGCACATCAAATAGCCGGTCTCCGGGATATACTGGTTAGGATGCATCACGAAGACCATTCCCTCTTCCAGTTTGACGTCGCTATCCTCAACAACATCACCGGGACGATCCGACGTCACCCCAAGTCCATGGCCGCGCACGCGCATGTAAGGCGGGCGGCAATAATCGGCATATCCGCCCTCGCGGAACACATCATTCATGGCCTGCGTCACCTCACCCATGGTTGCGCCGGGCACGGCTGCATCCATGCCGCGCCGCATTGCTCGCTGCACAAGAGCATACTTGTCTGCGAATACCGGCTTTGCGTCTCCAAGCACGGTCGTCCGGCAGATCTGCACGAATTGTCCCTGAAAGCAGGGCGTAATCTCGCCAAGGATGATGTCGCCTTCCTGCAAGATTCGACGGCCCGCCGCGCGCACGGCCAGATTGTGTTGAGACGCGCTCATCAGCAGGAAGTTGTCCTCGGCCCCTAGCTCCTTCATGAAAACATAAATATCGGCTGCAAGTTCAAACTCGCGAATTCCCGGACGAGCCGATGCGACAAGCCGCTCATAGCCGCGTTCGGCTATCCAGACCGCCTTCTTCACGGCGGCGAGTTCCTCCGCATTGCGAATGCGCGCAAGATGCGATGCAAGCGTGTCCGCCGCTCTCGGTTCGCTCGCGAGAAGGCTCCGCACGGAACGATCAAGGGCACGGCTCTGCTTGGCGAGCGCGACCACGGCGAGCGATGCGCCTGCGAGCCCATGATGAGTAAGTTCTTCAGATAACGCTTGAACGAGATTCTCAGTCGCACGCGTTCGCGTCGTGAACGATATGCCGCGCGCACGCTCTTCATCCCACACTGGTTCGACGATGAGTGTCGAAGAACCATCGCGGCCGATGATGACCGCCGAGCGGCCTATGGGACGCACGCCACTGAATACATACACAGCGTTCGAATCCAGAAACGAATTCTGCCCGTCATTGAACGCGATCAGGCCATCAAGCTTCTCATCCTTGAGCCATTCGATGGCGGTAGTAATGCGGTCCTTCTTCATGACCTGCTCCCTTCCGCTGCGACGCGGCGAGCAGCGCGCACGGCGCGTGTAGCTGACAGGTCAACCGCCCGCCTATGTGGATCAAGCACAACCCCATAATCGCGCAACGCGCCCTCGACGCTGATAAAGCCGGAGTGGACATCATCCAGAACGCCGTGCGGATCGCGCTCCATCGGGTCTCCCCAGCCGCCGCCCGCCCCCGTGCGGATAATGACCTGCGAATCTTCGGGCACCAGCCGCATCACCTGATCCACGGAGTCGAATTCCTCCTCGCCCGACAGTCTCAGGAAATACTCCGCGCCGCCGCCCTCTCCGCCCCCACGCAGACCCCAAGGGGGACAAAGGCGCCGTCTCGGCCGGGACATGTTCCATCTGCCTTCGACGAGATTGCGCACTCTCACATCGATTCCAAGGCCGCCACGGAACTTGCCCGGCCCGCCGGAATCCGTTCGCAGTGAGCGCTCCTCGACAACAACCGGCGTCTTGATTTCCATGCTCTCGATGGGCGAGTTTTTCACATTGCCCTGACAGACTGAAACGGAGGCGGATTCGCCGTCACCGTGTGGCCGTCCACCCCAGCCGCCACCCTCAAGGCTCTGCAGAACGAAGTTTGAATTTGTGCGTGGATCCTTGCCGATAAAGACAATCGAACCGCCGAGGAGGCCGTGATGCGCGGCGGGAATACGGTCCGGCGCCGCCTCTGCCAGCGCCTTGAAAATCGTGTCGACCACGGTAGGCACGATGAGGCTCCAGCCGCCCATCGGCGCGGGGAATTGCGCCATCATCACGCTGCCTTCCCGGATGATGGTGTTTAGCGCGAAGAACGAACCTTCATTCACGGGAGCTGATGGTTCAGTGAGCGCCTTGTAGGCGACGCGCGCCGCCGCAAGCGTGCGGGAGTTGATGCCACCGCGCCGCTGCGAGGCGCAACCTGACAGATCGATGGTCATGTCCGACCCGTCCACAACAACTTTCGCATGTATGCGGATCGGATCGTTTGGCGTGACGCTGTCGTCATCGTACCAGGATTCAGCTTCGTAGACGCCGTCAGGAATGCTTTCGACGATCTTACGGCAGCGCATTTCGCTTTCGCGATAGATCGTTTCGATCGACTGTTCGACAACATTGACGCCATAGCGGTCGTAAAGTGCGATCAGACGGCGCACGCCAAGACGGCACGCCGCGATTTGGGCACGCAAATCGCCCATTGAGGATTCCGGATACCGGATGTTGTCGCGGATAACTGCGTACAATGTCTTGTTGAGGTTGCCGGCTTCGTAGATCCGCAATTGATCCAGTTGCAGACCTTCGAACCACGGATCGCTCACAAGCGGGCTCGCGCCAAGCCCGGTGCTGGCCCCGCCAACATCGATCCAGTGCGCGCGCGTCATCGCGAAGCCGACGAGCTTGCCGCGATGGAGAATAGGCATGTAGATCACGATATTGTTGAGGTGCTGGCCCGCCACCCTTTGATGATTGGTGATGAACACATCCTCATGCGCGAATCCGTCAACACCCTCGCGCGCAACGACATCCTCGATGATAACGCCAAGGTCGGCGACAAAGTGCGAAACACCGCCAACATTCTGGGAGATCAACCGACCCTGCGTGTCGGTCAGCGCTGTGCAGAAGTCGCACACCTCGTAGATCATCATGTTGTAGGAGGTGCGCTGCAAATCGGCGGCCATTTCGTTGGCGATTGCCGGCAGCGTATTGCGAATGACTTCAAGTGTTACAGGATCGATCATCGCCGCCTCATGCTCCAAGCTGAATGACGAGTTCGCCCGTCGCGGCGACTTCGCACCGGTCGTCCGGAAACACCACCGTCGTCGACCCATATTCCTGAATGAGCGCGGGCCCCTGCACGACGGC
Source organism: Beijerinckiaceae bacterium (assembly GCA_030684835.1). GTDB lineage: Bacteria > Pseudomonadota > Alphaproteobacteria > Rhizobiales > Beijerinckiaceae > Terripilifer. The sequence continues at coordinate 94,733 of JAUXWZ010000157.1, forward strand.
GCCTGCGGGAAGCGAAGCGCGCTCGTGAACGACACAAGCGACGGGACCTCCAGCGTACATGATCACTTCGCTTGTGCGCACAGGCGCGCTGGCGCCGCCAGCCGCCGGCATTGCAGGCTTGGCGCGCGGCGCGCGTGCGACGAGCCTGACGTTGATCATCTCAACAGGCTCGTTGACGGCGTTGTGCTCGTAACGCGCCTTGTGCAATGCGTCGAACCCGGCGCGGATGCCGATGCGGTCCTGCGACGCGATTTGATCGCGCGCGACCGGAACCGAAAGGTTGAACTCCTGCCCGACGTACCGCAGGTCCAGAAAGAGATCGATCTTTGCGCCATCCTGCCGCGCCATGGAATGCAGCGCGCCCTCAAGTTCAGAAATCGCCGCGCCAAGCGCCACGAAATCGAGCGTCTCCATCCGAGCCGGAAAGGTTCGCACCGCATCGTGCCGCTCGTCCGCCATCAACATGCCAAGAGCGGAGAAATGCGACGGGAACCACGGAATGACCACCGTCGGAATGCTGAGCTCGCGTGCAATCGCAACTGCGTGCAGCGGGCCAGCGCCGCCTGAAGCAACAAGCGCGAAATCGCGCGGATCATAACCCTTCTCAACCGAGACCTGACGCACCGCCAGAGACATCTTGGCAACGGCGATATCAACGATTGCGCGTGCCGCCGCCTCGACGTCGAGACCAAGCGGCTGGGCGATACGGGCCTCAATGCCCTTGCGCGCAGCCTCCCGATCAAGCTTCATTTCGCCACCGAGGAATGTCGATGGATCAAGGCGGCCAAGCACCACATTCGCGTCGGTGATCGTCGGCTGTTCGCCGCCGAGCCCGTAGCAGATTGGACCGGGCGCGGAGCCGGCACTTCGCGGCCCAACCTTCAGCGCGCCCACTTCATCGATCCACGCGATGCTGCCGCCGCCGGTGCCAACTTCGACAACGTCCACGACCGGGATCATCACAGGATCACCGGACTCATAACCGCCGACGTAATAACCCTCGGCCATCCCCGTCATGCCTGCGCGGACGAGGCTCGCTTTCGCCGTCGTGCCGCCCATGTCGAAGGAAATCGAATCCGCAAAGCCAAGCGCACCAGCAACTTCTGCGCACGCGATAATGCCGCCGACCGGGCCAGATTCCATCATCATGACCGGGCGACGGGCAGCGATTTCGGGAGACATGACTCCGCCATTCGACTGCATGATAGACAACTCGCCGCGAAAGCCGTGCTCTCGCAAAGCGCCATCGAGCGAGCCTACGTATCCGCTGACCTTTGGCCCGATGTACGCGTTCACCGCGGTCGTCGAGATGCGCTCATACTCGCGATATTCGCGCATGATCTCGTGCGACGCCGTCACGTAACAGAAATCGAATGCGGAGCGGAGGGCTGCACTGGCCCGCTCTTCATGCGAGATATTCGCGTAGGAATGTAGAAAGCAGATTGCGACGGCCTCAAAGCCTTCATCCTTCAGGCTGCGCGCGAGCTTTTCGACCTCAGTTGTATCGAGGCTGGTGCGCACCACGCCGCCGGCCAGCATGCGTTCATCGATCTCGAAAATCGCAGCGCGCGCGACGAGCGGCTTGGGGCGCGTGAAGAACAAATTGTAGGCGTCTGGCCGATTGCCGCGCCCGATGGCGTAGACATCGCGCGTCCCTTTGGTGACGAGTAGGGCAGTCTTCGCGCCCTTTCGCTCGATGAGCGTATTGATCGCCACCGTCGAGCCGTGAATGAGTTGTGCAGCGTTGTCGAGACTCAAGCCGCTTGCGTTGACGCAGTCCAAAATCCCGTCGACGAGGTTTCGAGGCGTGGTGAGGCGTTTGGCTGAGTACAATTGCGCTCTGGCCTGATCAAAGGCGACCAGGTCCGTGAACGTTCCGCCGATGTCGACCGCAACGAAAAGCAAGGATTCCCCCGTTCTTTTTCCAACTCCATCTTCTGCTGAGGAGGCATTGCTTGACAATCGGCTAAGGCGCTATCAGGCTAATAGGATATGTGCTATTAGTCTGGGGGGAGAGGAGCCATGCTGAGTTCAAGCCTTAGACGGCTCGACATCTTCCGGACAATAGTGGACTGCGGCGGCGTCAACGCCGCGGCCAATCACCTTGGCATCGCGCAACCGTCTGTCACCGCGCATTTGCGCGCGCTGGAGACTCAGCTTGGCTCAACGCTCTTTCTCCGCAGCCGCGGCCGCAGAAACGTCATCACCCCATCTGGCGAAGCGCTCTACAAGTATGCGTGTGAGGTTCTCTCGAAATCCGTCGAGTTGCAGAAGGCTGTCCGCGGACTCGACGCCGACGCGGAAGAGACGCTGTCCATCGCCGTGCAGCGTGCGATCGGGAGTTACCTGTTGCCACAGATGCTTGCCACATTTTTGCGAGGACGGCGCACGGCCCGCGTGAGCGTCTATGGCGAGACGCAGGAAGCGGCGCTAAACCTGCTTCGCACAGGCGCAGCAGATGCCGCGCTCGTCTTTGATACCTCTCAGGCTGCGGATATGGATGGCCTCACCATCGGGGCCGAGCCGCTGTTGATCGCAGCAGCGCCCAGTCATCCGCTCGCCGCCCGCAAAAGCGCGAAGCTTCAGGAGCTCGAAAACTTCGATTTTATCGGCGGCTTGCGCGAGTCCCAGTTCTTCAATCTCATTGAGAAAACACTGCGCGCAGCAGGCCTCCGAAGATACCGCGTGGCGTTGCACATGCAGGATTCCGTCGCCATCAAGAACGCAGCGATTCACGGCCTCGGACTGGCTTGTTCACCCGCCTGCGTGCTGGAAGAAGAGGTGAAAGCCGGGCAATTGATAGCGATACGCACCGTGCCGCAACTGCCGCCGCTCGCCATCAAGCTGATCGTTAATCCAAAGGCGCGTTCGCAGAAGCTTCTGGAGGAATTTGTCCCTTGCATCACCGCCGCCTTTGCCAGCCGCAGGAGCTGAAGTCCTCCGGGCACTGCAACGTCGCAGCTCCCTTAATCCCTCCGGGCTTCCCGTGCGGGTTCGATCCCCGCCGTCCGCACCAAGTTGATTTCCTGCCACTTCTGGAACCACTTAAATCCGAACGAGAGATATCAGTATGCTCTGGGGTATCCTTCAGGGTATCCGGAGCGCTTTTGCTGTTACGAGCACACGCAGTGCCCGCAGCGCCCGCACTGCTCGATATCCCCATCAATTCTTCCCCAGCTCGCGGGCTATCAACCGCCAGCTTTTCACTAATGGTTGATTCATCCGAAAAATTGCGTTCAACCACGGCGTCACCGTCATTTCACGGTGTCAGCGCCAGCGCCTTCGCGCCCCCAAGCGGCCGTTCACCCAGAAGCAAATCTGGGCAATTCGCTTTTTCCTCGATCGCGAGAGACGCGTTCGGGACCGTGCACTGTTGGCAATCGACAGCAAGCTTCGCGGGTGTGACTTGGTCAAGATCAGGATTCGCGATGTCGTCGCCGGAACGGAAATCAGAACCCGAGCGATCGTCGTTCAGCAGAAGACCGGACGTCCCGTCCAGTTCGAGATCACGAGCGATGTGAGAGCCAGCCTTCTCACTTGGCTCGAACGACGTAGGGGCTCGGCCGAGGACTATGCGTTTCCGAGCCGGGTCGATCACTCACGCCACATGAGTACAAGGCAGTATGCCCGCTTGGTCGACGAATGGGTGGTCGCGATCGGTCTGCGTCCAGAAGAGTACGGCACCCACTCACTGCGACGCACGAAGGCATCAATGATCTACAAGGCGACGGGAAACATCCGCGCCATCCAAATCCTGCTTGGTCACTCGAAGATCGAGAACACGGTGCGCTATCTTGGCGTCGACGTCGAGGACGCGCTGCTTCTGGCGGAGCGAACCGAAATCTGACGTTGAGCGGCCATCTGATGCAGCGTGGATGGCCGCTTTTGACACACGGTTTACCGGATTGCTCCGACCATCGTGGGGTGGGTTCATGCCTGACCGCTTCTGGGCGCTGAGGTTAGGAAGCAGCCATCTAGAGAGCAGCTATACCTCGACTGCAACGCGCCCCCGTCTCAGCCATTCAAATGCGTCAATGCACATCTCGTAAGCCGCCATTCGTTCGCGCCATGACTTACCAAGACGAGAGATTGATGACGTTACCGCTTCCCAGCATTAAGCGAGTGCACCCAGGTTGACCGCGGTGGCAGCTAAACCAGGGGATAAATATTACTTAGCTGAACCCCGCTTCGGCTGTTTCCATCAAGTTCGATGACACTGAGCGGGTGCACTCGCCGTTGGAGGGGACGGTCGATCGCGGGAGCGAGACCGATATCGTCGATCACCTCCGAAAGTGGAGGCTGGACTGTTCTCGTCTCCAGGTCGAACCGAATCGAGTTCAGGATTGCCCGGTGATGATGGTCGTAGATGGCAACGTACTCTCGCGGATGCCAGGACTCCGAAAGGGCGGAATCCACCTCGTCGCGGAACAGCAGGCCCTGCGCGTACAAGGTGAGGGTCGGCCTGGCCGTCTGCGCGGCGACGTCCCGCGCAAGGCTCTTCAGCTTGTCGGGCAGCATGTAGAACCGGACGTTGCCTTAGTCGGCCACGGGTCAGAACCGGTCAACTGCCGAGGACTGTTCGCGCCACGCGCCTCAGACGAACCTTCCGTGCCGGGACCTTCTGGTCGGTATCAGCTCCTCTCCAGCAACAACTGCAGCGCGGCCTTAAAGCGTTCCCTCGTCGCGGCTGCGAGCCGCCCGAGCCCAAAGTGGTCTTGCATCCTGCGCACGGCACCCTCGTCGTCGCAGCCGGGGCTGCGCAGTCTGGCCGCGAGGCTAGCTAGTTCAGGCAGCGGGATGTCCACATGCGGACGTGAGGCGGACTCGCGGTAATCCGGCAGCTTGTCAGCGGAGAGCCCTTGCGGCCAGATGATCTCGCGCTCGCCGTCGATCGTCGTAGCGAATCGCCCTTCGCCCAACGCTGAACGGATCGCGCCCCGGATCAGGTCCTTGGCGCGCTGGAAGCCGTGGGCGCGCGACACACGCGTGACGAGCACGTCGAAGTAGATCGGCCCTTCGACGGCGACCACATGATCGGCCATGGCGCGCAAGCGTGGAAGATAGTCCGCGTCGTAGAACCGTTCGGCCTCCGGCGCGAAGACAGATGCGGGATCAGCGATTTCGTAGCGAGAAACAGCAGGCGATCTGACCGCCCCCGCGGCCGGTTCGGCGGCACGGGCGTACACCTTCGCCATCGGCTCCGGGAGCTCATTGATCGCACAGGGTGGAGCTGCAGGCGCAGAAACCGGCTCCACCGGCACGCTTTCCTCGACTGCCGCCGCCTCCGCCTCATCATCCATGACCGGCTCCTCGACCACAAGCCCCGGCGACTCGACGGTGAGACTCCTCCGGTCTTCTTCGAGATCGGCGACTAGCCGCGCGTGGATCTTCTCCAGCGCTGCGGCGCCGTCCATCCACCATTCCGTGCTCCAGATGCGGCGGATGCGCCAGCCGAGACCGGTGAGCACCATCTCGCGCAAGCGATCACGATCGCGCGCGGTGGCGGACCGATGATACGTGGCCCCGTCGCACTCGACGCCGGCCAGATAACGTCCCGGGTAATCGGGATGCACGACGCCGAGATCGACGCGAAAACACGAGACGCCGACCTGGGGATGAACCACCCAGCCACGCGCCTCCAGTGCCCGCATAACGGCCTCCTCGAACGGCGACTCCACGTCCCTGCCCGTGGGGGCAAACGATTCGGCGATGGCGCGGACGCCACTTTGCGCGAACTCCAAGAAGTGCTTGAAGTCCACCACGCCGCGCGCCCCGGTGCGCCCGAGGTCGATCTGTTCCGGTCGCAAGGTCGCGAACACCGCCAACTCGCGCCGCGCGCGCGTGACCGCGACATTGAGGCGGCGATGACCGCCCTCCCCGTTCAAGGATGAAATTTGCGCCGTGACGCGCCCCGTCTGGTCCGGCCCGACAGCAACAAATATGATCACGTCACGTTCGTCGCCCTGCACGTTCTCGATGTTCTTGATGAAGATTGGTTCGGTGGTCTGCGTGCGATCGAAATGGCGTTCGAGCGAGGGATCGCTGCGCCGCGCCTGATCCAGAAGGTTCTCGATGAGTCGCTGCTGCTCGCCGTTGAACGTGACCACGCCGATCGATTCCTTCGCACTCCTGAGGCGCCGCACGACATCGGCCACGACGGCCTCCGCCTCCTTGCGGTTCACCCTGGCGCCGCCGCGCTCATAGACGCCGCCTTCCACATGGACGTAGCGAACCGCATCGTCCCTCGTGACGGGCGAGGGGAACGTGACGAGTTCGCCGCGATAATACTTCGCGTTGGAGAAGGCGATCAGGCTCTCGTGGCGACTGCGGTAGTGCCACGACAGGCGCATGCTGGGAATGTTGGACGCGAGACATTCGTCGAGAATGCTCTGCTGGCTTTCCACCACGCCGTCATCCATGTCCGGCTCGTCCGCGGCGCGTTGGCCCACACTCGTGGGCGGCAACTGCTCGGGATCGCCGACGATGACGACCTGCGTCCCGCGCGCGATGGCGCCGATGGCGTCCCACACGGGGATCTGCGAGGCTTCGTCGAAGATGACCACGTCAAAGGGTTTCGCGTCGGGCGGCAGATATTGCGCGATGGAGAGCGGGCTCATCATCACGCACGGCGCGAGCTGTGTGAGGACGGTTGGAATGCGGCCGAAGAGCGAGCGCAGCGGCATGTGCCGCGCCTTCTTGCTTATCTCGCGCGCCAGCGTGCCCCATTCCGGATCCTTGCCGAAATTCGTCTGCGTCGGGATCGTGCCGCCGATGCGCGCACGCACGATCTGTTTCGCGAGGTCGCAGACCTTTTTGTCCGCCGCGACGAAGGCCTCAATGCACGCGTCGTGGCGCTCCGCGAGAAAACCGCTGAGGCAGGCGTCGTCGTTGACGATCGTCTCCGCAACCCAACGGGCATAGGCGAATTCGAACACGTCGACGATCTGATGCCCAGGCACGCGCCCCTCTTCCACAGCGTCGACCAGCGGGTCGAGTCCGCAACCGCGGGCGGCGTGCGCGGCGGCCCGCCAGGTAGCCCATTGCGGAGCCTTGTTGGTGTTCCCCTTCCAGCGATCCGTACGCGCGATCAACTCCTCCAGCCGGCCGGGCTGGAACTGCAACAGCGGCTCGGACGGATCCAGGCCGATGCAACAGACGAGTTCCGCAGAGGCGGAACGCACGCTTCGCCATGCGCTCTGCAACACCTGGAACGTCTGGCGCGCCTCTCCGGCGGCGCCGAACAGGTGGCCATACTCGCTCAGGAGCATGATGACATGCGCGCGCAGCGCCTCCGCGTTGCCGCTTCGTGCGCCAAACGCGCGCAGCGCCGCGCGCGTCTTCTCAGCCCACACCATCATCGTCTCGAAGGCGGCTTCGTCCGTGTCGACGCCGCGCCACAGGCGCTCCATGTCCGCGAAGGCCGGACGCAACGTCTCCGCTTCTCCGAGTAGAGCGGCCACGTCCTGGAGCACGACGAGATCGCGGTCGAGGTCTTCAGCAGGTCCTCTCTTGGCATAGGGCGCGAGCGTCAGCCGCACCTTGTTCTGGCGTGCGGAGCGGAACAGGAAGTTCGACGCGCACGCCTCCGCCCAATCGGCCTGCAGGGCGCGCAGATCGAGCCGCGTGACGCCAAGATCGTATTCGGCGCCCAGTTCGGCAATCTTCGCCCGCGTCCGCTGCAAGACGTCGGACATGGCGCGCAGCGTCCGGATGCGCTCGCTGGCGTCGTCGCCGAGAAGCAGGGCGGCGTCGGCCGCTTCAGGCTTCATGAGCTGCGCCGCAAGCAGCGTGAACTGCGGCAGGTCGGCGAAGTCCCACGTGTCGGCCGGCACGGCAATGGCTGCGGCGAACGCTTCGGTCGCGCGTCGCAGCTCAAGCAGCGCAGGTTGGAATGTCGCGATGAGACGCAGCAGGTCCTGCACCCAGGCAGGCGTCCAGCGTGTCTGTTCGACGCCGCGCAGCGGATGGACCGACGGATCGCCGATCGCCTTCAAGGCCGTCGTCAGCTCGCCGCACATCGCGCGCATCGCCGCGAGTTGCTGCGGCGTGTGCGCCGTGCCCGCTGGCCATGCGAGCCCCACGTCCGCCAGCCTGTCGCGATCCGCCACCACGCGGCCGAAGGCCTCGTAGGCCGTCATGCCGTTTTCGCGCCGCCGGTGCAGCGCCGACACGAGCGCGTTGAGCTGGTCGCGGCGCGTACGCAGCTCCGCCGTCGCGTCGCTCCAGTGCGTCTCGGTGGCGCGAGCGCGTTCGCTCCACGCCAGCTTCAGCTGCTCGAGCACGCTCGCCTTCTGCGCCTTGGTGGAATGCACCTCGAGGCAGTAAGAGCCGAGGCCAACGTCCTGCAGACGCCGGCGCACCACCTGCAGCGCCGCCGTCTTCTGCGAGACGAACAGCACCGACTTGCCGTGCGCCAGGCAGTTGGCGACCATGTTGGTGATGGACTGGCTCTTGCCGGTGCCAGGCGGGCCGAAGAGCACGAAGTCCTTGCCGTGCTGCGCCGCGACGATGGCTGCGATCTGAGAGGAATCGGCTGAGAGCGGCGTGAAGAGATCGGCAGGATCGACGGCGGCGTCGATCTCCTCCGGCGCGACGAAGGCGCCGGACGACCCGTCGTAGGTATGCGTCGGCGTGTCGATGAGATGTCGCACGACGGCGTTGCGCTTCAGGTCCGCCGTGCGGTCCACGAGGTCCTTCCACATGAGGTACTTCGTAAACGACAGCGTCGAGAGCACGACGTGCTCGGTCACCTCCCAGCCCTTGATGGCCTTGATGTGCCGCCGCACGGCCGTCCAGATGGCGGCGACATCGACGCCCTTCTCGTCGCCGGGCAGTTCGCCGTCGAACTGGGGCAATGCGAGGTCGAAATCCTGCCGCAGCAATTGCAGCAGCGTCGGGTTGAACCGGATCTCGTCGTCGTGCAGCGCCAGCCGGAAGCCCGAACGCACGCTCTTGCGCTCCAGCCGTACCGGCAGCAGCAGCAGCGGCGCGCGATACGGGCCCGCGCCCTCCTTCGGCGTCCACTTCAGGAAGCCTATGCAGAGGTACAAAATGTTGGCGCCGCCCTCCTCGAAGGCGAGCCGCGCTGCGCGATAGAGCTCCGTGAGGCGCGCTTCGAGCACGTCTTCGCCAACGTTGGTGTGGAGATCGCTGCGCGCCAGCGCACCGAGGATGAAGTCGCGGCGGCCGTCCTCGTTCAACCGCTGCGCGAAGAGCGCCGCATCACGTCCGTCGCCGTCGAGCACCACGGAGCGGCCATGCAGCTGGAAGCGCGCGCCGGCCGACAGCATGTCCTCCAGCAGCGCGGGATCGGGACATTCGAGCGGGATCGTGGACTTGCTGTCCTTGAAATTCAGCAGACGATTGCGCAGCGTGAGATCGAGCAGCTTGCGCTTCCACGTCTCCAGCCGGTCCAACGTCTTGTCGGGCGCGGCGGCGCGCGGCGTCAGATCGTCCTCGAAGGCGGGCGCCTCCTCCAGCGTCTGCGCGGCGACTGGCGCGGCATCCGGAGCCAGCGAGGGCCCTGAACCGCCGTCGAGCTCCAGCGGCCGGACGCGGGCGATGCGCGCGCGGTTCACATCGATCGCGAGTTCGAAGCGCGACAGCGCATCTTCCGCGATCTGTTTGCCGCCCTGCGCCACGGCCTGTTTGAATCGCGCCGGCGACTGGCCCGTCAGCAGCGTCGTCTCGACGAGGATCATATCCTGGAGCTGCACGCGCTTGCGCAACATCTGAGCATCGTCGACGATGGCCGTCGAAAAACTCTCGTCAGCCAGCCACAGACCCACGAAGGCGTGGCCCTCGGTCAGCACGAGCAACGGATTGAGACCCGCCTGCTCCAGGCACGCCGCATAGAGCAGCGTGAGATCGAGACACGTGCCGACCTGACGCGTGAGAACGTCGCCCGGCCCGCGCAACATCTGGCCCGCGCGCTCGAACGACTTCGGCGGAAGCACATAGGCGATGGCGTGACCCGCGAGGGCGGTCCAAATCGCCTCGGCGATCTCCCACGAGCGCACCTTGCGGCCTTCGCGATACCCGTCGAGCCCCGCGTTGCGCCCTGCCTGCGCCAGCTTGTCGGACGCCTCGCGCAGGATCACGTCGACGCTGGGGTCCGTCGGCCGCACGAAGGCCGCCAGCAGCTCCGGCGCGGCGTTCATGCCGCCCCAATGGGAGGGCGGCAGGAGCGTGATCTCGAAGACGTGCTCGGCGACACGCGCGCCGTCGCACTCCACGACCACACGCGCTTCGGCCCGACGCGACACCGTGAGTCCCGACAGGAAGCCGCCGTCGAGTTTCAGATCGACCGGCCGGATGTGATGCACCGTCTGGTTGGCGATCCGCTCGACCCGCCACAGCCCCGGCGCGAGAAACGGCGGCTCGGAGGAGACGCGCACCTGAAGGTTCTGCAGATCACGCCCCAGCGTGTTCTCTATGGCCAGCTCGCGAACTATGGGTATGGCGTTTTGATAGAAGGCGACGTTGACGGCATCCGCCGTCGTGCACGTAACGGTCACCCTGGATTCCGACATTCCGCCCCCTAGCAATCTACCATCATACACGGGCGCGGCTAGAGGACGCGTCCGCCAGCAAGCGCAGGTGTCCCCGGGGGCGGGCTGTCGCCACTGCTCCAGACCTGATTGACCATGCGCCCTCTTCTACCGAGAGCGCCCTATTCCGTCCGCCTTTTCCGGCTAGAGTATCCGTTATGATCAAGTGTGTTTCGGCGATCCAGGATCGGCTCGCTTTGAGCAGGACGTTTGCGAGGATCATAAGCTTTCGCATGATCGCGGTGATGGCGACTTTGGGCGGCTTTCCGCTGGCGACGAGAGCTTGGTACTTCGCCTTCATGTTGGGATTGAAGCGTGTCGCGGCGAGTGCGGGCATGTAGAGGGCTTGCCGCAAGAGGGCACGTCCTCCACGGAGTGCCGCTTGCCGCGATGCTGCCCGCTATCGCGGGCTATGGGCGCGAGGCCTGCTAGCGACGCTACCTGTTTGTTGTCGAGCGCGCCGAGCTCGGGCATTTCGATCAGCATGGTGATCGCGATTGCTTCACCAATGCCAGGTAAGGAAGTGAGGACATCGAAAGCGAGCTTGAAGGCCCGGCTCTTGTTTCAAGCCCGCCTTCAGAGCTGCATCGATAGTGATGATCTGCCGGTCGATCTAAGCGAGCCGCTGGGCGGCGTGTCTTTTCAGGAGGGGCGATCGGCAGGCGGCATGACGGTTCTTGGCGGCTGCTCGATCCTTCACGAGACCAAGTCTGGCGACGTGCAACTCCTTCATGCTGTCGAGGATTTCGTTTGGAATCGGTCGGGATGGCGGCTCAAGGAGTGCGCCCATCCGCGCCAACATGGCGGCATCAACCGTGTCGGTCTTGGCATTGCAGCCAATCGCTTCGGCAAATCGTCGTGCTTGCCGCGGGTTGACCTTGGCTAGCGATAGGCTGGCCGCCCACAGCTGGCGCTCGAAACCATGGTGATAGCGACCGGTTGGCTCGAACACGATGCGCACAACCATATATTCGGCCAGCCAACCCAGGAGCGCCTGGATGCCCTTGGGGTCATTGGCAAACTTACGGGCGATGCCCGCAGGGTGAAGGTACACATCGAGCGTCGCTTTGGAGATGTCGACGCCGACGTTCTGGGCTATGATAGTCTCCATCTTTTCCAGTCCTTTGCTTGTCATGCGGGCCTGACGCCCGCGTATCCGTCCAGGTCACAGGAAAAGAGAAGGGTGATCAGACTCTAGCTCGGCCCCTGACGGCCAGCATTTTTACGATCCATCCCTTCCCGCCGCCGCCGAGTTTGCGGCTCGTCGGCGGCGGCCGATCTTCGCAGAAAGGCCGGCAACTTCATAAGACAAGCATTTTTCCATCAGCTTGCATCGTATCCTGCGGCGATGAGGTTGTTACGGCATTCGACTGGCGTGAAGCGTTTGATGGTGTCTGCAATCGCCTGCCAAAGATCGGACATGGTTCGCGCGGCGGGGGCGCGCAGCAGAGCTTTGAGCTTGGCGAAGATGAGACACTACCTGCTCCGTCGCATCGTTGACAGCATATCCGTCAATGATACCCTCTGTAGATAAGCGAGCTATTGAGCGCGTTGAACAAAATCGTTTCACGGGAGGACGCGCATGGTCTGTAGCCATCTCATCACGTCGCAACGCCGCGTTCTCTGCGGCAGCCTTGATATGCATTTCGCTTGGTTATCTCGCGGAAACCCCACAGCGGCGGTATCAGTACGCTCACGGCCCCCGCTGGACGCTGGCGCAATGCCACCGTTTGAACGGTGACTCAAGCGGGCAGACCTGACGGAGCCTGATCCATGCTGTCGAAAGAAAACAACGAGCTACTAACCCGTGTCAGCTCCGGAACGCCGATGGGACAGCTGATGCGCAATTACTGGATTCCGGCGGGCTTTGCGGAGAAGGTGGCGGAGCCGGACTGTCCGCCTGTTCGCGTCCGCCTGCTCGGGGAAGACCTCGTCCTCTTTCGCGATAGCGCAGGGAAGCTGGGGCTACTCGAAGAAGCCTGCCCGCACCGGCTGGCGTCCATGTTCTATGGCCGCAACGAAGGCGGCGGATTGCGGTGCGTCTATCATGGGCTCAAGTTCGATGTCAGCGGGAGCTGCGTCGATGTTCCCTGCGTGCCGCGCTCGACCAGCCCGGAACAACTGGCGCAAGTCAAGCGAAGCATGAAGACAAGATCATATCCGTGCATCGAACGGGCAGGTCTCGTCTGGACGTTCATGGGTGACGGCGCTCCGCCGGCCTTCCCCGAACTTGAATGGACCCTGCTGCCGGAAGCGAACCGCTACACGACGCGGCACATCCAGGATTGCAACTGGCTGCAGGCGCTGGAAGGTGGATTCGACGCGCCGCATCTCACGTTCTTGCATGGCGGAGACCACAAGGACCGCACGCGCGACGTGGTTCCTTCCTTCTACGAGGTGGCGCAGACGGATTTCGGATTCGTCGTGGCGACCGGGCGGGAAATCGTACCGGAGGTCGTGCACTGGAACCTCAACGTCATGTTGATGCCGTTTCACAAGATCATTTCGACCGCGCCGGCGGCAGCGCACATGTGGGTGCCAATCGATGACGAAACGACAATGCTCTACAGCATCGATTTCCATCCAGACCGTCCCTTGAGCGAGACCGAACTCGAGCGCGCCTGCGATGGTGGCTGGATACATACCGAGAATGTGCCCGGAACGGATCATGCCCTCCGCCATCGCGGAAACGAATACATGATCGACAGAGCTCTCCAGGCCAGCGGCGCGTCGTTCACCGGCATCAAGGGATTCGGAACTCAGGATTGCGCGGTGCAGGAATCCATGGGCCCGATCGTCGACCGTTCGCGCGAACGCCTTCTCGTCGGCGATTCAGCGATTGTGAAACTCCGCCGCCTGCTACTTCAGGCGCTACGCGACCAGAAGGACGGTGGCCGCCCGCTCGGCCTCGATCCTGCAAGCTATCGCGTCCGCTCACTGCGCTGCGAATTGCCCCCGGACGCGAAGATGTCTGAGCTGATGCACGATCTCGTGCGTGTCGATCGCGAGCCCGCCGAGGTGGTCTAGCGAGCCTGGATTCCCGAAAGTTCGGAGACGTTGCCACATGCGAAACGTACATGGCGCAGCACTTGCCCCGCTCCTGTTGGTAGCGGTCTTCTGCAAGCCGGGCGCATTTGCGCAGGAGGCCGGCCACGAGCTTTTCTACAAGGGAAAAACCGTCGCCATCATCACCAGCACCGGCCCTGGCGGTGGCTATGACCTCGTGGCGCGTCTCATCGCTAGATACATGCCGAAACAGCTGAACGGCGCGCCGACGATGATCGTCCAGAACATGCCAGGCGGGGGAAACGTCGTCGCGACGAATTACATGTATGAAATAGCCCCAAAAGACGGAACTGCCATCGCCGTCGTTAACAACGCGGTGCCACTCAATCAGGTTCTGGACGGCCGAAACATCCGGTTCGACGCCAGCAAGTTCAACTGGATTGGTTCTACCGGCGGCCGCAACGAGGCCGTTTTCATCCTCACCTCCGCCGGAATTTCGTCGGTCGATGAGCTCAGGAAGAAGGAAGCGATCCTGGGCGGGACCGGCCCCGGCTCGTCGATCGTCATCTTTCCGACCGCCATGAACTCCGTGCTCGGGACGAAATTCCGGATCGTGACGGGCTACAAGAGTTCGACGGAAGTCTTTCTCGCCATGGAGCGGGGGGAGGTCGTCGCGCGGTCGGGAACCCTACCGTCGCTGCAATCGGGCTATCCGCACTGGCTCGCCGAAAAGAAAATTCAGTTTCTCGCTCAGGTCGGCCTGAAACGGGATGCCGAACTGCCGGACGTTCCCCTTCTAACCGAGCTTGCGCAGACCGAAGAGCAACGTCGCGTCCTGGCGCTGATTTCGTCGCCGCCCGCGCTTGGCCAACCCTACCTCGCGCCTCCCGGCGTTTCGCCCGAGCGGATCGCCATGCTACGCGCCGCGTTCGCGAGGACCATGAAGGACGCCGGATTCGTCGCCGACGCCGCAAAAGGAAGCATCGATATTGCGCCGATGACCGGCGACGAGGTCGCACGGATTGTCACGGACGTCGTCAACGCTGATCCGGGCACGATCAAACGCGCCCGCGAGGCGCTCGCCACGAAATGACGCCTTTCCCCGGACTCCACTGAACATGTAACGCTCATGAGGGACGGCGGAGCGGTTACGCCAAGCGATGCTAGCTTGCGGTCTACCTTCCTTAAATGCTCCTCAATTCTCCGGATAGAGCGATGTGATCAAAATTTTATAAGGACGGGTTCTTGCATTACTGCACGCGTGGCTCAAGATTAAAGACTGCTGCGGCGCAGGAACGTTTCCCACTTTTGGTCAGAAAGGATAAAAGTGCCTTTCAGAGCGCAAGAACCAGTCGCCGGGGGGAATCTCAGGGCAAAATTCTCTGCGTGACCCCGAGGCCGGTTGGGGGCCTCATCCCCAGAGATCCGCCCCCTATCGGCAGATGGGCCCACGATCGCCGACGTCGGGTGCTGACGGCTAAGCTTAGCATGCGGCCGCTGCCCACGACTGAGTCTTGCGAGCCCGGAACGCGTACCCTAGGGGCGGCGGCCGTCAGCACCCGCGCACCGGAGCGGCGAAGAACCCATCGCCGTTGCTTCTCAAGTTCGCAGCCTGACGAACAATGGCACCGAAGCGATCACCTCCCCCGATATTACGGCACAGCCGGTGCACGCTTCCTGGTGTTATAATCGAGCATGATGCGACCCCACCGATCCTCGGACATGCCGCCGTGCGTGTGCCTCGACTGCGTGTGGCGCAATGTACTCCTGACCCGATTGGTCAACGTGGCAAGATCCGTATGGCGCTGGGCCTCTTTTCGCTCCCGGCGGAGCAAACCTTACCGCAATCGGCGGTATAGGCGTCGACCAACTTCTTCTTTTGGCAACTTGAGCCTCATAGCTTGCGGTCAGTTTATCCTTCTCGAGTTCGGTGCTCATGCGCTCCGATTTCTGGGAGACGGCATCCGCCTCGCGATCGCGGGCCAACCGATGGCGCGAGGCGCGATGTTCCAGCAGTTCCGGCAAGTCGAGGGCGCCATCCAGATCATGATCAGGATGCGCCTCGAAGATCACCCCATTAGATCTCACGGAGCAGCCCGTCGGTCAGGCCGCTCGACGAGCACCGCTCCTCGACGAATTGCGCGAGAGGTAGCGCTCGCGGGGATAGCTCATCGGGCCGTTGGCATCCGGACCGTCCAGCGACCGCGTGCTTGGATCGCCAGCCGCCCAACTGACCCTCACCTTGCATTGCTCGATCAACGGCCGGGCTCGCACGAGAAACGAGGGTTTCCCCATTAGTCGGCGACCTAGGCCTAATCGGATACGCGTGCCTTCATCGTCTCACCTCTGTCCAGACGAGTCCGCTTCCATATCGCCCCGAAAGCTGATTCGGCGTCGGCATGAGCCGAAACGATCTGACCGACTTTGAGTGGCGCGTGATCGAGCCACTGCTGCCCAACAACCCGCGAGGCGTGCCGCGCGTCGATGACCGCCGCGTGCTGAAGGCGGCTTCGTCAGCTGCGGGAAGTTCGAAAACAACCCTCCTCCGATCAGAAACTAGACCTTGATCGGATTGCTTCGCCGCACCGTCGGCACACACTCCCGGGCGGGTACCAGCCGGCCCTGTGCTCAAGCCAGAACCGCGCGGCCTCAAAAACCTTGGGATGGTTTATGTCTGTTGCTATCCTCAACATCGTTCGAGCAACTACCGCATTGGCCAGAAACGCACCCCTCCTTAACTCCTCGTCGAAGTGCTTTCTCAGCGTAGGAGGTGCTATCGCCATCATGCGCGCGATTTCCGATTTTCGGGCCCCGCTCGCCGCAAGCCTTAGAACAAGCTCGCTTTGAACATCGTTCTTCAAGAAGCTGGGCCGTCCGACCTTGTTGGGGTGGTGTCGGGGCTTTGGCAGCGAGAGGCGCTTCATGTGCAGTTCACCTTTCTGATTGTCCCGACTAAAGCCTCGAGTGTGTAAATCGCGTGTATGGGCAAGCGGGCGAATGTCACACGGGCTAAAAAGCAAAAATATTCACTCCAAAAGTTCGGTTTCGTCTCTGCCGCAGCAGGTTCGCGCTGCAATTATTTTCACGCAAAAAAATCTCTGTATGACCCCAATGCCGGTACAGAGGCCCAGACCCGTAGAGATACGGACCCCCCGCCCCCCTGCCCGCAGACGAGGCCACGGTCGGCCGACGTTGGGCGCTAGCGGCGGCGGTCAGCATGTGGGCGCACCTCCGGTAGAGGTGGCGGAGCCCGGCAGGGGCGCCACGCTTCGGGCTTCCAAGGCAGGCGTGCTGACATGCTTGAGCACCGCCTCAGCGTTGGTTCGCAGGTTGGCAGCCTGGCGCACCACAGTTCGAAAGCGCACCACATCAGCACAGTGTGCATGCGCCGCTGCGATCAGATCAGCGAGAGCCGGCGCTCTCCGCCGACTCCCGATTGCGTGCGCAACAGCGACGGCGAGCGCCCGTGGTGATATGCGATTGAGCGACAGCGCAACGGATCCAACTTCGATGTAACCGCGAGCATTACGCCCATGGGCCGGCAACACATCGACCAGCAAAGATACGAGCATGCGAGCCTGTTCATGCTCGACGGATTCAGCCAAAGTCGCCTCGACCAAACCGAGCCACCGCGAAAGTTTTTTATGATCGGGTAGCGCCTGAAGACGTGTGCGCGCCACCTCGGCGGCAAGCGCATCCCTCCGCTCGATAGGCACCAGCTTCAACACGCGCGTGAGGTGCGCCTCATCCGCACGCCGCATAATTGCGGCCAGCTCTGAAAGATCCTGAAGCAGACGACCACCGCTGGCATATAGTTCGTGTTCAGGTGGCCGCATTGGACGCCCTCGTCTCGCAGGTTTTTGCGAATTCCCCATTGCCTTGCTGGTTCGGCTCATAGCCGGGAGGCCACTCGCTCGGGGCTCTAAAGGCACTGACACGCTTCCCGTTGATGACACGCTCAAGGAACTGCGGCGCGATCAAACGTCTTAGGCGATGGTGCTCACGCCATTCATCGGCTTGCGGCGTCCCATCCATTACGAGGATTTCCGGCGGCGAGTTCTTGTTTACAAATCCGCCTGCTCCGGGAGGAGAAAATGGGTGTTTATAAGGATAGGTGGCAACACCCGTGGCGCCTTTATCCGCACGCCTGTTACACCTTTGGGAAACAGGCGTTGCACCTTCTGATGCTGCAAGGTGATACGGGCGTGAAACCTTTATTGGCCGGGTTTTGGCGGTTAAAGGTGTTACAGCCGTGACACCTTTCGTCAGAACTTCGCCGTCCAATATCCAAGAGTACACGGTCGCTCGGCCGCTGCCGTTGCCGCGCTCGACAATCTGCAAATGGCCAAGATCTCTCAGTGCCCGGAGCTGTTTTCGAACGCCCCCCGCCGTGCAATCACACAGCTCTGCGAGCTCATCGTGGCTCACGACGGCCTGCATGGATTCGAGGCGCATCTTCTTGCCGATCGCAAATGCGACGAGGAAGGCTAGCGGTTTCGGTTTCAGCTTATCGTCAAATCGTACTTGATCGAGCCAAAGGAACTGCAGGCCAGTAAACCTGCTCTTCGCTTTACGCTGCGCATCAACGTCGTCCCTCGTCGAACTCGTCATGCGGAACCTCCCGCATCAGGTGCGAGCCGCAGGTTGCTTCTATGTGGACGCGGGCGCCGCATGCCCGAGCGAGCGAAAACCCCTTGCGACGCAGTGCTTCTGCGCGTAAGTTGGAAGGAACTTTCTTCGTCTAGTTGAAAGCGCCTACCAGCCCGCCGCGCGCCCCCGCGGTGGGCTTTTCCTTGTGCCCTCACGCGGCCTTCACGAACCGTGCTGCCAGGCTGCGGCAGTAGTCAGGGCGAGAGTACTTTACGGACTTCCAAGACATTCGAATAAAGCTGGGGCCGGTATTTCTATATCGCCGCTGCTTTATCGCATTCAGCTTCACGCGCTCGATCGCAGCGATGTCCTTGTCTTCAAAAAAGGCAGGGAGGTTATCGTCTGTGGCGAGCGCCTCGAAAAGGGCTGAACCGGAAAGCCCTTGTCGGGTCCAGTGCGCCATGCGCTCGTTGAAAGTCGTTGCTGTTTGCGTCTCGGCCATGCGTCGCCTCGTTTGTTAGAGCGACGACCAAATTATGCATATAAGCGGATAAGGCTACAAGATTGCGGTTCCACTAAGTCGAACTTTCTGGAAGCGTATCCATTTGATCTTCGGCTTCATATTGGCGCGCGGCTTCAAGGATGGCGCGAGTAACTGCTAGCGAGTTCGGGTCTTTTTCCCGGTATCGCTTCAGTTCTCTATTACAGGTGCGCCGCGAGCAACCAAACTTGGACATAGCTTCGCGGATTGCTGCCTCGTGTTTTACTTTGCGGAGTTCGATGTGATCATAAAGGAAAATGCCCACCTCCCAGTGTTCAGTCGGATCATTATAACTCTGCGGCCGATGGCCCTGCGCGCGGCTTACAACAAGCTTAACTTCTCCTAGTAGCTCTTCGCGGGGTGACTCGGGATCTAGCAGCCGCGCTAGCAGCTCTCTGAATCCAGGACACAATGGTTCTTTCTGTCGGCGAAGCGTAGCAGCTATCTTTCGCAGCCCGTCGTCTCCAGAGAACCTGAGCATTCGGATCCCGTCGAGTTGAAGCCTCGACATTAGGTCGATGTGGTTAGGATCCCAATTCACTTCCTTATCCTCGCGACCACCGCTGCTGGCTTCTGAAAGACATTAATCGCCTCTGCGGCCCGCTGCGCCCCTTGCCGGGCGAGGCTCTCCGAGCGGCTGACGTAGCGCGCCGTCATCGCTAGCGTTTTCCAGCCGAACGCCTCGCGCAACTCATGCGCCTCGGCGCCACTGATCGCAGCCCACGTCGCAGCTGTATGGCGTAGGACGTGCGGAGTAATTCGCTCCACGCCGGCCGCCTCGCAAATACCCGTGAGAGCCTCCATAAGCAGTTGGTAGTCGACAGGCTGAACGCCGCTTCGGTTGGAAAAGACGAAGCCCAGCCTATGTCCTTGCGCATCCAGAATGCGAGCCGCATCTGTAGAGAGCGCTCGAACGGCGTCGCCTGTCTTGGTGTCGGGCAGGCGCGCGACCATGCGAGGAAGGTCGACCATATCCCATGTCATCAGGGCGCGCTTCAGAGACGCGCCAGCCTGTTACAGTGAGGAAGCGGATACAATCAGCGAAGGTGCCCGTCATACGGCTCAGCGCCGCCACAAATCTCGGAAGTTCGCCTTCATCAAGCCAGCGCTCGCGCGGCGACTCTCGGTTGCGTTTGACGCCCTGCGCCGGGTTGTCCTTCCGGTATCCGAGCTCAATCGCGCGTCCCATCATCGCAGACAAGACCGCCAGCGAGCGGTTCGCATCAATCGGGTTCGCCCGCTTCCGCCGCATGAAGTCGCGGACCATCTCCGCGGTGATGTCGGCCACGCGCCGCCCCTTGAAGGTGGGGAGAAGGTTCCGGTCAATACGCCGCTGGTAATCTTTGCGCGTCGCCGGCTTTTTTCCGGAAGGTGCGTCCCCTTGAAATCCCCGACCAGATCCTCGAACAGCGGCTGCGCCCGTTTTGCCGCTCTGATCCCAGCAGGGTCATCGCCACGGCGCAGCGCGCGCACCATTCCCTCGGCTTCCTTGCGGGCTTTGTCGGCAGAGAAGGCGGGGTGCTCGCCGATCACGATTTTGCGCCGCCGACGCTGCCCTTCTTCCCCCGGCAGTTCTTGAATGAAAAGGAACAGCTTCGATACAGACCCATCCGCCCGGCGCCGCAGCCGAAGCGCGACGCCGGGCAATCTGCTGTCCCGAAAGAGCCGCTCCGGCTTGTCGCCCAGCGCCGCGCGCCGCATTTAATCTTCGCTCGAGACCGCCATGGGACAGAAAATCCCTCGTGTCTCTGGGGTATCCCTCAGGGTATCCCATTGCTGTATACTTATCGAAAAGTACCACGACGCATGTACGCGGGGAAGTCTGGAAAAGCTTTGTTGGACAGGCGTTTTAGGGCGACATGCGCGCTTAATAGCATACAATCCAAAATAGACTTAAAATCCCTCGGGCATGCCCGTGCGGGTTCGACCCCCGCCGTCCGCACCACTTCACTCAACATTTGAAGAAGATCGTGGAAGGCGCAAATGCATACATTTGCGCGCGACTGTCGGGTGCGCGAAACTTGTGGCGTCGGCTCAATATCTCCTTGAGCCGACCGGAGTTTCAGGACGCGCGTTTACTGCGGGCGTAGGCAGCGATGGCGATTGATGCGATTGCGACCATCGCGGAACCGATCGAGAGTGTCGAATTATAGGGCCCCGAAACCGAATAGAAATTGGTGCCGAAGATCAGCAAGGCCACGGCGCCCACGCCAAGGGCGGTCACCATGATGTTCGAAAGCATGTCGGCCTTGCTCTTGGCGTCGCGCGTTGCGTCGGTGACGCCCGTAGCGGTATCGCGTTCGAGCATTTTAGCCTTGTAGTCTTTGCCCAGAAGAATCTGCTTGTCGGTATCGGACAGCTCGGCCATGACGTTCCCCTCCAGCTGCTTATGCAGCCTCCTCACACTACCCTTATTCCTGAGGCAAACCTAACGATAAGAACGGCGGCACTCCGCCGTCCTGCAGGTCGGCATGGCCACCTGAAAGAGAGTCGTAGCCGATGACGGATCAACGCTTTCGCCCTCTCGCCACGTTCAGCGGCCTGCGCCAGGTCCCGCTGATCGCAACTTCACACAACAGCATCTACCCTTCCCTGACAGTGACATTTGAAGGCGTCACACTCGTTGTCGTTCGCGCGCACCGCTTTGCATGGAGCGAAATTGAGGCCATCAATGCGCGCTGGCTGTTTGGCCACATGATTACGATTGTCCCCAAGGGAGGATGGCGCACGTTTAGCGCGACATTCTACGGACGCCCGGCCGCCGCGAACGCCGTTCGCGCCCTACAGGCAGCTGGCGCGCCGCTCGCGCCTTCCGCTCTGGCATGGCTCACTTAAAAGGCCTTGCCCGGCGCGCCCGCTTCTGCGACGAAGCGCGCTGTGGAGGGGACAATGTTCGGTCTTGAAGTCTGGGAACTCATAATGATCGCAACCGGCGCCTTCTGGGGCTTCTGGTTCGTGCGGCGGCGCAACAAGAAGATCGAAGAAGAACAGAAACGTCTTCGAGAGGACGAAGCGTCGCGCAACAAACGCAAGAAACGCTGAGCGACGAGCAATCCCCGCCGCAAGCGTTTCAGCTTGCGCCACCTGCATCCGTCTTGAGCCACGCAGCGCCGCAAGCCTTTGCGAGCTCGCGCACGCGTAAAATATAGCTCTGGCGTTCCGTCACCGAGATCACGCCCCGCGCATCGAGCAGATTAAAACGGTGCGAAGCCTTGATGCACTGGTCGTAGGCCGGCAGCACCATGTCATGCCGTTCGCCGCGATCGCCCTTTTCCAGCAGCGATTTGCACTCGGCTTCCGCGTCCTTGAAATGCTGAAACAGAAGCGCCGTGTCAGCATGCTCGAAATTGTGCCGTGAATATTCTTGCTCGGCCTGCTTGAAGACATCGCCATAGGTGACTTTTTCGGCGCCGTCGCGACCGTTGAAATTCAGGTCGTAGACGTTTTCCACGCCCTGCACATACATGGCCAGGCGCTCCAGCCCGTAGGTGAGTTCGCCCGAAACGGGTGCGCACTCGAAACCTGCAACCTGCTGAAAATAGGTGAACTGGCTCACTTCCATGCCGTCGCACCAGCACTCCCAGCCAAGCCCCCAGGCGCCCAGAGTGGGGCTTTCCCAGTCGTCCTCGACGAAACGGATGTCGTGTAGCCCGGCGTCCACGCCAATCGCTGCGAGCGAACGCAAATAGAGATCCTGCAGGTCAGGCGGCGAAGGCTTCAGGATCACCTGAAACTGATAATAATGCTGGAGCCGGTTGGGGTTCTCGCCATATCGCCCGTCCTTGGGCCGCCGTGATGGCTGAACATAAGCGGCCTTCCAAGGCTTTGGCCCCAGCGAACGAAGCGTCGTAGCGGGGTGGAAGGTGCCCGCGCCAACTTCCATGTCGTAAGGCTGGAGGATGACGCACCCCTGCTCCGCCCAGAAGCGCTGGAGGGTCAGAATCAGCCCCTGAAAAGAACGTTTGGGGTCCATGCTGGCTTGGGCGGACAAAGTCATTTGGCGGCTCGGGTCAAAGTCGGAAATCGCGCGCAACCTAGTGGCTTTCCCCGCGAACGCAACCTGCGCTTCCGCGCCGCCATGATGAATAAAGGATGAATGGCGATCTCACACGACATTCAGCCCGAGGGCGGTATAAACGCGCATGGTCTGATTGAGGCCGAGCCCGAAGCGTAGGCCTCGGGATGGAGGAGGTGTCGCCATGAGGAACTTGTTCAACATCGCCCGCGTCGCTGCCGTCGCCGCATTCGCTCTTGGAGCCGGAGCGCTTCTTACCCCCGCGCCCGCAGAAGCGCAGGGCCGTCAGGGCTATTCAGCCGGCGGCGGAGCCCGCTTTAGCGGCGGCCGCGTCTCTGCTCCGCGCATGGGCGTCGCCCCGCGCATGGGCTACAGCCAGCGTGGCGTCGCGCCCCGGGTCTCGGGTTATCGCCCGGTCGTGCGCTCAGGCGTTCGCCCGGTTGTTCGCCATGGCGTTCGTCCTGGCGTTTGGCGCCCGGGTCGGTCGTACTCTCGCGGCGGCCGCTATCCCTATTGGCCGGCTGCGGCTGGGGTGGGGCTGGGACTGGTCGGCGCAGCGGCGGTGGCCAACAGCGGATATTATTACGCAAACGGCGGCTATGGCGCGCAGCAATGCTGGCTTGAGCGCCGCACGATTCGCACAAACTACGGCCGCCGCATGATTAACGTACGCGTCTGCCCCGTTTACTAACTTATGCGAAAGCACCTAGCGCCGGAGCCGAAAGGCTCCGGCGTTTTTCTTTGTGCGCGCAGCAGCTTGCGCGTGAATGGCGTATGAACAAGCGCGTCACGACACATTCAGTGCGCTGCTGGCAAAGTTAGATCATGGCCAATCAGAACTGGCCCAGCAAAAAGGGATGCCACGCCATGAAGATCCTCTCGAACCTCGCCCGCGCCGCCGCATTCGCTGCTTTCGCCATTGGCGCCAGCGCGTTCGTCCCCTCCACAGGCAGCGAAGCGCAGGCGCAGTCTGGATACTCGTACGGCGGCCAACGCGTTCAGCAAAATCGCGCTGCGCCCCGCGGCGCCTATCGCCAGCGCCAGGTGGCTCCCCGCCGCGCGTACAATCGTCCGGGCGTGCGCAATTACGGACCGCGCTACCGGCCCATGTACGCCGCGCCGCGCCGCTGTGTCGTTCGCACGCGTATGGTCAATACGTATAACGGCCCACGTCTCGTGAGGCAGCGCATCTGCCGCTAACGCAACAGCGGACCCAGGAACGAGGGCGCGTCGAAAGGCGCGCCCTTTTTCATTCGCGCGCCACCAGCGCCTCGCCACGATGCACTGCATCAGCGAACGCGGTAAACCGTCCATCCGCCTCGTGAACGACAAGCGCGGGCGCAAACGTAAGCGGCGCACGGCTGCCCTTACGTCCCGTCACAATGATTCGTCCAGCGTCTTCGCCTGCCCGGGCGTGAACCGGCAGCACGCGTACTGCGCCAAGTCGGCCCTCGCAAGCCTCCAGAATGGGCTTCAACGCTTGAGGGAGATGGATCATCGCGAATCGCCCGCCGGGCGCCAGAAGCGCAAGACACGCGCGCATCCATGCCCCCACGCCCCCCTCGCCCAGAACATGCGCTTGCGCCCGCGAGTCATGCGGCGAAGCGCGCACCGCGCCCTGCTCGTAAAAGGGTGGGTTTGTGAGGAGTGCGCTCGCGCTTCCGTTAGCAAGGCCTGCGCCCTTTCGCGATGCGGGAGACAGCAGGTCGCAGCCCAGCACGCGCACGCGGTCGCTCAGTTCATTCGCCGCCACGTTCTCCAAGGCTAACGCGACCAGCTCTGGCTGCCGCTCCACGAGGAGCACCTGCGCCCCGGGCGCCCGAATCGCAAGTGTGAGGCCAACCGCGCCCACCCCGGCGCCAGCGTCGATAAGGAGTTCGCCGGGCTCTGCAATGCAGGCGGCCAGCAGCATTGTATCTGTCCCAACGCGATGTCCGCGCGCCGGTTGGCGAAGGAGAAGGCGTCCGCCAAGCAGGCGGGCATCAGTACACCCCACGTCACTCACGCTTGAGCTCATGTTCCAGACCAGCGGCAGTAAGCAGCCTGCGCGCCTGATCCGCACGCCCTTCCTCAACGAGAATGCGGCGCGGCAAGAATCCGAGCGATCCCTCCATCGCGCTGGTATACCCGTCAGCTACAAAAAAGCGCATGCCGGCGCCCGCGAGCGTCGCTTCCACAAACGAAATCAGCACCAGATCGTTAGTTCGCATGATCTCGATCATCGGGCGCGGCGTAAGCTCCATTGGCAGGGTCGTTGCGTCGTTTTATGGGGCGTGCGAAGAGGCTGTCACGCTCGCACGGTGCAAAAGCGTGCGCAAGGTGGGTCAATGCGGGCATCTGGCCCGCGAAGGAGTGGCTAACGTGGGCGTTGTCGTTCCGTTTGAAGATTCATCGGCAGGACATGGGATCGACCGGCTCTCGGGCCTGGTCGCCAGCGATCTGGAACGCGTCAACAAGACCATTCTTGAGCGCACCGGCTCAGACGTGACGATGATCCCGGAAGTCGCCAATCATCTCATTTCATCGGGCGGGAAGCGCCTTCGCCCCATGCTGACGCTTGCGGCGGCTGGGCTGTGCAATTACGCGGGCGAGGGACACATCAAGCTCGCGGCCGCGGTCGAATTCATGCACACGGCGACGCTGCTGCACGATGACGTCGTGGACCAAAGCGACATGCGCCGCGGCAAACTCGCCGCGCGGATGCTGTGGGGCAACGAGGCCAGCGTGCTCGTCGGCGATTTTTTGCTCGGTCAGGCGTTCAAGATGATGGTCGAGGTGGGCTCACTTCCGTGTCTTGACGTTTTATCCACCGCCGCCGCCGTGATCGCGGAAGGCGAGGTCATGCAGCTGTCCGCCGCCAAGGACACGCAGACGACAGAGGACGCCTACCTGTCGGTGATTCGCGCCAAGACCGCAGCGCTTTTCGGCGCTGCGTGCGAAGTGGGCCCTCTACTGGCCGGCGGCTCGAAGGCCGAGATTGCAGCGTGCCGCAGCTATGGCATGAACCTGGGCGTCGCTTTTCAGCTTATTGATGACGCGCTGGACTACGGTGGCGCCGCCACCAAGCTCGGCAAGAACGTCGGCGACGACTTCCGCGAGGGCAAGATCACACTGCCCATCGTCTTGTCCTTCCGCCGGGGCACCGACGCCGAGCGTGATTTTTGGCGCCGCACTCTCGAAAAGGGCGAGATCAACGAGGGTGATTTGGAGACGGCGCTCGACACGATGCGAAAGCATCGCGCGCTCGAAGACACAATCGAGCGCGCCCGACATTATGGCGCAATGGCGCGCGATGCTCTGGAGCTTTTTCCCCAGTCAAACTGGAAGCGCGCGCTGTTTGACGTCGTCGACTTCTGCGTCAGTCGCACGCATTGAGACGACTAACAATCGGTCCGCACGATCTCATAGGTACGCGGACTGATTTCAATATCGCACTCTGGACCGCTACCCGCGCGACGCGCGTCGTCGACCTCCCAGACACCGTCGTCGAGTTCAATTTCATCCCATGAAACATAGCCGGCTGCGCGAAGAGTTTCCTCAATGCGCGCGCGCTCTTCCGGGTTCGGCGCCCGACCCGCGTAAGCGGGCGTAAAGGTCACGCCTAACAAGGCGGCGCACATAAAAACAGCCGTCGAAAGCTTGACTGACATCGTGAACTTATCCTTCTCCGAAGCGTGTAATTAGCCCCCTCGAAGAGGTAGTCCCCGCGCTCGCTCAAGCAAGCGAAGCCGCAACCATCATGCGCAGCTCACAAAACTATGGCGCGCGATGCGGCGAATTGGAGAAAGATACGATCATCCAACGCCCATCTCGTTTGACGATGGTGCTTCCGTTGCGGCTCTGGATGCTCACGGCTTTTCCTTTTTCAACACGGTCGATCTGCCATACGCCCGCAAGCGCCAAAGTGTCGTCGGACACTTGCACAACGGACACGCGCCCGACCGGGGACGCCTTGGCGCCGGGCAACCGCTCGAAGGCGGTGACGAAATATTGCTTCACCCCAGCGGGCGTCGTGATCAAATCGCGGGAAAGCGTTCCCCAAAACATCGCCTCGGGCGCAAAATTGCTCGCGACCGCGTCGGCATCGGCCGCCGTGAAATCAGCGAGAAACTTCTCGAACACAGCTTGCGCGTCTTCCTGCGGACCGGCCATTACGGAAATCGGCGCGAAGGCGAAAAACACTGACAGCAGTAGGCGATTCATGAAAGCTCCAAACAATCAAAAGGCGCGAATTGGCGCCTTCAGCGGCGGCAGTACGCCACGATGAAAGTCAAGCGACAGGCGCAACGATTGCGCGATGCGGTTGGCGCGGTCGATGAAGAGATCAGCTGCGGCCGGCGGACACACGTCGCGCGCGGTCTTTTCGAACAGTCCGAGCCAATGATCGAAATGGGCATGTTCAAGCCCTTCGATCTTCACATGCGCCGGCACGGGTCTGCCATCGTACCTCTTCGTCATCAGCACGACTGATGACCAGAAACTATACATCTTCTCGAGATGCGGCTGCCAGTCAGCAATCTCGCGCGTGAAGATCGGGCCAAGCACAGAATCGGCGCGTATGCGCTGATAAAATTCATCCACCAGCAACTTGATCATCGCCTCATCGACGCCGACCAAGACGCCGGGCGCGGGTGGGCGATGGAGAACCGTGGGCGGAACCTCGGATTTTGGCTTACTATCTGAACTCATGCGCCTTTTTAGCACCGCGCGAGGCGTCTGTCGCCGTGACGTGAAGACGCGAGCTGATTTCGCCCGTCACCCAAGCGAAAAGCGAAGCCCGCGACAGGCCACAAACATTAGCGCCAGTCTGTCACAAACGGTCAACCTTTGCCGACCATGACGCGTTTGCGCTCTAACCCTTCACGCTTGCCTTCGCGATCGGCGGCACGAAAGAAAGCCCTGTGTCCCAGGGGAAAAAGATCCACGTGTCCTGTGATACTTCAGTGATGAACGTATCCACCAGCGGGCGGCCCAAAGGCTTCGCGTACACAGTGGCGAAATGCGCTTTCGGCAACATCTCGCGCACGAGGCGTGCGGTGGCGCCGGTGTCAACGAGATCGTCAACGACCAGCACGCTTGCGCCGCCATCGCCATTGACGGCGATCTTCTCCGTGATGGTCTTCAACACGCGCAGCTCGCCCTGACGCTTCTCGTCGTCATAACTCTCGATGCAAACCGTCTCGATGACGCGGATGCCAAGTTCGCGCGCAACGATGGCCGCCGGCACAAGGCCACCGCGCGTTACCGTCACCATTGCGGTGAAGGGGCCCGCCGCGTTGAGCCGCCACGCCAGCGCGCGCGCGTCACGATGAAATTGATCCCACGAAACCGGGAACGCCTTCTGCCCGTCGCTCATCACAAAAACTCTCCGTCAGGAAGTTGCGCGTTCTGCGACAAGCTGCGCGATGAGCGCGCGCACGTCGTCTGACGCCTTGGCGAGAAGCGCCTCGTCCTTGGCGCGAAGCACGATCTGGTTGTTGCGCCCGCCCGCCGTGCCAAATGACGGATAGGAGCCGATGGAAACGTCCGCATATTGCGCGGCGATAGCCATGAGGCCCGCTGCGTAGACGCCTTCCGGCAACGGCGCGTCGAGCGAGACAGACTGAATTTTTGCGCCCGTCTCAAGGGTCTGGGCGACATTGTCGAGCATCGCCTGCATGATGCGCGGCACCCCGGCCATCACCATGACGTTGCCGATTCTGAAGCCGGGCGCGGCGGAAATCGGATTGAGAATGAGATCGGCCCCCTTGGGAATGCGACACATACGAAGCCGCATCTCGTTGAGGTCTGAGCGTTTCATACGCGTCAGCAGCAATTCGACCGCGCGTTCGTCCACATCAATCGAGACGCCCATCGCCTTGGCTACGCAATCAGCGGTGATGTCATCATGGGTGGGGCCGATGCCGCCCGTGGTGAACAGGTAGGTGTAACGCGTGCTCAACGCTTGCACGCCCGCCACAATCTCCTCCTCGATGTCAGGAACCACGCGCACTTCGCGCAGCTCGATCCCGATCTTGGTGAGATATTCGGCGATGTAGCCGATGTTCTGGTCCTTCGTGCGTCCGGACAGAATTTCATCGCCAATCACGAGAACGGCGGCTGTAATCGTTTTGGGCGCTGGCTGCATGAATATGGACCTTGATGGATTTCCGCCCCGTTTATGAAGGCGCAGGCAGGCTTGGCAAGGGAAAATGCGCCGGAGGGCAGTTTGGCGCGTCAGTCGACGCAGCCAGCCCCCTCCCTTATGACAGCGTTACCTGAAATTTTCGAACGAACGGCCTCATGCGCTTCCCGCACCCCCTTATCGAAGGCCGACTGCTGCGCCGCTACAAGCGATTCCTCGCCGACGTGCAGCTCGTCTGCGGGGAGGAAGTCACGGCCCATTGCGCAAATCCGGGCGCGATGATGGGGCTTCTCGCGCCGCAAGCCCGCGTATTCCTCTCGCAATCCGACAATCCGGCCCGCAAGCTGCGATTTTCGTGGGAGGTTGTGGAGGCCGCGTTCGGTCGAGGCTCCGAATTCGTAGGCGTCAGCACCGCCCTGCCGAATCCGTTGGTCGGCGACGCGCTGCGTGCGGGGTTTT
Source organism: Beijerinckiaceae bacterium (assembly GCA_030684835.1). GTDB lineage: Bacteria > Pseudomonadota > Alphaproteobacteria > Rhizobiales > Beijerinckiaceae > Terripilifer. The sequence goes on from JAUXWZ010000157.1 coordinate 124,018, forward strand.
TCCACGAGTTTGACGGCTGGCCGATCATTCGGCGCGAGGTGAAGTACGGGGCCGCCAGCCGCGTCGACTTCCTGCTTGAAGGCGAAGGCCGGCCGCCCCTGTTCGTCGAGGTGAAAAACGTCCATCTCATGCGCCAGCCGGGCCTCGCCGAGTTTCCCGATTGCGCCACCGCGCGCGGCGCCAGGCACATGCGCGAACTGGCCGACATGGTGCGCGCTGGCTGCCGCGCGTGCGTCGTGTTTGTCATCCAGATGAACGCCGATCGCTTCACGCTCGCCCGCGATCTTGATCCGGTCTACGGGCGCGCCTTTGACGAAGCGATCGCTGCCGGGGTGGAGGCGATAGCCTTGTCCTGCAACGTCTCTGTGGAAGGCGTGGACATCGCGCAACGCGTGCCGATTGTTTAATCGCGTTCGTAAACGACGTTAGCCCGCGTGCGCAGGATTTCGCGATACCCCTTGTCGAGGATCAGCCTTGGGAGATCGACGGTCCAGCGCGCGTTGATGTGTTCCATGATCATCAGCTTGGGCCAAAGGGCTTCCGGCGATGTGCGGAAGAACGGCTCCAGGATCAGGTCTTCGGCGCCTTCGACATCAAGTTTCATCGCGTCGATGCGGCTATAGCCTTCCGCATCCACGACGCCAGTTAGAGTGCGTGCGGGCACGCGAACCCGCCTGCCGTCAGCCTCGGCGCTGACGATTCGCACAGAGCTTTCACCGCGATTGTGGGAGGGCAGAAACAGCGTGATTTCGCCGTCCTCGTCAGCTAGCGCGCAATCCATCGCCTTGACCGTCGCAAAGGGGTTCTGGCGGATATTGTAGATCAGCCGCTCAAAGATTTCGGGCTGCGGTTCGATGGCGAGGATGCGCGCAAGAGGCCCGGCGTTCGCGGCGACATACAGCGCGTAACCGCCGACATTCGACCCGATGTCGATGAATACAAATTCTGGCGTGATGCGGCTTTTCAACAGCAATCGCTCCGGCTCGTCAAAATATTGCGGCGTGAAGAGAATGCGTTTTTCGCAGACGTTATTATACGGGTAGAGGCGCATCTTGGCGCCCAGCGAAGACACGTCCACTGGCCGTCCGCCCAGCGCCTTGATGCTCAAGCCACGCAGGAAGAATGCATGACGATGGGCCAACCAGGACTGTCCGGCGGCGCGCGTCCATGCGAGAACCCGTCTCAGGAGAGCGCCAGGGGCGTGCCGCCCGAAGGGCGTAAGATCGTTGGTGGGCGTTATGGACATCTGCTCGTGCGTCAACTTTCCGTGGAGCGAAATGGCTGCGACGCTGGTTAAGCGCATGCGCCACGCCGGGGGCTCATATCATAGCTGCTTAGCGTCACGCTACCCGCGCCTCAGCCCCCAAGCCCACGTTATCACTTGCGTTGGGGCTCTTTTCGCCTAGATTCAACGCATTCTTTCGCGGACGCAAAATGACCTTCGTAGACGCACATATCGCCCCTACGCGCAAAACTGGGCACATCAAACTTCATGGACCTGACGCCTTTGAGGGGATGCGTAAGGCCGGACGTCTGACGGCCGAAGCCCTCGACATGTTGACGGACTTTGTGAAGCCCGGCGTCTCGACCGACAAGCTCGACCGCATGGCGTTCGACTTCGCCATGGATCACAAGGCCTACCCGGCCCCGCTTGGTTATCGCGGCTACCGCAAGTCCGTTTGCACCTCGATCAATCACGTCGTCTGCCATGGCATCCCTGACTCGCGACCGCTGCGCGAGGGCGACATCGTCAACGTGGACGTGACGCTGCTTGTCGATGGCTGGCATGGCGATTCGAGCCGCATGTATCGTGCGGGCGAGGTCGCTCGCCGCGCTGAACGACTGATCGATGTGACGTATGAAGCCCTGATGCGCGGCATCGACGCCGTTAAGCCTGGCGCGACGACTGGTGATATCGGGTGGGCGATCCAGGAATTTGCGGAGTCCGAGCGTTGCTCCGTCGTGCGCGATTTTTGCGGCCACGGCCTCGGCCGGCTGTTTCATGACGAGCCCAACATTCTCCACTACGGCCGTCCGGGCGAGGGCGTTAAGCTGACGCCCGGCATGTTCTTCACCATTGAACCGATGATCAATCTCGGGCGCCCTCAAGTGAAAATTTTGCCCGATGGCTGGACCGCCGTGACGCGCGACCGCTCCCTCTCCGCCCAATTCGAGCACACGATTGGCGTGACGGAGGTTGGCTGCGAGATTTTCACCTTGTCTCCACTCGGCATGCATCGCCCCCCTTACACGCCAGCGCAGCCTCTCAGATGAGAGGAATGCCGGGCGGCTCTAAAATCGGCTCCCAGCAAAAGTCACTCGCGCAAGCTCAACCTGAGCTTGAGCGAGCCGACGCCAAGGAGCCCCATTACAAGGGTCATCGCGCCCGCCTGCGCGAACGCTTCGCAGAATCTAGTGATCAGGGCATGCCTGACTACGAACTTCTGGAATTGGTGCTCTTTCGGTCGATCCCCCAGCGCGACGTCAAACCGCTCGCCAAAGCGCTGATCTCCCGCTTCGGCTCATTCGCCGAGGTCATCGGCGCCCGGCCAGAGCGCCTTGCCGAAGTGGAGGGAATTGGTGCAGCCACCGCCCTTGACCTGAAGATCGTGGAGGCGGCCGCACGGCGACTTGCGCGAGGCGCCATCGGCGATCGTCCACTGCTTGGATCCTGGAAAGACGTGCTCGATTACTGTCGCACCGCAATGGCCTTCGCAGATCGTGAACAGTTTCGTGTTTTATTCCTCGACAAGCGGAATTTTCTGATTGCGGATGAAGTACAAACCCTCGGAACGGTAGACCACACGCCCGTGTATCCAAGGGAGGTTGTGCGGCGTGCGCTGGAGCTGGCGGCATCCGCTCTCATTATGGTTCACAACCACCCGTCAGGCGACCCGACACCGTCCTCCGCAGACATTCGCATGACAGAGGAATTGGCTAGTATCGGCAAGTCTTTAGGCATCACCCTGCACGACCACATTATCGTCGGCAAAAATGGGCATTCGAGCTTTCGCGGACTCAATTTGATCTAATTGACGCTGCGTCTTTCATGGTTTTAGCGGAAGGGCCCGTTAATAAATACCGTCTAGTCTTCGCTGGATTGAAGATCGTGTTTTTCAGTTGTGACATTTTATTTATCCGCCACTGCACGCTATCGTGACTACTAGATCGGCTGTGCGCATGGGACAAAGATGACAGTGCATCAATCCGACGCAGCGTACACGCAGGACGATTTGGCCCAGGCGCTAAAACGCAACCAGTTTACGCTCAATTATCAACCAATTGTATCGGCAAAAACCGCGCGTACGGTAACCGTTGAAGCGCTCTTGCGCATGCGTTTACCCACGGGCCATATGGCCACTCCCCCAGACTTCATGGACGTCGCCGAGCAATCGGGTTTCGTGTGTGACCTTGGCGAATGGGCGCTTCAACGCGCGTGCGCGGATGGCCTGAATTGGCCCGGCGTATGCGTGGCCGTAAACATTTCGCCAAAGCAGCTGCAAGTCCCCGGCTTCCTCAACACAGTCCGCCGCATTTTGAATGAAACGGGTTTTCCACCTGACCGGCTTGAACTTGAGCTAACGGAACATTGTCCCGTCGAAGATTTCCCGCGTGCCTGCGCGACGCTCACGGCGTTACGCCAACTTGGGATACGGGTTGCGCTTGATGATTTCGGAGTAGGCTATTCCGGCCTTATTTATTTGCGCAAGCTGCCGCTCGACAAGATCAAGATCGACCGCGCGTTCGTTGAATCCATGGACGAGCAATCAGACGTTCTTGTGCGCTCCATCGTTCAACTCGGCCGCAATCTGGGCCTCACGGTCACAGCAGAAGGCGTGGAAACGTCCGAGCACCAGCGGGTGCTCATAGAGGCCGGTTGTCACGAGCTACAGGGCTATCTGTTTTCGCGGCCCCTGCCGGCTGGAGACATCGACACGCTGTTTGGCTGCGGCGCGGCCTCAGCCCGGCTGCGCATTGCAGGCGCAGCATAAGCGAGACGTCACACATCACGCGCGGACAATGCGTCCGGCGTGTCGACATCAAAGGCGACAGCGTCGTCGTCCATCGCCACGTCTATGACGTCGTTGCGACCGCGTAATAACGCGCGCGCGCCGACGTCACCTTCAAGCAGCGCAACGTCATCGAAAAGTGCGGAGCGGATAAAGACCGGATTGCCGCGCTGCCCATTCAGATTTGGCGCAAGCGCAGAGGCGCGCGGATTATCGTGGAAAGCCGCCACAAGAGTGCGAAGCAAATCGCCGCTCACCCTGGGCATGTCAGCCAGCAAGATCGCGGCGCCCGTAACGCCATCGGGCAAGGAAGCAACGCCGGCCTTCAGCGACGACGACAAACCGCTCGCAAAGGACGGATTGTGGACAAAGCCGACCCCCAACCCCTCAAGTGCGGCTTCCGTCGCCTCGCGCGCAAAGCCGGTGACAACGACGACCGGATCAAGCCCAGCGGCGAGAGCGGCTTCCACAACGTGTCGCACGAGCGGCTTGCCGCCGAGCGTCGCAACCACTTTCGAGACAGCGGATGGATCGGCGGCGCGATAGCGGCTCGATTGTCCAGCGGCCAGAATGACAGCCGCGATGCGCCGGGGCTCAGTCATCGTCGCCAGAACTGTCCGGCGACAGAGCTTCGCCTTCTCCGCCTCCGTCTTGTTGACCTTCACGCGGCTGACCGCGTGTGACGATTTCCATCAACAACCCGCCTACGCCCATGCGCCTGACGTCGGACGCCGTGACCTCAAGATCGGCGAAGAGGCGCTGCAGCACCCAGTCAAAGCCGTTCTCTTTTGGCGAACGTGCGCAACCCGGCGCGCCCAGCAATGGCTTGCCTGCGATGCGTCCCACCAGCAGGAGATTGCCCGGATCAACAGGCATTCCCAGATGAACGATTTCGCCGCCCGCGCCCACGAGCGCAGAGGGAATTACGTCACGTCGATCGGTGATCGCGGAGGCTCCGAACACGACGACAATATCGGCGCGCGGCGCGGCATCGCGGATTGCTGCGGAGAGCGCCTCGGATTCATGGGGCGTGCGCAAATCGCACACGATCTCCCCGCCCATCGGCGCAAGACGCTCGCTCATCACGCGTAGCGTCTTGGTGACCGTCGCTGGCTTCAGGCCCGGCAGCAATGTGGATATGACGCCGACCTTCTTGCCGCTGAAAGCAGCGACCTTGATGAAATCATTGCGCGAGAAAGTTAATGCGGCGTCGAGCGCGGCCCTTGGCGCAGCGTAGGGAATGATCTTCACCGTGGCGATCATCTCGCCTGCAACGACAGACTTCCACGGCGCCAGCGTTGCGACGGTCAGCGTCTCGTCAACATCGTTGACGTCATTAACGCCGGCCTCGTTGATGACCAGCACGCCGGCGCGTTCAGCAAACAGATTGCTACGCCCCGTGAATGGCTTTTCAACACGCACGTGAGAGCCGGCAAGCCCGCGGGCCAGCGCGCCAGCAGCGTCATTCTCGCCAACATCATCACCTTCAAGCTGCGCGACGACAATTTCCAGAATGCCCGCGCCGCGAAGGCTATCCACATGCGCCCGCGTGACGGTCTCGCCCTTCTTGAGGACGAAGCCGTCATAGCGAATGCTGTGTGCAGCGATGGCGCCAACGGCGTCGGCGACCGCTACAGGTCCAAACTTCACGCCGCCGCTCCCGCACGTTGCGGCGCATCCGCGCGCAAAGGCTTCTTGCGCAGCGAGAGCACGATTTCCGCAAGCACTGACACGGCGATTTCCGCCGGGCTCACCGCGCCGATATCGATGCCGACGGGCGCCCGGATGCGCGCAATCTGCTCATCGGAGAAACCCTTCTCCTTCAGCCGTTCCACGCGTTTGCCATGCGTCTTTCGTGAGCCGAGCGCGCCGACATAAAAACAATCCGCGGATAACGCCGCCTCCAGCCCCGGATCGTCAATCTTGGGATCGTGCGTGAAACACGCAACAGCCGTGTAGCGGTCAAGCCCGAGCGTCGGGATAATCTCTTGCGGCCAGTCGGCAATGAGAGTCACGTCCGGAAAACGCTCGAGTGTGGCGAACGCGGTGCGCGGATCGATGATCGTCAGATCGAAGCCCGCGACCCGCGCCATAGGCGCAAGCGCTTGCGTGATATGCACGGCGCCAATCACGAGCAGCCGCGCGGGCGGGGTTTGCACAGTGAGAAAATACGAGCGTCCCTCGTGCTCCACCATGCCGCTCTTGCCGGTGCGCAGGCTTGCCTCGAGAATGTCTGCGAGAGGGTCGGACGCAAGATCGGCGGCTTTCACAAACCGCTGATCGCCGCCGGGCATTTCGGTGACGAGGACGCAAGCGCGCCGCGCCGCGCGTTCGCCATTCATTGCAGTGAGAACATCGAAACGCATCAGACCACCTTCTCGACATAGACGCGGATTCGTCCGCCGCACGAAAGGCCTACGCGCCACGCAGCTTCATCCGCAACGCCAAACTCCAGCATGCGCGGCTTGCCGTCGGCGATCGTGTCCATTGCCTCGGTGACGACTTCGCCCTCCACGCACCCGCCCGAAACCGAGCCCAGAAAATTCCCCTCGTCGTCGATAACGAGATGCGAACCTACAGGGCGTGGCGCTGAGCCCCATGTTTCGGTGACGGTCGCAATTGCGACGCCCTTGCCTGATTTTCGCCAGTCCTCGGCGCGAGCCAGAATGTTTTCGTCGGTGGCGAGCATGAGAGCCTCCCGGAGCTACAGTCGGAATGTACGAATGAATATAACGCTCTCACGCGCCAGGACCAAGCGGCGCTTGCCCAAGCGCTTCAGCCCAAGCGCTTCAGCCTACGCGCTTCAGCCACGTACGCGGATCGACGGCGCCGCCCGCGCGAGGGGTCGAAAGCGCCGCCGCCAGTGCGGCTACGCTCGCCAGATTGTGGACCGCGCGGAACTCGTCTACATGCGGCAGCATGGCCCGCACGCCCTGCGCGCGCGGCTCAAAACGGTCAAACCGCAGCAGCGGATTGAGCCAGACGAGACGGCGGGCGGACTTGTGCAACCGCTCCATCTCGCGGGCAAGCTCGCTTGCGCCCTCCCGCTCAAGCCCGTCGGTGAAGATCAGCACCGTCGCGCCCTGCCCCAGCACGCGCCGCGACCAATCACGATTGAACACGCGCAGGCACTGGCCAATGCGCGTCCCGCCCGACCAGTCGAGAACATCGCCCGAACATTGCGCGAGCGCTTCGTCAGGGTCCTTGTGACGCAGCGCACGCGTGACATTGGTGAGCCGCGTGCCGAACAGGAAAGTATGCACACGCCCGCGTCTCTCGGTGAGCGCGTGGAAGAAATGCAAAAACACGCGCGTATATTCAGCCATCGAGCCTGAGATGTCGCACAAGATGACGATGGGCGGCTTGCGCACTTGCGGCGCGATGCGCGCCAGATCGATGAAGCTGCCGCCACCGCGCATGGAACGTCGCAGCGTGCGGCGCAAATCGATGCGCGCGCCAGAGCGAGAAGGCGCAAAACGTCGCGTACGCCGCTCATCGCCAGACATATCCAGCGCCGCGATGGCGCGCAGGGCGTCCGCTATTTCGCTCGCGCTCATCTGCGCAAAGTCCTTGCGCTGCAGGAGTTCTGCTTGCGAGACAGTCAAGGATTGATCGTAAGTAACGGCGCTTTCCTCGCGTTCGGGTTCGCGCTTGCCCATCAGCGCTTGAGCCACGCGCGCGGCTGCAGCAGCAGGCTTTTCAACGGGCGCGCCAGGCCCGTTTGCCGGCTGGTCGACTGGCGACATCAGCGTCATCAATTGTTCAAGGAAGCCACGGCGGCGCCAGAAAATGCGGAACGCTTCATCAAACACTGCGGCGTGTTCGCGCTTTTTGACGAACACCGCTTCCAGCGTCACGCGGAAATCATCGCGGTTGCGCACGCCCGCAACATCAATCGCATTGATCGCATCAAGCGCAGCGCCAGTGCCTATCGGCAAGCCCGCTGCGCGCAACGCCCGCGCAAAGTGCAGAATGTTTTGCGCAAGCGCCCCGCCAGATTTATCTTGCCCGGGCGTCTGCGCTTCGCTCACGCGTGGATCTTCCCTGCGCTTGTCTGCGCCGGACTCGCCTTGCGCACATTCGCATGAAAGCGCATGCCGTCGTGCGTCAGCTCAACGCCATCACCGGGATTGAGCTGGCCAATCGGCAATTCCGTATTGGGCAGGATCACGCTGGCGCGGTCGCCAATCATCAGCAGCACCGGCTTTCTAATGTTCACGCCATGCTCCGCCCAGCGGCGAATTTGCGTTTGATAAGGCTCGCGCCGCCATGCGGTCGGCTGCGCTGCGTCGCACATGATTTGCAAGGCGCCGTTAGCTTCAACTGCGACAACGAACTTGGCGCGATCCGGCTTCCATTCGTCGCTCAGCGTCGACGAACTGAGCCACAAACACTGGAACATGCGGCATGACATGGGGCGAGCGTCATGTATGACGCAGCCCACTCCCGCGCGCGCATTCACGCACCAGCGGCCAGCGGGCTTGTCGAGTTCGGGCACATTGAAGACCTTGCAGCACATCATGCATGAGCCGCAGGCCCGCCCCGGCGCAGGTGTGATTTCTTGCATGCTCATGCTCTGCTTCGCCCCCGTCGTCCGCGCGTCAGACTTTTGCCTGCGCGCGCATGTCCGACAACATCTGCGCGACCTTGGCGCCCGCCACGCTCTCGATGTCGTCCTGATATTTGAGAAGTACGCCCAGCGTGTCGTTCACGAGCGCGGCGTCAAGCGCGACGGCGTTGAGCTCATGAAGCGCGCTCGCCCAGTCCAGCGTTTCCGCCACGCCCGGCTTCTTGAACAAGTCCTGCCGGCGCAAATCCTGCACGAACGCGACGATCTCGCTGGTCAGGCGCTCTGGCGCGTCGGGCGCCTTGACGCGCACGATCTGCGTTTCGCGCTCGGAATTGGGATAGCCAACCCAATGATAAAGGCAGCGCCGCTTCAAGGCGTCGTGGATTTCGCGCGTGCGGTTGGATGTTATGATGACAATGGGCGGCTGCGCGGCCTTGATGGCGCCCAGCTCCGGCACGGTGATCTGGAAGTCCGACAACGCCTCAAGTAGAAAAGCCTCGAACGCTTCGTCCGTGCGGTCGAGTTCGTCGATCAACAGGACCGGCGGGCCGCCCGGCTGCGGCTCCATCGCCTGCAACAAGGGGCGGCGCACAAGGTAGCGCTCGGAGAAAATGTCCTGTTCGAGGCGCGCACGATCCGTCTCGCCAGCGGCTTCCGCCAGCCGGATGGCCATCATCTGCGCGGCGTAATTCCACTCGTAGACAGCCGAGGAAACGTCGAGCCCTTCGTAGCATTGCAGGCGAATGAGTCTGCGCCCCAGCGCGGCGGCGAGCACCTTCGCGATCTCGGTCTTGCCGACGCCCGCCTCGCCTTCCAGAAACAGCGGTCGGCCCATGCGCAGAGCAAGAAACAAAACCGTCGCCAGCGAGCGGTCCGCGACATAGGACGCGCCTGAAAGCAGCGTCACGGTCTCATCGATGGAATCCGGTAGGGCATGCGCCACGGGGACTTGTTCCACGGGGACTTGTTCCACGGAGTCTTGTTCCACTGAGTCTTGTTCGACTGAGTCTTGTTCGACTGAGTCTTGCGGCTGGTTTCGTGGAGACTTAGGCGGCACGCTAATCTTCCCCGTCAAGGCCGCTGCTTATAGCGCAGGCGCCAGGTAAAAACAAAAATCCCTCCCCGATGGGGAATGGTAAGTGTAACTCTATGCTAACGGACTGATAGCGTAAACGACTGTTTTGCAGGCGTTTTCCACAACCCCGTTAACTAACTGAAACGCGCGGCAAACGCCCATCTTTGGTCGATCTTTGGTTGCGTGTTCGGTATGATCGGCAACGAGCAAGGAGCAACACTCAATGGCTGGGAGAGCACGAAACTGCAACATCGAAACCACATCGGCGCGCAAGAAATTGAAGCGCGGCAGACAACCACATTGGCAAACTCTGGAGCCGGGCAAGTCGCATCTTGGCTGGCAGCGCGATCCTGACGCGCCGGAAGGCCGGTGGCTGGCCCGACGCTTCGACGGCCGGAAGTACACCGTCAGGACCATCGGCGTCGCCGACGACGCGCGGAAGGCCGATGGCGACGCGGTGCTCGACTACGCGATGGCGACGCGCGCCGCGCTCGCCGTAGTCGATGCGCCATCGGCGAAGAAACCGCCCGCAAGCTACCGCGTGCGCGACGCCATCGAAGATTATCTGATCTACAAGCGGAACCGGGGCCAGTCCGAAGCCGCGCAACGGGCGACGCTGCTGACGGCGCGGCGGCATATCCTACCATCGCTCGGTCACTTGATCGTGAACGACCTTCAGCCCGAAACCCTCGACGCATGGGCGGCGGCAATCGCCGCTCAGCCGCCGATGGATCGCACCGGCAAGCCGCGTGAGAAGCGCGCGGCCCCGGAAGCGATCAAACGCGGCAAGGCGAGCGCCAATAGGATCGGCACGATCTTGAAGGCCGCTCTGCGCCTCGCCCTTCAGCATCGCAAGGTGACGAACTCGCAATGGCTGATCGGGGCGAAAAAATATCGCGATGTTGAAACGCCGCGCACCGATTACTGGACCGTCGGGGAAGCGGCCCGACTGGTCGCCGCGTGTGATCCCGACTTCGCTCAGATTGTGCAAGCCGGTTTGCTGTGCGGCGCGCGTTGGGGCGAGTTGCGCCAACTGCGTGTTCAAGACTTCAAGCGCGATCACGGCGCGTTGTACGTTGCGGCAGGGACGAGCAAAACCGGCAAAGAACGCTTCATCACCCTGTCGCGGCAAGGGGAAGCGTTCTTTCAATCCGTGTGCGCCGGTCGCGGCAGGGACGAGCCGCTATTGAGAACCGCCAACGGCGCGGCGTGGAAGTTGGGACAACAGCGGCTCCGAATGCGAGCCGCGTGCAAGGCCGCAGCATTGCGCCCTATTGGATTTCATTGCACGCGTCACACTTGCGCAAGTTTGTCGTTGATGGGCGGCGTCGAACCGCATTTGCTCGCCGCCAATTTAGGTATGAGCCTCGCTATTTTGCTCTCGACCTACGGCCACATCAGCGACCGGCACCGCAAGGAACGCATCGAGGCTGGATCGCCGAAGTTCGATTTCCCCCTCGACCGGAAGGTTGTCGCTTTGCGTTAATATCAAATAACTATTTATCTTTAGCCAACAACGGCGCGTCTCGTAAGGGGCGCGCCGTTCCTTTTGGTTCAAGCGTGACTTTATTAAAAGCCCGAAAACATGCCCGACAAATCATTTCGGATGCGGAATTTTAACCAACTAAAAATCCTGGCATTTTGAACACTAATAGCGCGCGCGCGAGCCTTCCAAGTTCCCTCCAAACAGCGCGATATTTTTATGCTAAGTGCCGTTGACGCGCTGAAGGGTTTCGGTGTCCTTACCAGATAACGCTCATCAAACGGCGTTCGTTAGTAAGGAGACAAGCGATGGATGACGACGATTATCTGACGCGAACCCAGTTTTGCGCAGGCCTAAATTGGAGCAAGCCGACATTCTATCGACGGCGCGCGCGCGGCGACACGCCCGAAGAAATTTACATTCGCGGCCAACGCGAGCCAATCATCACGCTGAAGGCGCGCGACGCATGGCTGGCACGGATGGAAGAACGGTCGCGCAGCGAAGACGAACAGGCGGCGCGGCAACGCCGCGCTGAGAATTGCCGCCGCGCAGCCTTGATCGGTTTGCAATCGCCACACCACCCCGCGAGCCGCCGGATCGCCGCAAGGAAAGCCCGCGAGGCGGCAGAGGCGACGAAGAAGAAAGCCCCAGCACCGAAACCAACGAAACAAGCGCCAGCAAAACCAACCAAGCAAGCGCCAGAAAAATCAAAACTCGCGCGCCAACGCGCGTGAGCAGGCGCGCGCCGCCTCAATAACCAAGGAAGACCTCACATGACAAATCTAAATAGCAGAGCGACACATCATGACACGCAAAACGAAAAACCCCGGCGCGAGAGACGCCGGGGCTCAAGTAGATCATGGGTATGAAAAAGTTGCTGAAGGCAACGAGCGACTGAAACACAAAACGCTCGCCGCTGCAAGCGCATTGTTGCCCGACGCCAGCCCCTATCAACTTCATGTGACGGATGACGGCACGGAAGTTTATCAAGCCAGTTGCGAGAACCACCACAAAGATTGGGTTCCGTCGCGCGGCGTTCCCTTTATGAAAGTCAACGTTGTTGGCGTTGAAGACAACGGCGTTCGTGAAGTGACGAACACCTATTTTTACGCAAAGCCGCGCGGGCGTGGGTGGCTCATGGATTTAGCAGGAATTTATAATCCATATCAGCCATCTATTTGTTACTCCCGATGGACGCGCCTGCGCACATGGCCGCTTAAGTCAAATAAGGAGGGCGTGTGATGATCGTCAACGAAAACAAACTAAGCGACTTCACATGCGGCGTCTTCAAATACGCAACACCGGGCGCGTTCGTCTATGTCGCGATGCTTCCGCAAGGCGGCGATCAAACGCCCGTGCAACGGTTTGTGCGCATCGAAACTGACCGCGCTCCACTGATCGCCGCTATCATCAACCTTGCGCAACGTGCGGCGGATACCAAAGCGCCAACCATGTTCGCCGGAGCCATCGCAAGTTTCACCAACGGCGACAATGCGGCGCTCAACGTGCGCGAAGCGTACACGATCAGCGTTGATTGCGATCAGGACTGCGACAACAGCCGTGCGATGCTGGAAGCCGTACTAGGCAAGGCAACTTTTGTAATAGCTTCGGGCGGCCTCTGGCGTAATCCGAAAACAGGCAAAGACGAAGAAAAGCTGCATCTTCATTGGCGTTTGATGCAAGCCGCTCGCGGCGATGATCTGGCGAAGGTGCAACAGGCGCGGCGCATGGCGGTCACACTTGTTGGCGGCGATCCATCGGGCATATCGCTGGCGCATTGTTTCCGCTATCCCGGCAGCATCCATCGCAAAGGTGAGCCGCGATACGCCGACATTATTGCAGAGACAAATAACGAAATCGACCTAGACGACGCTATTGTTAAATTGGAACGCGTATTGAAAGACGGCGGCGTTGCGCTGCCCGCCGTTCGTTCACCGCCGCTATTGTCTATTGTTCCGACGCAGATCAATGATGCTGACGACGAAGCGATGCGTGGCTTGCCAACCGGCTTGGACAACATAACCGCCTTCGATATTGGACAATGGGCGCGGCCCCAAGATGTTGCGACGGTGCTATTCAATGACTGGAACGCTGATTTGTATCCTGATTGGACCCATGCGGCGCTCGCCTTGCACAGCGTTCCTTATGGCAAACAGCTTTGGATGGAGTGGAGTGCAACTTCGCCGAAGTTTCGCCCCCTTCAAGCCGAACGCAAATGGCGACAAACCTATCCGCGAAACGCAATAGGGATCGGCTCAATCTTGCATCGCGCATCCCTCGACGTACTGCGTCAAATGGCAGATGAAGCACGCGCCGAAATGCAACTAAAGGGGGCGACCGATGGACGATAGTAACGAACCAAAATTTGTTACTTACGATCTTGCTGCGGCACAGAGGGAGAAACAAAAGCAGAAACGGAAACCCGTTGTTACCTCAGCTTTCAAATGGAGTGAACCTATGGACATTCCGCATCGCGAGTTCCTTTATGACAAACACTACGTTCGCAAATACATTTCAACGACGCTCGCGCCCGGTGGTATTGGCAAAATCGTCGCTGATCATCGGCGAGGCGTTGGCGATGGTGTCGGGAAAACCTCTGCTCGGTTTGACGCCACATGAACGATTGAGGGTTTGGCTCTGGAACGGAGAAGACCCGATGGATGAATTGCAGCGACGTATCATGGCGGCAGTTAAATACCACAATCTGCAACGTGAAGACATTGAAGGTTACTTATTTGTCAATAGCGGTCGCTCGTCCCCAATTACACTAGCCGCTATGGATGGGCGCGCTGCGAAGGTTGATGTTCAATCGAAAAACGAAATTATTGCAAATATCCTCGATAACCGTATCGACCTCGTTGTGATTGATCCGCTTATCGCAAGTCATATGGTGAACGAGAATGAGAATGGCCCCATTGCTTTGGTCGCGGAGACATGGGCCGACATTGCGGAGCAAACTAACTGCGCTATCGAACTCGTACATCACACGCGTAAGATGATCGGTGAGGCTACACATGATGACGCTCGCGGCGCATCGGCGCTGGTCAATGCTTCACGATCAGCGCGCGTGCTTAATCGAATGACCGAACATGAGGCGACGAGTTTCAAAGTCGAAAACCGCCGATTGTACTTTCGTGTCGATAATGGCAAATCCAACATGGCGAAACCTGCGGACGCGGCTAATTGGTTTCGCATGGCGAGTATTGATCTTTGTAACGGCGAGAAAGGGTTGAGCGACAATGTTGGCGTTGTGACGAATTGGAAGCCGCCCGCCGTTGACGCCGATGTTGACTTCACCGCCCTTCGCCGCGTGCAAGAAGCCGTCGATAATGATGGCCCTTGGCGCGCTGATATACGCGTGAAAGACAAATGGGTTGGCGTCGCCGTCGCCAGCGCGTTGGGCCTCGACCTAACCAACACGCAGCACAAAAAGAAAATCAGGGAACTCGTCAAAAAATGGATCGAGGATGGTCGCCTGCGCAATTATGAGGACACTGACGAGCATCGCGAGACAAAGACGTTCGTCAAGGTTGGGAAGTGGATTGAAAAGGGCGAACAAGAACCGTTCTGAGACCACTTTGCCGTAGTTGCATTAACTCCGGCAATTAACTCCGGCACTCCGGCACTTTGCACCCTCTTGCCGTACTGCCGTACTCCACCCCCCTTCAGGGGGGGGAGTTATCAGCGGAGTGCGGCGGTGCAATTGAAGGACTACGGGACTACGGCAATAAGTGGACTACGGCAGAACCAACAGACCCAATGCAACTCAAAGTATTGATCAGCAGCAAAAGACAGGGGTATCCTTCAAACCGTCACGTTTCACGATCCCCAAATTTCAGGCGCTACAGGCCGCGCGCCGCTCGCCCCTCATAGAGATAGCCCTCGACCCCCTCACGCCCGTGTAGCGCCAACGTCGCCCCGGCAATCGGCATTGCAGGCGGATACCAAACCCGGCATTGCAGGCGTTCGGCTCTTCAATTCTCAGGCTTAAGCTGGGTTAATCCGTGTCCTGCGGTTCGCGACCGTCTCAGCATCCCAACAAAACCCCCTGTTTCGAGCGATCACGCCTCTCGGGGGAAGAAATATAACGGATTGAAACGGCTCGAAAACGACTGTGGCAGTGGAGGATTTGAACGTTCGTGGTATCCTGCGCGCCAGCGAAAACCAGAGATGCAACCAAACTACCGACGGAATAAGCGCGCGATTAGCCCTTGAAAGAACCGCGAAAGATCGGCCAACACATGCCCCGACCTAACCGTTCCACGACACGCGCGGGCCGCGTCCATCAAAAAGCCGCCAGCAAGATGACGAACGACGCTTCGTTGCTGCTGAACATTGATGGCCGCACGCAACTTGCCAGACGACACCGCGACGTGACCTCGCAACTGATCGATGATCAAGGCGGCATTTCTTAACTGTCCGAAGTCCGATTGCAATTGGTCAGACGCTTCAGCGCCGCCGCGTGCATAGCCGAAATGATGAAGCCGAACTCATATCGGGCAAGTCTATTTCGATTAGCGATCACGCGGTTTTAACAAGCAGCTTGGTTCGCTTGTCAGCACGTTTAGGATTAGATCGGCGCATGAAGAACCTCACGCCTATCCTGCAAGACTATTTACATTCGCAACCAACACGCGAACAGCAAGACGCGCAACGCGCCGCCGCACGCGTCGATGGGCTTGATGAAGACGACGATCTTATTGAACAATAGCTATTGAGCATAAGTTAATGAACATTCTGCAAGCCTGCCGTGATCCAAACCTGTTTGCGCGATGGTTCACGCGCAAAGGTAAAAAGGCTGATACGTGGACGGCGTGGTTTGCAATCCTTGCTGCGATCTTCGCACTACCGATGACCGATCAGCAATTGGAAACCTACCGCACACTGACCGGCAGGACGGAGCCGCCAACGAAGCAAGCCAGCGAGGCATGGTTGATCGTCGGTCGGCGCGCAGGCAAAAGCTTCATACTAGCGCTGATCGCCGTTTATCTCGCCGCCTTCCACAACTATAAATCGTTTTTGCAGCCGGGTGAGAGGGCAGTGGTATTGATCATTGCCGCTGATCGGCGACAGGCGCGCGTCATCTTTCGTTACGTGCGCGCACTACTGACTGGCGTTCCCATGTTGCGCGAAATGATCCAGCGCCAAACCAATGACACGTTCGACCTTGAAAACAGAACGACGATTGAGATTGCAACCGCCAGCTATCGAACTGTGCGCGGTTACACATTGGTCGCCGCGCTATTGGACGAACTCGCCTTCTGGCCGACCGAAGGCATGGACCCCGACAGCGAAGTGATCGCGGCGCTGCGACCTGCGATGGCCACTATTCCGAATAGCATGTTGCTGTGTGCGTCGAGCCCCTACGCACGCAAGGGCTCGCTTTTTAAGGCTCACGAAAAGCACTTCGCTATTGACGGCGATCCGATCCTCGTCATTCAAGGAAGCACGCGCCAACTAAACCCTTGCGTGCCGCAGCGTGTGATTGACGAAGCTTACGAAGACGATCCAATCGCAGCCGCTGCTGAATATGGCGGTCTATTTAGAAGTGACGCAACGCGACTGATTACAAGCGAAGCCATCGCCGCATGTGTAACCGCAGGTATCTTTGAACGCGCGCCGCAACGCCTAGCGCGCCATGTGGCGTTTGTCGATCCTTCAGGCGGCAGCGCCGATAGTTTTACAATAGCAATAGCCCACGCCGACGATGACGGAACGGCGATCCTCGATTGCGTTCGCGAAGTGCGACCACCCTTCAGTCCTGAAGCCGTTGTGCAGGAATTTGCCGCACTGGCGAAGACTTACGGTTGCACGTCAGTCACCGGAGACAAGTACGCTGGCGAGTTTCCGAGAGAACTATTTAGAAAGTGTGGTTTGGCATATTACACAAGCGAAAAAACGAAATCTGAAATCTATTTATCTCTGCTGCCGTTGATCAATTCACGCAAAGTGCAACTGCTCGATGACAAGCGCCTACTGCCTCAGTTGTCGAACCTTGAACGGCGAACGGCGCGCGGCGGTAAAGATAGCATCGACCATGCACCCGGCGCACATGATGATATTGCGAATAGCGCCGCTGGCGCATTGACGATGGTGACGCGCAACAAAGGCCGTGTCGCCTATGGCGTTATTGATCCAACGGGGCTCGTGCATGTTCTCAGCAATGATGCGGCGCGAACCCGCGCATGGCAGCGCGGACGTGTGATCGAAACGACGACAAGGTTGAATTAGGAGGATTTAGAAATGGTCAGAGTACCTTTATCAGTTGATGCAAGGATCATTGCGCAACACCATGCCCGCGATCCAAAAACACGGTTGCCGCTTGCCGATGATGTTCTCGCAGAACTCGGTCGCGCGTTTCAACGGGCGAATGATACCTGCGCCAAGATTGAAACCGCCGTGCAAGCCATCATGAGCGATCAATCCCGGCCTCTGGCTGCGCGAATGATTGACGCCAAGAAAACTATTATGCAACTCGCGGAAACGGCGACGAAAAGTTTGGACGCTGCGAAAAGCAAGGCCGCGAAGGAACTAGTCGAAATATATAAGGCGTCATCGCCGCCGCCTGAACCAAATAACGCGGGCGAGATACGGCAAGCGTTGCGATCATTGCCGCAAGCTGAGCGTGCGGCGATCATCGCCGCTGCTATTGAGACAGGCGATCATGCAACGTCCAGCGCAATGTTAAATGCTCCAAGCTGGCTATCAGGATTGAGCGAAGCCGAACGCACGATGCGCTTGCAGGCGTGGCGCAAGGTTCATCATGGTGAACTGTTCCAGCGTGAAGCACGGCTCAACGCTGCGCTTGTTGATTTTGATCGCGGCACAAGCGCTTTCCTTGGCTTTGTTGGCGCAAGTATGCCCGATGCAAATAGGGCTGAAGCGGCGGCAGAGGCGGCGAACGCTGCTATTGCTGACGCAACGAAGACGGCGATTGAAGATAAGCAACAGGCGGCAGAATAGGAGACACTAAGATGGCAAAATTTTCGTATGACGTTGACCTAGAAGCGGTTCGCGATGACGCCGCCAAACTTCCGGCGCAACTCGACAGTCTCGACAAGCTGGCCGATGGTTTGGCTATTTTGTATCGCGAGAACGCCGACACCGGCAAATTCA
This sequence comes from Beijerinckiaceae bacterium, assembly GCA_030684835.1. Lineage (GTDB taxonomy): Bacteria > Pseudomonadota > Alphaproteobacteria > Rhizobiales > Beijerinckiaceae > Terripilifer. Next base: position 142,272 of record JAUXWZ010000157.1, read on the forward strand.
TCCTTGACACAACTTTACGCGACCGCGTGGTTGATGACCTGTGCGGCGCTATTGAGAAGAACAATTTGAAAAGCGAGAACGCTCAACTTAGATCGGAACGTGATCGACAACGAATTGCGCAGACTGTGCGCGCGGCGCTCGTCAAGGCGGGCGTCAAGCCAAACATGCTTGATGCGGCCTATTATACTTTCATGGCGAAACACAAATGTGCAATAGACGAACAAGGCCGCGTGGCTATCGTTGGCAAGGTTGGCGCAACAAATGCTGACCTTGCAGCGGTTCGCTTTTTGGATGAACAGGAAGCTGAGGCCGCGTTTGCTGAAATTGATAATAGCAAATCAGGCGAGGCGACGAGCGCGCTTCATCGGCTATTTATGAATTAAATCGGCGGTCATCACCACATAGGCGGTGCCTTAAGGATTATCGACTAAGCCATCATGTACTGCTGATCGGCTCCTATCTGCGGGGCATCGCGCGCTTATTGCGTCGAGCGACAGCCGATTTTGAGCGCCGGGGATGGGCAGGACACGCTTGTTCCCAGCTTGAGCTTGGTTTTGATCGCGCCATCGGACCATAAACATAGTGCGTCCGTCCGTTCGCTCGACACTCACATCTCCGCCTAACCTGCGGGCCATTCCCTGAATGACTTTCATGCCGAGACCCGAGTTGCTTTGTGATGGGGAAAATCCGTCCGACAATCCGCAACCGTCATCCACAACACTTAGCACGAATTGGCCATCGACGCATTGAAAGGCAACGGCGACGGTTCGACGCTCATCCGCTTTGTAAGCATGCATGCAAGCGTTCGTCACTAGTTCATTCACGATGAGTGCAATTGATGTCGCCGCCTCGCTGCTGAAAACTTGTTCTGCTGCCTCAAGAGAAAGCGTGTCCCCACGTTCACCATCGAAAAGACACCCTCTCAACTCAGCTACAACCGCGGGTAGGAATGCTGATATTTCGATGACTTCCACCGATCCTGATAAATGTAAATGATGATAAAGCGCGCCAACGGCGGCAACCCGGCGGGAGATAGATTGAAGAACTTCTACTGGATCTTGGTCGCGCGAAACTCGATGCGTCTGAAGGTCGATTAGGCTTTTCAGCATAGCAATCGTGTTCATTGTACGATGGTTCAACTCGCGCAATAATAAGTCTCGCTCCTCGCTAAGCCTCGCGAGCTCGGCCTGAACGCGCTTAAGTTCCGTTATATCCCGCCATGCAATAGCCCCGGCAACAATGTCGCCTTGCGAATTACGAATTGGCGACGCGTTGCACAAAATAGTTTTCTGTTCACCATCGCTTGTGCGGACAATCCATTCCTCTGCGCGCACATCTTCGCCATCTCTTGTAGCGCGGCTCAAAGGTAGCTCTAGGTCGTCAGGAATACTCCCGTCGTGTCGGAACAGTTTCCACCCGGCGCTATGTTGGCCAAGCGGGAGACACAAGTCGCTCGCGGGCTTGTGAAGAAATTCTTGTCCCATCTTGCTGACGTGGACAATTGTCACATCTGGCGCAGTGGCGAGTGTGATTGCCTCCGGGATTTGATCCAGAAATTCACGTATGATTTGTACACGGCTGGCGTCTTCCACGGTGTCGTCTCCCAAGGCGTGGCTTGACAGCGTAACCTACGCCACCGGGACGCGACAAGCACTTTCACCCGACTTACAGCCCGACAAACATCGCCCCGCACATCTCGACGCCCAGCGACTGCCGCGCCGGACAATCGGCAGAGACGAGCGCCAGCAGATCGGGTAAGGGAATGTCCCCTTTTTCAGCCAAGACGCGCGCCAGTTGATAGCTCCCGTGCCGGTCGCAGCGGTCGCACGCCACCTCGACGTGCGTTTCGCCCGCTTCAATCAGATCGGAAACCGTGACCGCGCCGGATGTAGGCATTTGCGTATCCTTTCCGATCCTGCGCCGCTGCGCCAGTGGCGATCCTGCGCGGCGCTGGCCCGCGAGGGTGACGACCCTGCGATGCTGCGGATGAGGCGGGCCGCGATCCTGCGCGCCCGCGTCGCGTCGTGCGCCGATCTTTGGTATATCTTTGGTCTGGCGCTGATCGCGGTTTTCGGATGGCGCTCTAAGGCTTTGAAAAACACAAGCCTTTTAGATTATTGAAATTTCGCTTTCCCTCCCCGATGGGGAGGGATTGCATTCTCATCCGCGTTTAAATCGCTTACTTGGCCAGCGCCTTTTGCACGGCGCGGCGCGTCATCACCATAATCAGATGGGCGCGATATTCCGCGTCCGCGTGGATGTCTGTGTTGAGGCCTTCGGCCGGGAACGTCAGGCCGTCCAGCCCCTTTGGATGGAACTTCGCGGTCAGCGCAGCCTCGAGCTTGCTCGCGCGGAACACGCCGCCCGAACCTGCGCCAGTCACGGTAACGCGCGCTTCCTTGCCCTTCTTGGCGACGAAGACGCCGACGATGGCATAGCGTGAAGCGGGGTTGCGGAACTTCTCGTAAGCGGCCTTGCTGGGAATCGGGAACGAGATCTTTGTGATCAGCTCGCCCTCTTCCAGCGCCGTTTCGAACAGGCCCTTAAAGAATTCATCGGCCGGGATCTTGCGCTTGTTGGTGATCACCGTCGCGCCCAGCGCGAGCACGGCGGACGGATAGTCCGCCGCCGGATCATTGTTGGCGACGGAGCCGCCGATTGTGCCGCGATGGCGCACGGCCGGATCGCCGATCATGCCTGCGAGATCGGCAAGCGCGGGAATCTTTTCCTTCACGATGTCGGACTCAGCGACGTCGAAATGGCGCGTCATGGCGCCAATGACGACGTTGCGGCCCTTCAGCTCGATGCCGCGCATGTCATCGCAACGGGAAAGATCGATCAGGCCCGTCGGCGCCGCAAGGCGCTGTTTCATGGTCGGCAGAAGCGTCATGCCGCCGGCGAGGAACTTGGAATCCTCAGCTTTGGCGGCCGTGTTCACCGCTTTGCGCGCTGTGTCCGGCCGGTGATAGGCGAACTGGTACATCGTGGAAGCTCCCCGTAATTGTGTCGCGCGCGGCGGCGTTATTCGGCTGCCGGCGCCATGGCGGCGGCGCCAGCGGCGATCGCCTTGACGATGTTGTGGTAGCCCGTGCAGCGGCAGATATTGCCTTCCAGCTCGTGGCGGATGGTCTTTTCGTCCAGCTCGCTGCCCTTGCGGCGCACGATGTCGACTGCGGACATGATCATGCCCGGCGTGCAGAAGCCGCATTGCAGGCCGTGGTTCTCGCGGAAGGCTTCCTGCATCGGGTGCAGCTTGCCGTCCGTGGCGAGGCCTTCAATCGTAACAACGTCCGCGCCGTCGGCGGTCAGCGCCAGCAGCGTGCAGGACTTCATCGCGACGCCATTGACGTGAACGACGCAGCAGCCGCACTGGCTCGTATCGCAACCAACGTGCGTGCCGGTCAGGCGCAGGGTCTCACGCAGAAACTGTACAAGCAGCGTGCGCGGATCAACGTCGGCGGACACCGGCTTGCCGTTCACGGTCATAGAAACCTTGGGCATACAATTCTCTCCTGATGCCGTCCTCCACCCCTGTCAGGTGTGGATGCGCCGCGCGCAGATCGCGCGAGCGCCTTGGATTTTTGCGGGGCTCGGGCGCGACGGACGCCCGGATAACCCACAATTTGCGAGCCAGCCGTCGCGCGGTCAAGCCTTTAGCGCACTCACGCCTTGCTGACGACCTCGACGAACTTCGAGAAGAAGGCGTCCGCGTTCTTCTTGGCGACGCCGTCGATGAGGCGACCGCCGAGCTGGGCGATCTTGCCGCCGACGTTGGCTTCCACGTCGTAGCTGAGGATCGTGCCGCCTTCGGGGGCGTCGGTGAGGCCCACGACCGCGCCGCCCTTGGCGAAGCCCGCGATGCCACCCTCGCCCTGACCGGAAATCTTGTAGCCGTTCGGCGGGTCGAGATCGGTCAATTCGACATTGCCCTTAAAGGTAGCGCTGACGGGTCCAACCTTGATTTTGGCGGTCGCCTTGAAGGACGTGTCCGAGGTTTTTTCAAGCTCCTGGCACCCAGGGATGCATTGCTTGAGCACTTCCGGGTCATTAAGCATGTCCCAGACCTTTTGCCGCTCGGCCGGGAGGTGAACCTCCCCCTTCATTGTCATCGCCATGTGTCGTTCCCTCGCGTTGGCTGGGACGACTTATGTCTTGGACCGGGCGGCCCGTAAAGGGCGATGTCGCGGCGCGCACTCCCAATCGCGCAAGGCTCTTGCAAACACGCAGGGCTGTTGCGCTTGGCGCGCGCGAACGTTAGCAGAGTCGGACTGAAAGATTTTGCCAGGTCTGCTGGCGTCTGGCTCGGGGGGCTGCAATGGCGGAAATCAAGCTCGGTGACGTCTCATTCAACGTCTCGGTCGAAGGCGACGACGGAGCGCCCGCGCTCCTCATCGCGCACTCATTGGGCTCGGATCTAAGCCAGTGGGAGCCGCAAATGCCCTCGCTGACGCGCCGCTTCCGCGTCATCCGCTACGATTCGCGCGGCCATGGCCTCAGCGAACCGACGCCGGGGCCCTATTCCGTTGAACAACTGGGCCGCGACGCGCTGGCCATCCTCGACGCAGTCGGCGTCAAGAAGGCCCATTTCATGGGCCTGTCGCTGGGGGGCGCGGTCGGCATGTGGCTGATGATCAACGCGCCCGAGCGCATCGATCGTGCGATTCTCTCCAACACAAACGCCTGTTTTGGCCACCCCGACGTCTGGAACGCCCGCATCAAGCAGGCCCTGGCTGAAGGGCTGGACGCCATGGCGCCAGGCACGATGGACCGCTGGTTCACCCGCGACTTTCAGGAGCGCGCGCCCGCAGAGGTCGACGCCATGGCCGCGCGCTTCCGCGCCACATCAGCCGAGGCCTACGCCGCCACCGCGGCCGCGCTGCGCGACGCTGACCAGCGAGAGGCGATTCGCGGCGTCAGAAACCGCGTGCTCGTAATTGTCGGCACCCAGGACGCCGCGACCCCGCCCACCGCTGGCGGGCTGATCGCCGAACACATCCCCGGCTCCCGGCTGGTCGCGCTGGAGGCCGCGCACCTGTCCAACATCGAAGCGGCTAACGAATTTACGCGCGCCATCGTCTCCTTCCTGACCGCGCCCGCCGCCGCCGCAAAACTGCGTGCTGTCAAGAAGCCTGCCGCCAAGAAGCCCGCTGTCAAGAAGCCCGCCAAGGAAGCGACAAAGGCCCCCGCCGCAAAAACTGCGAAAAAGGCCGCCAAAAAAGCATCGAAGAAAGCCGTGAAAAAGGCCGTGAAGGCCGCAACCAAAAAAGCCGCGAAAAAGGCGCCTCTCAAGGCGTCCAAGAAAACTGCAAAAAAAGCTGCGAAAAAGTCCACTGTGACAGCAGGTAAAAAGGCCGCCAAAAAGGCGACCAAAAAAGCCGCGAAAGTCGCCGCAAAGAAAACGGCCGCAAAAACCACCAGAAAGGCGGTCAAAAAGTCCGCAAGAACGACGGCGAAGAAGCCCGCTAACAAGGCGGCCCGGAAGCCGGCGCGCAAGAGCGCCAAGGGCCGCCGCTGATGGACGACGAGGCCCGGCGCAAGGCGGGCGAAGCGACGCGGCGCGAGGTTCTGGGCGACGAATGGGTTGACCGTTCGCTCGCCAACCGCAGCGCTTTCAACGCCGATTGGGTTGACTACATCACGCGCACTGCATGGGGAGACGTGTGGCAGCGGCCCGGCCTTGACCGCCGCGCCCGCTCGATCGTGGTGTTAAGCGTATGCGTGGCAAACGCCCAGTGGGACGAATTCCGCCTCCATCTGCGCGGGGCGCTCAACAACGGCCTCACCCGCGACGAGATCAAGGAAATCCTGATTCAGTGTGCGGTCTACGCCAGCGTGCCCTCCGCCAACCACGCCTTCAAGGAAGCCGACTCGTTCTTCAAGGATGCGGGCGTCTAGTCTGGCCTGTTTCCTGCGTACATCGTGCTTGATTGCCGCGCAGTCGCGCGGTTGCTAGCTTCCATCCACCGGCGAATCTGCCGCCGGTCAACAGCAGCGGGGCGCATGGAGAACTTTCTTCAGCAATTGATCAACGGGCTCACGCTCGGATCGATCTACGGCCTCATCGCCATCGGCTACACGATGGTGTTCGGCATTATCGGTATGGTGAACTTCGCCCACGGCGACGTGTTCATGGTGTCGACCTTCATTGCGCTGATCATCTTCCTCGCATTGACCACGCTGTTCTCCATCCCTTCGATCTACATCGCACTCTTCCTCGTGATGGTCGCAGCGATGATCCTGACGTCCGTGTGGAGTTGGGCCATCGAGCGATTGGCGTATCGTCCGTTGCGCGGGTCGTTTCGCCTCGCCCCGCTCATCTCGGCCATCGGCATGTCGATCTTCCTGATGAACTTCGTGCAAGTGACCCAAGGACCGCGCAACAAGCCCATGCCGCCGATTCTGGAGCATGTCTTCTACCTCTACGGACAGCCCGGCGCGGCGAACGCCGTAACTATATCCTCGCGGCAGATCATCATCATGGCCGCCACAGCCATACTCCTCACGATCTTCTGGTACGTGGTGCAAAAGACTGCGCTCGGCCGCGCCCAGCGCGCTGTCGAGCAAGACCGCAAGATGGCGGCGCTTCTGGGCGTCAACGTCAACAGAACAGTGTCGATCACCTTCATCATCGGCGCCATGCTCGCCTCTGTCGCCGGCACGCTTTATCTTCTGCAATATGGCGTTGTGCGCTTCGACGATGGATTCATCCCCGGCGTGAAGGCGTTTACCGCAGCGGTGCTTGGCGGCATCGGCTCGATCCCCGGCGCCGTTCTGGGCGGCCTGCTCATCGGACTGATTGAGGTGCTGTGGGCAGCCTACGTGTCGAGCGACTATAAGAACGCAGCCGCATTTTCTATCCTCATCATTGTTCTGATCTTCATGCCCTCCGGCCTGCTCGGCCGTCCGGAAGTCGAGAAGGTCTGAGCCAATGGACGTCGCCGCAGCCAAACGACCGACGCGCGTGCAGACTGCATTGCGCGAGGCGTCGTTTGCGGGTTTGATCGCAGCGCTTCTCTCATTCCCCATACTTGCGCTACGCGTTGAAGCGGACATGAACAACCGCCTCGTTCTTGAAGAACGCTGGCCGTTGGTGGGGGTCGCGACGCTCTCGATTTTCGTTGCGCGTTTTCTCTCGTCCATCCTCGACGATTGGCGCGCGCGCGCGCTCGCCATCGCGGGCGCGCTGTCTAATCTTTTCGCCATCGGCTTAATGATTTTTCCCGACAGGCCGCAGATCGGTCTTGCGCTCTGGTTTGGCGCGAGCGGCTCAACGTTGATGGCTGCAGGACTTTATTTCGAGCGTGAGGGCCGGGCCGCGCCTGAGCGTCCAATCGCTGCGCCGCAGGTCGCAAAGACTTCGCGCACGAGCGGGTTGATTAATCTGGTCGGCATCGTGGCGCTCGGCTTTGTCATCGCGTATCCGCTTGTGTTGCTGGCGTGGCTTGGGCCGCAAGGCTCTCTGAAGTGGATCAACAACTACGGCGTGCAGATCCTCATCTATGTGATGCTTGGTTGGGGCTTGAACATCGTCGTCGGCCTCGCAGGCCTGCTCGATCTGGGCTACGTCGCCTTCTATGCAGTCGGCGCCTACGCCTATGCGCTGCTGGCCACGACGTTTGGCCTCTCCTTCTGGATATGCCTTCCGCTTGCGGGAATTCTCGCCGCCTTCTGGGGCATATTATTGGGCTTTCCCGTGCTGCGATTACGGGGCGATTATCTCGCGCTGGTCACGCTCGCGTTCGGCGAAATCGTCACGATCGTGCTTACGAATTGGGTGGACCTGACGAATGGCGAGGCGGGCATATCGTCGATCCCGCGCGTCTCGTTTTTCGGTCTTCCCTTCACCGCCGCCGACGATGGCTTCGCGGCGACATTCGGCATCGCCTTCTCGCCAATCCACCGCACGATCTTTCTTTTCTATCTCATTCTCGTTTTGGCTTTAATCACCAATGTGGTCACGATCCGCCTTCGCCGTCTGCCGATTGGCCGCGCGTGGGAAGCCTTGCGCGAAGATGAAATCGCCTGCCGCTCGCTCGGGGTCAACACGACCAACACCAAGCTCACCGCTTTTGCCCTGGGCGCCATGTTCGGCGGGCTGGCCGGCGCATTTTTCGCGGTGCGTCAGGGCTTCATCAATCCCAATTCCTTCACCTTCATGGAGTCAGCAACAATACTCGCGATTGTCGTGCTGGGCGGCATGGGCTCGCAGATCGGAGTTGCGCTTGCGGCGGTCGCGATGGTCGGCGGCACTGAAATTCTGCGCGAACTCGATTTCCTGAAAGTGCTGTTCGGCAACGATTTCGATCCCAACCAATACCGCATGCTCATCTTCGGCCTCGCCATGGTTGTGATGATGGTCTGGAAACCACGCGGACTGATCTCGACGCGTGAACCCTCGATTTTTCTTAAAGAGCGTCGCGGCGTTGCCGGCTCCCTCGTCAAGGAGGGTCACGGATGAATCGCTGGATGACGGACCCGATCTTGCGCGTTGAACATCTCTCGATGCGCTTTGGCGGACTCATCGCTGTGAACGATGTGTCCTTCAGCGTCGGGCGCGGCGACATCACCGCGCTGATTGGCCCCAACGGCGCCGGCAAGACGACGCTCTTCAACTGCATCACCGGCTTTTACAAACCAACTCAAGGGCGACTCGCGTTCGCCCGCGAAGGCCGTGCGGATGAGCGCGAAGTGCGCGCGCTTACGCGCACCGGCAAACGCCACGCGCGATTGGCGTCGGGCGACATTTATATGCTTGAGCGCATGCCAGACTTCGAGATTGCGGCAAAGGCGCGCGTAGCGCGCACGTTTCAAAACATCCGTCTGTTCGCAGGCATGACTGCGCTGGAAAATCTGGTAGTCGCGCAACACAACGCATTGATGCATGCGTCCGGCTGGTCGATCCTAGGCCTGCTCTCGGTCCCCTCCTGGCGCAGGGCTGAGACGGCGGCGATCGAGATGGCCCGCGCGTGGCTCGCACGCATCGGTCTTGAACACCGCGCGGACGACCCCGCCGGCGCCCTGCCCTACGGCGACCAGCGCAGATTGGAAATCGCGCGCGCCATGTGCACCGGCCCCGCACTCCTGTGCCTTGATGAGCCCGCCGCAGGCCTGAATCCCCGCGAGTCCGGTGAACTTGCCAGCCTGCTGCGCCTCATCCGCGACGAACACGTCACGTCGATTCTCATCATCGAGCACGACATGAGCGTCGTGATGAAGATTTCCGATCATGTCGTCGTGCTCGACTACGGCGCGCTGATCTCCGATGGGACTCCCGATTATGTGCGCAATGACCCGAACGTGATCGCCGCCTACCTTGGCGTATCGGACGCGGCGGAGGCCGAACAGGTCGTCGCCGAAATCGCGCGCGAGTCGCACAAATGAGCGCGCGCCTGCTCTCCATCACCGGCGTCGAAAGTTATTATGGCTCGATCGCCGCGCTCAAAGGCGTCGATGTTCACGTCAACGACGGTGAGATCGTCGCGCTCATCGGCGCCAACGGCGCTGGAAAATCCACGCTGATGATGACGATCTTTGGCGAGCCGCGCGCGCGCCGTGGCCGAATCGTTTTCAATGGCCGCGACATCACGAACTTGCCCTCGCATGAGATCGCGCGACTCGGCATCGCGCAATCGCCAGAGGGCCGGCGCATTTTCGCGCGCATGAGCGTGTGGGAAAACTTGCAGATGGGCGCCTCGCTTGGCGATCCCGAAAACTTCCACGCCGATCTCGAGCGGATGTTTGCGATCTTCCCGCGCCTGAAGGAGCGGATGCATCAGCGCGGCGGCACATTGTCGGGCGGCGAACAGCAGATGCTCGCCATCGCCCGCGCACTCATGACGCGCCCACGCCTCCTTTTACTCGACGAACCATCGCTGGGCCTCGCGCCAATCGTCGTGAAACTCATCTTCGACGTGATTCGCGACCTCAATCGCGAACATGGGCTCACCGTCTTTCTCGTTGAGCAAAACGCCTACCACGCGCTCGAGCTGGCGCACCGCGCGTATGTGATGGTCAACGGTCTCGTGACGATGGAAGGGGCGGGCCGCGAATTGCTTGCACGGCCGGAAGTGCGCGCCGCCTATCTCGAAGGAGGCCATTGATGGGCGATCTGCTGTGGATCGAGTCGCCTTATGCGCCATGGAGCTTCCTCCTAGTAACAGTGACGCTCGGCGGCGCGGCGGCGTTCGCGGCCGGCCGGGTGCTAGCGCAGACATGGCGGCCTATGTGGCAGGCGTTCGCATACGCCGCGGCGCTCGCTGCGGCGGTGGGATTTCTCCACTTTGTCCTGTTTGATGAATCGGTCATTCCCGGCGCGCGAATGGTCGCCCTACTGGCCGCGTCACGGGAAAATCCAGCGGTATCGCTCGCGGCGCTTGGCTGGGAAGCGCGCCTCTATGGCTTGATTTTCGTGACGCTCTGCCTGTTTGCGGCGTTTGGTTATCGCCTGACTCGCGTTCGCGCGATGAAACGGCAGTACGGATTTGACAGTTAAGCCCCGGCGCTTTGCGCGCGGTCCATCAAACTGGCTCCATCTGCGTGCTTTCCCTGATGACAGCCGCATGGAAACGGGCAAGTATCCGCAGCGCGGAGCAGGCCTCCGCACGGGCGACGAACGCCCGCAGCGACCTTGGAAGGGAGCGTTTTCCATGAAGAAATTCTGGCTTACCGGCATCGCACTCGCGGCCGGCCTTAGCCTCGCGTCGGCAGCGCACGCGCAAGTCCGGCTTGGCATTGCTGGTCCGGTCACCGGCGCCTCTGCGGCCTTCGGCGCGCAGTTGAAAAACGGCGCCGAACAGGCCGTTGAGGATTTGAACGCCGCCGGCGGCATCTTGGGCCAGAAGATTCAGGTGTACATCGGCGACGATGCTTCGCGCCCCGAGCAGGGCGTCTCCGTCGCGAACAAATTCGTCGGCGACGGCGTGAAGTTCGTCGTCGGTCACTTCAACTCCGGCGTGTCGATACCGGCCTCCGAAGTGTACAACGAGAACGGCATCCTCCAGATCACGCCGGCCTCAACCAACCCCACCTTGACCGAGCGCAAACTGTGGAATGTGTTCCGCACATGCGGCCGCGACGATCAACAGGGCGCTGTCCTCGGCAAGTACATCTCTGACAACATGAAGGGCAAGAAAGTCGCGGTAATCCACGACAAGACGCCCTACGGCAAGGGCCTCGCGGACGAAACCAAGAAGGCGATGAACGGCCTCGGCGTGAAGGAAGTCATCTATGACGGCATCAACGTCGGCGAGAAGGACTTCTCCGCGCTCGTCCAGCGTTTTCGCACGCAAGGCGTTGAAGTCATCATGTTCGGCGGCCTGCACACGGAAGCGGGTCTGATTCTGCGGCAGATGCGCGGCGCTGGCGTCAAAGCTGTCCTGCTGGGCGGCGACGGCATCGCCTCCGCCGAATTCGCAGCCATCGCTGGCGACGCCGGTCAGGGCACGTTGATGAGCTATGGCCCAGATCCGACCAAGCGCCCCGGCGTGTCCGAGATCGTGAAGCGTTTCGAGGCCAAGAAAATCAACCCCGAGGCGTATACGCTCTACAGCTACGCATCGGTGCAGGTGCTCAAGCAGGCGGCGGAAGCGGCCAAAAGCCTCGACCCGAAAAAGGTCGCCGAGGTCATCCACTCAGGCCGCACGTTTGAAACCGTTCTGGGCCCGCTGTCTTTTGACAAGAAGGGCGACCGCACGGACGCTGACTACGTGGTCTATGAATGGCGCAAAGCGGCCGACGGCAAGCTGGTCTACGAGCAACTCTGAGTCGATCTGACGTTTTTGGATAAGGGCCGGGAGCGGAGGCGCTTCCGGCCTTTTTTGTCAGCCCAGCCTTGCCAGCGCAGGGAAGGTCTCGAGCAGCCAGAACGACATCGTGGTCATGGCCCCGGTCATGAACGCGATTCCCGTGGCCACGAGAAGGACGCCGACCACCCGCTCCACAACGTAAAAGTTTTTCTTGAAGCGGCCGAGGAACCTCATGAACGGCTCGATGGCCAGCGCCGCCATCAAGAACGGAATACCCAGCCCCGCCGAATACGCGCCCAGCAAAACTGCGCCGCGGGCTACGGTGTCCTCGCTCCCTGCCACGGTGAGGATGGCCGCGAGAATGGGCCCGATGCAAGGGGTCCAGCCAAACGCGAAGGCGAGCCCCATCACATACGCGCCCCAAACCCCGACCGGCTTCTCCACGTTGACGCGCTTTTCACGATACATGAACGCCATTCGCCAGACGCCGAGGAAGTGAAGCCCCATGGCGATGATCGCAACGCCCGCAAGCGCGGACAACGTGCCGATGTACGAACGAACCACCTGGCCGAACACGGATGCGGTCGCGCCCAGCGCCACAAACACCGTAGAAAAGCCGAGAACAAACAAAATTGCGGCAAGGGCGACGTCGCGCCGTGCGCGGCGCTCCCCACCTTCGGCAAGCTCCTCGACGGTCGTCCCCGCAATGAACGTCAGGTAGGGCGGCACAAGAGGCAGCACGCACGGGCTCAAAAAGGACAAAAGTCCCGCGAAAACGGCAGCTGTGAGGGTAACATCGACCATACCAAGCTCTTAGTCGCAGACGCAGGCGCGAGGAAGCCCGCCCAGGGTCGCAGCCCGGCACGTTCGCGTGAACAGCAGCGGCGCAGTGGCACGCGTCGCCCCTCGCCACAGCGCTCCTCTTAAGCTCCTGGTGTTTTTCAAACCCGCACCCGTTTTCTTGCAGAAAGCCCGGAGTTTTCGGCCCGATTTTTGGACGCGACGGCAAAATTCGCCGCAATTTGACGCATTTGCGCAACAGTCACGGTAAAGATCGCGCATTAGCTAAACTGGAGCTTGCCTGTTCGGCGGCAGCGATGCTTAACGTCGGGACAGGCTGATTGCATAGTTACTGTAGGCCTGAATCGATCTAGCTTAAGGAACGAATGTTTTATGAAGAAGCTTCTCCTCGCCACCACTGCGATTCTCCTGGCCGCTCCGGCTCTTGCCGCTGACCTTCCCCTCCGCTCGGCCGCTATCGCTCCGGCGCCGATGATGGTTTCCATGAACTGGACTGGCTTTTACCTCGGCGTGAACGTCGGTTATGTCGCCGCTGAAGAAGTTGGCGTTGCCCCGTTCAGCATCGAACTCGACGGCTTCACGGCCGGCGCCCGCATCGGCTACGACATCCAGCTGTCGCCGAATTGGGTCATCGGCGCGTTCGCCGACATCGATGCAGCCTTCGCCAAGGACACCGTATTCGGCCTCGTGCGCGTCAAGACGCCCATGATGGCTAACCTCAACCTGCGCGTTGGCTACCTTGTCACCCCCGCCACGCTTCTGTACGTGACCGGCGGTTACTCCTATGCCGACCTCAAGATCTCGGCGCCGTTCCCGCTCCCGGCTGGCTTGCCGGGTTCGGCTGACGGCTGGAACGTCGGCGCGGGCATCGAGCACCGCTTCACGCAGAACTGGTCGGCGTTCATCGAAGCTCGTTACGTGGACCTGAGCTTTGACCGTATCGCCTTCCTGCGCGGCGCGCCGGACAACACCGACGCTTGGCAGGTCAAGGTTGGCGTGAACTATCGTTTCGGTGGTTCGGCCCGCCCGGTCGTCGCCCGCTACTAAGATCTCTTAGGTCTCGAATCAGAAGCCCGGCGGAAACGCCGGGCTTTTTTGTGCGCTTCTCCTCAAGGGAGCTACCCGCGCGCCGGGATTCGTGATTCGCTGCTTCAATGCGCAACCTCATCACAGACGTACCCGGACTGCGTGTGGGCAACGCCCACGACGCGCGAATAGCAAGCGGCGTCACAGCCCTGGTGTTCGACAAACCCTCCGTCGCCTCGGTCGCAATTCACGGTGGAGCGCCGGGCGTGCGTGATTCGGCGATGCTCGAACCAGAAGCCAGCGTCGAAACTTTCGATGCGCTCGTTCTGTCAGGCGGCTCGGCCTATGGGCTTGATTCCATGGGGGGAGTCATGGCGCATCTGCGCGCCATGGGCCGTGGCCTGGAAATCGGCGCGGCTCGCGTACCCCTCGCCCCGGGCGCCATCGTCTTTGATCTTCTCGCTGGCGGCGCGCTTGACTGGACCGACCCGCCGCCCTGGTGGGAAATGGGTCGCAACGCAGCCGCCAACGCGGCGCTCGACTTTGAGCTGGGCACAATTGGCGCCGGCTATGGGGCTACAATTGTTGACCTCAAGGGCGGGCTTGGGTCGGCCAGCGTGCAAACACGCAGTGGATTCATCATCGGCGCCCTCGTTGTGGTCAACGCCGTGGGGAGCGTCCTGATCAACGGCGGGCCCCATTTCTGGGCGGGCCCGGACGAGCGAAACGATGAATTTGGCGGGCTCGGCGCCCCGGCCCGATTCGACCCGGATCACGCGGATCTGCAACCCCTCAAGGGCGATCGCCCTCGCGAGAACACAACGATCGCCATTGTCGCGACCGACGCCAATCTGACAAAGGCGCAAGCCAAGCGGATCGCTATCATGGCGCACGACGGCCTCGCCCGGGCGATAAGGCCCTCCCATGCGCCCATGGATGGCGACGTGGTTTTCGCGGCGGGCACAGGCGAATCGGGCAGATCTGTTGATCTGCGACAGCTAGCCGAACTGGGCGCCGCCGCGGCCTCCTGCCTTAGTCGTGCTTGTGCGCGCGCAATCTTTGAGGCCAAAGCATTGTCATTTCCCGGCGCCCTGCCCGCCTGGAAGGACCGCTTTGGCGGCTGAAGGAAACGCAACGCGATTCTAAATATGCCGCCTCTTGCGAATGTCGCAATCGCCGAACACATGTAATGGTGGACCGAATTGAGGTTCTCCAATCAGAAAACGACTCTAAGTTTGCGTGAACTGGAACAAAGTATGCGGTTGAAGATACTCGCCGTCTTGATGCTCTGCGCGCCCAGCGCGTTTGCCCAGACGGAGGCTTACTGGCGCACAGCCCTGCACGATCTTTATCGCTATGACATCGCCTTTGACGCCTGCAAGGACGTGACGCCTTCAGCAGCAGAGATGCTTCGCCTGGAAGCGGCAATCGCCCATGTCGAGGAAAAAACCGGGCTGGAAGAGGACGAACTCGACGAACTGTACGGCGTCGTGGAGCGTGAAGCGGGCAATATCCCCGAGTTTTGCAAACAATGGGCGGACGCGGTCGCGCGGGTACAGGCTCTCCCGCCTGACTACCGCTGAGCCCCAAACCGCGCGCCCCGTAAGGCGACCCAGAAAGCAGCTGTTCCAAGCAAGATAAGCCCGAACAGAATCCACAGCACAGGCTCATATGAGCCGAACCCGTCGCGCATGACCGCGACGGCCACAGGCGCCATGGTGCGCGGCAAGATGCACACTGTCGTCAGCGCCCCCGTAATCGCGCCATACCCCCGAATTCCGAACGCCTCCACGATGGCGGTCTGCCGCACGACCATCAGCACGCCGGCCGACATGCCGTACACGGTGGCGAAGAGGATGAGCCCCCAGAGGCCAAGCGGCGCGACGAAGATCAGTAAAAGCATGCCGGCGGCAAACATCGGAAAGGCGATGCGGCCGCTTTTGCGAGCGGAAGCCTTTGGATCAAAAACATAAAGCGCGAGCCGGCCAATTACCGCCGCCGGTCCATTAAACGCAAAGATCGCCACCGCAACCTGATACGTCACGCTCATCTGGGCCAGAATTGGCAACATGTGGATGAGCATGGACGTGATGACGAACCAGTGAACCGAAAAGGCCACCGCGAAGAGCCAGAAGGTCGGCGTGCGTAGCGCAGAGCGAAGCGGCGAGCCCGCCCCCGTCGACGGCAGGCGCCCCTCGGAAAGAGCCACCTTGCGGCGCTCGTACTCCGCCGTGCGGCTGCCAACCGTGCCGCGCAAAACCGTGAAGTAGATGAGAGCCGGCCCAAGAAACTGCACAATAGCCAGCGTCACAAGGCCCTGGCGCCAACCCCAGACCTCAATGGCCAGACTCGCCAGCGGCACCACAGCGATCGAGGAGAGGCCCGTCAGGATGGCGAGCCACGTCAACCCGCGCCGGTAATCGTTGGTGTTTGCCGTTACGACCGCCGCGGCGACGTTGTAGAGCGACATGGATTGCGCAAAACCCAGCGCCACCCAGATCGCATAAAACTCCCACAGACTGTCAATCCGTGACCAAAGAGCGAGCAATATGGCGGCGAACGTCGAGCCTGCCGCCATCGCCCAGCGGCCGCCGCTTCGGTCCACCCAATAGCCGACCGGAATCCCGAACAGATCTGCGCAGAAAAGCCCAATGGTGAAGGCCAGCGTGATTTGGGTCGTCGTCCAGCCAAATTCCTGCTGCAAAGGCGCAACGAACAGGGAGAACGAGTGAAAGAGAATGCCAAATGTCAGGATCTGGCCAATAGCCATTCCAAAGATGATGACATTGTCGCTGAATCTGGGCGGCCGGGATGGCGGGTCGGCGTTCATCGGATCACCATAGGGCGCCAACTGGTTTTTCTCATCTACGCCTTCGCATGGGAGACACGCTCAGGATGCATGAGGCCTGCCAGCTCTCTGATCTGATGGACTCGCGGTCGCCTCCCATGCTACCGCCGCGCAATGCGACCTTTTCAGATATGCCCCTCGATCCTGTCCGCCGATTTTGCGCGGCTTGGCGACGACGTGCGCGCGGTCATGGCTGCGGGCGGCGATGTGGTTCACGTCGATGTCATGGACGGCCATTTTGTCCCCAACATCACTTTCGGCCCGGATGTGATGAAGTCCATTCGCAAGGTCACGGACAAAGTCTTCGACGTCCATCTGATGATCTCTCCAGTAGACCCCTATCTGGAAGCGTTCGCCAAGGGCGGCGCCGACATCATCACTGTCCATGCAGAAGCCGGGCCCCACCTCCATCGCTCGCTGCAGGCGATCCGCGCGCTGGGCAAGAAAGCGGGCGTATCGCTCAATCCCGGCACGCCCGAAAGCGTGCTGGAATACGTGCTCGACGATCTCGACCTTATCCTCGTGATGACGGTCAACCCGGGCTTCGGCGGACAGAAGTTCATTCCGGCCTGCCTTGAGAAAATCCGCCGCATCCACGCGATGATTGGCGACCGGCCGATTGATCTGGAAGTTGATGGCGGCGTCACCGCCGACAACGCAGGCGCCATCACCGCCGCCGGCGCCAATTGGCTCGTCGCAGGCTCGGCCGTCTTCAAGGGCGGCGAACCGGCTTACAAAAGCAACATCGACGCGATCCGCCGCGCAGCGCTGACCGCGCGCGGCGAACTCGTCTGACGCAAACTCAGAAAGACCTCCGATGATCCCGCGTTACTCCCGCCCCGAAATGGTGAAAATCTGGGATCCGCAGACGCGGTTCCGCATCTGGTTCGAAATCGAGGCTCACGCCTGCGACGCGCTGGCCGAGATCGGCGTCATCCCGAAGGAGAGCGCGAAAGCGATCTGGGAGCGTGCGGGCGACGCGGTGTTCAACGTCGATCGCATCGACGAAATCGAACGTGTCACCAAGCATGATGTCATCGCCTTCCTGACGCACCTTGCAGAATTCATCGGCGAGGATTCGCGTTTCGTGCATCAGGGCATGACGTCGTCCGACGTGCTCGACACATGTCTGGCGGTGCAGTTGATGCGCGCCTCCGACATTCTCATCGCCGATGTCGACGCCTTGCTCGCCGCGATCAAGAAACGCGCATTCGAGCACAAGATGACGCCATGCATTGGGCGATCCCATGGCATCCACGCCGAGCCCGTCACGTTCGGCCTCAAGATGGCGCAGGCCTACGCCGAGTTTGCCCGCTGCCGCACGCGGCTTGTAAATGCGCGCGACGAAATCGCCACCTGCGCGATCTCCGGCGCCGTCGGCACATTCGCCAACATCGATCCGCGCGTTGAAGAACATGTGGCGCAGAAGATGGGCCTCCAGCCGGAGCCCGTCTCCACGCAGGTCATTCCGCGTGATCGTCACGCGATGTTCTTTGCGACGCTGGGCGTGGTCGCCTCATCCATCGAGCGGCTCGCCACCGAAATTCGCCATCTACAGCGCACAGAAGTTCTCGAGGCCGAGGAGTTTTTCTCCGAAGGTCAGAAGGGCTCGTCCGCCATGCCGCACAAGCGCAATCCTGTGCTGACGGAGAATCTGACAGGTCTGGCGCGCCTCGTGCGTGGCATGGCGATGCCCGCGATGGAGAACGTCGCGCTCTGGCACGAACGCGACATTTCGCATTCTTCCGTCGAGCGCATGATTGGTCCCGACGCAACCGTGACGCTCGATTTCGCGTTGGCGCGCATGACCAGCGTGATTGAAAAGCTGATCGTCTACCCCGGTAACATGCAGAAGAATCTCGATCGTCTGGGCGGGCTCATTCACTCCCAGCGCGTGCTGCTGGCGCTGACGCAAAAAGGCGTGTCGCGCGAGGATTCGTATTCATACGTGCAGCGCAACGCGATGCCCGTGTGGCGCGGCGAAGGCGACTTCCTCGTGCTGCTGAAGTCAGACAAGGGCGTGAGCGCGAAACTGTCTCACGCCGAACTCGAAGAATTGTTCGACCTTGGCTATCACCTGAAGCACGTCGACACGATCTTCGCGCGCGTGTTTGGGCAGGTCTAAGGTTTACGCGTTCATCAACGCCGTCATGGCCGGACTTGATCCGGCCATCCAAGAGTGCGGCTCAATCACTTGCACCGCGACTGGATGCGCGGATCAAGTCCGCGCATAACGCAATTGCCAGTCATGATGGAATTGAACGACGCTTAAAGCGCCCCTTCACATCAGCTTCTTCACGCGATCGGTAAGATGCTTGGGCGTCGAGAGCGCCCGAAGCGCCATAGCCTTGAGATCGTCGCCCATGATCGGATCAATCTCGATCTTCAACTTGGTCGCCTCGGCCACGAAGTCGGGATCGACGATCATCGCGCGGTAAGCCGCCAGAATGGCCTTCATGCGGTCAGCGGGAACGTCCGGCGTCGCAACGATCGGCCGGCCCATTTCGGCATTGGTGGCGAGCAGTTCGAAAATGCGTCGGTCATCGTCATTTTTGGCAAGCTCCGTCAGCAAGGGCGGCCCTTGAAGATCCTTCGGCTTGCGCAGCGCAGACGTCAGCAGGAAGTTGATCTTCTTCTCGGAAATCCAGTCCGGGTGCGTTGTTTTCCACGACGACCATGTATTCCAGCGCCCCATCGATTCACCGCGCTCCATCGCCAGATTGATCTGGCTACCGCCGGGATAGCCGGGCACGATCTTGATCTTCGTGCCAAGCAGCGCGTTGATCATCGTGGGTGTGAGAACGCTGGTTGAGCCTGCGCCAGAGGCGCCAAGCACGAACTCCACTTTGCGTAGATCCTCAAATGTCTTCACCGGCGCGGTGTGCCATGCGACGAGCCCTTCCTGCGTGGGCGCAATCGTGCCTACCCAGTTGAAGCGCGCGGCGTCAAACTTAACGCCTTCAAGTCCGATCGCCTGGAGGAAAGGCAGGCTCGACACCATCATGCCCATGGCGGTGCCGTCCTTGGGCGCCACGTTGTAGAGATGATTGGCCGCGACAAGCCCGCCGCCACCCGTCATTTGCGTGGCGATGACCGCGGGATTGCCCGGCAGATGCCTGCCCAGATGCCGACTGACAAGCTTTGCGTGGATGTCGTATTCGCCGCCCGCAGCCGCCCAGATCACGATGCGGATCGTGTTGCCTTTGTAAAACTCGGCAACGCTCTGCGCCTTCGCGGGCGCTGCGGCGCCCAATGCGGTGAGAGCCAAAGTCGCGGTAAGAAATGCGCGTTTGATCATCGTTGTTCCCTCCCAAGAACGCGTGGTTTTGAACGCGCGGTTTGTTCGCGTCTGAGGGGAGCTTACCAAAAATTGCCGTGCTGTGAACCGTCCTAAAGGCGCGCCATGAACGCGCCGAAGCGCATCAGTCCCTCTGGCCACGGTCCATGCCCGGATGTGCTGTCGAGGCGACCAATGGCGCCCGCGTCCACAATATGTCCGCCCCAATCGAAGCCGAGGTCCTGCATCTCCTCATAGCTTGCGTGCGGATCATCACGGCTAAGGACCACGAGCGAGGGAAACGGCAGCGGATCGCGCGAGGGCGCCGGCACGTTCCATGCGGACGAAGGGTTGACGAGAAAGGCCCCGCGCACGCGCGACACGTCGCCGGTGCGCGCAACTTGCGCGATGGCGAATACGCCAGCGCCATGGCCGATCAGCACAAGCGGGCGCGTCCCGTTCACGGCCAAGGCTGCTGTAAGCGCGGCGGTGAGGCTAGCGATGTTGTCGCTCTCCGCCGTGACGCGCCGCCCTGTCGAGAGCCTGCTTTGCCACCGTGTCATCCAGTGTTCGGGGTCATCGGCGCTGGAGCCCGGGACGAACAGGATTTCGGCTTCGCTGGTGCGCATGACAGTCCCACGGCGGTTCGTTCTACCGCCGGACATAAACCGAACCCGTGATGAGGTCCAATCCATGGGCTGTGCCTGCGCGTCGGAACCAACTTTCGGCCCCGCCGTTCTTTTGGCGGACTACGAAGGAGAAAAACCATGATCAAGCATGCACTTGCAGCACTTGCGCTGACCGTCGCCGCCTCCCCCGCGTTTGCCCAGGCAGACAGCGGCGCTGCAGCTGGCGCGGCCACCGGGGCCGTTGGCGGCGCCATCGTAGGTGGGCCCGTAGGCGCTGTTGTCGGCGCTGGCGCTGGCGCTGTCGCAGGCGGCACCCTCGGGTCGATCTCCGCTCAGGACCGCGTTTACGTGCGCCAGTACGTAACCGAGAACCGCCGCCAGTCGGCGCGCGTCCAGGGCGATGTCGTGGTTGGAGCGACGCTTCCCCAGCAGGTCGAATTCTACCCGGTCGAAGGGAACCCGGCGTTCCAAAACTATCGGTACACGTGGGTGAACGATCGCGCCGTTCTGGTCGATCCCTCGTCGCGCCGCGTCGTCTACGTCGTCGAGTAAGCACTCTGCGCGGCGGCAATCGCTAAACGGCTTGAACGGATCCTGCTGATTGCAGGGTCCGTTTTCACATGTGCCGCTTATTCGGCCGTGGGGGAGTTGAAGGACGCCGGCGAAGCTGAAGGGTGAGCTTCAATCGCCGCTATCGCCGTCTCAAGGGTCGAAGTCGCGCGCGCACGGCCAGCGGGGATACGCTTCCGCCGCTTGCCCGGCGATTGCGCCGCCCTTTCGGCCGGCCTCCGCCGCCAGTTCCTTGTCTTTTGCAAAGGCGCGGTTTTCAGGCTTCACGGCCTGCCCGCCCTTGCGAGCAATGTCCCGGCGCTTTTCCGGCGACACGGCTGCAAAACCGCGTTTAGCTTTTTGGCGTTTCGGACGAATCATCAGTTCCTTGAAATACTTCTGAGGGGAAATTCGCACCGCCTTTACAAAGCGTCGTGTGAAACCTCCCTAAAACCGAGTTATTGTTTAATAATCAAAAGAGGGGATCGGCGAACCCTAACTGGAAGCTAAACTATCACCACCCAGAGCGAAGACAAGAGCGTGACCATGCGTCACGCGTACTCCAATAGTCTCAGACAGCGTTGACGCAACACCGGGCAAAGCCTTGAGCATCAACGGCGCGACCAACCCGTCCACACGCGCAGTGATCAGATCACTATCCCCCAGAAAACGGCGACGGATCACGACTCCCACCGCATCGGCCTCTGCGGGCGGCACAATGTGAAGGGAAGTGGGCCGCACGCACACAACGCAGCGACCATGAGGAGCATCAACGGGCGCGTCGAACGCACCCAGCGGCGTTTCAACACGGCCGTCGCGCGCCTGCCCTTCAATCTCATTCAGATCGCAGAAGAACCGCGCCGCAAACAGCGAGACCGGCCGCTCATAAAGCTCCTCCGGCGTTCCAGTCTGTACGATGCGCCCACCGCGCATCAGAACGATGCGGTCTGCGATCATCATCGCCTCGACCGGGTCGTGAGTGACCACAAGGGCGGTGGCGTCCTTTTCGCGCAGGAGGCCCATCGTTTCCTCGCGAATGCGTTCGCGCATGCGCTGGTCGAGATTCGAGAAGGGCTCGTCCATCAGCAGGATGCCGGGCTGTGGCGCCAGCGCGCGAGCCAGCGCAACGCGCTGTTGTTCCCCGCCAGACAGCATGTGCGGATAATCGTTCGCGTATTTCGCCAGTCCGACGCGCGTGAGGGAGGCCTCCGCAATCGCCCGCGCCTTTGCGCCGGGCATACGCGCCAGACCGAACATTACATTGTCAAGGATGGTGAGGTGGGGAAACAGCGCGTAGTCCTGAAACATCAAGCCGACGCCGCGTTGCTCCGGGGGAACAAACGCACCCGGCCCCGCAACCTCACGCCCGTCGAGGATCACTTTGCCCGAGGTCGGACGCTCGAGCCCCGCGACGACCCGCAACAGCGTCGTCTTTCCGCAGCCCGAATGCCCAAGAAGGCAAACGGTTTCCCCTGGAGTGACCGCAAGCGATACGTCGTCGACCGCGAGCGTCGAGCCGAAAACCTGCCGCACATGCTGAACGTCGAGAGACGCTGCACTGTTGCTTTTCATCATACAGCACTGCGTCCCGGAGCTGGCGCGCCATCGCCAAGGATGATTTCGCGAGCAATCGCCTCCTGCGTTTCGCTGGCGCCGCCGTATGCGAATTGACGGCGTCGGCCAAGGCGCGCGAGCATGATCACCGGAATAAGCCCCACCAGAATAATGCATGTGGCAGCAACGGAGCCGTCCTCGTAGGTGCCCCGCGCCGCCTCACCGTAAAGATGAGTCGCGAGTGTTTCGAAATTGAGCGGCCTCAGCAAGAGCGTTGCCGGAAGTTCCTTCATGCAGTCAACGAAAACCAGCAGCGCAGCAGCGCCGAGCGCAGGCCGCAGCAGAGGGAGATGCACGCGGCGCATCGCACCCCCCGCCGTCTCGCCCAGCGCCCGGGCGGCGCCATCGAGGGATGGCGATAATTTGGAGAGCCCCGATTCCACACCGCCCGCAGAGATCGCAAGGAAGCGAACCACATAGGCGTAAACCAGCACGGCGCCCGACCCTGAAATCAATAACCCTACGGAAATGCCGAGGAACTTCTCAAGCCCGTCCGCCAGCATATTGTCGAGTGCGAAGATGGGCGTCATCAGGCCGATGGCGAGAACAGTGCCGGGCACAGCATACCCAAGCGAGGACGCGCGCAGGAGGACGCCAGCCGTCCGCGCCTGCGAGAGGCGCGCGGTGCTCGCAACAAGAAAGCCCAGTAAAAGCGCCACGAATGTAGCGACCGCAGAAATCAGGACCGTGTTCAGGATCTCTTGCCAAATCTCCGGCGAGACGCCCGCGAATGCGATACGCTTCCACGCCTCGGCGCCAAGATGCAGGGCGGGCAACACAAATCCGATGACAATGGGCAGGGACAGAAAGGCGATCGTGACGCCCGCCCGCCAGCCTGTCAGCGGCATTGGCGCGGCGCGGCGCGCGCGCTGCGCCATGGACACATAACGCTGACGACGGCGCGCCCAACGCTCCAGCAAAATCAGGGAGACGACGATGACGAGCATCGCCAGCGCAATCTGCGCGGCGCCCGGCAGATTGGAGCGATTGATCCACGTTGAATAGATCGATACCGAAAGCGTTCGGACGCCCAGAAATTCCGACGCACCAATGTCGTTGAGCGCTTCCATCAGCGCCAGCGAAGCGCCAACCGCGATGGCAGGACGCGCAAGCGGCAACGCAACGCGAAAGAACATGCGGCTGCGGCTGGCGCCAAGCGTGCGCGAGGCTTCGAGCAAGCTGCCCGCCTGCATCAGGAACATCGCACGCGTCGAAAGATAGACATATGGATACAGCACGAACCCGAGCAGCAGGATGCAGCCGCCCATTGAGCGCACATCCGGAAACCACAAGCCGCGCACATCCTCAATGCCGAACAGAGCGCGCAGGCCCGTCTGGATGGGCCCGATAGGATGCAGCAGATCGAGATATGCGAACGCGACGATATACGTCGGCGTCGCCAAGGGCAGCAGCAGAGCCCAGTCAAACACGCGGCGGCCGGGAAATTCGTAGGCCGTCATCAACCAGGCGAGCGCCGTGCCGAGCGTCACGACCATAACGCCGACGCCAAGAAGCAAGATGGCCGTTTCCCTCAACGCCTGGGGCAACACGAAAGCGAAGATGTGCGGCCACAGATCGCCAGAACCCTGGGCCGCGATCAGGGCCAGGGAGACAACCGGCGCGACCACAAGAACGGCGACAAGCGCAGAGGCGGCGAGCCATCTACGGTCGCCGCCTTTTCCGAACATCACGCTGTGTAAGCCAAACCTGCCAGCCATTGCGCCCCGCCCGCGCCCCAAGACGCAGGCGCCAAGCTATCGATTAATTGTCATAACCGACCTTGTCGACCAGTTCGCTCGCCTGCTTGCGAAAACGAACAACTTCAGACACGGGCATCGGGTCGATTTTCAGTTCTCCCAGCGCAGCGATAATCGGATCAGCCTTGGCGCCCTTCACCACCGGGTACTCATAATTGCCCTCTGCGTAAATCTTCTGCGCGTCGGCCATGACGAGCCATTCCATGAACTTTACACCCGCCTCCTTGTTAGGCGCGTTCTTGGCCAGCGCCGCGCCCGAAATGTTCACGTGCGCGCCCTTGCCGTCAAACGTCGGGATGACGACGTTGATCGCTTCGCCCCATTTCAGCTGATCCGGCCCGCCCCTGCCCGACCGCATTAAGCCTACATAGTAAGAATTAGCGATGCCGATCTCGCAGATGCCCGCAAGAATATCGCGCGCCACCTCACGGTCGCCGCCGCCGGGCTTGCGCGCCAGGTTCGCCTTCACGCCGCGCAACCATTGCTCAGCCTTTTCAGGGCCATAATGGGCGATATAGGCGGCGATAAGCGCCGTGTTGTAGGGATGCTGGCCAGAGCGCGTGCAGACCTTGCCCTTGAACTTGGGGTCGGCAAGATCCTCATAGGAAACAGCCGTCAAACCGAGTTTCTTGGACGCATAAACGACCCGCGCGCGCATCGACATTGCGAACCATTGCCCCTTCGCATCGCGCAGATTGGCGGGAATCGCCTGTTCCAGAACTTCGGAACGAACGGGCTGGGTCACGCCCTTGTCGACCATGTCGAGAATGGCGCCGACATCCACGTCCATCAGCACGTCGGCGGGCGAACGAGCGCCTTCCGCCTGCACGCGTTCGGCAAGACCTTGCTTCACAAAGACGGTGTTGACCTTGATGCCCGTTTCCTTCGTGAAGGCCTCCAGAAGCGGCCGCACGAGGCCCGGCTCGCGCGTCGTGTAGAGGTTCAAAGCATCCTGAGCATAGGCAGGCGCAGAAATTGCTATGGCCGCTACGGCGATGTGAAGAAGGGACGCGCGGAAAGCCATCGATGCACCTCATCATTTGCTAGGATGCCGCACATTCTCAAATTCTTCACAAACTGCAAGCAAAATCAGTAGTTTATAATTCCTCTAAATTGAGAAAGGCTCGACCAATGTCTGTATTCGCTCTAAAGTACAGTCAAAGGTCCAAGCTATCAGTGAGAAAGGCGAGCCATGCCCAAACGCGTGCTCATCGTGCAGGGACATCCCGACGGCAATCAGTCGCACCTGTGTCATGCGTTGGCGGACGCCTACGCGGACGGCGTTATCGCATCCGGCGGCCAAATGCGACGCGTCGACATCGCCAGCCTCGATTTTCCGCTGCTCCGCCGCCAATCCGACTTCGAGACCGGCCCACCGCCCGAAGCGCTCCGCGAGGCGCTCGCCGACATCGCCTGGTGCGAACACGTCGTGATCGTTTTTCCCCTTTGGCTCGGCGGCGCCCCCGCCCTCTTGCAGGCTTTTCTCGAACAGACCATGCGACCCGGGCACGCCTTCCGCTATCTGGACGCGGGACGCACGCAAACCATGCTCAAGGGCCGCTCGGCGCGTCTTGTCGTCACAATGGGCATGCCTGCCTTCGTGTACCGCTGGTGGTTCATGGCGCATGGCGTGCGTCGCGTGTCGCGCAGCATCCTTGGGTTTGTCGGCTTTTCGCCGGTGCGGGAGACAATGTTCGGCATGGTCGCGAACGCGACTGAGGCGACACGGGCGAAATGGCTGGCGCAGATGCGCGAAATGGGCCGCAAGGGCGTCTGAGGCCTCAATCGTTTGACATCGGCGCCCGTCCCTCCTATGAGAACGCGTCGTCACGCTCCATCCGGGGCGCGATAACAATTCGACGCACCCGTGGCTTTTCCCGAAATCGGTGAGAAACCTGTCGGTTCCTGCTTCCCCGGAAGCGTTTGGAACAGAGGAGGGCGCGTTCCTCCGCCATTGCCGGCGGGAGGAGACGCGGATGAAGCGCGGCGCCACAAGCGCGTGCGAAGCCGTGGCCTCGTCGGCGCTTATCTACGAGGATCGCAATGACCAAGCGCGCAGAATCCAAGTATAAACTCGACCGCCGCATGGGCGAGAACATCTGGGGCCGTCCGAAAAGCCCGGTGAACCGCCGCGAATACGGCCCCGGCCAGCACGGCCAGCGCCGCAAGGGCAAGATGTCCGACTTCGGTACGCAGCTGAAGGCGAAGCAGAAGCTCAAGGGCTATTACGGCAACATCTCGGAGAAGCAGTTCCGCAAGTACTACGCGGAAGCCATCCGTATGAAGGGCGACTCGGGCGATAACATGATCGGCCTTCTTGAGCGCCGTCTCGACGCGGTTGTGTACCGCGCGAAGTTCACCGCGACGCCGTTCGCGGCACGCCAGTTCGTGAACCACGGCCACATCCGGGTGAACGGTCGCCGCGTGAACATTGCTTCCTATCTTGTGAAGCCCGGCGATCTCATCGAGGTGAAGGAAACCTCCAAGCAGCTCGCGTTTGTTCTTGAAGCAAGCCAGCTCGCCGAGCGTGACGTTCCCGACTTCTACGAAGTCGACCACTCCAAGATGACCGCGAAAATGACGCGCATTCCGCTTCCCTCGGAAGTGCCCTACCCGGTCATCATGGAACCGAACCTCGTGATCGAGTTCTATTCGCGCTGATCTGGGCAACATTGCCTTCAATTTGAAACGCGCGGCCCAGTGGGCCGCGCGTTTTTCGTTCAATCACTCGACGGGCGAGCCCGGCGGTCAGCTCGCTTCGCGCGTCAGAATTCGAGAAACTGTTTGCGCAAGGTCGGCTGCGTGTAGTGCGTGCGCACTGCCCCGCGCCGCTGCAGAATGGGCACAAGCCCCTCGGTTACCGCGTTGATCGCGCGTCGGCTGATGAGGTGATAGGGCTGGCGCAACAGGAAGCCATCGCCGCCAACCTCATCGATGATCGAGATCATCTTGTCGGCGACCTGCTCTGGCGTGCCGATGACATCGACAGTGCCCTTGCTGGCGTCGCGCACAAGTTCGCGCAGCGTCTTGTTCGCGCCGCCCTGCGTAAATTTTTCGAGCATCGTCGACTCGCCATTCGTCGTTAGTTTCGGCAAGGGCTTGTCGAGATCGAACTGCGAGAAATCTATGTCGGTCAGCACGCTGATGTGACAAAGCCGCTGGTCGATGTGGCGCTGCGAACTGATCGCACGCTCATTGGCGGCGTGCGCTTCGGCCTCCGTCTCGGCCAACACCGGCGCGAGCTGAAACAGCACCTTGATGTCGTCGGGATTGCGCCCGAAGGACGCCGCCTGCGCCCGCACATCATCGCGGAACGCCTTCATCGCCGTCACGCCATTGGCGGTGGCGATGATCGTGTCCGCATGCCGCGCCGCGAAGGCGCGTCCGCGCGGAGAGCCGCCGGCTTGAAAATACAGCGGCCGCCCCTGCGGCGACGGCGCTGTGTTGAGTGGTCCGCGCGACTTGTAATACTTACCGTTGAAGTTGATAGGCGCCACCTTGGAGCCGTCAGCATACGTCTGTGTCGCGTGGTCCATCACCACGGAATCCGGCCCCCACGAGCCGAACAATTGATTGACGCAATCAACGAACTCGTCAGCCATGTCATAACGCACCAGCCGATCCGGCAGATGGTCGAGGCCAAAATTCTGCGCCGCGCTTTCTTCGCCGCTTGTAACGATGTTCCAGCCAAAGCGGCCGCCCGCAATGTGGTCCATGGTGCACGCGAGCCGCGCGAGCAGGAAGGGATGATAGCCCAGCGTCGACATCGTTGTGACGACGCCCAGATGCTTGGTGTGCGACGCGATCACCGCCGCCAGAGGTACGGGATCATGACGCGGCGCATTCACCGCATTCTTGAGCACGAACTTCATGTCGCCGCCAAACGAGTCCGAAACCATCAGCGTGTCGGCGAACATGATGCAGTCGAAGCAGGCGCGCTCGAGACTCTTCGCAAGATCGACGTAGAAATCCCCCGACCACGGATACCCTCCCGACGACGTCATCGGATCGAGCCATTCGTCGACACTGAAACTGGTGAACCAGGCAAGATGGAATTTCTTCGGCATCGTCGCTTCTCCCTTTTGGTTCATCACGCAGGTTTTGCTTGGGTCAGCGGCCTAAAATCTGCTTCACTTTCTGGACGACGGCAGGCGACGTGTTCATCACACCGTCGACGACTGCGAGTGTCTTTTCAGCGTCGAGTGGATCGACGACGAGCCGTCGCGTCGTCATTTCTGTACGAAACGTCTCGTCATTCACAAGATGCTGGAATGCAGCGCGATAGGCGGCAAGGATGGCGGGCGGCACACCGGGAGGCGCCATGTACGGACGTCCCACCTCCTGGCCCGAAAGCATCAGACGAAATGCTTCGCGCTCTTCGTCGGTCTTCGCGAAGTTGATGATGAGCGGAACGTCGGTCAGCTCCTTGTTCCCTGACAATCCGTATTGCGCGATGACCTTGATCTTGCCTGTCTCGAGCAGATGCGGGAACGAATTCTTTGTGCCAGTGTACGAGGCGCTGCCGTAGCCTGCCACCTCACCATTAGTCATCGCAAGAATGATAGCGCTCGCGCCCTTGTATCCTTCGATGACTTTCATGCGCGTGCCGATCACGCTGTTGACGAGCCGCGGAAGCATGGATGCGAAAGCGGCCGCCCCCGTGCTGCCCGTGACAAGCTCTTTCTGGAAGAGATCATCGAACTTTGTAACGCCGGATACATCGGTTGCGAGGATCACCTCGGTGTCGCGTGCGCCGCTGCCGATCCAGCCAAATTTGCGCGGATCGTACTTTGCATGCTGGGGATTGAACAGGGGTTCAACCAGGGCGGCAGGGTTCATGGCGCCGATCACTGTCCCATCCTTGGGCGCGACGTTATAAAGATAATTCATCGCCACCATGGATCCCGCTCCCGCCATATTTTGCAGCACAAGCGTTGGCGGATTGGGATGCAATGCGCGAGCAAAGTGCGGCGCCATCAAGCGGGCATAGACGTCATAAGCGCCACCGGCGTCGGTTCCGATGATGACCCTGATTTGGCGGCCCGCGAAGAACTCGTTTGGCGCCGCGCTGTTTGCAATAGCGCCCTGCGCGCCAAGCGCAGAAAGAGTTGCGATAAAAAGACACGCCTGAAGCTTGCTGCTCATTGTCGTCTCCGCTCCTGTCGCCAGCAAGCACGCGATCATGCCAAGCGCCTTATCGAAGCGAATTGGCCATCAACGGCTTGCACGTTCTCTGCGAAAAGGTCGCAAGCGCCGTGCCAGCGGACGGCTTCTTTATTTTCAGTAATTTGCGGGTCGACCCCTGTTTTTGCGCGCTGCGAACGCCTCATCCTTGTGCGTTTCCAGTCACTTTTGGCGTCATCGCCCATAAGCCGGACTAACAGAAAGCTTCGTAGTCCACGGGGTTGTTTTTCAAGTACAATTTCGGTCCAATCAGCCCGCTCAGACAAACGGGCGCCAGCGAGTCGCAGCTAAGGAATTTAAGTATGAAGCCGACATCGAACATTGCAGGTCTCATCGCAGGCCTGTGTCTTTTGGCGCCCCTGCCCGCGTTCGCTCAGGCGGACTGGCCGAACCGGCCAGTAAAACTCATCGTACCCTTTGGCGCGGGGGGCAGCTCGGACGTGCTGGCGCGCATCGTCGCGGAACAATTGGGCAAGACGTTCAAGCAGCAGTTCGTGGTTGAAAACAGGCCGGGCGCCGGTGGGACTATCGGCGTCACGCAGATCGCCAACGCAGAGCCGGACGGCTACACGATCGGCGTCACCAATCTGTCGACGCTGGCGCTGGCGCCGTTCATCAATCAGTCGGTTACGTACGATCCGATGAAGAGCCTTACGCACATCGCCTATGTTGGCGGCGCCCCGGTGCTGCTCTCGGCCGCTATTAAAACCGGCGTGAAAACTATTCCTGAATTCATCGCCTACACAAAGGCGAAGAGTTTCACCTTCGTCTCATCGGGCGTTGGCTCCGATGGGCATCTCATGGGTCAGGCCATAGCGTTGGCCATGGGGCTCAAGATCGAACATGTGCCCTATTCACAGACGGCGCAGGCGCTGGGCGATCTCGTTGCGGGCCATGTGCCATTCTCGACGTTCACGTTGTCATCGACCTCGCAGTTCCTGCGCAGCAATCAGGTTTACGGGGTCGCCGTGACGACGCCAGAGCGTTTACCTGATTACGCGAACGTGCCCACCTTCAGCGAGGCAGGTTATCCCGCGCTCATCGGCACCACCTGGTTTTCCATATCGGGACCGGCGAAGATGCCTAAGGAAATCTCCGAACGATTGAACAAGGAAATTCTCGCTGCTGTCATGCGGCCCGAAACCGTCGAGCGCTATCGCCGCGACGGCTTTATCGCCAACACGCTTTCGGCCACGGACTTCACAAAGTTCGTTGCGGACGAAATCCTGCGCTGGAAGCCGGTGATCGAGGCGGCGGGTCTGGCCAAGCGCTAGGCTTTATTTAGCCGCTCGCTCCTGGCGCCGCGCCTCACCCGCCCTGCACGCCCGCGGGCGCGGCTGGCGGGGTCGCGGCGACTTGCGGCTGGGGGGCCGGTCTTGCAGCCACCGCCAAAACGTCGTCAATCATTCGGCGTGAGATTGCTTCATCCGAGAAGACGATATCCTGCGCGCCCAGCCCGCGCAGGTAATCGACGGCCTCCTGACTGTTCGCCCGCGCAATGACGCAAATCTGCGGATTGCTGGCTTTCGCCTGCTCAATAATACTCCCGGCCTCAAACGCATCCGAGATCGCGGAAATGAGGCACCGCGCGCCCTTGAGATTAATCTGATCGAGAAGCGCCTTTTCGCCGCCGCCGCCGGCGAACGTTTCAACGCCCAGCGCTGAAAGTTCACGGACTGCGCTCGGATCATCCTCCACAACGAGAAACGGCAAGCCGCGCTCAAGCAATGCTGCGCGAAGACGCGCCCCCACACGCCCATGACCGACAAGAACGAAATGATCGGTGAGCATTGTGGGAGCCTCCTCACGATTGGCTGGCCACGCGGACATTGGCTCATCGCTGGGCAGGGGCTCCGCCGGCCGAGGCTCATGCGCGCGTATCCACTTGTCGAGGCCCACGAAAATGAACGAATTGACCAGGATCGAAAGAATGGCGCCCGCCACCACCAGATCGCGCGCGACATCGGGAATGATCTTCAGCTGAGCGCCAAGCACCATCAGAATGAACGAGAACTCGCCAATCTGGGCAAGGCTCGCTGAAATGGTCAGGGCGACCGAGCGCGGATATCGGAACGCCCGCACGATAAGGTAAGCCACTGCGGACTTTCCCACCACGATGATGAGGAACACCGCCAACACCGCCACCGGATGCTCTGCGATAACGGAAGGATTGAAAAGCATTCCAACAGAGACGAAAAACAGCACGGCGAACGCATCGCGAAGCGGCAACGTTTCGCGCGCTGCCTGCGAGCTTAAAGGCGATTCCGCCATCACCATGCCGGCGAAAAACGCGCCCAGCGCGAAGGACACGCCGAACAGGCTCGACGCGCCAAACGCTATGCCCAGCGCGATGGCGAGCGCCGACAAACGAAAAAGCTCGCGCGATCCCGAATGCGCCGTGTGATGCAACAACCACGGGACTAACTTGCGCCCGACAACAAGCATCAGCGTCAAAAACGCGATGATCTTTGCCGCCGTAACGGCGAGCGTTCCCCAGATCGGGCCGACGCCAAGCGACATCACGAGACGCATGTCCTCGGGGTTGGTCGGCGAGACGCCGCCGAGAAGGCTGGCGAGCGGCGGCAACAGAACAAGCGTGAGAACCATCACGATGTCTTCGACGATAAGCCAGCCAATCGCGATGCGGCCGCGCTCGCTCTCGACGAGACGCCGCTCCTGCAACGCCTTCAGGAGCACGACGGTGCTCGCAACCGAAAGCGCAAGGCCAAACACAATTCCGGCGCCGAGCGTCCACCCCATCGCCCAGGACAACGCCATCCCCATCAGCGTAGCGCTTGCGATCTGGCCGATGGCGCCTGGAACCGCGACCACACGCACCGCAAGCAGATCCTTCAGCGAAAAGTGCAGCCCTACGCCGAACATGAGGAGGATGACGCCCAGCTCCGCCAACTCATTGGCAAGCTTCTGATCGGCCACATAACCCGGCGTGAACGGACCGATGACGACGCCCGCGAGCAAATAGCCGGCGATCGTAGGCAGTTTCAATTTCTGCGCGAGAAACCCGAAGACGAAGGCAAGGCCAATGCCGGCAACGATCGTGGAAATAAGCGGGGTGTCGTGAGGCAGCGGTCTGTCTCCTGATCGGAAAGAAAAATTTGGGCTTACAACACGATATGGTCTTGTAACCGTTTAGATCAACCTTCCAGATGACGGGTGCTTGTCAAAAGGCGGTTGAGCGGACACTCTGCGATCATGGCGCCGAATGAAGCGCGATCCTGGGAGGAGACCATGAGCTGCAAGCGCAATCGCGCGACCTCACGCGTGAAAACATTGGCGTGCGCGGGAGCGCTGGCCGCAATGCTTTTGGCGCCATCCTCCGCCTTCGCCGCGTCGCCAGAAGACTTTCCCGTGCGACGTGTGAATTTTTACATCGGCTTTGCGGCGGGAGGTTACGATTCCTACGCGCGGCTTCTAACCCGGCATATGGGCCGTTACTTGCCGGGCAGCCCCGACGTTGTGCCCATGAATATGCCCGGCGCCGGAAGCGTAAAGCTCGTGCAATATCTCAACAGCGCCGCGCCGGCAGACGGCAGCGCCATGGGGATTATCGACCGCGGGCTGTTCGTTGCGATTTTCACCAATCCCGCGATTCCCAAGTTCGATTTTCCGGCCATGAAATGGATCGGCAGCATCACGAACGAAAACCTGCTGTGCGTGAGCTGGCACGCCTCGCCGGTCAAAGTATTCGAAGACATGCTCACACGTGATTTCGTCACCGGCGGCGTTACCCAAGGCGTGGCGTGGACAAGCGCCGCAGTCATGCAGAAAATGCTCGGCGCCAAGCTCAAATTTATTTCCGGCTATCCGGGAGGAAACGAAATCCTCATTGCGATGGAGCGCGGTGAGCTCGACGGTCGCTGCGCATGGAGCCATAGCAGCGTGATGACCAGCCGACCCGACTGGATCGCCGAGAAGAAGATCAATGTCCTTCTTCAATACGCGCTGACGCGCAGCCCGGAGCTGCCTGATGTGCCAACAACGCTCGAAGTCGCCAAAGACGACAGGCAGCGCGACATCATCCGCTTCCTGTTTGCGCCTGAAGCGGTCGCGCGTCCAATCGTGGCGCCGCCAGGCCTTAATCCCGCGCGGCTTGCAATTTTGCGCAAAGGCTTTCTTGATACGATGGCGGACAAGGCCTTCCGCGCGGAAGCCGATAAGCTTGGCATGGATATCAACCCAACGTCCGGGGATCGGCTTGCTGAAATCATCTCCGAGATTGCGCAGACACCGCCCGACATTATCGAAGAGGCGAGAGAATTGCTGAAGCAATGATTAGTCGTCCTTGGCCGCATCGCTCCAGTTCGCCGCAAGCATGTCACGAAATCTTTGCGCCGCAGGTGAGAGATGCGCGTGACGACGCTCTACGATGCCCAGCGTGCGGGTAATCACAGGGTCCTTGATCCGCCTCGAAACGATGAACGGGTGATCGTCCTGCGGCGTCGCGAGGCGGGGCAGCACCGAAGCCCCAAGTCCTGTCTCGACTAGCCCAAGCGACGTCGAAAGATGGTTCACCTCGCACAGCCACTGCAGCTGGATGTCGCTCTTGGACAGCGCAGCGTCGAGCAACAGACGATTTCCACTTGCGCGACTCACGCCGATGAGCGGCACGCCCCGCAGATCTGCCCATGTCAGTTCCTCCACAGCCGCAAGCGGATGATCGCGACGGCACGCCAGAACAAAGGGGTCGTCCGTCAACGCGGTAAACGTTAGATCGGGATCGGACGCGCCCATGAAGTTGAGCCCAAACTCCACTTCGCCCCGCGCCACGCTCGCCAGGCATTCGGCGGCGCCTTCGTCGACGATGCGAAATCTAATCTTCGGGTAGATGGCGTTGAAGGCCTGCACGACCTTCGGCAGAAAATAGAAAGCAGCGGTGGGGATGCAGGCGATATGAACTTGTCCATGCTGCGCACGGCCTACATCGCCCACTGATAACAGCGCTGATTCAAATTCATCGATCATACGCCGCACGAGCGGTTCGAGCTGACGTCCCACCGCCGTCATCGACACGCTGCGGGTTGTGCGTTCCAGCAATTGCGCCCCAAGCGTAGCTTCCAGCCCCTGAATACGGCGAGATAACGCGGGCTGGGAAATCGCCAAATGCTCCGCCGCCTTGTGGAAACCGCCGAAGTCGATCACCGCAAGAAATGCGCGCAGGTCGAGGAGTTCAAAATTTAGCCGCATGACGCAATGCTATACGAAAAAAGGCCGCCCGTCATGGGCGGCCAGTGTAGCGGGAGGTAATCCGCCGAAAGCCTTAGTGGATGGAGATGTTGGCCGCCTTCACCACCTCGAACCAGCGCTTCGATTCCACTTCCATCATCTTGCGGAAATCGGCAACGAACCGGGTAACGTTGCGATGTATATTCATTGTTGTTGTCCCTCCTTGTTGGCGCGGTCCGCCGCGAATAGCCGCGACGGAACCAGCACCGCTCCCTCAAAAATGCGACGCGCAGTTCGGACGAATTCGGCGCGGCTTACACCGTCCTGATGAGTCGTTAGCGCGACTGGTATTTTTCCCGATGGATGCTCGACGCCGACAACGCCGCTTTCTTTCGTCGCGATATCGCTGGCCACGGTGCCTTCAAGCCGGCACGCAGCCGCGACACAAAGCGCGCCGGTCGCCGAGTGATTGCGATGACAGGAATCGGGCACGAGATAGCGCGATGTGATCGTGCCGCCATTGCGCGGACGCGATAGCAGTGCGACCTTCGGAATCACGCTGCCCGTAACGTCGCCCAGCCCCATGCGACGGCCAGCTTCCAGTCGCATGCTCTCGATCCGCTCGAACAACGGCTTGTTGGCGTCGATCTCGGCGGGCGTTTCGGCGCCGTCGAGCCCAAGGTCGCTGGCGGCAAGCAGCATCATCGGCATGGCGTAGTCGATCAGCGTGACCTCGACGCCGCCAATGACCTCTCGCCGCTTTCCGGTTGGAAACAGCGCCCCCGTCTTGCCGCCTGCAGCGTCGCCAAAACTCAGGCGGATTGCAGCGGCGGCGCCGTTGACGCCGTCAATGGCGGTTTCGCCATCATACTCAACGTATCCTCCAGGCGTCTGGATGACAGCCTCAACGAGGCTCGACGTGTTGCGGTTGAAAATACGCACTGGCGTTTCGCCGTCGCGGGCAGCGACGAGGCCAGCTTCGATGGCGAAGGGCCCGACTGCTGAAAGCATGTTGCCGCAGTTGGGGCCGGTATCAACGACGGCCTTGTCGACGGAAACCTGCGCGAACAGATAATCGACATCCGCATCCATTCTCTGCGACCGGGAAACGATCGCGACTTTGCTGGTGAGCGGATTTGCGCCGCCCAGTCCATCCACCTGCAATTGGTGGGGCGACCCCATGACAGTGAGGAGGAACTCGTCGCGGGCTTCGGGCTCCTGCGGCAAATCGCTGGCCAGGAAGAAGGGACCGCGTGACGTCCCACCGCGCATCATCACGCACGGGACGCGTGAGGTGCGAGATGCGCCCGGGTTCACGAAATGGATCGGCTTTGATGTGTTTTGTGTATCGATGTTGCTCATATAATACAGAAACAACATTTTTAATTGGACGTGAAATGCAAAGATCAGCGTAATTGATGCAGAAATCGCATAAATGTCCGGTCGCCTCACCACGGAGCTACCCAAGCTCCTCGCCAAACAAAAGGGCTCCCCGAAGGGAGCCCTCATCCGGCGCGGGGCGCATCGTTCAGTCCATGAACTTGCGCGCAAGTTCTACAGCGTCGGTCGGCGTGTTGTTGATGGCCGCAGCAATCTCGGCGGCCTTCTCGCCGCTGATTGGACTGATGTCCATCTGCGCCTTTTTCGCGAACTCCAGGAATTCCGGATCCTTCATCGTATCGTTGAAAGCCTTGCGGATCACGTCAGCGCGCTGCATCCCGGGAGGCCCAATGACGGGACGTCCGATTTCTTCAGACGCAATGAGGAAGTTGATCGCCTTCTTCTGGTTCTCGTCCTTCACCACTTCGAAGATTGTCGGCACATCCGGCAGATCCGGATGCCGCTTTTCAGCAAATTGCACGACGACGTTGATCTTCTTCTGCGGAAGCCAGTCGGGCCGCTGCACCTGCACGCTGCCAATCAATGTGCAATTGCCATCAATCTCGCCGCGCTCGATAGCGAGCCAGATGTCGCCGGTATTCGCATATCCAAGCACCATCTTGCCCATGTCGCCGCTGAGCGACCGCAGGATCGACGTGTAGATATAGCCACCGCTATTTTTGGAAGTATCGCCAACCGTGAAGGGCTTTTTGGCGACGTCTTCGATTGTGTTGATCCCCTTGGCTGACCAGAAATAGCACGTGGCCATTTCGCTGTTCATGCTGCCAATCCAGGTGAACTTGGTGAAGTCCACTCCGGTCTTGGGATCGAGAACCGAGGTCGGCATCAAGCCGCGGTTGAACATGCCCCACTGCGTGCCATCGGTGGGCGCGCGGGTCGCCAGGTAGCGCACGAACTGCAGGCTGGATGCGCCCGGCATGTTCTGCACGATAACGTTTGGGTTGCCGGGGATGTGCTTGCCCATGAAGCGTGCGGCAGCGCGCGTGTACGCATCGAATCCGCCGCTTGGGCCGTAGCCGACCATGAACTGGACGGTCTTGCCTTTGTAAAATTCAGCCGGGGATTGGGCGGCCGCCAACCCTGACCACAGGGCGCAGATCGCAATTCCAGCCGTCATAGACTTCATCATAGTCCCTCGCATGTTTTATCTCCTCTGATATCTAGCCGGCCTCTGTGGGCGGTTGGCGTGACATTACTGTATCTTGCACCGCGCTCAAGGATGCAATCCTTCAAGCCGATTGTTCCCTCCGTCGTGACAAGCTGCTAAGCTGTGCGTCAATAATTCTCGGGAGGAAGTTTTGTCGTTCTTTTCGTTCCTGACGCAAAAATCGGGCATAGGCGACCTGTGGAAGATTAATCCTACGCTCGCCAAACCGATGCAAGACCTCGGCGTCGCGATCATGCGCGGCGAGTCGCCGCTCAGCAAAGGCGATCGCGAAATGATCGCCGCCTATGTGTCCGCACTCAACAAATGCGACTATTGCTTCAATGGCCACGCTCAACTAGCCGTCAATTATGGCGTCCGCCGCAAACTCATTGACGAGATCATTGCGGACATCGACGCCTCGTCCGCGGACGAAACGTTCAAGCCTATTCTCCATTTTGTCCGCAAACTGACGCTCGAGCCTTCGCAGATGACGCAAGCGGACGCCAATAGCGTTTTCGAAGCTGGCTGGTCTGAAAAAGCTTTGCAGGATGCAATCCTCGTCTGCTGCCGCTTCAATTTCATGAACCGGCTCAGCCTGGGACATGGCCTGGATCCAAATGCGAAGTCGCCGCAAGAGCGCGCAGCGAACATGAATTACGACAAGGCTTAATGATCAAGACGCGATCGGGAGGGGACATGAACTTCGATCTGTTTACGCTTGTGCGCAGGCGGGGCGCGTGGCGTCTGTTGGCGGTTCTGCTGGGAGCAACAGCGACGCTCCCTCAAATGGAGGCGCGTGCGCAGGGCGCACGGGACTTTTTCGCCGACCGGCAGATCACGTTGCTCATCGGCGGCGGCGGCGGTGGCTCGGTTGACATTTACGGCCGCATGGTCGGGCGATACATCGCCAAGCAGCTCTCCCCTACGGCGACTGTCGTGCCGCGCAACCTGCCTATCTCGGGAGGCGTTCAGGCGTTCATGACACTGGGCTCGACAGCCCCACGCGACGGTTCAACCTTCGCGACGTCGGCCCGCGGTCCGCTGGCTGACCCCCTGCTCGCTCTCAAGCCCGCGACTTACGATCCCCGCTCCTTTATCTGGATCGGTTCAATCAACGAGGACATGAGCATCTGCTTCACGCGCAAGGATTCCAACGTGAAGTCGCTGGAGGATGCGCGGCGCGTAGAGGGGACGATGGCCTCGACCGGCGCATTGGCCGAAAGCGCCAAATTCCCGCTGATGGTCAACGCCCTTGCGGGCACAAAATTCAGGGTTATCACCGGCTACAAGGGCGCATCAGACACGCGGCTCGCCGTTGAGCGTGGCGAGGTGGACGGCCAATGCACAACTTACGGAAGCGTGCTCGCAACTCAGCCACAGGTTTTCACGGGAGACGATTACAATTTGCTGATCCAGATCGGCGATCAACCGAACCCGCTGGGAAAGAATGCGCCCGTGATTACGCAATTCCTCAAGAGCGAGGATGACCGCCGCCTGCTCGATATCATCGTGAAGCCATTGTTGATCACAAGCTCTTATGCGCTCCCCCCCGGCGTGCCGGCAGACCGCGTCGCGGCATGGCGCGGGGCGTTGCAAGAAGTGCTGA
Source organism: Beijerinckiaceae bacterium (assembly GCA_030684835.1). GTDB lineage: Bacteria > Pseudomonadota > Alphaproteobacteria > Rhizobiales > Beijerinckiaceae > Terripilifer. The sequence goes on from JAUXWZ010000157.1 coordinate 181,039, forward strand.
AGGATCAGCAATTCCTCGACGAGGCAAAGAAGGTCGGGCTCGAGATCGACTATCGCACCGGCGAGCAAGTGCAGGAACTGGTCGATGGGCTGTACAAGACGCCGCCCCACATCGTCGACCGGGCTCGCCAGATCTTCGGATACGGTTCCGCCAATCGATAAGGGCGAGGCGGCGAAAACGCCGCCCGCCACCTCAATTACTTTGATGACTTCAGCAAATCTTCGTGGATCTGACGCGCCGCGTCGACCTGCTCTTTGGGCGTTTTCATCACACGCGCGATTTCCGCTGTCAGGTCTTCACCCGACATTGGCGCGACAATGATGTTCGACTTCTTGGTCTCTGCGATGAACGCGGGATCCTTCACCATCTTCTGGAATGCGTCGCGCATGACTTGCACACGATCCCCGGGCACACCCGGCGGATAGGCAAGCGCGCGGCCAATTGTGCCGGTCGATGCGTAGATGTCCATGAGAAGCCGCGAGGGTCCGCTGCCAAATTCCGTCATCGCTGGAATGTCCGGGAAGGCAGCGAGCCTTTTCGCAGAAAGTGCAAGGTAAGGCTTGAAATCGCCGTTCTTGATCTTGTCGCCATGAATGGTCATCGCGTTTGCAAGCGTCATGCCCGCGCCATCGACTTCGCCACGCTCCATAGCGATAATAATGTCGGACGAGCCCTTGTAGCCGCCGATAATCTTGAACTTCGTCCCCGCAACGCGATTGAGAAGAAGCGGCCCCAGAGCATAAATATTGGCGATACCGGTTGAGCCAAGGATGGGCTCGCGGCTTTTGGCTTCATCAAAAGTTGTAAGTTTCGAATTGCGCGTCGACAGGATCAGGGAGTCCGCATCCGCTATGCGGCCAATCCACTGATAGCCCTGCGCGTCGAACTTGGCTTCCCGTGTAAGCAGCGTCTCGTACAGAACCTCTGCATGCACCAGGTGCATCAGCGTTCCGTCCTTGGGAGCCACGTTGTAGGAATAATTCAGCCCTATCAAACCGCCGGCGCCCGGCATGCTCTGCAAGATGAGATTCGGCTTGCCAGGAATATGTTCGCGCATGTGGCGCGCCGCGAGCTGTGCATAAAGGCCATAGGTGCCGCCGACCGCGGCGCCAATGAGAATGCGCACGTCCTTGCCCGCAAAAAATGTGTCAGCTGATTGCGCGTTGGCAGGCGCTAAAGGCGCGAGTGCGAGCACGGCTCCAGCCGCAGCAGCATACGCAAGCGATGCAGTTCTCATGAATTCCCTCCTTCGAGGCTTTTTTCCGCCTCCTACAACGCGCCAAGTATTGCATGAATAAGCCACATGGCAATCACCTGCAGCCCACCGTCACGCTTGACAGCCGACGTGCTCAGATGAGATTCACGCTGCGGAAAGGGAGGAATATTGATGAAAAAAACGACCGCGCGCACGCCGCACACTTTGCTGACGGCTGCCGCAATTGCAGCCAGCCTGACATGCGGCCTTTCAACCGGGGCTCAGGCTCAGGATTTTTGGGCCGGCAAACAAGTCTCCTACATTGTTGGCTCGGCAACGGGCGGCGGCTACGACAACCTAGCCCGCCTCACCGCGCGCCATCTGGGACGCCACCTGCCCGGAACGCCAACATTCGTTGTGCAGAACATGCCGGCCGGCAATTCGATTGCAGCCGCCAACCATATTTACAACGTCGCCGCAAAAGACGGCACCGCGATCGCGCTTCTGCAACGCGGCATGTTGCTGGCGCATCTCATCAACACCAGCGGCATTCAGTTTGACGTTCAGAAATTCAACTGGCTTGCAAACCTCAACAGCGAAACGGGCCTCGTGCTCGTGATGGCGAACCACCCGCACCAGAACGCCAAAGATCTCTTCGACAGGGAACTGATCGTCGGCGCATCGACCGGCATCGACCCGGAATTGTCGCCAAAGATCTACAACGCGCTTCTTGGTACTAAGATCAAAATTGTCACGGGCTATCGCGGCACTACCGAAATAGGCCTCGCGATGGAGCGCGGCGAAGTTCAGGGCATTGGGGACTGGTCGTGGTCCAGCCTCAAGGCGCAGAAGCCGCAGTGGATCAGCGAAAAGAAAGTTCGCATTCTCTTGCAGGGCGCGCTGGAGCGCGACCCAGAGCTTCCGGACGTACCCAACGCGCTTGATTTTGTGAAGAACGAGACGGACCGGAGAGCGCTGCAACTATACTTCTCGCAAAAGACGGTCGCGCGTCCCGTCGTCGCCCCTCCCGGCGTGCCTGCTGCGCGCGTCGAAGACTGGCGCAAGGCTTTCATGGCGCTCGACAAAGACAAGGCCTTTATGGACGAAGTTCAAAAGTCGCGCATGGAAGTGTCGCTGACGTCCGGCGAAAGTGTGACGAAGGTTATCAACATGGTCGCCAACGCTTCGCCGGAAGTGCGCGCGCGCTTCATCGAGGCCTTGAAGAACTAATTGGTTAAAGCGTTTCAATCTGCGGCGGGCGCACGGCGTCCGCCGCTTTGCGTTGCGCGGCATCCCGCCGAAGCGCCAGCGCATCCAACATTGCGTAATAGGTGCGGGCGAACAGAACGAGGCAGATAGCGCCAGCCAGAACCGGGACGAACAGGAATGTCCACGCCGGGTGCGCGACGACCATGATCAAGGCGTTGATGCCAGCGGGTGGATGCATCGTGTCCGTCGCCTGCATCGCCGCGATGGCGATACCGACAGCCAGCGCCGCAAACCACGGCGTCTCGCCCAGCGCGTGGACCACGAGAAGGCCAGCAAGCGCAGACACAACATGTCCGCCCACAACGTTGCGCGTGCGCGCGAACGCGCTGCCCCGGGCCGACATCACCAGCACAATGGACGTTGTGAATGGCGCCAGCATCAGCGGCAGGTTGGCCACACCCGCCAGCGCGATCATCAACGCGATGCCAAGCGCCCCGCCGATAGCGGGCGCGAAGATGCGAGCAATTGAAGTTGAGTTCATCACGGCGCTATTATCCAGCGCCGAAGCCGTGCAGGGAAGATTAAATTGGCGGCGCTGCGCACACATCTTGTACACGGCGCCGCGTATATTTCTCAAACGGCCAGCAACTGCCGACCGATTTTATGCGACTAGGCGGTCAGCTTCTTGGCGATCTCTGCGACATGCCGCCCCTGAAAACGCGCGCCCTCGAGTTCCACGGGAGAGGGCCAACGGCTCCCATCGCCATCGGCGATCGTTGAAGCGCCGTAAGGCGAATTGCCCATGACTTCACTCACGCCGTTTTGACCAGCGAAAGAATACGGCAGGCCCGTGACGATGAAGCCCAGATGCAGGAGCAGCGTGTGAAACGACAGGATCGTCGATTCCTGCCCGCCGTGCTGCGAGGCTGTTGACGTGAACACGCCGCCGACCTTGCCGACGAGTTTGTTCTGCGCCCACAGGCCGCCAGTCTGATCGAGGAAGTTTTTCATCTGCGACGCCATCATTCCAAAGCGCGTCGGTGTGCCGAAGATGACGGCGTCATAGTCAGCAAGTTCCGCAGGCTTGGCGATTGAAGCCGCCTGATCGAGCTTGAAATGGGACTTCTCTGCGATTTCCAACGGCACAAGCTCGGGCACGCGCTTGACGTCAACCTCGGCGCCCGTCGCGCGAGCGCCTTCCGCAACAGCGTTCGCCATCGTCTCGATGTGGCCATAGGACGAATAATAAAGAACAAGAACCTTGGTCATTTGATCAGAAACCTCTGCGGTGAACATACACTGCAGAGATAAGCCGATGGCGACGACGTTTGATCCCTCTCGCGCGCAAACCCATCTTTGCAGACGGGCAAGGAGCGATGCAGATCTATGCGCGATGCAGGTTAGGGCGCGACGCAGATCAAAGACGCGATGCAGCTCAAGCGCGCAACCGACTGCACGAGACTGGCTCGAAGCGCCCTATTCCTATTAGTGCGTCGCGACACCGCGAACTGTATGCTTCACGTGACCGCCAAGCTCGTCCAGTTGGTCGCCTAATCCATCGCGCGTGCGCGGATCGATAAGCGACACGGGGGCGGAAACCGCGATCGAAGCCGCGCGCCCCACCACGCCCGCAGCCCCGGTTGCGACAAAACCAATCTTGTCGCCAAGACCCGCTTTCGAATCCGTTAGGGTCTGGCCTGCCGCCAGCTGGCCGCCGATGATCTGCACGACCTCGGGACTGTTGGCGAACTTTCCGTGATTGAGCGAATCGCCCGACTTTTCCTTGGTGAGATCGAACACCGTGATCTTTTCTTTGGCGAACATCGTGCGATACGGCTCCTGCTCCGGGTCAACGGAGCCCACACGCGCGCTGCTGCCCCAGACACGGTTGGAAAGCGCCAACGCCTTGTCGTCCTGCGACACAAAAAGGTAGAAGGGCGGGCGCTTGTCGCCGATGGCCGCAACCTGCCGGCGGAAGACATCCACATCGATATCCGGGGCCGCGAGCATCACGTTCTTGATCTTGCCGTGAATGCCCTTGTCGCGGATCGACATCTGCCGCAGCGCCTCCATCGTCACCCAATTGCCCATCGAGTGCGCCAGGATCGTGACCTCGTTTACGGACTTGTCCTTCACGAGATATTGCAAAACCGCCTCAAGGGAGTCGCGCGAATAGTTCGCGCTCTCACGATCATACGTGTACGCGAGCAGACGTCCGCGTGAAGGCCATGTGAACAATAGCGGAACCGCAGGGGCGTTCGCGTCATGCGCAACTTGCGCAAAACGATAAACCGCCTCTTCGAAGCGCGTGTTGTAGCCGTGTACGAAGAGGAGGACGTTGCGGTGTGGCGTCTTGCGCAGACGCGCGTAAAAGCGATCGAGCGCCTGTTCCTTGCTGATCCGCTCCGCGCTGATTGTCGTGAACTCTTTCAACGGATTGCCGCCGCCGTTTTCCGGCCATTGCACGTCACCCGGCTTGCGCGCGCTCGCCGGGGGGATCGACACTGCGATGTCGGCGAAATGCAATCCGATGGCGCGCTCGCCGTTATACAGTTCGCCAGGCTGCGTATTCTCGGCCTGGCGCGTCGTCGCCGCCAGAATGTCGATGCGCGAGGTGCCGGCAAACTGCTGGCCGGTGGGAATGAGGAAGTTGGTCGGCCGTCCACCGCACCCAGCCAGGGTGAGCATGGCCGTCAGACCAAGGGTTACCTTTGCAAAACGCACGCGGCGCCCCCACCGTTTGAACATCTAAGCCGTTTAACCATTTCCAAGCGTGTGCGCTAGCGCAGGCGCGCAACACATTTAATTCATTCGCCCATGGTTAACCGTCGCCGCAGGCGGGAGAATGCTTGACGGGCGCGCCGAACCGGGCCACCCAATCTTTGGCGCAGCGCAACCCCAAAACCCCCAAATGACCGATTGGCCCGACACGTTCACATTCGCCGGCTTCGACATTGACGAGGCGGCCTGTGAAGTCCGGCTGCGCTACGCGCTGGGGCGGGACATGCCGTTCACCGAACGGATCGTCTTCGATTCGCCATTGCCGCCAATGGGTTCGCTGCTTCGTCCAGCCTTTGAAGCCGCTGTCGAGACGCTCTGGCTCGCCGCCGGCGTCAGCTATTACAAAACCTGCGTCCCGCCACGCATCGAGATCGAGGGCGCCTCGCTCTCGGATGATCAGCGGCGCTTCTTTCAGACGCTTTACGTGGATGGGCTGGGCGAATTTGGCGTGCGCAATGGCGTCGATGTCGCTGCCCGGGTCGATTTTTTGGACGCCCGCTGTCGGGCGGGCGCGCCGCGCCTGGCGACGTCGCCGCCCCTGCCCCGCCGGTCTGCGGTGCTGGTGGGAGGCGGCAAGGATTCGCTCGTCAGCGTGGAGGCCCTGCGCGCCGGCGGCGAGCCCATGGCGCTTTTTGCGGTCAACCCGAAGAAGCCGATCATCGATTGCGCGGCGGCGAGCGGCCTGCCGTTCGTCAAGGTCTCTCGCTATCTTGACCCGCTTCTGTTCACGCTAAATGACAAGGGCGCCCTCAACGGGCACGTGCCGATCACGGCCATCGTCAGCTTCGTCGCGGTCGCCGCCGCCTTTGTGGAAGGTTTCGACACGGTCGTTCTGTCCAACGAACGCTCCGCCGATCAGGGCAACGTGTTCGTGGGCGGGCGCGAAGTGAACCACCAATATTCCAAGACCACGCAGGCTGAGCGCGACATCGCCTCACAGATCGCCGCGCACATCCATTCCGGGCTGAATTATTTTTCATTTTTGCGCCCTCTTTCCGAGGCGCATATCGCCGCGTTGATGGCGCGCGCCACGCGCTACGACGACGCTTTCACCAGTTGCAATCGTTCGTTCCAGATCAACCCGAAAACCCCGCCTAAACGCTGGTGCGGCGATTGTCCCAAGTGCCGTTTCTCCTTCCTCATGCTGGCCGAGAACATGGGGCGCGCGCGCATTGAATGCGTATTCGAAAAGAACATGCTCGGCGACGAAACGCAGCTTGAGGGATTTGAAGAACTCACCGGCCTCAGCGGCCATAAACCATGGGAATGCGTTGGGGAGCTGGCCGAGTCCAGCGCCGCGCTCCTGCGGCTCGCCGGCATGGACGAGTGGAAAGACGCGGCCATCGTGCGCGCTCTTGCGCCCCGCATACACGCGCTGATGCCGGACCCCGCCGCAGTATGGCGCGAGCTGATGACGCCGGCGCGCGAACATCGCCTGCCCGCGCGTTACGAGGACATGCTGCGTGACTATCTCTAGAAGCACCCGTTCCGCCGCCATCTGGGGCTTGGGTCGCGAAGGTCTCGCCGCGCTCGGTTGGATGCGCGAGCGTTATCCCTCCTGCGTAGTCACAATCCTCAACGACACGCCGCTTTCCGACGCACTCCAAGATGTCCCCGTTCTGATAGGCGAAGACGCGGCGCAGGCGTTGAGGGATGGCCGGTTCGAGGTCGTCATCAAAAGTCCCGGCGTCAGTCTTTATCGCCCCGAAATCGCCGCCGCGCGCGCCAAGGGCGTGCGCTTCACATCCGGCGTCAATCTGTGGTTTCGAGATAATCCTGCCGCAAGCACGGTCGCCGTCACGGGCACCAAGGGCAAGAGCACAACGGCGCGCCTGCTCCATCACATGCTGACGAAGGCGGGACTGGACGCTGCGTTGATCGGCAATGTCGGCGTTGCGCCCCTTGGGCAAAAGCCGGGCCGCGATCTCACCGTGCTCGAACTCTCCTCTTACCAGATCGCGGATCTCTACGCCGCGCCCAACATCGCGCTGGTCACCAACCTCTATGTCGATCACACGCCGTGGCATGGAGGCGTCGAGCAATATCATCGCGACAAGCTGCGGCTCATCGCCAATCCCATGACGATCGCGGTCCTCAACGCCAACAGCGATCGCCTCGTCGAGAAGGTTGGCGAGCGAACGAACTCCCTCTGGTACGGCCGCGCCGACGCCTACCATGTGCGCGACGGCAAGCTCATGCGCGGCGAGCAAATGATCGACACATCGACGTTCCCATTACGCGGCGAGCACAATCTCGAAAACCTCGCGGCGGCCTGCACCGTGTGCGATCTGGTTGGTGTGACCGGCGTGAGGCAAGGCGTCGATCTTTCCGGCTTTGCGCAATTGCGCCATCGGCTGGAAGAGTTTCGCGGGCGCGACGGTCGCCTGTGCGTGAACGACTCGATCTCGACCGTCCCGGAGGCGACGCTCGTGGCGCTGAGCGCCTATGCAGACATGAAGGTCGCCCTTTTCATAGGCGGCACGGACCGTGGACAGAATCACGCCAGCCTGCTTGATCATCTTTCGCGGGCGAAGAATATCGCCTGCGTCGTGTTGCTTCCCGACACAGGCCAACGCATTGCGCAGGAAATGAGTGCGCACAGCCTCCCCTTTCCAATTCATCGCGCGTCATCGCTGGATGAGGGCATTGAACTGGCCTTTGCGACTACTTCGCAAGATATAGTTTTTCTACTATCCCCAGCGGCGCCCAGTTTCGGACATTTTCGAGATTTCGAAGACCGTGGAGACCAATTCATAAGTCTTTGCCGCGCAAATGCTTGCGCGCTGTCATGAACGCGTCATCGTAAGTAAACAATATTTCGCACGACATGGTCTGCGAGGCTTGAAAGTAGCTTGCCGTACCAACAATTTAATCTTGATCAAGGAACTTTGACGCCTTGACGATATTGTGGCTGCGGGCGTGGTGGCACACCCCCACAAACGGGTATTCATGACATGAAGAACGCGGCGGCTGCCCGGGCGCATAAAACAGGCGATGCGTTCGAGGACGCCGGCCTGGATTGCACCAGTTTTACGCACCCCGCGACGTCTTTGAAACGCACAATCCTCTTCGTCACTACGGAAATGTCGGACTACGTGAAAGTTGGCGGCCTCGGCGAAGTGTCGGCGGCGTTGCCGCGTGCGCTCGCAACCCACTTTGACGTTCGCGTCATCATTCCCGGTTATCCGCAAGTTCTCGCGCGCCATCGGAACCTCACCATTGTCGGCGAGATCGAAGCGCATGCCAAAATGCCGGCGTGCCGCCTTGCACGCGCGAAGACGCCGGACGGCCTCGTCGTTTACATCGTCGTAGCTCCCGAACTCTTCGAACGGGAAGGCACGCCCTATGGCGACCGCGCGGGCGCAGACTGGTTCGACAATCACATTCGCTTCGGGCGTCTCTCATCTGTTGCTGCCGAGATTGCGCTGGGCCGCGCAGACGCGTCCTGGTCCGCAGATTTGGTTCACTGTAACGACTGGCCCTCCGCGCTGACGCCCGCATACATGCGCTGGAGCGGGCGCGCGGCGCCCAGCGTTCTCACTATCCATAACCTCGCCTATCAGGGCCTGTTTCCCCGCGGCCTGATCGGTGACATTGGCGTGCCGCAGAGCGACTTCCACATGGAAGGCGTCGAATTTTACGACCAATTGTCGTTCATGAAGGCAGGCCTCGTTTACGCTGACCACATCACGACCGTCAGTCGCACCTATGCACGCGAAATAACGACGCAAGAGCACGGCTGCGGCCTGGAGGGCGTTCTGCAGCAGCGCGCCGCGGAAGGCCGGCTGACCGGCATCCTCAATGGCATCGACGATTCCTGGAACCCCGCGTCCGACCCCTATCTCACGACGAATTTTGAATCTGGCGACTGGGCCTCGCGGCGCATCAATACACTGGCCGTGCGCGAGGCTTTTGGTTTGGGCGAGTCCAAAGGGCCTTTGTTCGCGGTGGTCTCTCGCCTTGTGCAACAAAAAGGCATCGATTTTATCGTGCAGGCCGCAGACGAAATTGTCGAGCATGGCGGGCAGATCGCCGTGATAGGTCAAGGCGAACCAAAAATCGAGAAAGCCCTGCGCTGCAGGTTCGCCAAGAATCCGCAATCACTGGGCTTTCAGCACCGCTACGACGAAGCTCTTGCGCGGCGCATGTTTGCGGGAAGCCACTTCCTCCTCATGCCCTCGCGGTTTGAACCGTGTGGGCTGAGCCAGATGTTTGCGCAGCGTTACGGCTCGCTGCCAATCGTGCATCGCACGGGCGGACTGGCGGACACAGTGCGCGACGGCGTTACGGGCTTCCAGTTCAGCGCAATGAGCCTTGAGGGCCTGCTCGGCGGCGTCCGACGCGCCTTTGCGGTATTTGACCGAAAGCCCCTGCTGTCGCGCATGCGCGCCGCCGCCATGCGGCAAAACTTCAGCTGGACCGAGTCCGCCGACACGTATGGCTCGCTCTACATGCGTGGCATCGGCAATCGATCATCCTCTTTGCGCGCGACACTGGGCGTGTAAACTCGCGCCAACGCACAAGGGGGAAGCATGCCCATCGTTCTCGTACATGGCGCCTGGGCGGGCGCGTGGTCTTGGCGCGACGCCGCGCGCCTGCTTCGCAAGCAGGGCTTCGATGTCTACGCGCCAACGATGACAGGCATCGCGGAGCGCAGCCACGTTCCCCCGCAAAACGTCACGCTGTCCACACACATCGCCGACATCGCCGGGCTGATGCGCTACGAAGAATTGGAGAACGTGCTGCTGGTTGGCCATTCCTACGGCGGCATGGTCATCACCGGCGCTGCGGACCGCGAGCCCGGCCGCGTTGCCGGCATGGTCTATCTCGACGCGTTCCTGCCGCGCAGCGGCCAGTCGTTGTGGGACATTGCGGGGCCAGAACGCGCGGAGCAACACCGGCAGGACGCATTGGCCTATGACGGGGGACATTCCCTGCCCCGTCCCGCACAAAATCCGCCGCTTGCGCCTGACCTCGCGGAAAAATGGGGTAAACTGTTCACGCTCCAGCCTGTCGGCACGCAGTCGGAAAAGTGGATCTCCGCGCGGCCTGAAGACGAGCGCACATGGCCAAGGCGCCACTACATTCTTTGCACGCAATACAAGGGTTCGCGCTTCCACGGCTTTGCCGACGATGTGCGTGCGCATATCGCACGCGGCGAGCCGGGCTGGGAATATTCGGAATTTGACGCGGCCCACGACGTTGTGCGCGCCGACCCGGATCTTACCGCCAGCCGCATTGCGCAGATCGCGCGCCGCTGGAACATCCGCGAATAATCAGCCGAGCGACGCAACCTTCCGGGCGGCGGCAACGCCCGCTATCCATGCGCCGCCCGCCGTCATCGCGCCGCCGAAGTTCTCGCCCGGCCCGGCGCCTGCTGTCGCCTCGCCGGCAAACCAGAGGCGGTCGCCCACCGGCTCCGCCAGCAAGGCGCGCGCATTGGCCCGTCCCGGCAATGCGTGCGAATAGGCTCCAAGCGAGAACGGGTCCGTCGCCCAGCCGGCAAGCGTACCGCCAACAAACGCTTTTTCTGCCTGCGCGCCAACGTGCTTCTTGAACTCCTCAAGCACGGCGCGCACAGCGCCCCGCTCTCCGCCCGCCATCACTTCTCGCGCATGGTCGCCGCCAAAAAATGCGACGACGATGTTGCTGTCGTTTGTGAAACATTCGTAGTTGATCGAGGCGCGCGAGCTCATGCGCACCCACAGGTCGGCGCCCGGCGTGATGCCAAAGCGGTCACCGTTGAACTTCAGGGCGACTTTGGTGAGCGCGCCCATGCCAAGACCCGCAAGCCCGTCGCGCGTGCGCTGCGGCAGTTCGGGCGTAAACCGCACGCCGCCTTTTTGCAGAACGCCCACTGGTAAGGTGACGATGGCCGC
>JAUXWZ010000016.1 GCA_030684835.1 Beijerinckiaceae bacterium
CCGCATGATATTGCGCCTTGGACCATCGGGCCTTGCGGCGCGATCCCTCGCGGAGAGGTGGCAGAGTGGTCGAATGCGTCGCACTCGAAATGCGAAGTACGGGCAACCGTACCGGGGGTTCGAATCCCTCCCTCTCCGCCAGTTCACCATGGCGAACTCCACCGACCGCGAAATCAGATGCCTGTTTTCTCGCTGTCGCAGCGTGATTTCGCGACGGCACCCCAACCTCCGAGACTGCCGCCGCACCGATTTTTGGTCTCTGACCGGCTTCGGTCTCTTTCCGACCCAACCTCGCGCAGATAGGTTGGGTTAAAGAAAAAGACTTTCTTTCAGTAGCTTATGGTTTCGAGCCATCCCAACTTTTCGCCGCCGATTTCTTGCCAGGCGTAACGTTCAGAGAACGCGAGGTGGGCGTTGCAGCGCGTAATCCTCCGGAGGAATGCGTGCAATCCCTTGCGATAAAATCGTTAGCAACTGCAGAAAAATCTTAGGATCGGAACAGCTCAAGGCATTTCCGTCGTTCGCTTTCATCCCTTGGAACGACCAGAATGCGCCACAAGCGGAAGTTCGCTGCTACGACGACGAATGGCCGGTTTGGGGCCGAAAGCAGACTGACCGCCCTTAGGCTCACGGATGCAAATAGCTGCCCTTCAAGCTCTAGCGCCTGGTTGCCGCTCCCGCCGACCAAGCAAACATTCGAGAGTGGACAATCGCCTTCCCAAAAGCAGCCATTTTTTACCGCTGTGTTAGGTTGCGATTATGCCAAATCGTGCAGAGAATTCCGACCACTCCCGTGGCGAAATATTTCGCGGTCGCGTCATTGCGGTGCCCGTGAGGGCCTGCCGCACGACATCCGCTTCAGCGGCGGAAAGAGAGACTGCGTTCATCCGATAATCCTCGAACGCTTCGCAGCTGGCCGGCACCCACTGCCGGACGATGTCCCATATGAGTTCGGCATAAGCGCGAATTTCGAACTGGGCATGCGGATCCGCGCGCAACCGCAAAAATCCGAAGAGATTGTGAAGATCCGTCTTCCAATACCATTGCGTATAGGTCGACAGGCTGAGTCCGATCCGGGCGAGTTCACGCGTCAGCCCCGTCCGGTCGGCATCATGGTCCGGATCGTCAGGATCATTGAGCAGCCGGCGATAGGTGGCGTAGGAGCGCTCGGCATCGTCCCGCAGCAGGTGGAGTACATGCGCCGCCTGCTCATCGTCGAGCACTGCGCCCCGTCCCTGACGGTTGGTCGTCGCCTGCGACGCCAGCTGGGCCGGGGCGGGGGTGTAGAATTCCCGATCGAGGATCGAGTAACGCGCCGAATATTCGTTGATGTTTGCAGTACGGTGCCGGACCCATTGCCGCGCAACAAAGATCGGCAACTTCGCATGCAACTTGATCTCGCACATCTCGAAGGGGGTCGAGTGCCAGTGACGCATCAGATAGCGGATCAGCGCCCGATCCTCGCTGATCTTTTTCGTGCCGCGCCCATAGGACACCCTCGCGGCCTGCACGACCGCTGCATCGTCGCCCATATAATCGATGACCCTGACGAAGCCATGGTCGAGCACTCGATGCTCGGTCTGGAGAATCGCCTCGAGCGCGGCGACGGTGGGACGCCGGGTTTCGCTTATATGCGCGCGCGCAGCCGTGATCTCGGCTTTTGGCGTTCCCCTGGTCATACTAGATCCTTCATACGCTGGCGCAGCTGGTGCTCTCCATCATGATCGGCGGGGATGCGGCTCTAGGGAATTGGGAACATATAGGAAACAACAGGCGTCATGCAACGCGATAGAGGTCTCGACCGGCAAGGCGTAGGCAATAGCCAACGGCGTCGGGCGCGTCTCCACGCATCGCGGCGTCCGCCGTATAGTCCAGGGCATAGCGCAAGGGCTGGGCATAATAAACCGGTACCGCCGGCCGCTCCGCTGCTTCGGCCGCGAGCGCGAACAGGCACATGGCGAGCGACATCGTCTTCGGACCATAAGGAGCGATCGCCGAACTGATCGTCCCACCATCGGTCATCGCGCACAAAGCGTCGAAGATCTGGGGGCAATCATACATGTGGATGTGGACACGATCCGGGGGATCGATCTGATTTTTCGAGGTGAGATCCTCGATATGCTTCACGAACATCCAGTTGCGATGATGTCCGGGTGGACCAGGCGGGAAGGGGAATATCAGCCGGATGGCATCTGACTGCTGATCCGCAAGCAAGGCATCGAGCGCGGTGGGTTCGAAGCCAATTCCTATGATCAGTGATCCATGGCGGTCGCGCGCGGCATCACCGGCGAAGCTCGGTAGGACGCGCAGAGGGGAAATATTCTCTGACAAAGTGGTCGCGTATCCAACCCCCGCTGTATAGCAGGCTATCACGTCCTCAATCGCCGCCTCTGCGAGCGCCGCTCGAATGAGCGGGAAAAACCAATGTTTCGGCAGGGACGTCAGATCGATGAGCAGTCTCGTGCTCCCCGCCTGGACGAGCTCGGCGACGATGCCCGTGATCATGTCCAGGTCGGCGACGAGCGGTGCGGGCACGATCTCGTCTGCGGCATAGCTGGCGGCGGCGAGCGCTGCTCGGCTCTCGGCGAGACGCTCTTCGACCGCTTTAAGATCAAGCGGCTGAGGATCGCGGATTTCGATCATTCTGACATGGTGGAGCGCGGCCCGCCCTAAGTGTCCGGCCAGACTGATGCTGCGCTTCTCCGTCCCGGAACAGCCAATCATCGACCAAGCTCTCCCTTTGAGACGGCCGAGCAGCCAGTCGATCTGTCCCCAGGGTCGAAAGGGCTGCATCCTTAAGCCTCGAACAGCGGCAGCGGGGCGGGATCGCTATTCGGCCGGCCTCGCTGAACCCCCTCAGGCACCGGCAATTTCGCTTCGGCCATCCAGCCCGCCACCTCGGCGGCATGGACGTAGATCGGCTCCTTCAGCCGTTTATAATGGATACGGAAATGGGGGCATAAAACGGGATTAAGATAGAATTTCGTGCGCGGTAACCGGTCCTTCTCCTTGGTGGTGTGGCTCGACGCCACCAAACTTCCATAGTCCACCATCTCCCACAGCAGATTCTGGACGAAGGCGAAGGCCGGAGCGGCGAGCTCGTCGTCCGGAACCGAAAAGCCATTATGGCCGGGATTGCTCATTTGCCGGTCGGCATGAAGCCTTCGGGCGAGAAAGGTACCCAGCAGCTGAACGAAACGACTGCGATCGCCGCTCCGCCCGGTCTCGCGGAGGATCTTCCGCAACCAATATTCACTGGCCTTCAATATCCCGATGGCCTGCAGATCGTCGTCGATCCGCGCCAGCCCCGTGTCGCGGCTGCGGCGACCGAGCTGGCTATTGGTGTCCCAGATATTCTGGCAAATGTTGAGGAACGTCAGAATATTGCCGCCACTTAGCTCGATGACCTCCGACTTCCCTGACCAGATCGGCCGCTCCTGGCAACGCCCGGCGATCTGCACGAGCGCTAGTTCGACTCGCTCCTTGCGCCACCATTCGCGCTCAACATCATCGCGGATGGCCATTGTCAGCTCGGCAGGCAGCAGGCGGGTTGCACGTGGTGCCGTTCGGTCGATCCGCTGCAGTGCCCTTGCCTCTAACAGCCGGGCGTCCAGTGGATCGCGTTCGACCATATCCCTGAGCGCCGCTGAAAAGGGTTCGGGCCAGTCCGGATCGACTTTAATGGCGCGCCCCGGATTCCGCCCCCCATAGCGACGGGCTTTGTCCTGCGGCGCGATTCCGTCTCCGAAGATGCTGCTCAGAAGCTTATCGCCCTGCGCATCGTCCGACGCCAATCCGACATGCCGCAGCCGCCGCGCAAAGACATCGGCGACGAAGCGCGGGAAAATATAGGTCTTCGGATTTTCCGGGCGCTTCAGCAGTAGATCGAGGTCGACGAACTTATAGTCTCGCTCCTCCTCGAGCCGCGCGGTCGATCCGAGGATAAGGCCATGGTCCCGCCAGGCATGGCCGCGCGTGCCTATCCGGTAGGAGATGGCGGGGTCGCGTCGGGCTAGGGCACGATTGATGACCGCGCGATAATCGGGCGTCCGTTCGTCGGGGGCAGAGATGTTGGCGAGTTCTTCATATTGATCGACATGGATGAAGACGGGCACCTTCTCCGTGATGATGCCGGCACGCTTGAGCTCGGCTACGATGGTGGAGATCGGCGTCCCCATATCGGTCTTCGTCGCGCGGATGCCCTCATTGAGCTGACGATCGTTGCGGTGAAGATAGCGCACATAGGCGTTTATTCGGTGCCGCATCCGCTCCTCGACCTGCTCGATCGTCTGGCAGCCACTGAGAGAGCCTTGGAATACGGGATGGTTCCGGATGTGCTGCGTGAAGTCGTCTGTTCGTGCGGGGTCGAGCAACACGGTTGGGTAGTGCTTTATTGTGCGGTCCGGATTGGCGAGCTTGCGGAGCGATTCAAACAGATCGAGCAGGATCTGGTGATTGACGAAATCCGCAAAGAGCAGCGCATTCTCTTCCGGGTCGTCAGTGAGCCGCCGATAGCCGAAATCCATGGCGTTGCAGTGGGCGAGATTAATGCCGGCACCGATGAAGTCGCCGGTCGCGCCTTGGACGGGGAATTGCGCCATCGCACGTCCATATTCGCGACGCACGTCGGCCTTGAGCAAGGTCAGGAGCATGCTCTTGCCGCTCCCCTGTATGCCCTTCACGACAACATTTCCGGGCAGGAACAGCGCCTGAGCATGTTCGACGAGAAAGGGGCTGAAGATGCCAACAAACTCGCTGCTCGTCAGGCGGTCGCCGACATAGACCTCGAAGAAGGGATTGATCCGCATCGTCATGCGCGCTTCAGCCGCGGGAAAAGCGGTTTCCAAGCGTCGGTCGCATCCCAGAGGATCGGCAGGGAATTGTTCGGGCAGTTGGAATAGAGCGCAACGACCGCGCCGGTCCCCTTATAGCCATGATGGCGTTGGGACGCGGCATCCCTTTCGGTCGGGCCGAGGCGGCCGGACACGCGCTTCGTCAGATCGCGCACCTTGCCGTGTAGCGGTGCCTCGCCGTTGACGGGATCGGCGGTTATGAGGGTCTCGGCGGCGATTCTGAGCGCCGGTTCATAGCTGACCATGGCATGGTCAGTCGCGATCTGGCCGCAGACCTCATCGCCCTTAGGGCAGACCACGAGGGGGCAAGCGAGAACGGGAAGGTTAGGAAAATTGTTTGCGGCGAAGCGCAAGACGCTCCCCATCTGGGTCCCGCTTCCGACGAAATCCTCGAGCAGTACAAGACGCTGCACGCATTCGGCCTCCAGATAAGTTTTTATCTTTTCGACATCGCCAAATTTGCGCAATGACCTCCATTCGGGGCGATGGGACTTTCCCGCGAGCCCGTTGACCTTCAAGAAGGCGTTGATCCGCATGCTGTCGGTCGCCGGACAGAACCATGTCTGTCCGACTTCGGTCCCGATCTGATCGCCCGCGGCCGCGTCGGCGATGTCGATGTCGCATTGGTCGATGAGCCAGCGCGTGACGGGACCATGAAAGGCCGCGCGACAAAGCGATTCAAATTCGGGCCGACCGACGAAGAACAGTCTTTCGAGCAGCCGAAAAAGGGTGAGTTGGTCATGCTCGTTATCGAGATTGTGCAGCCAGTGGTCCAGCCGGTTCTCGAAGCGGTCGAACTGCGCGGGCTCATAATCGTCCCACACTTTGCGGCCGAGATATTGCACGGAGTCGAGATCGAGCAGGGCTTCCTCGCCTTGGGCCCAATCATGAAGGCCCCAGCGGGCGAGAAGCGTGCGGAGCCGGTCGCTCATGCAGCCACCGGTAGGAGCGCATCGCGTACGAAATGCGCGAGCCGTCCCGCCATGGGGGGCGGTACGGCGTTGCCGATCAGGCGAAAGGCGCGTGCCTTGACGTCGCCAAAGTCGAACCCGTCATGAAATCCCTGTATCCGCGCCGCCTCGCGGGGCGTGAGCCCGCGATGTTCGCGCGGATGCAGGAAGAGCGCCGGATCGCCGAAATGAGTGTCGACGGTAGGCGATGGACCAACTAGTGGCAGGCGTCGGAATTTGCCGTTATAGGTATGTTTCAGGTCGATATAGTTGCCGACCCGACGGAGATAGTCGAGCGAGATGAGGCGCTCCACCTCGGCATGACAACAGCGTCCCATATGCGAACATATGCGCTCGAACTCGACCGGGTCGGCATCGCCGAAATCGCGCCGCCGGTCGCGCCGCCGCAAGCGCACGATTGCCTCGAGCACGCTTCTTTCGCTTAGGTCTATTGTGCCGAAGACTTCCGGAATGTCCCAGGTGTGGACGGCCGCCGGACTGATACGGACGTTGCACAATTTCTGGCCGGGGCCGATCCTCGCCGCGATAAAAGCCTCCCGAGAGCCTTGCCTGAACGGTAGCGGATCATGGCCCGAGGCGTCGCCAATTCCACCGATCGTCTCCATGAGCGGAAGACTCACCCGCGGTGCCAGGTCGCACTGCACGGGGATTTGTCCCCGCCAGGCCAGCAGGAACAAGCGCTTGCGCAATTGGGGAACACCGCTCGCTAGTCCCTCGGCGACGAACCGCTCGACCATATACCCGCCGGCGCGGAGCATCGCTTCGACCTGCTCCCAGCGGCTGCCATGGCGGCCCGAAATCGCCGCCGGCACATTTTCCAGCACGAAGATTTTCGGGCGGATAGTCAAGGCGATCTCGCCCGCGCGAACTAGGAGATTATTGCGCGGATCCTCCAGCGCGCGCTTGCCCGCGGTCGAAAATCCCTGACAGGGCGATCCTGCTAGAAGGACGTCCGCCGATATTTGTGGCGTGGTATTAGAGAGGTCGCACACCTTCGCTACATCAACTATATTGGCGTTAAATGCGCGCACGGCGACAGGGTCGATGTCGAAGGCCGCAACGGGGCGGAAGCCTTCCGACTTGAAACCCAGATCGAATCCTCCGCATCCGGCGAACAAGCTGGCTACAGTTAGCTGATTACCACGCATGCATCACTCCGAGCCAACCGTCCATCGGCGCCGCAGACCCGGCCCCCCTTTGCAACACTCCTATATCAGACACGCACAACGATATGAAAGGAGCCAGGGCAAACTGTCGAACGGATGAATAGCATCCGACACCGAGATGTCGCTATCCGTCGAAAGCTGCCAATTCTCATGCTGGAGGGGAAACAAATCCCAGTTGCTCCGCCCACGGCCGTTCGGCAATCGCGCACAGGTCATTCAGCGACAGCGCCAGCGGCACGCGACTGATCACAAGACGTTCAAGCACATCGGGCGACAAATAAGCGAGCCGTATCATCCGACTGACGAATTGATCGGAGACACGCTCGGCCGCTGCAATATCTTCGTTGGTTGAATACTCCCCAGCTTCAAGTTTCCGCCGCCAGCCCCATGCGCGTGCGATGGCGCGCAGTACATGCGGATCCTGCGCCCTGCCGGTCGCCATGCCAGCGTCGTCGGGCGGCAGGATCTTCGGCCGCCCATTGCGCTTACGGATCGTCAAGGGAATGACGACGCGCATGGTGTTCGCCGAGCGCGTCATACGCGGGCCTCCTCCCCGCGGGGCGCCATCATGTCGCGAACGACCGAGCCGAGCCCATCGTTGCGCAGATCGACGGCGATGCCGCTGGCGTCGACCGTGACGCGCTCAACCAGCAGGTGGACGATGCGCGCCTGCTCGGCCGGGAACAGCGCCGCCCAAAGCTGATCGAACTCCCCGAGCGCTGAGATGATCGCCTGCTCGTCAACACCTTCTCCGTCCTGCCGAACCGCCGCGATCGCTCTGGCGGCTATCTCCGGCGCTCGAACCATGCGCCGTATCTCCCCGACGACCACCTCCTCGACCATCCCGGCTGGCAAGCGCAGCGGACCCGCGGCACCGCCAGTCGCCCGATTCCGGATCAGGTCCATAGAGGTGTAGTAGCGATAAAGCCGTGAACCCTTCTTCGTCGCCGTGGGCGTCATCGCCGCGCCGGTGTTGGTGAAGATGATGCCCTTCAGCAGAGCCGGCGTCTGGCGCCGCGTGTTCGACGCGCGCAGTCGCGGGCTCTGCTGCAGGATGCTGTGCACCTTGTCCCAGAGATCTCGACTGATGATCGCCTCATGCTCGCCGTCGTAGGCAGTGCCCTTGTGAACCGCCTCGCCGATGTACACCCGGTTATTGATGAGCTTGTAGAGGAAGCCTTTGTCGATTTGCTTGCCGCGCTTGTTGCGCACGCCCTCCGCCACAAGCACCCACGTCAACATCGTCGCTGAACCGATGGCGACGAACCGCTCGAAGATCATCCTGACGGTCGCGGCCTCCCCCTCGTTGATCACCAGCTTGCGGTCGCGTACATCGTAGCCCATCGGCACATAGCCGCCCATCCACATGCCGCGTTTGCGCGAGGCGGCGACCTTGTCGCGGATGCGCTCGCCGATGACCTCGCGCTCGAACTGCGCGAAGCTCAAGAGGATGTTCAGGGTGAGGCGGCCCATTGACGTGGTTGTGTTGAACGCCTGCGTCACCGAGACGAACGTCACCTGATTGCGATCAAATATCTCGACGAGTTTGGTGAAGTCCATCAGTGAGCGGCTGAGCCGGTCGATCTTGTAGACGACGATGACATCGAGCAGCCCGGCTTCCACGTCCGCAAGGAGTCGTTTCAGGCCTGGCCGGTCCAGCGTCCCGCCCGATTGGCCGCCGTCGTCATAGCCTTCGCGGATGGCGGACCAGCCCTCCGCCTTCTGGCTCGCGACGTAGGACTCGCAGGCTTCGCGCTGCGCATCGAGCGAATTGAACTCCATCTCGAGTCCTTCCTCTGTCGACTTGCGGGTGTAGATTGCGCAACGCTGCCGACGCGGCATCGCGATGATCGAAGCCGGTGGTCTGCTCATCGGTCATCCCTCCGGGCTTCGCGCAGGCCGAAGAAGCGATAGCCGTTCCACTGGGTGCCGGTGATCGATCGCGCCACGGCCGACAACGACTTGAATTTGCGTCCCTGCCAGTCGAAGCCGTCCTTCATCACGGTGACAGTGTGCTCGGCCCCGTCCCATTCGCGCATCAGCCGGGTGCCAATGACGGGGTTGCGAGAATCCGCGATGATCGCCTTGCGGCCAATCTTGCCTTCGATCTCATCGGCCAGAAGGTCCAGCATGCGCCGCGTTTCTCGCGACGGACCGCCGTAGGTCAGTTCCTGGATGCGGTGTGCGAGCCTGAATTCGAGGTAGCTTCGGCTGTTGTTGGGCGCGAGCGCGCCGAAGAGGGCTGCCCATTTCGCCTTCAGCTCGGTCACCTTCATCTGCTTGAGCGCCGCGAGTTGCACGAGAACGCTCGCATTGGTGTCGGCGATCCCCTCACCTCTTGCCGGCCCCGCCTCAATCTTTTTGGTCGCCCCTGGCATCAGCACCCTCCAACTCGGTTACGGGGTTTGCGACGACCACGTCCGCTCTTCAGGGCGAGAATGTCGAATGAACTGTCTCCGCCGGCGGCAGATAAAGAACTGGACTGCTCGGTAAGAATGCGCCTCAGGCCCCCGGCCAGAAGGCGCCCCAGCTCACTGAGACGTTCATCCGCCGACATGGCGTCGGGAGCCAAGGGATTGGGGCCGGATCGGGCGTCGTGCATGGAGACCGTTCGCGACGGGAGATGATCAGCGACGGTAGCCGCGATAATGCCAATGGCAAGCAGATTCAATCGCTTGCCGCAATTGTTAGAATTCTTGAGAAAAGGCTCGTACGACGCCGCCGCGAACGCTATTCCACGCCGCCGAGATATTCATCAACCCTCGCGTCATCAGCCGCCAAGATGCGTCGAACTTTGAAAGTCGGATCAGCTGCCCGAACGCCCGCGTGTTCGAGCGGCGGCGCGGCCAGGAGGGTCACCAGTTTATAGGCGGCGGCACTGGAGCCGAGTACCCACTGGTCCGCATTCCCGCTATTTTGCTGATGCCCGCTGTGTCGCAGCCTTCGAGAAGTCCGCTATCTCGCGTGCGGCACCTGTCACCTCAAGTATGAAGACACCGCTGTTTGCCCGATCGACAGCGTACACGTAGCCTCGATCATCGACTTCCATGTTGTTAATTTGAATTACTGGTATGCAACCGGTGCGCGCTTTCTCGTCATCACAGCGGAAATCCGTATTCTTGGTGCGTGCTGGAATGAAATATCCAACCTCTCGAGGGCGGTAAGGGTCACGAACGTCTACCATTCGCACACCGGCGTTGAACCAGCTGAAGAACATAAGGCGCTTGTGGAAGATGGGC
>JAUXWZ010000176.1 GCA_030684835.1 Beijerinckiaceae bacterium
TGGGCTGTGTTCGTCATCGTCGCCAATCCCCTTGGCATGACGACGTCGATGTCGGCCATCGCAAGCAGCTTTGCATCACCTCTGGTGGGCGCAGACGCCGTGGCGCAAAATTCCTATTGGAAAGCCACGCCGATGAGGCTCGATTACGGCACGCTGTTTCTCGTTGGTACGTTTCTGGGCGCGCTCGCGTCGGCGCTTGTGTCGCGCACCTTTCGAATTGAGATGGTGCCTTCCGTATGGCGCGAGCGTTTCGGCGGCTCTGTGACGAAACGCATGATCGCTGCCTTTATCGGCGGTGCGCTTGCGATGTACGGCGCCCGCATGGCCGGCGGTTGCACAAGCGGCAACGGCATTTCGCAAGGGCTTCAGCTTGCCGTTGTCGGCTGGACCTTTCTTGCCGTGATGTTCGCCTCCGGCCTGCTCACGACTTTCATCATGTTCCGTCCCGCTCGCTAAGGAGCACATCATGTTTCCCGTCACAGGAACGTCCGCACTCATTCTCGCAGTCGTCTTCGGTTTCGCGTTCGGCTGGCTGCTCCATCGCGGCCGCGTTACAAACTACGACACCATCCTCAATCAATTCCGCTTGCGCGATTTCACCGTGTTGAAGGTGATGTTGACCGCAATCATCGTCGGCGGAATTGGCGTTCTTGCGCTCACGCAAATGGGCTACGCCAAGTTTCATGTGCGCGACGCCAACATGCTTGCCACGATCATTGGCGCCGCCATCTTCGGCGTCGGCATGGTGCTCTATGGCTATTGCCCCGGCACAGGGCTTGCGGCGATTGCGACAGGCAGCGTCCATGCGCTTGTGGGCGCGGCGGGCATGATCTTCGGCGCTATCCTTTACGCCTTCTCGTTCGACTGGGTGCGCGCAAACATCCTGTCCGTCTGGAAGCTCGGGAAGGTAACCTTGCCTGAGATGGTCGGCGTCACGCCGCTTGCGATGTACATCGCACTTGCAGCCTTCGCCGTGGCCGTTTTCTGGTTCATCGAATCCAGGCGCGTCGAGAGACGCTGATTGGGATGGTGGCGCCGCGCAATTGATCCTGCGCAAGGCGCCACCTCCATGATTGTTCTCTAATGTAAATGAATATTGCGAGGGGGGCACGCATGTCATTTGAGCGAACGCACACGAACGTATCGCGCCGCGATCTTGTGAGGCTTCTCACTGCGACGGTAGCCGCCGCGTCCTTCGGCGGCGCTTCAGCGCAAACGTCGACCGCCAAGCCGCGCATCGTTGTCGCCGGCGCCGGCGCGGCAGGCGTCAGCATGGCCTCGCGGCTTTCGAAGCTACTGCCAAACGCCACAGTCACCATCATTGATGCGCGCAAAGAGCATCTCTACCAGCCCGGCTTTACGCTGATTGCCGCCGGCGTCTATCGTCCGGGCGACGTGGTCGATGATACGGCTCGTCACCTTCCGCGCTCCGTCAAGTGGGTTCAGGAGCATGTTGCGGAGTTCGATCCCGAAGGAAAAAGCGTTACGACCACTGGCGGGCAAAAGATTGCCTATGACTTCCTTGTCGTGACGACGGGCCTCAAACTTGATTACGAGTCCATTGAAGGCATGGACAGCAAGCTCATTGGCCGCGAGGGCATCGCCAGCGTCTACGCCAGTCCGCAATCCGCAGCCGCTTGCTTCAGCCAGGTCGCTCAATTCTACGACAAGGGCGGCATCGGCTTGTTCGGTCGCCCGCGCACGGAGATGAAATGCGCCGGCGCGCCTCTAAAATTCGCCATGCTGGCAGATGATCGCGCTCGAACTGCGGGCAAGCGGCAGAACACGAAATTCGTTTACTACACACCGTTCACCAACGT
This sequence comes from Beijerinckiaceae bacterium, assembly GCA_030684835.1. Classification (GTDB taxonomy): domain Bacteria; phylum Pseudomonadota; class Alphaproteobacteria; order Rhizobiales; family Beijerinckiaceae; genus Terripilifer. Next base: position 1,821 of record JAUXWZ010000176.1, read on the forward strand.
GTTCAGCGTCGTCCCGGTCCATCACCGCGTGGCCGAAATCTTCAAGCGTCAAGATATCGACGTCGCTTACGATCATGACCTCACGTCTATTGATCCGGTTCGCAAGATCGCGAGGTTCAAGACGCCGGTAGGAACCGAGGAGATGAAGTACGATTTCCTTCACCTCGTGCCGCCACAGCGGGCGCCGGACGCTGTTCGCAATTCACCTCTACCGTGGAAAACGGGCGCGCTCGCGGCTGACGGCTGGGTGGAAACCAACCGCGATACAATGCAGCACGGGCGCTATCCGGAAATCTTCGTCGTTGGCGATATTGCGGGTGTGCCGCGCGGCAAGACCGCTGCGAGCGTGAAATGGCAGGCGCCCGTCGCCGCCGCAAACCTGATGTCCGTCATCGACGGCAAGCCAATGCGTGAAACCTACAACGGCTACACGTCGTGCCCGATGATCACAGCCATCGGCAAGGCCATGCTGATCGAGTTCGACTATGCCGGAAATCTGACGCCGTCCTTCTCGTTCATCGATCCGCTACAGGAGAACTGGATCGCATGGGCAATGAAAGAACAGGCTTTGAAGCCAATGTACTACGCCATGCTGAGCGGCCGGGTCTGAGGAGGAACGCATGAAAGAGATTACCATCCCCGTTCTTTGGGCCGCGGCTGAGTATTACCTTGGCTCGCTTCTCTGGATTGGCCTGTCTGCAGGCGTTTTGGCGCTCGTCCTGTGGGTTGTCGCATTGCGGCGCCGCGGCAAAGCCTCTGGCGAAGTGCGCCGGGCATTGCAGCCTGCGATGATACTTTCGCTGCTGGCGGGCTTTGGGTTCGCTGCTTCAATCCCCGCGCTCACCCGCAGCAATTGGTCCTATGTCGCAGGCGGGACCGATTACATCGCGATTGTCGGGGCGGGGATCGCAGCGGTGGTCGCTGCCCTCTACCTGCTGACGCCGATCATCATGCTTGTGAAGGCGCCGCGCGCCTGAACGTTGTGGTCGCGCCTCGGCGCGCTCATCTCACCACCGCCAGGCGAAGCGCTCGGCGCGAACATCGATGTGGGTGACAGCGACGCGCCGATATGTGCCGACGCCGTTCACGCCGGGAATGTTACGCGCCACACGCGCCACTTCCCCGGGGGAAACGCCGACAACGCGGATGTCGGCCGCCTTGCAGGAGCGATGGAGCGAGCCGCGCCGTCCGCGATCACGCCTGCCTGAGGTGACAAGCACCTCGCTCTTGAAATGTGCGGCAATCTGATCGAGCGCCGCGCGCAGCGTTTCAGGGAAACAGTCCGTGTGCACGTCGTCGTAAGCCGCGCGCCACCGTAGGCCGCCCATACGGCCGATGCTTGACGCGGCGCCAGCGAGTTCGAATTGTGCGGGCGCGTAGGCGATGTTGGTGGCGCGCAAGCCGCTATTAGGCAGGGGCGCGCCAGCGGTCTTAAATTCGTAGGCGCCCAGAGAGGCGGCTTCGGCGCGGGTCGTTGTCTGAGGCTGAGTATTCGTGATCGACGCTGTTGAGCCCGTAATGTCGGCAGCAGTCAGACGCACCGCCTGCTCGGGCGCGCCGGTCGCAGTTGCCGCAACTGACGCAGGGACGGCGGCGAGCTGCACGCGGTCGCCAAAATCGGGGCGGGCGGGTGGGACCGGCGGGTTTTCCGGGGCCTTGAAGTCGCCCGGGATGTTCTCCAGCACTTCCGCGACCTGAACCTGCGGGGAGGGAGCGAAAAACGAAGCGAGACCAATGGAAGATTGCGAAATGGGTTCGTTCTCAGACGCTTGCCCGATGGCGGCGCCTTCCGCAACATCCGGCGTGTAAGAGGCTTGCATGGCTGTCTGTCCAGTTTGCGAGCACCCGCCAAGGGCAAGCGCCGCCGCGAACAGACATGTTGGTAAATGCATGCTTAAATAGCCCCGTTGCGGACGCGAACGTAGCCGCAGCGGGGACTCGGCGTCAAGGCGCCATGCTCTCCGGTCGTCCCGGTCGTCCTGTCGCCACATTCGCCCGTGAAAACAGAGATGGAATTCTCGATCTTGCGTGCTGGCGTCCCTTGGGCGCGCAGCGGGAGTTTGTGTGATGGTGGGCAATCTGTTCGGACGGCCGACGTCTCGGGAAGACGTCGGAAAGCCGCAGTCTGAAAACGTCAATTGGTTGCCGCGCTCGCGATTGCGCTCGGGGGGGCGTAAAGATTTTTTGTTGACGTCGTTGATGATCGCGACGCTCAGCGTTCTCGCCGCCGCTGCCGCAGTCGCCGCGTGGACCCGCCACGCGGATGACACCGCCATTTCCTCGTCGATCGCCGATAAGGCCCCTGAAAGGGTGACGGTCGCCTACGCGGCCGCTACGCCTGCTGCCTCGCCCACAGCGGCTGTCCGCGATGTCACCGCGGACCCGACGGCCCCGGCGGCGCTCCCCTCGGACTTGCGCGCCCTTGCCCCGGCTCCCGCCCCAGCTCCAGCTCCTGCCCCATCTCCGGCCCCTGCGGAGACAATCCGCATCGATTCATCCGGCGCGCCCGTCAACCCGGCTCAGCGGTCGACGCAAACTGCCCGGACGGAGCCGCCTACGCAGATCGCGCCGCCGCCTGTTTCGCCACAGAGCCCCGTTGCGCCCGCGCCTCCCGCCCGTTTTTCGGCAGGCAATTTTGAGGCTCCTCAACCCCTCGCGGGCGTGGCCGATTGGGCGCCGCCCGCCGCGCCTCCCGCCCCGGTCCGCTCCCAGCCGCCTGCGCCAAGCGATCCCACCAGTGCTGCGCCCCCGGAGCGGGCGCCTGCGGCTTCAAGCCCGGCCCCTGCGCCACAGCGCACGGCGGCGTTGACTTCAGCCCCGGACGCCGGGGCCAAGTTCGCCGTTTATCTGGACGAATACACCGATCAGAAGGCCGCCGTTGCCGGCCTCTCCGAAAAGTCCGGAGCCTATGCCAAGGCCATCGGCGCGGCGGGCAAGCTCACCTACACGCGCCGCGATGGCAACACGTGGCGGCTGCGCGTCAGCAATCTTGATCAGGCGGCCGCCGAAGCACTCTGCGATCGACTGAAAGGCGCCGGCGCGCAGTGTTCAGTCGGGCCTAACTGATCGGGCCCGTCGCTCTTTCCTGATGCCGCCTTGCTCCCGGCAGCGCGCGCTCCTAAAAGGCGTTCAGCAAGGACTTGAGCACAATGACAGATCAGGCCGACAAGCCCACGAACTCGCAAACCCTGGTCAAGGCGCGCGCGCCGCGCGGGCTGGCTGATCGCGGCCCCGCCGAAATCGCCAGCGCGAACCGGATGATGCAGGCCATTCGCGAGATTTACGAACTTTACGGCTTTGAGGCCGTGGAGACGCCGTTCATCGAATACACCGAGGCGCTCGGCAAATTCCTGCCCGATCTCGACCGCCCCAACGAGGGCGTCTTTTCGTTTCAGGACGATGACGATCAATGGCTTTCGCTGCGCTACGATCTTACCGCGCCGCTCGCCCGTTATGTCGCGGAAAATTTCGACAAACTGCCGAAGCCCTATCGCAGTTATCGCGCAGGGTTTGTGTTCCGCAACGAAAAGCCCGGCCCCGGCCGCTTCCGCCAGTTCATGCAGTTTGACGCTGATACGGTGGGCGCCGCCTCTGTCGCGGCGGACGCTGAGATTTGCATGATGGCGGCCGATGCGCTGGAGCGTCTGGGCGTCGCGCGCGGCGATTACGTTATCAAGGTGAACAACCGCAAGGTGCTCGACGGCGTGCTGGAAGCCGCTGGTCTTGATGGCGAGGGGCGGGCTGCGCAAAAGCTCATTGTGCTGCGCGCCATCGACAAGCTTGATCGCCTTGGCGCAGAAGGCGTGCGCATGTTGCTGGGCCCCGGGCGCAAGGATGAATCGGGCGACTTCACCAAGGGCGCGGACCTTTCGTCCGCCGCCATCGACCGTATTCTTGCGTTCACGTCCGCCAAGGGCGACGACAATGCCACCACGCTTCGCCGGCTTGGCGCGGCGGTGGGCCAAAGCGCGCGCGGCGCAGAGGGCGTCGCCGAGCTTGCCGAGATGGCCTCCCTGTTCACGGCGGGCGGCTATGACGATGGTCGTGTGGTCATCGACCCTTCCGTCGTGCGCGGCCTCGAATATTACACAGGCCCTGTCTACGAGGCCGAACTCACATTCCAGGTGAAAGACGAACACGGCCGCCCGGTGCGCTTTGGTTCGGTGGGCGGCGGTGGGCGCTACGATGGACTCGTCGCACGCTTTCGCGGCGAACCAGTGCCCGCCACGGGCTTTTCCATCGGCGTCTCGCGCCTGCTCGCCGCATTGCAGATGATCAAGTCGCCCATCGTGTCAGCCACAGCGCCGCAGGGTCCGGTTGTCGTGCTTGTCATGGATCGCGAGGAAATCGCGCGCTATCAGGGCTTTGTGGCAACGCTGCGCAAGGCTGGCGTGGCGGCCGAACTTTATCTGGGCTCAGCGGGCATGAACGCGCAGCTGAAATACGCCGATAAACGCAACAGCCGCTGCGTCGTCATTCAGGGCTCGAACGAGCGCGCCAAGGGCGAGATCATCGTCAAGGATCTTGTCGCGGGCGCCGCGCTCGGCAAAGCTGCGAAAGACATGCCGCGCGAGGAATACCTCGCCCTTAAGGAGCGCGCGCAGCTGGCGGTAGGCGAGGCAGATCTCATCAATGCGGTGAAGGAAATGCTCGGGCGTTAGCCTCCGGACCTGCTCTCCTGGCTTGCTCTGATGCGTTGCGCGCTGCTAGCCTGCGCGCGCAACAAATAGCAAATCGAGGAAACGTCACATGGAGTCAAAACCCACTCCCATTCGCCGCATCATCACCGGCCACGATAAGGCCGGTTCGGCGATGGTCATCATCGACGGCGACGCGCAGAACACGCGCGGCGGCTCCTCGCCCGGCCAATTCAGCACGCTTATGTGGGCGACGGACTCGATGCCCTGCACCATGCCCGTGGGCGAAGACGCGCCGGACATGGGCGCGCTGAAACTGGGCACCTATCCGCCCGTTAACGGCACGCGTTTCATGATCGCGGAATATCCGCCAAGCAACATCCCGCGCATGCACCGCACCGAGACGATCGACTACATCATCGTACTCAACGGCAAAATCGACATGGAGCTGGACGAAGGCCGCATGGTGACGCTCAACAAAGGCGACGTCATGATTCAGCGCGGCACCTATCACGCATGGATCAACCGCTACGATGAGACATGCCGCATGGCCTTCGTGCTCATCGACGCCGAGCCGCTTGGTATCGGCAAGCCCGTGCCGCGCGGAGGTATTGCTGGCGAGGGGCATTAAGGCCAGCGCTTCTTCCCTCTCCTGCGTGCAGGAGAGGGTGGTTGGCGCCGGGAAGTTGAACGTCGCAACTCCCCGAGGCCTTCGTCTACTGGTTGCGCAACTTCGAGGCGCGTTCGATCACTTTGGGATCTGACGCGTAGGCGTCCTTGATGATCTTCGTGATCTCCTCGCCGCTCACTGGCGAGACCTCAATGAACTGCTTCTCGGCTTCGGAGCGGAATTCCTTGTCCTCCGCCATCTTCATAAAGGAATCCCGCAGCGCCTTCACGCGATCGGCGGGCACGCCGGGCGGCGCGACGAAAGGATAAGCCATTTCCTGCCGTGCGTAGAAAAGGCGCAAGACAGCCTTCTGCTCATCGGTCTTGGCGACATCGAGCGCCAGCGGCACATCTTTGAACGCCGGGTGATGCCGCATGCCGTTGGTGAGGAACACGTTGACCTTGTCCTTCCAGTGCGGCCTGCGCAGAAGGTCGGCGGCGGAGAGATTGCAGCGGCCATGCACTTCGCCGCGCTCCATCGCCAGATGCACGGGTGTGCTGCCGGCGTAACCCGTCACTATTTTTACATTGGCGCTAAACATTTCGCGTACGACACGGGCGAACAATTCATCGTCCGAAGTCGGCCCGGTGCCGCCGATGATCAGCGTCTTGGCGTTTGGCCCCACAATGTCATCAAGCGACTTGATGCCGGCATCGGCCCACGCCGCACAGAAGCTGCTGGCTCGTTCGACGTTGCCAATCCAGTTGAGCGCCATCGCATCGTAATCCGATTGCGGCGCCTTCAGCAGCGGCTCGAACGCGATGCCGCGCGACACAAGCCCGATCACCGAACCATCCTTGGGCGCTGCATCGAGCAGCCATTTCGTCAGCACAAGGCTGGCGCCGCCTGGCATGTTCTGCACGACGATTTGCGGATTGCCGGGAATGAACTTGCCCCAGTACCGGGACGCTGTGCGTCCGGCGAGATCGTATCCGCCGCCGGGCGCATAGCCGACGCGAAGCTGAATGGTCTTGCCGGCGTAGTAATCAGCGGCCGATTGCGCGGCGGCGCCGGTGGCGCCCATGCAAACAACGCCTAGCGCCGCCGCAAAGCTTTTGGCTTTTCTCATCTTGGAGGCTCCCTTCCTTTTTTATCAAGTTGTATGAGCTTAGCGCGGGAAGGGAATGGGTCAACCCAATGTAGAAGGCGCACGCCACATTGGGGAATTCAGCGCACTATTCTCAATGCCATGATGCCGGAACATCAGCACAACGCGATCGAGAGCATTTATGCTCGTGAGTCCCGGAAATGAGAGTGGCTGAGATCAGCGACGATGTGCATGAGATCCGCTTCTCGGAAATCGAAGGCCGCATGAAAGGCTTCAGCCGTTGGCGTTAGCTTAAGCTGAATAGCAGTTTTCGCGATGATTAGGGCCGGAGTACAGGGCATGATACCGTCAGTTAACACGGAATAGTGGGCTTCTATCGTCATTCCATTATTCCATCTCTCTAGAATTCTGCCGAGTCATGGCTTGCGCCCCGCGAGCCTCCGGCCCATTGGGCCAAATTTATGACTTTCGTCACTCCGGTTGCCGTTGAAGCGGCCAGCACACTCGCCGTAATCGCCGCATCCCGCGAGCCGCTAT
>JAUXWZ010000179.1 GCA_030684835.1 Beijerinckiaceae bacterium
TTTATATATCGGATTGCAGATGAGCCGCACAATCGGTTACGCAATATTCTTCTACACCAATCTCGCAGGAATTCTGCTGCTGACCGCGCTGATTGTCGGGCGGTGGCTCCCCTATTTCAGTTATCGGCAGTCAGGGCAGGCGTGGTCGGGATCGCATCGCCTCGTCACCTTCGTGATTGTTTCGATCCTCGCTGTTGTGACGCTACCGGCGCACGCGCCAACTATCCTGAGCCTGCAATTCGCTGCAGGACTGTTGTACCTTGGCGCTCGCGCTCACAAACCGATACGACAGCTCGTTAAAGAGGCCCGCTTCTATCGAACAGCGTGAAATATGGCGGGAAGCCGATCTCTTGCATCCTTCGGCGGATGGAGTTTGCTTTGCATTACGCTCTGGACACGGTAGCGATCCGGCGTAATTTCTCTCGACATTGCTCTCGACAGTCCTCTTGGCGGGCTGTGAAACTCAGCCTGCGGGTGCTCACGGACTTCACTGCGCGTCGATCTCGTCGACTTCTTTGAGAAGCGGGAATCGATGCGAAAGAAATCCGGCGCGAAAGCGCGGTCGCCCAAATCCTATCAGACTGTTACATCGACCCCTTTTCGCCCCAGCCACCGCGAGCCTGTTCCCCACCTTCAGCGAGGCGCCCGCCAACGGCGCGGGTCACTGGCCAGGCGCATGCGCAGAAACCAGTGCCCGCCGTCGCTGGGCTACTGAAGCGGCGGCGCGTACAGGATGCCGCCCGTCGACCAGAGCTGGTTCAGGCCCCGGGGAATGCCAAGTCGCGACCGCGAGCCGATGTTGCGCTCAAACACTTCGGCGTAGTTTCCGACGGCCTCCACGGCCTTCAGCGCCCAGGCGTTGTCGAGACCGAGCGCCTGGCCCAGATTGCCCTGCACGCCAACAAACCGGCGCACGGCAGGCTTCTGGGAAGCAGACGCTTCCGAAAGCGTCGCAGTCGAAATGCCAAGCTCCTCTGCGTTGATGAGCGCGTAATTGACCCAGCGTATGATGTTGAACCACTTCACGTCATCAGCGCGAACGACTGCGCCAAGCGGCTCTTTCGAAATGACGTCGGGAAGTATGACGGCGGCGCCGGGATTTGAAAGCTTGATGCGTTCCGCAAACAGGGCCGACTGATCCGCGGTGAACACGTCGCACTGGCCGCCATCCAGCGCTTTCATCGCCTCGGCAAGCGTCGGGAACACGAGCTCCTTGTAGGTCATCGAGTTCGCGCGCATGTAATCGCTGAGATTTGCCTGGCTGGTCGTGCCAGACTGCACACAGACCGAAACATCATTGAGCTCCAGCGCCGAAATCACCTGCGGCCGCCGCAAGACGAGAAAGCCCTGTCCATCGTGATAATTGATGCCTCCAAATAGCAGGCCCATGGTTGCTTCGCGCTCAAGCGTCCATGTTGAATTGCGAGATAAAACATCGATTTTGCCCGCGCGAAGCGCGTCAAATCGCTCGGCGGCGGAAAGCGGCACATACGTCACCTTCGACGCATCGCCGATCACCGCAGCAGCGACCGCCTTGCAGAAATCAACATCGAAGCCGCTCCATACACCCTTGTCGTCGCGGTCGGAAAATCCGGGCAGACCCTGACTGACGCCGCAATTCAACGACCCTCGCTTGCGCACATCGTCGAGCGTCGCCGCTTGCGCAGCAGTCGTCGCGCTGGCGAGAAGAACCGCCGCCGCGGCGAGCAGTCTAATTGATCCCTTGAGATTGCTGGACATGCCGTTGACCCCCAAAAGTGTGGCGCGGCGCTTTAAAGAGACGCCGCGTGCCGGATGACGACTTTGGCTCCGACGGGAACGCGTTCGAAGAGATCGATCACATCGCCGTTCGCCAGACGGAAACAACCCGATGACACCGCATGCCCAATCGTCTCAGGTTGGTTGGTGCCGTGAATGCGATAGATGGTGGACCCGAGGTAGAGAGCGCGCGAGCCCATGGGGTTCCCCGGGCCTCCCGCCATGAAGCGAGGCAAGTACGGTTGGCGCTGGATCATCTCGGGCGGCGGCGTCCAGTCCGGCCACTCCGCCTTGCGTGAAACCTTCACAAGGCCGGACCATTGGAAGCCTTCGCGGCCAACGCCGATGCCGTAGCGGAGAGCGCGGTTATTGCCCAAAACAAGGTACAGAAAGCGCTCGGGCGTGTTGACGACGAGCGTTCCGGGCGCTTCGTTGGAGCGGAAGAAAACAAGCTGGCGTTTGAACGGGCCGTCGCTAATGACGATCTCGGCAGTAGAAACCCGTCCGGGTTCGTCGCCGACGTTCATGGTCTCGCGCATTGCCGAGGAAGTCGCCGCTTGCGCGAGTGCAGCCGTGCCGGACGCTGCGATGAATAGCCCGCATGTGAGGGCGAGCGCGCCGACGCCAGCCCACCTTTTGCGAGTGCGATCACATGTTTTGATCATTCTGCCTGCCTCGAGTTTTCCGGATCTCAAGCGCGCTGCGAGCAGCGCACATAGACGTAAGTGCCGTATCGCGTGTTGATTTCGGGATCGACGAAACGAAGGACGACATTATTGTCCGAAAATGACACCACTTCGCGGTCCTGCTGATGTCCTGGCGGCGCGTTATATCCCAGATAAACCTTGCCGTTCGGCGCACCCTTAAAAGTCAACTCATAGACCTTCGGATCGTCCGCAACGTGCATCATCACGCCGTCTGATGGGCCTTTGGTGATGACATACGGGTTGCGGCAATGGGTTCGGGCCATGGCCTCTGTGCGGGCGCGATCCTTGTCCTCACGGTAGGAGGCGACGCCCCATTGGCCGACCATCTTATCGATGGGATAGGGAGAAGGAAGGGTGGCGGTTTGCGCTGGCGCCGGGGCCAGCGCGACATCCGGGGCCAGCGCGACATCCGAGGCCGCGTTACAACCAGCGAGAACCAATGCGAGCGCACATGCGCTGAGGACCCTGGAAACTCTCATCTACGCCCCCCTCTGAACTGCACCCAGGCCCTCATGATTGGCATCGGACGCTGAGCATGAGCCTATGTTGCCGCACATCGCCGAGGAAGTCACCACCCCGGCGATCAGGCCACCGTCCCAGCCCGCGCAGAAAGGTTATCAAAGCTTCGTCAAAAGCCCAGGGGCTTCAATCGAACAGGCATGTCATGTGCCCGGAAGGACCACCTGCCGCGCGCCGGCGATTCCGGCCGCTGTCTCGCGTTGATGGTGCAATGCTCTGCGAAAAGAGCGCGAACTGATAGGCTATAACCGCCTATCAATCGGATGGGCGGGGACGAAGACAAGCGGCGGCCCCTGCCCCGCAACTTCGTGATAAATGTTGACGCCCTTGTTCGTGAAAAAGGCGTCGCTTGTCTCGCCTGTATGGCGCCGCGCGGATTACTGTTTGAGCAGCTCACGCCCCGGCGCTTGATAGCAGGGACTGTATCCTTCATTCTGCTGGCAACAGAATATTCGGAGGAAACATGACCGCCAGCGGATTTTGGGAGCCCAAGCCCAGCTACACGAACGAAGAAGTCGTAGCGATGGATCGGGAGGTCCGCGAACGCCCCGACATCGAACTAACCGAGCGCGAGGACGTCTTCCGCATTGAGGCGCTGGGCATGTCATGGGACATTGGCGTCTACGTCATTGAACCCGCCGACGCGTCCAAGGCCGCGCGCGGACCTGATGGCAAGAAGATCGGCTTCTTGCTGCTGCACGGCGGCGATGGCGACTTCAAGTCCTGCTCCATCCTCGCACGCCAGATAGCAAGCAAATTTGGCTCGCGCACGGTATCCATGACATTTCCCGGCCGTTTGTATCTTGCTGACGCCGACCGCAACTGGCTCGGCGACACGATCCACGATGACGGCTCGGTGCGCACGCCCATCTGGCTGGCGGGCGAGACGATCGGGCGCGACGAATACGATGTGATCAAGGATGCAACACCAATCAATCGCATGCGTTACGGCACGCGCACGCTTGCTCGCGCCAAGCCCGGCACCAATTTCTGGCATCGCATGGCGGCTTGGCCGGCGGCGTTTGAAGACGGCATGATCGAGGCCTGCCGCAGGCACTTCCCGGAAGGTGAATTCTCCATTTTCACCCACGGCCATTCCACCGGCGGCGCGTTTTCCGCTTACATCGTGCAGCGTATCCCGAACATCGCCGGACAGACCGAGATTGAAACAGCGCCCATCGGCTACATCAACGAAGTGAAGCACGACTGGTCCGGCGCGCTGGGGAAGATCGGAAACTACGAACGCGTTTCAACAAAATCCGCGCGGCGCAGCGATCCGTTCAACGAGCTTTACATCCGCACATGGCGCGATCTTGCGCGCTATTTTGGGCCCGAAGCGCTGGGCAAGGAAGGCCCTGCAGCGTTGATGCGTCTGCCATGGCTGATGGAGGAAGTCTTCGATGCGTGGGGCAAGGATCGCGCGCGCCCGAGCTTCAAGGCCGAGTACACGATCACGCACAACATCGTCGCGTCGCTGGAAGCGGCGGCGCGGGTGAATGCGGAGCGTCTCAAGCTCAACGAGGCGCAAACGCAGGCGCTCATCGACCGCTTCTTCGGTTATTGCCTTTATGACGAGAAGCCCGGCGCCAAGCCCGTCACGCCGATCCTTTATGTCAATTCGGCGTACAGCCGCGATAACTCCCCCGAAGCCTACAGCGAGATCGTCCTGCCAATGCTGGCTCAACTGAAGCCGGCGCCGCGCGTGCGCGTTACGCAGTTACAGGCCGGCACCCATATCTATTATCGCCCCGAGCCTGGCTTGCCGCTTGGCCTCGCGCCAAGCGTCGCAAAACTCTGGCACGACGCCGTTCATGGCGGTTTCTTCCATCATGGAATTTGAAAGAGGCCAGAGATGAAGTTCAATCTTCCCACCGTTTTCGCTTCACTTGCCCTCGCGGCCTCGGCAAGCGCCGCACATGCGCAATCGGTTTCCGTCGCGGACTTCTACAAGCGCACGAATATCAACGTCATCGTCGGCTCCGGCACGGGTGGCGGCTATGACGCTTATGCGCGCCTGCTGGCGCGTCACATGGGCCGCTTCGTGCCGGGCTCACCGACCATGGTCGTGCAAAACATGCCCGGCGCGGGCGGCCTTAAAAGCGCAAACAATCTTTACATGATCGCCCCCAAGGACGGCGCGACCATCGCAATTCTTCACAACACGCTCACGCTGAACCAGATCGCAGGATCGGCCAGCGTCTCTTACGACATGCGCAAGTTTGCATGGCTTGGCAGCATGAGCATCACATCAACGATCTGCGCTTTCACCGGCAAGGCTGGCGTAAAGCAACTTTCAGACGTGGCGACTCGCGAAATCGTAATAGGCGCCTCCGCCGGTTCAACGTCGATGATACCCGCCATTCTGAATTCACTTGTGGGCACCAAATTCAAGCAGGTGAAGGGCTACGAATCCACAAGCAATATTCTCGTCGCCATGGAGCGTGGCGAGGTGGACGGGGTATGCGGCTGGGGCTGGGACAGCGCTAAGGTTCAGGCCATGTCGGCGCTCGAGCGCAAGGCCTTCGCCATCGGCCTCGACATCGCCAACGAGCAGCACCCCGACCTCAAGAAGCTCGGCGTGCCATTCGTCATGGACCTGATGAAGGAAGGCCCCAACAAGCAGGCGCTAGAGCTCATCTTGTCGACGCAGTACTATAACCGTCCGTTCGCCGCCCCGCCCGGCACGCCGGCCGACAGGGTTGCCGCGTTGCGCAAGGCCTTCGCGGACGCGCTGCAAGACAAGACGTTGCTCGATGAGGCTGCAAAGGCCCGCATGGACATCGATTATCTGACGCCCGAACAAATCACCGGGGCTCTCGAAAAGGCGTTCACCGTCCCGCGCGACGTGCAGACGCGTGCTATCGAAGAGCTGAAGCAAACGGGATGGGGCGGCCTGTAGCCGCAGCCCGGCGCGTAACGTACTTCAGCTTTCGCGCGAATCGCCGTCCACCTCATCGTCGTCCGTTTCCTCCGGGGCGACAGGGACGGCGTACGCCCCGACAAGCCAGCGGCCAAGGTCGACGTCTGCACAGCGGCGCGAGCAAAACGGCTTGTAATGGAGGACGCCCGGCTTGCGACAGATCGGGCATGGCCTGCCCGTCAGCTCAAGCTGTTGCTGCGCGTCCTGGCCATTATCGTTTGCGGAACTGGACATTTGTCGTGGATCTCAGGCGCCTTGAAGCCACATCAGGTGGACTGGATAGCCCTCGCCTGACAACAATTGTGCGGTCTCGTAAAGGGGCAAACCGACAACCGCCGAATAGGATCCCACGATCTTCACGACAAAAGCGCCAGCAAGTCCCTGAATTGCATACCCGCCTGCCTTGCCGCGCCATTCGCCAGAGGCGAGGTAGCCCTCGATTTCCCCGCTGGACAGGCGCTTGAAGCGCACCCGTGTGTCGACCAGGCGCCTGCGCTCGGCGCCCTTGGGTGAAATGACCGTAACAGCGGTATAAACGCGATGGTTGCGGCCTGAGAGCAGCCGCATGCATGCGCCCGCCTCTTCCGCGAGTTCGCATTTGGGAAGTATGCGACGCCCCACCGCGACGACAGTGTCCGCCGCGACGACATATGCTCCGCGCAAATCGTCCTGCGCCGCAGCAGCTTTCACGCCCGCGCGAGCTTTCTCGTTCGCAAGACGAGTAGCGAGCGCGCGCGGAGTTTCATTTCGCTGAGGGGCCTCATCCAGATCGGTCGGAAGCAGCGCGTCCGGCTCAATCCCGATCTGCTGGAGCAGCGCGAGGCGTCGCGGCGATGCGGACGCCAGCGCGAGCCGTGGTCGCCAGGACTCCGGCGCGGCATCGGCTTTTCGGAAAAACCCGATCACGCAAAATCCCTTTCTGCGCTCACGCCCGCGCTTGGCATCATCGCAGGCGGCAGATTACTTGAAGCGATAGGTGATGCGGCCCTTGGTCAGATCATAGGGCGTCATTTCAACAAGGACGCGATCGCCAGTCAGCACGCGGATACGGTTCTTGCGCATCTTCCCCGCGGTGTGGGCGATGATCTCGTGATCGTTTTCGAGCTTCACGCGAAAGGTCGCGTTGGGGAGAAGCTCGCTTACCGTTCCCGGAAATTCGAGAAGTTCTTCTTTAGCCATGTAATCCCATTGAGTTGAGCGCGCCGGCGGGGGGCGCCCCGTCAGTTCCGGGCGGACCCTAATGTAAGCGCCGCGATTTGTGAACCGCCGAGTGTCAAACTGGTGTTTTCGTCACCGTTTCATTCACGCTGCGGGCATGAATTCGTCAAGGCCTTCTCAAGTCTGCCCCGGCGACGGTCGCTCGACCGCAGCCGCAGCACGATCGTCAGCCGCCTGATACGCCTGGAAACGCCGCCACGCCAGCGGGATGAGGCCAAGATAAAGCAGAGTTAAAAGCACAAGCACTTCGGCAGGATAGCTGGCGAGCAACAGGATCAACGCCACCACCGCGAGCATGACCGCCAAAAAGTATTCCCGCGGCACCCGTCCCATTTCCTTACCGGAAAAATGCGGGATTCGACTCACCATGAGGAACGCTACAAGGAGCACATAGGCGATGATGATCGGCACCGTCGCCGTGTTCTGCGGAATTTGGAGGACCGACAGATGCAAATAGATCGGTAGAAGCACGACAATTGCGCCGGCCGGCGAAGGCATTCCGGTAAAAAACCGTCCCATCCATTTTGGCTTGTTGGGATCGTCGATCATCACATTGAAGCGGGCCAGTCGCAGCGCGCACGCGATGACGTACACCATGCAGGCGAACCAGCCAGCGTTTTTGATCTCCTGAAGGCTCCACAAATAGAGCAGCATCGCAGGCGCAACGCCGAAATCGATAAAGTCTGCGAGCGAATCCAGCTCGGCCCCGAAACGCGATTGTCCGTCCAGGGCCCGGGCAAGTCGGCCGTCAAGGCCGTCCAGCACGCCAGCAGCCGCGATCGCGATGACGGCCAGTTCGTAGCGGCCCTCGATTGAAAATCGGATGGAGGTGAGCCCCAGCGCCAGGCCAAGAAGCGTCACGAGATTGGGCAGAACGTAGCGCATGGGGATGCGCGCGAACCGCTTTCGCCGCGGCGACTGCTTGATCTGGGGCTCTATCGGCTCACTCATTTTGCCCTCGGTCAACGGCTCCGGAATTCCCGGCGGGCCGCATTCAAACTGAATTCCGCGAGGATGGTTTCGCCGGCAACCGCCTTCGATCCCACGGCGACCAGCGGAACGCAGCCTGACGGCATGTAGACGTCTACGCGCGAACCAAAGCGGATCAGCCCGATCCTCTCGCCAGCAGCCAACACATCGCCCTCTTTCGCGAACGCGACAATGCGGCGCGCAATCAAGCCAGCGATCTGCACAACGCCAAACGTCCCGCGCGGCGACTCGATGACGAAGCCGTTGCGCTCGTTGTCCTCGCTCGCCTTGTCGAGGTCAGCATTGATGAACAGTCCGGGCTTGTAGGCCACTCGCACGACGCGCCCGTCCACCGGGGTCCGGTTCACGTGGCAGTCGAAGACGGACATGAAAACAGAAACGCGGGTCATGGCCGTATCGCCAAGCCCAAGCTCGGGCGGCGGCACATAGGCGCCGACGGAAGAGACAACGCCGTCGGCGGGCGAGACGATAAGGCTTGCATCCATCGGAGTGACGCGAATCGGATCGCGAAAGAAATACGCGCACCACGCGGTCAGGATCAGCCCGATCCACCCCAGTGGGTTCCATATCCAGAATAAAATGACGGTTGCGACCGCGAATGCGGCGATGAAGATGTAGCCCTCAGGATGAATGGGCGTGATCTGGCGGCGGATGCTGTCGGCGATGGTCATGCAATTTCCCGATAGAGTCCGGCGCGGACCGCCGTCTTGTGCCATTTAGTTGTGCGGAAGTCACCCGCTAGGTTAGCGCAAATCGCCGCCCCTATTCCGCAACCGGAGTGCGCATCGGACGGCCTTCGGCCGCCTCAGCCCGGCGCAGCGTCTCTTCGGCCTCATCGACCTCACGCTGGCGGTTCCACATGGCGGCGTAGACGCCCTCACTGGCCAGCAGATCCTCATGCCGGCCCCGCTCGACTATTTCTCCCTGGTCGAGAACAAGTATCTCGTCCGCGTTGACGATGGTCGAAAGGCGGTGGGCGATGACGAGGGTCGTGCGGCCCTTGGCGATGCGGTCGAGCGCCGATTGAATCTCTCGCTCCGTGAAAGAGTCCAGCGCCGAAGTCGCTTCGTCAAGAAGCAGGATCGGCGGGCCTTTCAGAATGGTGCGGGCTATCGCGACACGCTGCTTTTCGCCGCCCGAGAGCTTCAGCCCACGTTCGCCTACCTGCGCCTGGTAGCCGTTTGGCGCAGATCGAATAAAGTCGTCAATCTGCGCCAGCTTCGCAGCCTCAATGATCTCGTCGTCCGTTGCGCTCCAGCGGCCATAGCGGATGTTGTACGCAATCGTATCGTTGAAGAGGACAGTGTCCTGCGGAACCATGCCGATGGCGTCGCGCAGGCTTTCCTGCGTCACCTCCGAAATGTTCTGCCCATCGATTGTGATGACGCCTTTTTGCGGTTCGTAGAAACGGAACATCAGGCGCGAGATCGTTGATTTACCAGCGCCCGACGGGCCGACGATAGCCACCGTATGACCGGCAGGAACCTCGAAGCTCACGCCTTTGAGAATCGCCCGCGCCGGATCATAGGAGAAATGAACATTGTCGAAGCGAATCGCGCCCGTGTTGACCGCGAGCGGCAGCGCGCCAGGCGCGTCCGTGATTTCGGGGTCCTTGTTCAGGACGTCGAACATCGCTTCGATGTCCACTGTCGCCTGTTTGATCTCGCGATACACCATGCCCATGAAGTTCAGCGGCTGGTAAAGCTGGATCATCAAACCGTTCAGCAGAACGAGATCGCCGATCGTGTTCCTCCCGTCGCGGATGTCGAGCGCGCACAGAATCATCACGACCATAAGCGCCATCGAGAAGATGAATCCCTGACCGGAGTTCAGCACAGCGAGCGACACGTAACTTGATGTCGAATTGCGCTCATAACGCTCCATCGACTTGTCGTAGCGCTCGGCTTCGCGCTTCTCGGCGCCGAAATATTTCACGGTTTCGTAGTTCAAAAGCGAGTCGATCGCTTTGACGTTAGCGTCGGTGTCGCTCTCGTTCATGTTGCGGCGGATGGTGATGCGCCAATCTGTTGCGACCCGTGTGAACCAGAGGTACAGCCAGATCATGACAACGATGGTGAGCGCATAGCGCCAGTCAAACTGCCAGAGGAAAATCCCGAAGATCAGGGCAAATTCCACAACAGTGGGGATGCCCGTAAGGATTGTCATCCGCACGATTTGCTGGATCGCCTCGCGCCCGCGCTCAAGGACGCGCGTTAGACCGCCCGTCTTGCGCTCGAGATGGAAGCGTAACGAAAGCTGATGCAAATGCACGAAGACTTCGTTGGCGATTCGCCGCACGGCGTACATCGCAACGGACGCGAACAACGCGTCACGGGCCTGCGTGAAGAACTGCATGAAGCTGCGCAGGAGGCCGTAAATCACAATAATGATCACGGGCGTCGCAAGCGCGGCTGGCAATGGAATTTGCGCGTTCAGAGGATCGGTGATCGCGTCCGTGGCCCATTTGAAACTGTATGGAATCAGGATCGTGACCATCTTGGCGATCAAGAGTAGCGCCAGCGCCCCCATGACGCGCACCTTCAGATCGCTGCGTTGATCCGGCCAGACATACGGCCACAGGCCAACAACCGTCCCAACAAGCGTCGGCTCATTTCGGGGAAGTGCAGAGGGCTCCGGCTTCTGGGACGCCATATGTGCTTTGGACATGGGCTACTTTATTTCCGGCCGCGCTCGTTGGGCGCAGCTTGCTGATTCATGAAACGATGTAAACCGCCCGCACCCGGACAGTCCGATAAAAAGTGTCACCGCCGACGTTCGCCCGGAACCGCCGATTTTGGCGCATCCTGCTTGGGGACGACCAGAACCTGCCCCGGGTAGATAAGATCCGGGTCGCGAATCTGGGACGCGTTGGCGTCGTAGATTTGAGTATAGCGGGTGCCTTCACCATAGATCGTCGCACTGATGCGCCAAAGGCTGTCACCTCGCTCCACGCGCGCCGTGAGCAGTTCGGCGACGACCGCATTCTGCGCGTCGCCTGAACGTTCGGGCCCGACTGGCGAGCCGGGCTGGCCTGGCTTGGAACCCGCGCCCGCTCCCGGTTGAGCGGAGCCGGGCGCGTCGACCGCCGGACCAGCGGTGGGGACGTTCTGCTGCACATTGGATGTAGCTACATTCCCGGCGGGCGTACGCGCCCTCGCAGCCGCAAACTGGCGCGCAAGTGCAGCTGGATAGTCGAACGGCGCCTCCACCCGAGCGACAGCGCGTCCGTCCGCCCCTACCCGGTCCGCGCGAACGCGATAAGAGCCAGCCGAGAGGCCGCGCTGCACGCGGATGGACCATTTGCCGTCCGCTCCGGCCTCGACGGACGCGATGAACGCCTCGTTCAAATAGAGTCGCAGGTTTGCGCCCGGAGGCGCCAAGCCAGAGGCGAACATGGAGCCGCCCTGAAGGGCTTCAACGCTGACGATCCGAAGCTCGAAGCCAGCGCCTGCTGGCGCCGCAGGCTGAGAAAGCACAACCGTCGGCTTGTTAGGCGCAGCAAGCGCTGCGACCGCCTCCTGCCCGCCCCGCTCCGGGACGGCGATGGAAACAGTCTGCTCCGACAGAATGTCACCGTCCGCTCCCGTGGCGCGTAGCGCTAGCACGTGATCTCCCGGCGGCAACTTCGGCGGCAACATCACGAATTGGCCGTTGGCGTCCGCTTGCGCCTGCGCAACCGGTTTACCAGAGAGCATTAGCGCAACCTGAACTCCCGGCGCCGCGCGACCGGCAATCACCGCATCGCCCGTAGGATCGATCCGTACAACATCGAAGCTCGGCTTGTGCGACGACGAGGGCGAAGTTAGCGCGTCGGACGGCGGCCCCGATGGCGCAATCAATTCGCCCAAGGGGCTGCCCGAAGGGGCGGTATTTGCAATTGGCCCCTGGAGGGACAGGGCCGCGACGGCGTCTGGAGCGCCAGATGACGGGGAGGCGTTTGTCGGTTCAGCGGACTGTTTTGGAGCGCTGGGCGTGGGTGCGACCGATTGCCCGCCGACGGGGCGCTCTACAACCGGAGGCGGCGCCTCGCTAACGGACGAAAGTCGCCAAGCGGCAACCGCAATCGCGCTGACCGCGATGACTCCCGCGGCAAGAGCCACAAGCACGGGCTTCGTCAGTTGAATCATGTCGTCTTTCAAGTCCTCGTTCCGTTAAATATCTATCGCTTTGCTTGTGTAATTGCGAATCGGACGGAACCGGAGGCGGGGCTGAGCGCTTGTCTGCCTCTAACGAGAGCATGACCGAGATGTCGAATTTGAGAAATATCTGCGTTTATTGTGGCTCCTCGCCCGGAACGGCCCCCGCCTTCAAGGAGGCGGCCATCGCTCTGGGCCGAAGCATGGCGGCGGAGGGAATTGGGCTCGTCTATGGCGGCGGCGGCAATGGCCTGATGGGCGTCATCGCCCGCACCGTTCGCGAGGAAGGAGGCCATGTCACGGGAATCATTCCCGAATTCCTCCAGCAGCGCGAACATCGCTACGAAGGCGCGCAGAAGCAGATTGTCGTCCCGGACATGCACACGCGCAAGCGCATGATGTTCGAACACGCAGACGCCATCGTTGCTCTGCCCGGCGGGGTTGGCACACTGGAGGAGCTTGTCGAGCAACTCACATGGGTGCAGCTCGACCAGCACGCCAAGCCGGTCGTGATCGCCGACGTCAACGGCTTCTGGCGCCCCCTGCTCGACCTCTTCGCGCATATGCGAAACAACGGCTTCATCCGACCCGATCTTGAAGTCCGTTATCTGGTGGCCGAGAAAATCGAGGATGTGATCCCGATGATTAGAAAGGCGCGGGCAATGCGCAAGGCGTTCGGCGAGTTGGAGACGTCCCTCGACCCCAGACTGTGAGCCCTCCCTACTCAGGGGAAGGCCGGAAAGCCAAGCGGCGCGGTTACGCGCCGGCCTTGTAGAGCTTGTAATTGATCGCGTCGATCAACGCCTGAAATGACGCGTCAACGACATTGGCGGAAACGCCAACAGTGGACCAGCGCGCGCCGGATGAATCGCCAAATTCAATCAGCACGCGCGTAACCGCATCCGTTCCGCCCTGGAACACGCGGACGCGATAATCGAGGAGTTCGAGATCCTCGATCATCGATTGATAGCGGCCGAGATCCTTGCGCAAGGCCAGATCGAGCGCATTGACGGGCCCATTTCCTTCGGCGGCCGATATAAATAGCTCGGATCCGACTCTTACTTTTACAATTGCTTCCGACATGCTGACGAGTTTGCCAAGCGCATTGTGGCGACGCTCGACGTTCACGCTAAAGCGCTCAACTTCAAAATAGTCGCGCACCTCGCCCAGCACGCGCCGAGCCAGAAGCTCGAACGACGCGTCCGCCGCTTCGTAAGCGTAGCCCAGCGCCTCGCGTTCCTTCACTTCATCCAGCAGGCGCCCAACGCGCGGATCGTCTTTGGTGATATCAACGCCAAGCCGCTCCAGTTCCGACAAGATGTTAGAGCGGCCTGCCTGATCTGAAACGAGCACCTTGCGCACATTGCCGACCGTTTCCGGCGGCACATGCTCGTAGGTGCGCGGGTCTTTCAAAACCGCTGATGCATGGATGCCAGCCTTGGTCGCAAATGCGCTGTCGCCCACGTAAGGCGCATGGCGGTTAGGCCTGCGGTTGAGCAATTCGTCGAGCGTGCTGCTGATCTTCCTGATCGTCTTGAGTTGATCGAGCGACACGCCGATTTCAAAGCGCGATGCGTATTCATCTTTGAGCAGCAGCGTTGGGATAAGCGAACACAGGTTCGCGTTGCCGCACCGCTCGCCAAGCCCGTTCAGCGTGCCCTGAATATGGCGAACGCCCGCGCGCACGGCGGCAAGCGTATTTGAGACTGCATTCTCGGTGTCGTTGTGAGTGTGGATGCCCAAATGCGAACCGGGCACATACTTGGCCACCTCGCGCACGATAGTTTCAATTTCATGCGGCAGGGTTCCCCCATTGGTGTCGCACAACACGACCCAACGGGCGCCAGACTCGTGGGCTGTGCGGGCGCACTGCAGCGCGTACTCGGGGTTCGCTTTGTAGCCATCAAAAAAATGCTCGCAATCGAGGATGGCTTCCTTGCCATGATTGCGCGCGTACTTGATCGAGTCCGCGATGCCGTCGAGATTTTCTTCCAAAGTCGCGCCAAGCGCAACGCGCACATGATAGTCCCACGTTTTGGCGACGTATGTGATGACATCGGAATCGGCTCCGATGAGTGCGGCGATGCCCGGATCGTTCGACGCAGAACGACCCGCACGCTTTGTCATGCCGAAGGCGGCAAACTTCGCGCGCTTCACCGGTTTGCGACGGAAGAATTCAGTATCGATGGGATTGGCGCCGGGATAGCCGCCCTCGACGTAATCAACGCCAAGTTCATCGAGAAGCCCCGCCACGCGGCGCTTGTCCTCCAGTGAGAAATCGACACCCGTAGTCTGCGCGCCATCGCGCAACGTTGTGTCGAACACGTAAAGGCGTTCGCGGTTCATACTACACCAGCCCGTAAAATTTGAGCGCCACAAAGACCGCGAGCGCCAGAACGATGACTTTGACCGCGAGGTACCATAGCCAGTGCGCAGGGAAAGGAAGCGACTTCTTCCAGCTTGGCTCGTCGTTCATGAGCGACCTCCCGATCCTGAACTTCCCGGCCCCGTATCGTTGGCGGCGAGCGGTTTCATCATGGTCGTGTTGGCGAGCCAGACGCCTGCGACTTCGTTGGAATTTCGCTGTTGCGCACGATAGCCGCGGGCGGCGAAAAACGGTTCCGCCGTATCGCTCGCATCGACCTTGATCTGCGTGGCGCCCCGCGCCGTCGCAAGCTTCTCCAACGCATCGACGAGCGTCGTTGCGACGCCCTGCCCCAGCATTTCAGGATGAACATAAAGCATGTCGAGAAAATCGGCGCCGCGCAGGGACGCGAACCCCACCGCCTCTCCATCGACCGTCGCGACAAGCGTCAATTGTGCGGCAAGGCGCGCGCCAAATGCAGCCTCGTCGTCCGCCTTGGATGTCCATGCCGCAATCTGCTCGACGTCGTAGTCCTCGCACGCCACCTGTTCGATAGACGCAACGAAGATCGTCGCCAACGTTTCGGCGTCAGATGGAAGATAGGGACGAAGGCCGATGGTCATCGCTTCACCTGCCAGTTTGTTGAAAGTTCGCCGGTCACGGAATCTTTCGCATCCATGATCTGGATGCCCATGCCGACAAGCTCATCGCGGATGCGATCGGACTCCGCCCAATTTTTTTCGTTGCGCGCTTCGATGCGCGCCTTGATCAGTCGATGAACCGCCAGTTCGTCAATGCCTGCAGAGGCCGGCCGCCAGCCATTCCAAGCCGCAAGATCGTGCTGAAACAAGCCAAGCATTTTGCCGGACGCCGCCAAACGCGCGCCTGCATAAGCCACGCCTTCGTTAGCCTCGGTATAAAGCCTGCGCAAATGAGTGATGGCTTCCGGCGTATTCAGATCGTCCGACAGCGCGGCTTCAAACTCGGGCGATAGCATGTCCTCGGTCGACGCGAACTGAGAAGCGACGCTGTACCAGCGATCGAGTTCTTTCTTGCTGTCGCGCAGCGATGCGGTCGTCCAGTCGATGGGCTGACGATAATGCGTCTTCAACATTGTGAGCCGCGCCACTTCGCCCTGCCAGTCGCCAAGCACTTCGCGGATCGTGCGAAAATTGCCGAGGCTCTTCGACATCTTCTCGCCTTCCACCTGCAGGAAGCCGTTGTGCATCCACACGTTCGCCATGACGTTGTGGCCAAAAGCGCAGCGCGATTGCGCGATTTCGTTTTCGTGATGCGGAAATACGAGGTCTATGCCGCCGCCATGAATGTCGAACGTCTCGCCCAGATGCTTCCAGCTCATTGCGGAACATTCGATATGCCAACCCGGCCGTCCGCGTCCCCAGGGCGAGTCCCAGCCCGGTTCCTCATCCTTTGAGGGCTTCCACAACACGAAGTCCATGTCCCCGCGCTTGTAGGGCGCAACATCAACGCGGGCGCCGGCGACCATCTCGTCCAGCGAGCGGCGCGAAAGCTGGCCGTAATCGGCCATCGACGGCACCGAGAACAGGACATGTCCCTGCGATGCGTAGGCGTTCCCCGCCGCGATCAGCTTTTCGATAATCGCGATCATCGCGGCGATGTGTTCGGTGGCGCGCGGCTGAACGTCAGGATCGAGACACCCCAACGCCCTCACGTCCGCCTGGAAGATCGCGTTCGTCTCTTCCGTCAACTCCCGGATCGGAACGCCGCGCTCGGCGGCGCGCGCGTTGATCTTGTCGTCCACGTCCGTGATGTTGCGGACATAGATGACATTGTCGCGCCCATAGACGTGGCGCAAAAGCCGGTTCAGCACATCGAACACGATGACGGGGCGCGCGTTGCCGATGTGCGCGAGATCGTAAACCGTCGGCCCGCACACATACATGCGCACGCGCGACGGATCGATCGGGACGAAGTCCTCCTTCGTCCTGCTGAGAGTGTTGTAGAGACGCAAAGTTCTGGCGGCCGACATGAATGCTCCCAAAGCCTGCTGGCCGGAGCGTTGGTTTTCACGAGGGAAAAGGACGTCCTGCCAGCGAAGGTGCTAGCCCGTAATGATGGCGCAAGTGGTGAAGGCGCGGATCGTCATTGGACGCACCATGGTCGAGCACGGCGCGTCCGTCAAGCGAGTCGCCCTAAAACTTAAGCAAACACAAGCCGATTCAGAAATTATTAACGCTGTTGGCGGCAGGCTTGGCCATCACTCTCACGTTTGGTCAAACATGCGCGCCCGCAACCTCCGCCCCAACGCCGGCCCCATTCCGCAGCTTCTGGCGCTTGGCGCCGCCGCGCTAATCGCCCTGTCCGCAGCGAACGCGCTGGCCCAGTCGCCTTCCCCCGGCGTCTACTTTGTGCCTGCCGGCGGATACAGCGTGGATGAATGTCTCGCCAAGTCAGCCGAATGCGGCCGCGTCGTTGCGAATGCATGGTGCGAGGCCAACGGCCACGGCAAGGCTCGGGCTTTTGGCTCGGCAAGCGACATCACGTTTTCGGCCGGGGTCGAAGTGAAAGCCCCGCCCCGGAACACGATCGTCATCGCCTGCGCAGACTGATCCTCAGCCGTCCAGGAAATCTGCGCATTTGAGCGCCTCGCCATTTGCCCCCCACGGCATGATCGGGACGGTCGATGTCGAATTCTTCGGCGAGCCTTCGATCAGCCTGTCGCTGTAAGCCATGTAGACCAGCACATTGCGCTTGGGGTCGCAGCCTCGCACGATCTGCATCTTCTTGAAGACCAGTGACCGCCGCTCGCGAAACACCACGTCGCCCTGCTCGAACTTGCTTGTGAAGCGAATCGGCCCGTACTGACGGCAAGCGAGAGACACGTCCGAGGTTTCCTCGGCCACGCCAAACATGCCCGCCACGCCGCCCTTTTCCGGCACCGTGAAATGGCAAGCGACGCCTTCGACGAGCGGATCGTCCAGCCCGTACGTGGCCAACTTGTCGTTGGGCGTCAGAAGTTTGAAAACCGTGGACTTGCGAAAGATGAGATCGGGCGATTGCGCCAACGCCATCACCGGCGCCCCTGCGCATGCGAAGGCGAGAACAAGTGCGCGAATCCGCATAGCTGTCCCATTGCCCATTTCTTTACAGTCCTCCTGCCGGACGTTAGAACCTACGACAGCATCCGGCATGCAATACATGAGCTCTTTGCGCGCTGCCGCAAGGGGCCGCCTCTTGAAGCAATCCCCCAAGTGAGTGGATGATCCAACATTCACCACGATCTACTGCTCTGGTAGGCGGCAATAGAATCGGACTATCTTCAGGACGATTACAGAACAGGTTGGCGAACGTGACGAAGGGTGAGCCTCCGCAAAAGACGTGTCGCCTGGCGGCGTTCGCCATGGCGATTGCGCTGTGTTCTTCGCCTGCTGTCTCCCAATCGCTCGACTGTAATGCGCTGCGCGCGCAAATCGCGGCCACGCCCGTCCAGACAAATTCGCGCGCTATTGCGGCCGCCCAGAGGCAACGCGCAGAACTGCAACGCACAGCCGCCTATGCGGAGCAAATTGGCTGCAACCGGCGGCAGTTTCTTTTTTTCGGCTCGCAACCGCCTCCCCAGTGCGGCCAGATTGAAGCGCGCATGGCGACGATGCGTGGCAATCTTGACCGGCTGCAGAATGCGGTCGACCGCGGTTCCGCGCAGCGCGATAACCTGCTGGCGCGGTATAATCAGCTTTGCACCCGCCAAGCGAATGGGCCGCGCACCTTCTTCGATCAATTGTTCAATGGAGGCGGAACCGACCCCGAGGATTTAGTCACAGATGATTTCCAGCAGCCGGAAGAAATGGGACCGCGGCGCGGCTCGAAAGCTGTCTGCGTTCGCACCTGCGATGGCTATTTCTTCCCAGTCAGCTTTAACGCTTCTGGGCAAAGCCCTGACAGGTTGTTTGATATTTGCCGCGCCCAATGCCCCGCGGCCGAAACGCAAGTGTTCACGTATTCACCCTCGCGCGACATCACCGACGCGGTTTCCATCTCCGGCGAGCCATACACCTCGCTCACCAACGCCCTGAAATATCGCCGGACTTTCGATCCCGCATGCACCTGCCGCCCGGCTGGCAAAGGATGGGCGGA
The DNA here is from genome assembly GCA_030684835.1 of Beijerinckiaceae bacterium. Taxonomy (GTDB): domain Bacteria; phylum Pseudomonadota; class Alphaproteobacteria; order Rhizobiales; family Beijerinckiaceae; genus Terripilifer. Next base: position 18,730 of record JAUXWZ010000179.1, read on the forward strand.
AACGCTCGCTCCCGCCGAACGCCTCCTTTCCAGCAGTCGCCAGGATCTGATCGTCACACCGGAGAAGGCGGAAGAATTGTCGCGCCCCCGTCAACCCTCGCCTTCAAGGACCGAGCCAGCAAATGGGCGCCAACCGGCAGCGCAGACGATAGCGCCCCGCGCAAGCGCAACCAGCGAGTCCGATCGCCTCGCCGACACCGGCAACAGGCAGCCCGAGGACGTCAGGCGTGTGCGCCGAGTCGGGCCAGCGCTCTAGACCGTCCAATCAGCGGCAAGAGCGCGGCAAGCTCTGGCCCGTTTTCGCGCCCGGTCAGCGCCAGCCGCAACGGATGAAATAGCGCCTTGCCCTTGCGCCCGGTCTTGACCTTCACGGCTTCGGTCCATTCACGCCAGGTCTGGGCGCCGAACGGCTCGGCAGGCAGCAACTCCGCAGCGTCTCGTAGAAATCCGTCGTCTTCGCGCACAGGATTGATCTCGCCAAAGCAGACCTGCGCCCACGGCTCGGCTTCGCCAAGCCTGCTCAGATTGCCGCGCACAGCCAGCCAGAAAGCCTCAGCCTGCGGACCGCCGACGCCAAGCGCAGCCAGTCTTTTGGCTACCGACGCGTATGGCAGCAGCAGCAACGTGCGGGCCGAAAGCGCAACAAGATCGGCCTCATCGAATTTCGCCGAATTGTGCGACACATGGGAAAGGTCAATCGCGGCGCCCAGTTCTTCGAGCGATGTCACAGCGTGAACACTGTCCGAGGTGCCGGTGAGCACGGCGAGCGCAGCAACCGCCAGCGCCTCCATGCCCTGCTCCCGCAAGGAACTGATAGACAGCGATCCACTGCGTTTGGAGAGCCCCTCGCCCGAGGCCGTCGCCAGCAGATTGTGATGGGCGAACGCCGGCGCAGGCTTTCCGTCGCCCAGCGCCCCAAACAGCTGAAGCTGCACGGCGGTGTTCGTCACATGATCCTCGCCGCGGATGACATGCGTCACGCCAAGGTCGAGGTCGTCCACCACTGAGGGCAGCGTGTAGAGGTAAGCGCCATCCTCGCGCACCAGCACGGGATCGGAAAGCGACGCGCAATCGATGCGGCAATGACCGCGCGAAAGATCCTCCCACTCGACAACATCGCGCTCAAGCTGGAATCGCCAGTGCGGCTTGCGGCCCTGCGCCTCTAACTGGGCGCGATCCTCACTGGTGAGCGACAGGCCGGCGCGATCGTAAACTGGCGGCAGCCCGCGCGCGAGTTGCAGCTTTCGCTTCCGGTCCAGTTCTTCCTGCGTCTCATAACAGGCGTACAGACGGCCCTGATCGCGCAAGCGCTGCATTGCAGCGTCATAGAGCGCGAATCGGTCGGACTGACGAACCAGCAGGTCGGGCTCGATGCCGAGCCAGCCAAGATCTGTCTCGATAATATCCGCGAACTCCCGAGTGGAGCGCGCCAGATCGGTATCGTCAAAACGCAGGATGAAGCGCCCGCCGCGCTTCTTCGCGAAGAGCCAATTGTAGAGCGCGGTGCGCGCGTTGCCGATGTGGATGCGCCCGGTGGGGGACGGCGCGAAGCGTACGATGGGAGAGGTCATGGCGATTTATTAGCGCAAACGCAAAGCCTCGTCAGCAACCCCAGCGATTTCTCGCAAGCGATGAACATGCATTGGAAATGCGACGGGGCTCTTTCCGAATCGCGGGAACGCCCCTACATTCATCTCGTCGTCAACCAACGAAAGGAGGTGATCTAGTGTCTCATTGTCATTCGCCGCGAAAGTCGGCCCTGGGACCACTATCTCCTCGTGAGTTTCGCCCCGCGTGAGCGGCGCGTAAGAGTCCCCGCCCATCGCGGACAGGACAATGGAAGGGCCGCTGCAAGGCGGCCCTTCTTGTATTCTGGAACACCGCAAGCGCGGCCAGTCCGCTTGAGCGCGATCCTTGCTATTCCTCGAATCGCTCGGCCGTCCCGACGCCCTTTTTGGGCGAGATGGACGCATCAGGCTCGCGGAGCGGCTGGCCCTGATCTCGGAAGCGGTTGACGATTGGATAGCGGCGATCGCGGCCGAAGTTTTTCTTCGTCACTTTCACGCCCGGCGCCGACTGTCTCCGCTTGTACTCGGCAATGTAGAGCAGCCGCTCGACATTCTTGACGGTTTCAAGATCGTGACCGCGCGCCACGATGTCCGACACGCGCATTTCACGTTCGACCAGACATTCCAACACATCATCCAGCACCTCGTAAGGCGGCAGAGAGTCCTGATCCTTCTGATCCTCGCGCAGCTCCGCCGATGGCGGCTTCACGATGATGTTGTGCGGGATGACTTCGCCTGACGGCCCCTTGGCGCCCGGCGGCAGCCAGCGATTGCGCAGCTCGCACAACCGGAAGACCTGCATTTTGTAGAGATCCTTGATCGGGTTGAACCCCCCGTTCATGTCGCCGTAGATCGTCGCGTAACCTACCGACATTTCCGACTTGTTGCCCGTCGTCACGAGCATCGGACCAAACTTGTTGGACACAGCCATCAGCAGCACGCCGCGCGCGCGGCTTTGCAGATTTTCCTCGGTTATATCGCGCGTACGACCCGCGAATATGCCGGCAAGCGTCTGCTCAAGGCCTTCAACGGCCGGTGCGATGGGAATGATGTCATAGCGCAAACCGAGCGCGTCGGCGCAGGCTCGCGCGTCCGTCAGCGATTCGCTGGACGTGAAGCGGTAGGGAAGCATGATGCAATGCACCCGCTCTGGCCCCAGCGCATCCACCGCCAAAGCCGCGCACAAGGCGGAATCAACGCCGCCCGAAAGCCCCATCACAACGCCCGGGAAGCGGTTCCTGTCCACGTAATCGCGCAGGCCCACCATGCAAGCCAGATAATCGGCCTCGTCGCCTTCAGGCGCGAGCGCCTTGGGCGCCTCTTCGATACGCCATTCGCCCTTGACCCGAGCCAGCGCGATGGAGGCTACGACGGATTGGAACGCGGGCAATTGCGCCGCCAAAGAGCAATCGCCATTCAGAGCAAACGAGCCGCCATCAAAAACGAGTTCGTCCTGCCCGCCGATTTGGTTGAGATAAACAAGCGGCAAACCGCTCTCGGCGACGCGCGCCACGGCAATCCCCAAGCGCTCATCATGCTTGCCGCGCCAATACGGCGAACCGTTGGGCACAAGGAGGACTTCAGCGCCCGTCTCCACCAGCGTCTCCACAACGTCTGGCGTCCAGATATCTTCGCAGACCGGCAGGCCGATCCGCACGCCGCGGAACGACACTGGTCCCGGCGCCCTGCCCGGCTCGAAGACGCGCTTCTCGTCGAACACGCCGTAATTTGGCAAATCGACCTTGAAGCGCACGGCCTCGATTCGCCCGCCATCCAGCAGCGCGTAGCCGTTGAAGCAACGCCCCTCCTCCGCCCACGGGACACCGACGAGCAAGGCAGGTCCGCCGTCCGTCGTCTCGCGCGCGAGATCTTCAAGCGCAGAACGGCAGGCCTCCAGAAAAGCGGGCTTCAGAACGAGATCCTCTGGCGGGTAGCCCGAGAGAAACAGTTCTGAAAACATGACGAGGTCGGCGCCCTGCGCCGCGGCCTGCGCGCGAGCGGCGCGGACGCGGTCGGAATTTCCGGCGATGTCGCCGACGGTGCAATCGATCTGCGCGAGGGCGATGACGAGCCGGTCAGCCGGGCGTGAATTTGTGCTCATAGACCGCATTTAGCCCGCCGCTTGCCCTCCGGCAATGGCGCCCGCGTCAGGCAGGCAGCCCAAGCTCGCGCAGGTCGCGGGCAAGCTTGTCCGGCGTCTCGAAGCAGAGGGCGGTCATACCCACATCCCGCGCAGCGGCGACATTGGCCGTATTGTCATCAATAAACACGCAATCTGACGCCTTGAGCCCGAATCTGTCGAGGAACAGCCGGAAGATCGCAGACGATGGCTTTACGATCCGCTCGCGCCCCGACACGATCACGCCTTCAAAACCCGCAAGGAACGGATAGTGCGCGCACGTCTCGTCAAATTTTTCGGCCGGGAAATTCGTGATCGCAAAAGTGCGAACGCCCGCCGCGCGCAACGTCTCAAGAATGACGACGCTGCCATTGATGGGGCCGTAAATCGTCTCCTGCCAGCGCGGGTCATAGAGCGCGATAATATCCGTATATTCTGGAAAACGCGCCGTCAGTTCTGCGGTCGCGTCCTTGTAGGTCGCACCGGCGTCGAGCGCGCCGTGCCACGACAGCGTGCAAACTTCAGTAAGAAAACGATCGAGCTCACCCCTGTCCGTGATCACTTTTTCGAATAGAAAACGCATATCCCAGCGCACCAGCACATTGCCGATATCAAAGACGACGATGCGGGGCGGCGCGCTCATTGGAAAAGATACGCGTCCATAGCCAGCAGTCCGTAGTCATAGCTCGTGTGGATGCGCTTTCCCTTGACGCCGGCGCCCGCGCCCATCGCGAAAGGAAGTGGCAAAAAGTGCTCATCGCGCGGATGGTTCTCGCGCGCAAAGGGCGCACGCGTGCGGTAGTCGGCGATGGCGTCTACGTCGCCAGCCTCGACTTTTTCCGCGACCCATTCGGTAAATTCGCGCACCCAGTCACGCACGGGCGCATTCATGTCGCGGCGCGACCGCGAAAGCTCCCACAGATTATGCGTCAGGCTGCCGGACCCGACGATCATCACGCCTTCATCGCGCAATTGCGCGAGCGCCTCGCCCAGCGCCACATGATGCGCGGAGCCAAGCTCCGGCTGAACCGACACTTGCACCACCGGTATGTCGGCCTGCGGATACATGAGCGACAGCGGCACCCATGTGCCGTGGTCGAAGCCACGATTGACGACCGCCTGCGCCTCAAAGCCAGTATCGGTCAGCAATTGCGTCGCGCGCACAGCAAATTCTGGGGCGCCGGGAGCGGGATAGACAATCTCGAAGAGCGGCTGCGGAAAGCCTCCAAAATCGTAGATCATCTGCGGACTGGCATCGGCTGACAGAAGCGGCGCTTCACTCTCGAAATGCGCCGTAGCGATGAGAATAGCCTTGGGGCGCGGCAGATCTTTCGCGATCGTCAGAAAAAAATCGCGTGCAGGACTCGGCTGAATGGCCGTCATGGGCGACCCGTGCGAAACGAAAAGGGCGGGCATGCGATTGGACATGGATTTTGCGCTTTGATGCAAAGGACCGATGGAAGGAAACTGTCGCTTCAACATAGTGACGCGGCGGCGTCACGCCAAATGCGCCAGCGCAAGCGGTTCCTTGCACGGGTTCAGACGAGCCCCAGCGTTTGGGCGATGGCCGCCATCCAGACGCTTGCGACAATGAGCAGCGCCGCCAGCACGGCGGCCGATCCCATATCTTTGACGACCTTGATTTGAGGATGAATTGCAGGCGTGACGTGGTCGCAAAGCTTTTCGATGCAAGTATTGAGCAGCTCAACCGCCATCAACAAAAGCACGACACAGATCAGCGCAATTTTTATCCAAAGCGTCTGCCCGATGATGAGCGCCGCCGGAATGACGACAATCAGAGCAAGCACTTCCTGCCGCACGGCGCGTTCCGTGCGCACAGCAAAGATGAGCCCCGCACATGAATTGCGGAACGCGGCGATCCACGCATCCATGCTCAAAGCCCCCCCTCCGAAACGCTTTATTCTGCGGCGTGCACCTGCGGCGCCTGACTGGCGCGTTCGGTCTTTAATAGCTCCGCAATCAGGAACGCCACCTCGATCGCTTGCTCCGCATTGAGGCGCGGATCGCAGAATGTGTGATAGCGATCGCTGAGATCGCCTTCGCTGATGGCGCGCGCGCCGCCCGTGCATTCCGTGACGTTCTTGCCTGTCATCTCAAGATGGACGCCACCCGCGTTGGTGCCTTCAGCCTGATGAACCGCAAAGAACGTACGTATCTCGCTCATCACGCGCTCGAAGGGTCGAGTCTTGTAACCCCCTGCCGAGATCGTGTTCCCGTGCATGGGATCGCACGACCACACCACCGTGCGCCCCTCGCGCTTCACCGCGCGAATGAGCGCAGGCAGATGATCCACGACGCGCTCGGCCCCGAAGCGGCAGATCAGCGTCAATCGCCCTGCCTCGTCTTCGGGGTTCAGGACGTCGATCAGCCGCAGCAGATCATCGGGCTTCAGCGACGGGCCGCACTTGAGGCCGATGGGGTTCTTCACCCCACGGCAATATTCGACATGTCCGTGATCAGCCTGGCGCGTGCGGTCGCCGATCCACAGCATGTGGCCAGACGTGGCGTAATAGTCGCCTGTCGTCGAGTCGACGCGGGTCATTGACTGCTCAAAGCCCAGCAACAACGCCTCGTGCGAGGTGTAGAAATCCGTCGCGCGCAATTCCTGGTGCTTTTCCGCGTCCAGGCCAATGGCGCGCATGAAGCCGAGCGTCTCGGTAATGCGGTCGGCCAGTTCGCGATAGCGATGCGACTGCGGCGAATCCTGCACGAAGCTCAGCATCCAGCGATGCGCGTTCTCAAGGTTTGCGTAGCCGCCCGTGGCGAACGCGCGCAATAGGTTCAGCGTCGCCGCCGACTGCCGATAGCCTTCCAGCAATCGGCGCGGATCAGGCATGCGCCCATCTGGGGTAAAGTCGATATCGTTGATGATATCGCCTTTGTAACTTGGCAATTCCACGTCGCCGCGTTTTTCTGTTGGCGCGGAACGCGGTTTGGCGAATTGGCCGGCGATACGGCCAACCTTCACGACCGGCGACGCGCCCGCAAAAGTGAGCACCACCGCCATCTGCAGGAACACGCGAAAGAAATCCCGGATGTTATCGGCTGAATGTTCTGCGAAGCTTTCGGCGCAATCGCCGCCTTGCAGCAAAAATGAATGGCCCTTTGCGACGTCGCCCAATGCACGCTTGAGTTTGCGCGCCTCGCCCGCAAACACCAGCGGCGGATACCCCGCCAGGGTCTTCTCAACAGCGACGAGTCCCGCCGCGTCGGGATAGGTCGGCACCTGCTGGATCGGCTTTGCTCTCCAGCTTTCTGGGGTCCAGCGATCTGCAGCCATATCCGTCACTCCGGGGCCGTCTAGGCCCATACACATCAGGATTTCGAAGCTTCGCCGGCCGACGAAGCCCCAGAAAGACCGGGCTTATACACGAGCGATCTCGCAAATGCGAGATAAGGCGGATCAAAGGACCGTCTATTCCGGTCAGCGCTCGTGGCGGGCGGTGCGGGTGCGCATGGTGACGAGTTCTTCCGAGGCTGTCGGATGCACCGCCATTGTGGCGTCAAGGTCCGCCTTGGTGACACCCATTTTCATGGCGACGCCGATCAACTGGATCATCTCGCCAGCCTCGTGCCCCAGGATGTGGACGCCAAGCACCTTGTCGGTCTTGCCGTCCACGATGATCTTCATCAGCACTTTCTCATCGCGGCCCGACAGAGTTGCGCGCATCGGCCGAAACGAAGCCCGGTAAATGTCCACAATGTCGAACCGTTCCCGTGCGGCCTGCTCCGTGAGACCGACAACGCCCAGCTCCGGCGTGGTGAACACCGCCGTCGGGATTTTTTCTGGATCGCAGGAGATGTCCTTCCCGCCGAAAAGACGATCCGCCAACGTGTGCCCCTCCCGGATCGCCACGGGAGTGAGATTATTCAGGTCCGTGACATCGCCGACAGCGAAGACCGATGGAGCGCTGGTCCGCGACAGTGCGTCGACCTTGACCGCGCCATTCTCACGCAATGCGACGCCCGCCTTTTCGAGCCCAAGCCCAGACGTATTCGGCCGTCGGCCGGTCGCCACCAGCGCCTGATCGGCCATGACGTGGGCGCCGTCAGTGAGCGTAACTCGCAGGCCTTCCGGCGTCTTTTCGTACATCGCCGGCACGGCGCAAAAATGAAACTTCACGCCAGCGTGCGCCAATGCGTCCCGCAGGCCGACGCGCACGTCCTCGTCAAAGCCACGCAGGATGTTGTCGGCGCGCATGGCCACCGTCACCTCGCTGCCCAGTCGCGCAAATACGCTCGCGAACTCAAGGCCGATATAGCCGCCGCCCAAAACGAAAAGCCGCTTCGGCAGTTCAGGCAGATCGAAAATCTCGTTGGACGTGATCGTATGCTCGATGCCGGGCGCGTTCGGCAATTTGGTTGGCTCGCCGCCCGTGGCGACAAGAATGTATTTCGCCCGCACGAGACGGCCGTCGTTGACGATCCGCACTTCGTTGGGGCCTTCAACAACCGCCCGGCTTTCAACGATCTCGACCTTCGCGCCATCAAGCCCCTTGCGATAAAGGCCCGACAGACGCGTGATCTCTTTCTCTTTCGCCTCGACAAGTTTGCGCCAGTCGAACTGCGGCGGCTGCGAAATCGTCCAGCCAAATCCGGCCGCGTCCGCGAACTCGTCAACAAAGCGGCTTGCATAAACGTAGAGTTTTTTCGGCACGCAGCCGCGGATCACGCAAGTGCCGCCAATACGAAACTCTTCCGCAATCATCACACGGGCGCCGTAGCCCGCAGCAATACGGGCCGAGCGCACGCCGCCAGAGCCAGCGCCTATGACAAAAAAGTCGACATCAAAGTCGGGCATGCGCTCGCCTGATTAGAGAGAATGACCCTTTTTGCGCATCTCTTCGCGCACGCGGGTCATCAGGTCTTCCGACATCCGGCGATTCCATACGTCGAGCGCCGCCATCATCTGGTCGATGACCTGCGGCTGCATCATGACATATTGCTTGCCAGCGTCAGACTTGAAGAAAGTCGCGGTGTCTTTGAGCGCTTTTTCGCTCATCACGCTGGCGAAATAGCGCGCCGTCGTGTCCACCATTTCCACGTCGCGTTTGTCGAACTCCGGCTTCAGAGCCTTCACGGTTGCAATCAGATCGTTCCGCAATTCCGGGCGCGTGCGCGACAGCGTGTTGACCAGACTATCGGCGAGCTGCGGATAAAACAGATCGTAAGTCTTGGAGATGCCCGTAAGGACAACGACTTCACGCGCCGCTGCAACGTGCGCCGCCGTTATCTGCAAAGGAGGTATCGCGGGCGCCAGCTGTTGGGCGGAGACAGGAGCAACGAGCGCGCCAAACGCGACTGCCGCAGCGCCGAAAACGAGGCTTTTGAACTTCACGTGTCGTCTCCCCTTGGTATCCGGGTAAATCATCTCGACCTGCGCCCTTCGGGCGAACCAATCACTTCAACGCCGTCGGGCGCTGCAACGATGATGGCGTCCGCGAGCCCCAGGAACAATCCATGCTCCATCACGCCGGGCACGCCCGCAAGCGCGCAAGCGAGGGCTTCTGCATCCGGGATCACGCCCAGACTGCAATCGAATATATAGTGACCGCCGTCCGTGACGAATGTGGCCCCATCCATGGTCTGGCGCAAAACCATCTCGCCTGCACAATCCACCGACTTCAGCGCCGCAGCAATTGCGCGGCGGGTCGCTTCAACCCCGAACGGCGCGACCTCCACAGGCAGCGGAAAGCGGCCCAGTCGCTCGACGCGCTTCGAACCATCCGTAATCACGATCATGCGCGCAGAAGCGCGGGCAACGATCTTTTCCCTCAGGAGCGCGCCACCACCGCCTTTGATCAGGCGCAGCCCCGGATCGAATTCGTCTGCGCCATCAATAGTCAGGTCTAATTCGGGCGTTTCATCCAGCGTGGTCAAAGGCACGCCGAGGCTTTCCGCCTGCGCCCGGGTCGCTTCAGATGTCGGCACGCCAACAACATTCAGACCGCCCCGCACCCGCTCTGCCAAGAGATCCACGAAATGCTTCGCCGTCGAGCCGGTGCCAAGACCAAGGCGCATTCCCGGCTGAACGTATTTCACCGCCATCGCGGCGGCTTCACGCTTCAGATCGTCCGGCGACATCGCAGCCTCGTTCGGGAGCGCAAAAGGGAGAGCGCCGGATAGCCGACCGTGCCCGGAAACGCAATGGTGCGACACTACCGTGCCGGAGGCGTGCAGACCACTTCCTGCTTCAAAACATAGCAGATCGACATGGAGCCGCTACGGAGATCCACCCGGAAAACGCCCGCCTCCCGCTCATGCCGTGAGGCGACGAGGCTATAATGAGAGGGCGTGAGCGCGTTCGCACCTTGGCCGGGCGGATAGCACAGGGTGACGCCAATCGTGCCTTCCTTGTCGCCATACTGGCAGGCCCCGACCTCCCCTGTCGCCTTGTCCACCCGGTAGATGATGTTCAGCTCAATCTCCGGGGCGGCCAGAAATTCAAAATTGTTGGCCAAAACCGCCTGCGGCGCAAAGACGCTCACAGTCGCGACCAAGGCTGCGCCAAGGACGCGTTTTCGAATTGGCATCAGAAAAGCGGGCATCTGCGCACTCCTTCAAAACGGCGCGGCAACGCGAATCGCAGGGCGACAGCATATCTGATCGCGCATCCGATTGAACGCCCGCCCCCTGCGGCGCAGTGAGACGACCCAGAGAGGCCGCGCGCAAAAACGGCGCAGCGGCGATGCAGCTTTGCAATTTTCGCCCTGTTGTCACATGAGGACGGGGAAAGCGCCGCAAACGTCCCCATTCGTGAGGTCCCACATGTCATCGCTCGCCCCGCTGCTGGTTCTCGATCTTGACGGCACGATCGCCGAGACGGCGGGAGACCTCATTGGCACGCTCAACATGATCCTCGCAGAGGAAGGCCTCTCGCCGATCAGCCTCGAAAGCGGCAGGACGATGGTGGGCGCAGGCGCCCGCGCGTTGATCGAGCGCGGCTTTGCAGCCGGCGGCGCCCCGCTCAACGCCGAGAAGCTGGAAGCCCTTTTCCACAAATTTCTCGCCATTTACGAAGACCGGATCGCGCAGGAATCGCATCTTTACGACGGTCTGCAGGCTTCCCTCGAGCGGTTCGTGGACGCGGGCTGGCGTCTAGCGGTCTGCACCAACAAGATCGAATCAGCTTCCGTGAAGCTGCTGGAGGCTTTGGGTGTCGCTCGCATGTTCGCCGCCATCTGCGGCCAGGACACCCACATCCACGAAGGCAAGCCGATTTCAAAGCCGGACGCTCGGGCCCTGCTCATGACCATCGCGCTTGCCGGCGGCGATCCGGCGACCACGGTAATGGTGGGCGATTCGAAGACCGACATCCTCACCGCGCAGAACGCCAGAATCCCCGTCGTGGCGGTGGATTTCGGCTACACCGACGTCCACGTCAGCGCGTTCAACCCAGATGTTGTAATCTCCCACTTCGACGACCTGTGGGACGCGGTCGCGAAAATCACAAACAGCCGCGCCAATCCCGCCGCCTGACCACAAGCGACGCTCCGCGCGGCGCCTCTGTCAGAACCCATACTTGACTTGGAGCCCCTCGCCGGAGGATATACCCGCCACTGAACGAACCCGCCCACCGGCGGTTCGTTTTCCCGGGCGATTAGCTCAGCGGGAGAGCACTCCCTTCACACGGGAGGGGTCGCAGGTTCGATCCCTGCATCGCCCACCATTCAACTCACTGAAATCATTACGAAATTTGATTTCCCGCTTCGACGGGAGGAGACGTTTTGCGACGAAACGGAGCGGGAACGAACGCTGCGGACTCGGGGAAAATCCGGGGACGCTGTGGGCGCAATGTTCCACGCCTGTTCGCCTCGCACTTCGCCCCGCGTGAATGGATAGGAACCTGCTACCATGTCCCGAATCGTTTGGAGCACAAGATGACCGCCGGAGCCGATCTCCTAAAGACCGTCGGAAGGAAAAAGTTTGCCACCGTGCTCGCGGACCCTCCGTGGCGCTTCCAAAATTCGACGGGGAAAGTTGCGCCCGGGCATAAGCGGCTCAACCGCTACGGGACCATGACCTTGGAAGAAATCTGTGCACTTCCTGTCGCAAAAGTCTGCGCTGATACATCCCATCTCTACCTCTGGGTGCCGAACGCTCTGCTGCCGGACGGACTGAGGGTCATGAAGGAATGGGGATTTAATTACAAAGCAAACATTGTCTGGCATAAGCTGCGGAAAGATGGCGGGTCCGACGGCCGCGGGGTCGGCTTTTACTTCCGCAACGTCACCGAAATTCTACTGTTTGGCACGCGCGGCAAGAACGCGCGCACGCTACAGCCAGGCCGCACCCAGGTGAACTACATTGGCACGAGGAAGCGCGAGCACTCCCGCAAACCTGACGAACAGTATCCGCTTATTGAAGGCTGTTCGCCCGGGCCATTCCTGGAAATGTTCGCTCGGGGCACGCGTCCAGGCTGGACGGTTTGGGGCAACCAGGCGACAGATGAGTACGTGCCCACCTGGGATACCTATGCCAACCATTCTCAGGCGCCAATCGCCGCCGAATGAAGCGCTAGGCTTCGTCGTCATCCGTTATTCCAGCCGCGCCGGACGCTCGCTTCGCTGCCGCTACACGATCTCTGAGGTTGATAAACGCGGCCTCACCGTCGTCGACGAAGTTGTTTGGTTTAATGGCAAACGTTAAAATGGGGCAACCGCCGCCGCCACCGCCTTCCAGCTTGGGCCACAGTTTCTCATGATGGGTGGTGGCCTTGCCGTAGGACGCGCCTTTACCGAGCCTCTTAAAGAGTTCCTGGAGCTCCCAAGATCGGGTAATTACGATCCCAACTTGGATAGCGCGTAGTTCGAAAAGCAGACGGAAGTTGTTGAGGTCTCTATCAAAGAATGGATCTTTGTTGTTCCATTCCATCTCGACCGCGACCCCGGATTTGAAGCAGTCCACCGCGTGGGTAGGACTCTTTATCTCGTCAGCGTCTACTTTGATCGATGTTTGGAAGTTCTTCTCAACCCACCCAAGGTCGTACAACGGCTCGTCAATGCGTCGGCTGATGAGGGAGCGGTTCCCACCGCCGACACGTACTTCGGAAGCTAGTAACTGAAAGTCACGCAGAACCTGCTGAACCTCGGCCCACTCCGCTGGACAAGCGGTTGCGAGGACGCCCGTCGCGTTCCTCCATTCTTTGACGTGATACCTTTCGGTGAGATCTGGCGGGACGAGGTGGATGGTTGACATAGCCGATGGATGCCTGACGTCCTCTGAGTCGGCAAGGCTCTTCTCCGGCCTTCCTCCCCTTCCTCCCAATCGCTGAATATTCCGAGCAGATAGCCCGTTCAAATTTGATTTTTATCAGGGGATCAAGGCCGCGGTCGCGGAGATCAAAGAGGGTTAGGGCACGGGAGACAGGCATGATTATTTGATTGAGCGTGCCCGAGGTGCGGTTGCGCGCTAGGCTGAGGAGTCAGGCCAGAAGGGCGAAGAATTTCACATTTGAGCGGCGAGCCTAGCCCTGCCGAGAAATGGTCACCCCGTATGGGCAGCTTCCCCGAACTGCTTACGAGCTCTCACCGATTCTGAGCCCTCCTGTCCAGGTTTCGAGGGCAATGGGGCCGGACTGGACGACCTTGCAATTACCCATTTTTCAAACGCCAGCTCATGAGCCGCTGCGAGATTCTTCGAACTGGCACGGATCTCTTCCGGAGTCAGCTTGGACTGTGCTTTCATGCTCGCCTCCGATTCTTTTGCGGATGATAGGGCAGTGTCATGACGTCTTCCATATCTAGAATTGAGCAGCCTGAGCTTTTTTTTGGTTTCGTTTCCCCGATCGGCGCGGACGTGAAAGGAGCCCTCCGTTCATTCGGAAACTATCTTAATGGACAAGGTTACCGGGTAGTCGAAATCAAGGTCACGGATATTTTCACATCGCTCGCAAAATACCATGCACCCGATAAACCCCTTGTGCGCACGCCTCAATATGACAGGTACAAAAGCCATATTGCCTACGGCAACCAGATTCGACGTAACTTCGGCGATGAGGTGCTGGCAAGCACGTCCATCATACGGATCATCAGAAAGCGTTTAAAACTCGGCCTTCCTGATCCGGAACGCTTCACAAAAACGGCTTTCCTGATTCACCAGTTCAAGAGGAAAGAGGAAATTGACTTGTTCCGTGCGGTCTATGGACGGCTTTTCTTCCAAATTTCCGTTTATTCAAGACGCGGTGCACGAGTGGATGCCATCTCAAGAGCTTTCGCGAGCAGTCGAAATTCTGCACTCCCTCACCACTACCGTTCTCAAGCTGAAGCGATTGTGCAAATCGACGAAAATGAAATCGACGAACTCCACGGACAGCGAGTTGCAAAGATATTTCACGACGCGGATTTCCTCATAAATTTAGACATAGCGAAAAGCGTGCAAGATCAAGTTCATCGGTTCTGTGACCTAGTGTTTTCGTCAAATTCCATCTCGCCGACAAAAATGGAATACGGTATGTTTTTGGCAAAGGCCGCAGCCCTGCGAACTCTGGACCTTTCGCGACAGGTCGGTGCTGCGATATTCACTCCACAAGGTGAAGTTGTGTCACTTGGCTCAAACGAGGTGCCAAAAGCAACTGGGGGCACATACTGGCCAGATGAGGAACATGACGATCGAGAATTTCGCAGAGCCCACGATTCGAACGATGGACGTAAACGTGAAATTCTCAGTGAGATATTGACACTTCTGGGGGCGGAAAAGTCGTTGGAAGACGTGCTCAAGCGCGCGGATGTCAGAGACTCACAGTTTATGGACGCGTTGGAGTATGGACGAATTGTCCACGCAGAAATGTCCGCCATTTGTGATGCTGCCCGTCTTGGCCGATCGGTTAAGGGCTCCGTCCTATATTGCACAACTTTCCCTTGCCACATGTGCGCGAAGCACATAGTTGCCAGCGGACTATGCGAGGTCGTGTTTCTCGAACCTTATCCTAAGAGTTTAGCTTCGGAATTACACAGCGATTCGATCGAAATCGAAGGAGCCGATCGCGGGCGATATCAAAGTTTCCCCTCTGCCCGCTTTTCACATTTCTATGGCGTAACACCCCGCCGTTATAGAGAGCTCTTCGAGCGTGGGAAAAGAAAAGACGATGACGGGGGCTTCGTACATCACGGTACGGGTATCGCTCGCCCTTTCATGGAAGTTAAGTTCCCCTTTTATATTCAGCACGAAACACAAATTCTGCGGGAAGCTTCAGGCTCCCTGGCAGCCGCAGCGGAGGCCGACTAGGCGTATACGGCTACCGGCCGGTGCGAGAGCGTTAACCGATGAGTGAGATGCTGTCGCGCTGTAGGCCGCCAATGAGTCGGCAGAACAAGGGGGAGCGCCTATGTCCGCATCTGAAGACGGCACCATTAAGCGCGACATGCGCGGGTTCGCGAGTATGGATCCTGAGAAGCAACGTGAGATCGCTAGAAAGGGAGGCCGGGCCGTACCGCAGGAAAAGCGTTCATTCAGCCAGAATCGCGGTCTCGCGAGTGCTGCAGGTCGAAAGGGTGGAAAAGTCCGGATGGAAAAAGAGCGCCCTTGAGGGTGGCCAAGTTTTCCAAGTGGCGTCGCGGGGTGGAAGGGGCCGTTATTTGACGCTCCCTCCGCAAAATGCCGGGCGCCGCGAAGGGGCGCCAGGAGTTCAATGAGTTGGCGATCGTCCTCCGGAACGTCGTGTGAGGCCGTCACGGTGGCCACGATCGGGGACAGCGCCACGACCGGAACAGCGGCGAGGGCGGCAAAAACGGCGCGGCGGGTCGTGGATATTTCGGGAAAGTTTGGGCGCGCGTCTGCGCCCGTGCTATGCGCACGATTAGCCATTGCGAATCTCCTATCGTTCGCCGTGGTTAGGGCCGAGTAAGAGGTGGCTGCCTCTTGCTCGGCCCGACGTTTTTGATATCGTCTACCCATGGGGTCGTTGTCAATATCGAAAACCAAGAACAAGGGCGGGCGTCCTCGCGTTGACGCGACGCCGGTCATGGTCCGCTTGCTACCAACGCAGAGATCGGCTGTCGACGCCTGGATCGCCTCCCAGCCCGACCCCAAGCCCACGCGCCCGGAGGCTATCCGCCGGCTAATCGACCTCAGCATCCCGCGCGATTCGAAATGAAAATCAGGCCCACCGCCATTGAACGAGCATTCGAACTTGCCGCATCGGGTAAGTTTCAAACGACGAACGATGTACGCGCTAAGCTCCGCTCAGAGGGATTTTCGCTTCAACCAATTCAAGGCCGCACGCTGATGTCTCAGTTACGAGCGTTGCTCAAAGAATCAGAGCGATCGAAGTCCGTCGCCGTCGATACATCGAACCTCAGCAAAGACGAATTATGAGACGTCATCGCACTGGCGCACGTCAGCACAACGCTCACGTGATCGCTTGGCAAATCCGGCGCATGTGGATGAAGCGTGCGGGCCTGCTCACATAAAGGGCGGCATTGCGGCCGGCATACGGAGGATCTGAAGTGACGCGTAAACGCCAGTTCCTTTATGTCGTGCCGTTTATGACGGTGGTGCTTTTCATTGTGTGGATGCTGTTCTGGTGAATAAGTCCAACCTCATCACTGCGATGTTTGTGGCCGCCTTATCCGCCGCACTGGCCTTGCTGCTCTTGCTGGCGCTTCGATAAGGCGACGTTACCCCACTGTTCACAGAGAGGCTGGCACTCGACTCTGCTCGCGCTTCGCGAGTAGCCTTGCATCTATAAAATGCTGGGAGGGCGCCAATGTCGGAACGTGGACTTCATCGACTTTTCAACCGCGCGCGTCTTGATGACCGCTTAGTCAATGAGCTGATCGGCTTGGCCCGCGGGCTGTTGGCTGACGGCGAGGTGAATGAAGCCGAGGCGAAGTATCTGCTCGCCTGGTTGGCCGCCAACCATGAAGTCAGCGGCAATAGTCCCGATCTCGAGATTACGCCCAAGCTGCCACCAGAAGCGCAAAGAGGGAGCCGCCGAAACTTGCCGCAATTAGAGCTATGATGATGCCATAATCAAACATGAGATAGATCGTCAGAGCCGCGCCTACATACGTAGAAATCAGTACATGAATCATGCCCGGCCCCCGCGGCTTAGTGTCATTCAGCTAGCTGGCTGCGCGGTCCTACCAACCACGCAACCCTCCGCAATAAAAAACGGCTGCCGGTACATCCGCGGTCAGCCGGCTTTTCGCCTCAAGCTGAAGCCAACATAATCGAAGCGAAGCCGATCCGCAATCCAGGCGCCCCGCCAGGATTGGAACATGCAAGCAATCGTACTGTTAGCTGCTTCTGAGAGCAGAGGCTGTTCGTAGAGATCGGCATGGGAACCGTGCTTAGTGAAGATTCGATGTTCGTCGTGCGGCCCATGGTCTGGGACATGCACGTACGCTCGCGTTGGCTATGATCGCCAGGGTTGGTTTTAGGAACTCTGCTCTCTTCCTATCCCCAGCCGAAAGCGGCTCGTAGGTAGTTCAACGATCTTCAATCGCCTGGCGGCTGGCGTGGATAGAATCGCCTCGATACTGCGAAGCAGACGCAACCTCTTGAACGGCTTTTCTACGAGAGTATCAGCCCCTTGTCGCTTCGCCTTCAGGATCACGCTGGCGTCGTTCGCAGAGCCCAGCGGGTACGTTGCAATCACCAATGTTGGCCCGCCTGCCGCGATAGGCGAACTCCATATCCCTAGATCAAATATCGCGAGGTCAAACCTGCCCCGGAGAAGGCGTTGAAGCGATAAGGTTTCGGTGGCGTAGTCCTCGACCTCCGGGATTCCCCATGATTTGAGCGATTCTGTTATGAGAAGCCTTGTTGAGCTGTCTTCTTCCATCACGAGAGCGCGCTGGATCATTAAAAGGGGCATTCGTGTTCCTCCGAAGCCCCCCTTCTAACTGGAAAGAACGGTCCGAGCGGCGCAGCCATTCACAGGCCCTATGCGCGTTGGTTACGAAGCCGTCTACTGGATCATTAAAGGTGAAGTCGTTAGCCTTTGACGGCGTGAGCTGACATGGCCTGCGGCAAGTCGACACCACTAAGCAGCGTAGAGCCGCCCTGGCCTCACCCTGTTACGCTGCCACTGCTGTTGTTGAGCAAGGTTGAAATTGCAGTCAGCACCTGAGAAGCAGCAAACGGCTTATGCAGGAGTACGCTTTTCGGCACTCCATTGGCAGACCACTCATCCGCATTGCCGGCCGTGATGTAAACGACTGGGATGTCTGGCGCGAGCTCCCTCGCCCTATGCGCAACTTGCCATCCAGTAGGCCCGGGTCCGAGGTTTACGTCGGATATCAACGCGCGGTATTTCGATGCGTCGGCTTCGAGGTGGGCAAGAGCTTGGTTTCCATCATATGCCGAGACAACTTCGAAGCCGCCTTCCCTGAGCTCAGTGCTGACAAATTCCATGATCAGTGCTTCGTCTTCCACAATCAGAAGAGGGATGGCCATTTTCATGAGGCTCTCACAAGTCAAGGCGGGAGCGCGTAATAGCGATCCACAACGTCAGCAGCCCACGGGCTGGCGCGGCCACTGATATAGCGCAAACATTGAGTCGGCCCAAATGTGCCCGGCGGGCCCTACGCAGGGGCCTGGGTGGGCATCACGGCGGCCCTCCGCGCGCTCGTTGCCAAACCATTAACTACCGTCAGGGGATAACATCGCTGCAACCTCGTACACGAATGAGTCGTTAGGACAGGAAGGAACGCCGGTGCCCCCAACTAATGACGGCAGGAGTAGGCAGGGGTTCGCGAGCATGGATCCAGAAAGGCGGCGCGAAATGGCGCGCAAAGGCGGGTCCTCTGTACCCTCGGAAAAGCGCGCATTTTCAACCGATAGGTCCCTTGCTGCCCTCGCTGGCAAGAAAGGCGGCGCAGCAATTGCCAAGGACCAAAGGGCCTTCTCAAAAGACCGGACCTTAGCGTCGGAGGCTGGCAGTAAAGGCGCAGCTACAACGCGAATACGGCGCGCGACTTTACCCACAGCATGATATTTGGGTTGCGCAGGAGAGGGATGTTCGAAGTGCAAAAAAGCCCGCCATCCCGTGAGGGACAGCGGGCTCAATGGTCGAGCATTGGAAGCGGACGAAACTACTGAGCCCCGCGCAGGTTCTATTCCGCGCGCTCCGTGACCACGAACGGAATATCCGGCAGGCGTTGCGTCACCGGCCAGAGCCTGTGGATAGGGTTGCAAACGTGGATCAGGGTCTCGCGTAGCCGGGCCGGGCCGGGACGCGCGGCGAGCGGGACGGCGGTATCCTCGACGAAGGAATCGGACTCCCCGGCTGGCGTTCGGCCGGCGAAGTAAAGTGTGTCCTCAATCCTGAACAGCACCCGGTCGGCGTCGATGATCGCCCGCTCGACGGTGAGCTGGCAGGCGTCGGATCGGTAGGCGGTGTGTTCCACGCGCACGCCGCCGCCTGGCGGAACTTCCGGCGTCAACAGCCTGCTTTCAATGCGTAGTGGCGGGTCTCTTTGGGCGGTCCAGAATCCCGCGAGCCCCGCCCAAAACGCAATCAGGCAAAGAGCGGAGAACCCGAGCCACCACCAGATTCGATCCCGTATTGTCATTTCCATATCCAGCCCTTGAGTTTCATGAAGGCGTCTCCCAGCATCGCCATCCCGACGAATGCCCCGACCACAGTGAGGATCGACCACTTCGCAAACCGCCCGACCGTCAGCAGCGACCGAACAAGCCGGATAGCCTCGGACAAAAGTCCAACGTCCTCGGGCCGCAATTCACGCAGGAACTTTTGCGTCTCGGGGGAGAGCTGCGAGAACTTATCGTTTGATTCCACGTGCGGGGCTCCCCTGGTAATGGCCTAACAATCCCGCAGTGCGTAGATATTCCGGCCAGCATCCCCGATGACACGGGGCCGTCTGGTTAGCGCGCATAATCTTCGCGCACGCTTTCGTACCACTTGCCGAAGGCGCTCAACCTCCCGTTGGCGGCGAGGCGCCCTGCCCGCTCGCGTGCGGCGATGGCGACAAGCGGTTCGCCCTTCTTGGGTTCAGGGACGGACACAGGCTGCGCGAAGTCAGGCTTCGCCGGCAAAACACGAGCCGTCGGCGTTTCACCGGATGGCCCGCAGCCGGTTAACGTCGCCGTCAGTAGCATTGCGGCAAACGTCCGGTTCCGGGCGGGTTGCGAGTTCATGTGCAAGCTCCGAATTGAGGGCTTCAGCGGCGTCGAGGCGGTCGCCCATTTCACGCGCGCGCGCGGCAGCGTTCTGTGCGTTCTTGAGATCGGCTTTCGTCTGCGCCAGTTCAGCGCGAAGGCTCGCCTCCTGACACGCACCACGGGCCGTGGCATAGCCATTTGCATGGGCCAGAAAGCCGACGCCGATGAGCGCGAGAGCCAGCCCGGCGTAGTGCCCGAAGACCGGGAGCCGGAACCATGCGAAAGCCGCTCCCGCGAAAGCGGCGCTGCCGATCAGAACCGGGAGACCGACCCCCGAGATCCAGGTGATAGCGCCCATCATTCGTGCGTCTCCCGCGCCCACTTGCGGATGCGCTCGCGCATGATCCACGCCGTTGCGAGCAGCCCGATGCCGAGCAGGATCAGCGCGACGATCTGCGCCCTTCCATCGAAGGACGCGACTGCGGTGATCGCTGTGCCGCCGCCGGCGAGCAATTGCACCGCGCTCGCCTGCATCGTCGTGCTTTCCGCAAGCGCCTTCTGCGCCGGCTTGTGAGCGAGCCAGCGGGAAACATTGAACCCGGGGCAGGCTTTGGCCGCGACTTCGTTGTGACCGCGAATCTTCGTGATAGGCGTGCGGTCTTTGATCTCATCGATTAGGTCGCGGAGGCTTTCTTCCTGCGCTGGCGTGTAGTTCTTCTCGAATGGATCGTTTTCGTTCGACCCGTGCCCGCCGATCAGGCAAATGCCGATTGAGCCGGTGTTATGATTTGCGACGTGCGCGCCGACAACATTTTCCGGGCGCCCGCGTGCGGTCTGGCCGTCGCGGTCGATAAGCCAATGGTAGCCAATCGTGGCCCAGCCGTTCGCCTTATGCCAGCGCGTGATCTCCGCGACCTTATCCGCAAGCGAGCGTCCTGCGTACCAGTCGGCGCGCGTCGCGGCGCAGTGCACGAATATCGTGTCTACAGTAGTGTTGCCGTGCTTGATCATTGCGAGCCCCTTATGGCGAGAGAAGCGCCGCCGCGAGGACCGCAGCGACGAGGAAAAGCGCCGCCCCAGCGATCAGGAGACCACCGAGGGAGAGCGCCAGAATGTGCATTGGGCTACGGTCTGATGACTGTTCGCGCGATTTCGCCATGCCGTTCGCGACCGTATCGCGCAGGCCGCCGGGAACCGAGACTTGCGCCTCGTGCCAGTATTGACCGGGGGTTAGGTCGATTGTGTCGGCTTCCAGTAGATCGACACACAGTGTGAGCCGCCCGTCCCCTTCGATGAGACGGATGGGATTGCCCGCGTCGCCTGTTTTCTTCACGATGAGGGGCGCCTCATCGGGCCCCATACGGCGACGCGGCAAGGTTCTCGGATGTCACACCAGTCCCAACGAAATCGCGCCGATGACGTTCGTGCCGCCAGCAAAGTCGACGCTGACGGTTTGCCCTGTGAGCGCCGATACCGGCTGATGAGACATGCCGGACGCGTTCATCGACGGTGACGTGAAACTATCGTAATTCCGTGTGCCGATGGTCCAGACCGGGTCGCGGTCCGTCGTAGAAATACGCTGAGCCAGAGCGAGGACCAGCCCCTCCGCCGGGCAGTCGATGGGCACGTTCGCCGGGTTCGCGACCGACCCGCCGTCGGCGTCCTTGAGCTCAATCGCAGTCGGCGCGTACACCGCCCACGCAGCGACCGCCGTCGTTTCAACTGTGTTGCTGAATGTCGTGACGATATCGCCGGACGTGCCGGTGTTGATCTCGACCATCCAGAACTGTACGCGGCTCACGTCGCCGGAGTTTGTGACACCGTGCAACAGTGACGCGGCGACCCCGCCGACAGTGACGCCCGTAATGTTTCTGCTCACAGCAGGGTTCGACATATGGACGCCGACCACGACGTACCTTTTCCCGCTGACAGGCGCGTCGCCCAGCGCAACCGCCGAGCGTGTGAACGTCGAGACCGACCCTGCACCCGCCACGCTGAGGTAGTTGAATGTGATGTCGCCCTCCACAGGCGGCGGGGGCGGCGTCAGGTCGAAATCAACGTCCATGAGTTCGGTTTTGGCGCCCGTCGTGCGGTCGAGCGACCATGCAGTGACGTTGACGCCCACATCATCGCCGTCTGGCGTGAAGGTAATCGTGCCGAACTGGCTGATGGCGTCGGAGCCCGGGCTCGTGGGCGGGAACGGGCCGGGATCGTAAGGCCCGCCCTTGACTGAATTAAAACTGCGGTCGAAAGGCGCGAGATGAACAACCGGCATCCCGCCAAGAACTGTGTCAGCAGCAGCATAGGCGACGGCGTGCATGTCGCCGCACACGAACATGGTGCGGGTTTTCATCAGGGCTTCGTCTATGTAGGCGATGATCTGCGCGCGTTCGTTAGGGTAGCCGCCCCAATGATCGACGCCTATTGCAGCCGTCGCCTGCCAGCCGACCGGCGACCATATGCAAAGCATTTCTTCCGCCAACGCCGCCGCGTCGATGTCAGCATAGAGCGCGGCTTTCTGCGCGGAGCCCAGCATCGTCTTGTCAACGCCGTCCGTCGCGCCCTTGGGCGAGCGTGCGGAGCGAACGTCAAGATAGCAATGGCGAACGCCTGCGATTACTTCGGATGAATAGATAGACCCCTCTGCGGGGAATGCGTTCGGGTAGCGCCTGCGACGGGCGGCGAGA
Organism: Beijerinckiaceae bacterium; assembly: GCA_030684835.1. Lineage (GTDB taxonomy): Bacteria > Pseudomonadota > Alphaproteobacteria > Rhizobiales > Beijerinckiaceae > Terripilifer. The sequence continues at coordinate 41,193 of JAUXWZ010000179.1, forward strand.
TTGGACGCCATGCCTGCGAATGTGCTGTCGCTGTCGTTGCCGCAAGCGTCGTGATCGTCAACCTGCTGCCTAATCGCCTTTGTGCGGCGCAGCGTCTTCTGCTTCGCGTTCGCCAGGTTCGCGTCTATGTTGGTCTGGTGCGCGCTCTCGCTGGTGGAATTGTCATCAAAGTAGCCCCAATCGCCCATGTGGACGACACGAGCGACCGCTTCACTCGCCACAACGTCCCAGACAATCCCGTTTGATGCGGTGTCGCTGCACGATGCGGCGAGGATCGAGTAAGCGCCGCTTGCGGGAGGCGTCTTGAACGAGAATTGTTCGTCGGTGTAATCAACGCCGTTAATGCGCAAGCAGCCATAGTATTGCGTGTCGGGCGTCAATGCGGACAGGCTGCGTTTTGCGAGACTGAAGTCCGTGGTTGCGCCGCCGCTTGAGACGGTCGGGCTTGTTAGTTCTGCGGATGTAGAGACAATGATCTTAACGTCCGCCGCTTCCTGCGTCAGTTTCGCGGTCACGTAGACGGCGCCTGATCCCTGCGTGTCCAACATGAAGTTGCTGACGCCGCCATCCCAGACCGGCTCGGGCCACACCTTAGTGCGCAAGCGCCGTCCCGGCGCGCGATAACCGTAGCCGAGCATCACGATACCTCAATGGCGGAGATGAGCCAGCCGCTTCTCAAATAGACGGCAACCTCCTCGTCGGCTTGCAGCCGCTTGCCATCGTTCGGCGTGCCATTTGGCGTCGAAACCGCGGTCGGGTTTGCGCCCCACGCGACGACGACGGGATTGTCTAGCGCACGCAGAATCGCATAGCCGTGCGACTTACCCCCGAACGCAGGGACGACAGGCCGGCTTTGCGCCTCGGTGGCCGACGTGGTCACGTTGATCGTCGCGGCGCTATACAAATCGAAAATGATGTTTGAAGCGACGCCGTTTTCTATCTGCCCCATTCCGAGCGAAACGAACTCAACCCTCAATCGTGCTGCCATAACAATCTCCTCTCCAGTTGGTAGGATTTATACTTGCGCGAAGGAGCGCGCAGATCCCGGCAGCTTCCGCATACGACCAGTTGTCGATGACGGCTTGGACCAAATCCGCGCGAGCGGCGCTAGAGCGCCGCGCACATTAGTTGATGATTGAATGGATTATTTATGCGCTCCACACTTTCGCATGACGCCAGCGAACCCTGACTTCATCAGGGGCGCCATCGACTTGCTGACCAGTGCCGATAACGCCGCCGCCCATGTCAGCGCCTTTCCTGCCAATAGTTCCGTCAAGCGATCCCTGATCCGATCCGATGGTGTGCGTCATGATGATGTGCTGTGGGATAGCAGGCTGGCCAGCATAATCGCGCAGATTGTAAAGCTGCTCATCAAGCAACGTCCAGTTTCCGCCGCCGGGGTACTTCTGCACGCCCGCTATTGGCGCGGTGAATACAATGAACCTGCGACCATCCAAGTAGAAGTGCATATCTCCGTTTTGCTTCCAATCGACCGCGTAGGAGTGGTAGTCGGTCCAGTCGTTCCCCGTGTAGTCGTTGATGCTCTTGCCGTGGCCCCACTCGATTTGCCGGTAGCTGCCGCCCCATCCGGTCGCACCGAAGTGGACGTTGGCGAATGCGGCCGCCGTCTGACATTCCATGATGTCAATTTCAGGCGGCCAAGTCATAGCGCCGGCCGGATTTTCACCGATCAGCGAAAGGATGGCGGCGTTTCTGGCAAGAGTCGCCGTCCTTTCGCCAAACGTCCAGAACGCCGACCAACGACCCGGATAGTATGGGTCAGCGGCGGCGAGCGCCTCCCAATAGCCGAACGCCTGCGCAAACGTGCCCTGCGTCGTCAGAGTGCCGGAGCTGTACGGATGCCTGCCTTGCGTATCTGTCGCCGGGTTATATGTGCCCGAGGCAGTGTTGAGGTCCGGGAACTTAGTCGTGTCTTGCATGAGCGTGTTGAGGCCAGCGGGATTGCCGGCGGCCCCTACGCGGCGCCCGGTAACAGTAACGATGCCATCCGCTTGCGAGAAAGGCGAAAGCGGCGCGAGTGGCCCTCCGATGTCAGGATGCGTCGGATCGAGGCCGAATTGATATTCGTCGCCGTCATAGTTGGTGAAGCCGAGCGCATTGTTGCGCCCGTTGATCTGACGAGGGTTGAATTTACCGTCGTTGTTGTAGGCCGGCAGCTTGTTGTCGCCGTACTCGACCAAGCTGGGGTTGACGCGCGTGACCATCGACAACGGATTGTCGAAGTCGCTATCGAATGTCGGCGCGCCGCGACCAAACAGGTTCACCGCGTCGGCGACGTTGTGATCGAATGTCGTCAGCGCAGTCTGCGTTTTCAGCTCCGCGTCCGCGATCGACGTCGTCCATGTGATGATGCGACGAACGTAGGCGTCCATTCCTTCTAGCAACAGAGCCGTGTCGACAGTGTTGCCGACGACGCCGTCGTTGATCTTGCCGGCGATAGTGACGACCGTTCCGCCGTTATAACAAACCTTGATCTGGCCCGCGCCAGCGCTCGCCGCATTATCCCATGCAAGGGCGATGCGCGACACGCCTCTGATGCCGCCCGCGCCCGCGTACGCTGAATTGCTCGTCGTCATGCCTTTGCCCATCATGCGGGTTGGGCCGTGCTGCCTGATAAGGTCAAGCGGCGTGCTGGCGTGCCTCGCTGATAGAATGCGTCCGGACAAGGGACTTCCGGCTACTGCTGCGTGGTTGATGGCGGAGCCTATCTCAACCAATACCGTGCCAACCGTCGCCTGCAATGCAGTGGCGAGCGGGCCGATGGCTGAAAGGCTTTCAGTGCCAGCCGCGCCTTCAACGGTGACAATGAACGAGTTCTTTTGAATGCGAAGCGTGAAGTCAATCGCACCGCCGCTGGTGGATATGATCTGAAAATACGGAGTGGTGGAAGCGATGGCGGCGTTGCTTGGATTGTAGGCTGTGCGGACGACTTCCGTCGGCGTAGTCGTCATGGACGGGGTAAGCACAGAGTTGTCGGTGAGATTGCCTCCGCCCGAGTCCTTGGTTCCTGCTCTAAGGAAAAAGAACTGGACGTTATTTAGATTTCCGTCGGGCATGGAGGTTGTTATTTTCCATGTCAGACTGTCAGCGTCCGTCATAGGTATTTGCCCAACGGTGAACGTTCCCATTGAGTTTGCGGCCGCCGTTCCGTGGAAACGAATGTCCACATAATCAGCATGGTTGGTGATCGTGCGGTCCATATTCGAATCGACGCCTGCGTAACCCGCCCCGCTCCACATCGTAGGAGAGAAACCATCAGGCATGGTGCCGGGCGATCCTGACACCGCGCCATTCAGCGACGGGTAGGGATAAATGTTCCCGCCGCCAATCGACGTCGCTCGCCTCACGCCAAGATCGGTGCGCGCCAAGACGCCAGCGCCGAATGTGGTAAGGGCGCCAGCGGCGTTGGCGACGTCGCGCGTTCCGTTAGCGTCCGTGGCGAGTACTTCACTCGCCGACGCGGCGCCGACATATATGTTTTGCCAGAAGTTGAGATCGAACGCCGGGGTGCCGAACGGCACATAGCCGGGGAGCGTGCCGCCGGGAATGACTTTCGTCGGGTTCTTCTTCCGCCCAGAAGGTTGGAGCAGCATATCTATGCCTCCCAGCGCGCGTAGACATTGACCTGGGTGGCGCTATTGTCCCGCCGTCTGAGGTCGATTTGATTGGCGTTTGTCAGCCCGAAAATCGAGAATGAATCGCCATCGGCGACAGGGATCGCGACGCCAGCGGCGCCCTGACGAAATTCGATGATCGCCCCCGAAAGATTGATCAGCGTGAGCTGTTTCAGAACCTGGGATGCAAAGGCCACATAGTCCGCGCCGGTGGCGCTTGTCGTGACCACCAGGTTGCCGCCCGACGCCATTTGAGGCGTGACGCGCCCGACCAGGTTCTCCCCGGACGCCAATGCTGCAGCCACCGGCAAGGCGTTGCCAGCAGTGATCGGGGCGCCATTCTGATCGGCCAGCGCCTTGAATGTGACGTGGCCTGTCGCGCCCGTATCCTTGGACCTGATCGTAATGCCGTTGGCGACGAGGTTGTCGGCCATGCCGTGACTCCTGTTCGGTTAGAAAATGGCGACGATGGTTAGGATGTCTCCGTCGCCTTCAGACGCTTCGACCACTTCGATGTTTGTCGTTAAATCGAGAGACCATCCCTCGTCGTAGTCAGCGGCCCGCACAACGATCGGGTAGACGCCGACCACCAGCGCAGAGGCGACGCGCAAATTATTGCCAACGATGTCGAACTGATTGCTCGGATCACTGATGAGGGTGTAAGTGATCGCCATTACGTCCCCTCGCCGCCTGCACTGCGCTTGTCTTTGCCGGCGTCGCCCTTTGGCTGCTTCAGATCGAGCGCCGTGATTGAGCCGCCGCTGCGGTCACATTTGTGCGTCACGCTCGAAATCCGATACTCGCCGTCAATGCCTGGCCGCGCCCCGATGAGCATGAAAGTTCCCTCAGCTTGCGCTGTCGGATCGAGCAGGATGCGCACCGACCCCTCGCCGCCATCGCGCTCGCTTTCGGACTTCTTGCCCTTGGCTCGGCGATTTGCCGTGTCCTTGTCCTTCGCAGTGAATTTTGGAGATGCTGTCGCCGGCGGCGTGTCGCCCTGGACCTCGACGTCCTCTTCCTTCCAGCGGGCCTCATTGCGGTCGAACCAACGCACGCGCGCTTTGGTGTGCCGCGGCCGGCCGACAAACGGCGCGATGTCCCACGACAGAAGATTGTCACCCCATGCTCCGACAACGCTCGGCATGGCCCCGCCGGCAGGAGAAGCCCCCTCCCCGCGTTTGGCCAGAACAGCAGTGTCGCCGCGAACCTTGAATGTGCCGCCGAGTTCGCGCGCGATACGCTCGCCCAGATGAATGAAGCTCTCAGAATCCGCCGACCAATAATCGCGCTTGATCTGCGCGAAGTCCGGATCGATGCGCACGCCCTTGAGCCCGGCGCGCTTGGCCGAATCCTCCAGGAACTCCTTCAGCGTGGCGTCGTCCTTGTGAAAGTCCTGCGGCTCTTTCGCTTTGCCGCGGCTATCAAAGCCCTTGCATGAAACCGTGAGCAGCCGGCCTTGTCCGCGCGCGCCGGTGGAGCGGACCTCGTCCACGGTGCCCTCGAACACTTTCACGCCTTCGAGTTCAATTTCGACGCGCCCGCCATTTGACGGGAGAATGCACTGCCCCTCGCTATCGTCGAACGTTAGGTTCGCGGTGTCGCTCGCCGTGCCATCCTTGTCGGAGACTTCGATTGACGTCAGGTATGGGTTCCACCTGTCCGTCATGCTGGCGCCGTCGACGGTGACGGACCATGAGACTTGAAAGGCCACGCGCGTTTAACCGAACAGCGAGACGGCGCGGCGCTGCGGCGCGCGCGGCGTGGGCGGCAGATCGGGCAGCAGAATAACGGTTCCCACAGGCAGGATCACGCCGACATCAGCCAGCCGGCGGTTCAGCCGATAGGCTTCGTCGACAAGCGTCTGGCCTCTTCGCCCATAACGGCGCCACAACAGCAGGTCGAGCATCGTGCCCTCAGACTGCACGACAATTCTTTCAGGCATTGGATTATCCAAACAGGGAGAGAAGGGAACCGATCAGGCTGAAGGCGCTGTCGCCGCCCGGTCCGTCGACGCGGGTGAGTTTCATCTCATGCGAGACGATTTGCCCGACGCCATTGCGGCCGAGCATTTCGTGGCTTTCCTTCACCGACTCGATGACGAACCAGCCGATTACAGATCCGTCGCCGCGCATGACAAACAGCGCCTCGCCCGCGCGCCTTGCGCCATGCAGCATTTCGAGTTCCGGAAGGCCATTCAGCATCTGTCGCGACGGGATAATCTTGCCCTTGAGGGTGAACTTGTCGTCACCCTCGCCGACGAACTCGCGGCCCTTCAATCGGCCAAGCAAATCCTTCGTCGCAAAATCGGCTTCCGCCTCGCGCTCGACGGAATCGATCGAGAACGGGAACGTATCGATCGTTACCGGGCCAACCTGAAAAAGCATGTCTGGTTATCCCGTCGTGTCGGCGTGAACGCCTCGGAAGGCTTGACGCACCTGGCCGCCAGCCTGCAGCGCGCCGGCGACCTCGCGCTTGATGGCGGAGGCGCGTTCACCAAGCCGTGAGAGCCCGGCGTCGGCTTGCGTGATGAGGCGCAGCAGGTTGACGAGATCGGATGCATCGATATTCGGTTTCACCGGCGATGTGAGTCCGTCGAGCTTTCCGCGCGCCTCATCTGCCTTGCGTCCCACGTCCTCGATCTCGAACCGCATCTGACCCAGCGGCGAGGAACCGGCGCGCCGCTGTGTGCGGGCGCTCATAGGCCCAAACGATCCTGTCCCGATTTCTGTGGCGGCGCCCTTCTGAAATGTCCCGTAGGAGCCGAGCGTAAAATCCCCGCGTCCGGAGTTCGGATGCGCCGCATTGTCTGTCCCGAACCCAAGCAACGATTGCAGTTTGCCGGGCAATGATCCGACAGCATTCGGGATTTTCATGATGGCGCTGACGACATTGCCGATCGCCTCGCCCGCAGCAGTTCCCCACGCCGCCCACTTTTCGCCCGACGCATCAATCTCGCCGAAGAACTGAGTGAACATATCCCACGCATTCTGCAGAGCGGTGGTGAGCGGCGTGATCCATTCCGGCGCGGGGCCGATCGCTTTGCTGAAAGCCTCTCCGAATTTTTGGAAGAATGTGCCGAGCCCATTCCAGTTGTTGTAGATCAGCGTCCCGGCCGCAGCGATGGCTGCAAGCGCAGCTCCTATTGGCCCGCCCGCGAACAATGCGAAGCGCAGAGCCCGCAGAGGCCGCAGGATGGCCAGCAGCGCCCCTCCCGCCGCCAGCGTGGCGCCAGCGGCCAAAAGCTTGAACCCGCCAGCCAGCATTCCGACTGAGGCCGCTACGCCGCCAGCCAGCAGGCCAATCGGCCCAAGGACCGCGAGAGCGCCGGCGGCGTAGGTTCCGAATTTCAGAAGAGCGGGGTTGCTCTTGGCGAGGCGCTCCATTCCCTCGGCGATCTTGGTCAGCCCGGCGCCGATGTCGCTCAGCACGCCGGAATTGCCGATGGTCACCCAGAGATTTTCCCAGCCCGCCTTGAATCGCGCCACCTCGCCGACAATGCCCTGCATGCGGGTCTTGGCCATCTTGTCCGCGGCGCCGACGGACTTCTCCAAAACATCGCGCACGACATCGTCGAGATTGGCGCCGAACAAGGCGAGAAGACGCGCCGCCTGGCGGGCGTCGATGATGTTGGCGATGTCACCTGCGACGGCGCCTTTATCCTTCAGGGCGCGGATAAAGCCGAATAGGTCGACCTCGCTTCCGGCTGAGGTGAGCGCCGTTGAGACGGACTCGGCAACTTTCTCCTTGTCGACGATGGAGCCAGAACCGAGCGCGTTGGTGACGATCTTCGTCAGTGCCGCCGTCATGGCGCCGACCGACTTTTTCAGCCTCGGATCGTTGAGAGCGCGGTCCATCTGCTGGACGGCGCCTTTCGGCATCGTGATTCCGTCGAGTTGAAGCGATGACGCAAGGTCGGAACCGGCAATCTTGCGCTTGTGCGTCACGAAGTCCGAGAGACTGATTTTCAGGCGATCGAGCGCCTTCAGAGCCGGGCCCGTTGGCTTCACCATGCGAATGAGCATGGAGCGCAGCGCGACGCCCGCCTCAGATCCCTTAATGCCATTGTTCGCCATAACCATCGCGGCAGCGGCGACCTGCTCGATGTTCATGCCGACGACTCGAGCGATCGGTGCGACGTATTTGAACGTCTCGCCCATAAGGCGAACGTCAGTATTTGACCGGCTGGCGGAGTAAGCGAGCGCGTCATTGACGCGGGTCAGAGATTTCGAGGCTTCCTCGGCCGTCTTCATGGGCAAGCCCATGGCCGTCATCACGTTGGTCGCGATATCAGACGCCTGCTGCAGTTCAATATCGCCCGCCAAACCGAGGTTCAGCGTACCGCGCAGCGCGCCCATGATTTGCTCGAAACTGAGACCAGCTCGCCCCAGTTCGAACGCCGCCTTCATAATTTCAGCGTTCGTGAATGGGAACAGATTGTTGAGCGATTGCGCATAGCCTTCGAGGCTCTTGCGCTGCTCGTCCGTCATCTGCGTGACGGCTTGGACGTTGTTCCCGACCTTCTGAAACTCATAAGCAGCCTGGAAGCCGAACCGCCCGGCAAGAGCCAGAGGTGCAGCGAACGCAGCCGTCGCATGCATAGCGTTCCCGCGCATGCTCGCCATTGCGCTGCGCGCCTGCGTCGTCGCCACCATCATCTGACGCTGGATGCCCGCCACCACTTGCGTCTGCGCGCGCGCGGCCGTGCTCGCTTGCCGCACAAGACCCTGGATCGCGGCACCAGCCTTGCGAGCCGGCCCGCTCACCTGGTCGATAAGCGAGACGACCAGCCTAGACGTCAGAGTCGTCATCGGGCGCGGTTCCTGTCTGCAGAAGCGGGATGGAGAGCGACTTGGCTATCCGGCGAGACTGCCGGTGCCAGACCATGATTTTTGACCACCGCTCACCGCGCATGGCGGGAATCGGGATGTGCAGGACGTGAGCAATGTCGGCCGCAATCACGTCGACGGCGAACCACCACTCTCCGTCTCGGCCGCTACGAAAGGGGCGAACGCCTCCGTGATCCTCTTGAAGTCAGAGGCGCGAACCTTGCGGATAGCGTCGGCAGGCCACCCGGAATCGTGGGCCAGAAGCATGACGAAGGCCGTGGCGTCGGACTTGCCGTCTCGCCTGGCGTCTTCCATCGCCTCGATCGCACCCATAGTGGGCTCGTCGACGGGGAACTCCTTATAGTCCTTTCCATCGTGGACTATCGGGCGGGCAAGAGTAATAGTGTCCATTATTGGCTCCATTGGAGGGTTCACGGATGAGAAAATCCGTTTTGGCGTTAGCGTTGACCTGCCTGGTCACAGCGCCCGCTCAGGCTTCAACCGTGGCGATGAACCTCGGGTCCGTTCTTGGATCAGAAGTGGCATGCGGCCTAAAATTCGATCAGGCCGCGATCGCGCGGTTCATCGAATCCAGGGTGAAGCCCAGCGATATGGGCTTTGCAGGCATGCTCAACTTGATGACGATCGGGGCGCGAGCGGAGATCGACGATATGACCGCATCGCAGAAGACCGCCCATTGCACGCAAATTCGCAGGGTGGCGCGATCCTATAAATTGATCGAGTAAAGGCCGGGCTTGCTTGGCCCGGCCGCCTGTCAACCGCCGAGAGCTGTGCGGATATCCCCGAACCACGAGATGCCGCCGCTGCGGCCTTCGCGCTCATAGAAATCCCAATACCAAAGCTCTTCGCCGTCGAGGATGAACTCGTAGTGCGTGACTTCGTGCAGCAGATAATTGCAGCCGAAGAATTCGCCCACCGAGAACTCATCCGGCGCCCACGAAGAAATCACGCCCTGAATGACGGCGCGCGCGGCGAGGATCTGGCCACCTTGCTTATTGCGGACAGCCCCCGCGAACGTCCACTTGTCGTAGGCTCCGGCGGCGAAGCCCATCTTGCGCAGCATGTCGGGATCGAAGCCCTTAAGTTCGAATTTGGGCTCGATCGGATCGACCTGCGGAAATGAGAAATTCACCTCCCCGACGCCGCCGCCCGGCGCGTAGCCGGACGTCTTGCGCTTGATTTCGGGAAGGGCGAGTTTCGAGAGCGTGACTGCGCGGCTGGAGTCGGGTTCGTCCGCTCGCCGCACGTCAACCGCCTCGAGGACGTAGAGAGGCTGGGCCATAATTCATGTCTCCTGAAAGTGAGATTGTGTCCTGCGTTGATGGATGCGGGCCGCGCCTTACGACGTGGCGGACAGACGCGAGATGATGGTGGCCACGAGCTCGTCGATTGCCGGGCGATAGCGGCGCACCTCGTGGGTGGCGACGCGGAACACGGGCGCGGGCTCGATCTTCGGGCGAACCGTTAGCCGGCCGAGCCGGATCTGCTCCGAGCTGTTCAGGCTCTTGGGGAATTCCAGGTCATACCCCAGAATGTCGTTCGCCGCCTTGTGATCGCGCAGCATGAACTTGATGGAGTTGAGCCACGCCTCGACCATATCGGCGTTAATCGCCCGGCCAAGGAATTGACGCGTGATCCGCATCATTTTCACGGTCAGGTAATCAGCGCCGCGCACCTGGTGGAACTGGGACCACAGCTCGCCCTCGGCGCAGGATTCCGTGCCGATATAGACGAAGCCGCCATCAGCAATCGCCGTGTCAACGCCGATCTCGCCGCGCACCACGATGCCCAGATCAGCCGCGAGCATAAGCTGGCCTTCCGTGGCGCCGTCAGTGAGCGAGAATGCAATCGGGCGGTTCGTGCCGACGATCCCAAAGATCGGCCGATTGGCGATCGGATGGAAGGGCTCGCCTCTGTTGGCGTTGTCGATGCGCACCATGAGGCCAGCAATGCGCGGCGACATTGGACGGGTCACAGCCTCGTCAACTTCCCAGACGCGCGCGGAGACGGCTACCGGGATGATGCGTTCGGACTGGATATCCTCGCGCCATGTCTCGGCGGCCGCGCGCGAAGAATCCGGACCGTCGACGATAGCCACCGCCAGCAAAGCGTTCAGCACCGGCGGCAGCGCAGCCACGACCGGGTTGGCTTCGTTTTCGGGACGCGACGCCGTATAGCCGGGGCAGATGATGATGCGCGGCGTGCGGTTCACAACCTCGGGCGCCGTCTTCATCAGGTTCACGCCAGCGATGACGTTGGTCAGCGTCGCGGCTGCGTCAACTCCCTCCGCCACGCGCACGACGGTGATGTCCGCCGCGACGCCAAGCGGCCCGAGTTGCGCGTTGACGCCCTTCACCGCGTCGGCGAGATAGCCGGTGCCAAGGGCCGCGAGATATGTTGGTTCAGATGACGAGAAATTAACCAGCGTCAGCGCCGGAAACACTTCGTCGTCAGCATCCTCGCTGGTGGTGATGATGCCGATCTTCGAGAAGTCGGCGCCCATGACTGGGATCGGCTCATTTTCGGGCCGAAGGTTGATGATACCGAACTGCGGCGCGCTCATCGCATTGCTCCTTGCTCAATAAAAAACCCCGCCTCTTGGCGGGGCGGGGTTCGCCGTCCGGTTTGGATGGCCGTTCGGATTTAGTTCAGACTTTCAAAGCACAGACGCTGCGCGGAACAGGTCGTCGACCTGCCCGCTTGACCATTCCATTGCTGCGGCAAACACAGAGACGAGAGGATGGTCGCGGTGATATTCCTTGGCGCCGATCAGCAGCATTCGCGCTGAGAAGCGATCCGGCGCATTGGGCATCGTGTTGATAACAGACAGCATGGCGGGCGGAATTGTTCCGGCCAATGCGGCCTCCGCTTCAGCCTCGGTAATCGCTTCCATGACAGCCAGTTGCTGAAAAAACTGGCGGCTTGAGATGATCTGCGGAACGGGCACGAATGCGGCGGCTGCATCCGCGGCGGCTTCTTCTTCCAGCGTAAATGGAACCTGCGAGGTTGCGCCTGTCTGCGCGTTCTTGATGACATGGAAGCGCGCCATCTTATTTCACCCCGTAGATATAGATCGCGCCAGCGTTGAACGTCCCGCCTGAGAAGCGGATCGCGTTTGGGGCGCCCGAGACTGTTGCGATAAGGCCCGCCCGCGTCGATCCAATGTCTGACGCCGGATCGGCGGCGATGTTGGCGACGAACGCCCGTGCTGTGGTGACGATGTTGGCCCGGTGGATGCGCAGGGCGCCCCTGAACCCAGCCCCTCCCAGCCCCGCCAGGCTGTCGCTGATCGTCTTCGCTGCGGAAAAGGTCGAACCATCAAGAGACAGCGCGACTTGGAGCGGCGCCGTGCTTGTGAGGTTCACACCCTCGATGACGCACAGCCACTCCTTGTAATCGGCAGCGATGCTGCTGAGCGTGTGCGTCGTGCCGCTGGTCGTGGTGAGCGTGCCGATCAGATCCATGCCGCCGGTTGAAAGTTCGGCGGCCTCCCATGCCGATGCGCCCCGGCGAAGTACGCGTCCTTCATTGGCGCCGAAAACTGCGTCGAAGATCGCCGTGAGCGTATTGAAGCCGAGCGCGTTGGAAAGGCGCGAGAGAATGCCGCCATTTGCGCCGGCGGCAATGTCCGCGCGCACGCCGGTGGAATTGGCTGACCGCCCGAGAATGGAAACCGCCGCGCCATTGTTCATCTTGGAGGGCGTGACGATTCCATCGGCGATCTGGGCCGTCGCGCTCACACCGTCGTTTGCGATCTTGCCGGCCGTGACCGCGCTATTGGCGAGCTTTGCGCTCGTGACAGCCAGATCGCCGATCTTCGCGCTTACGACGGCGCCGTCCGGGACCGCCGTCAGATAGCCTTGTAGCCGAACCCATCCCGTCGTGGCGATGCGTGTTGAGTTATCGCCCGCACTGGCCGCAGCAGCTGTTGGCGCGCCCGTCAGGTTTGCATTATTGACAGGAGCCTTGGCGTCGAGCGCGGCCTGCAAATCCGTCACCTGCGAAATCGGCAGGTTCGTCCCGGTCCCGATCTTCTGATCGAGCGCGGATTGCAATCCTGAAACGTCGCTGATGGAGTGGCCGTGCGACGTGTTCGCCTTGCCAGACAGGCTGGCGATGGTGCTCGCGAGAGATGAGTCGATCCCGTTGAGCGCCGCAATCAGGCGGGCGACGTCATCCGAGAGTTTATTGACCGCCGCTGGAAGCGGCAGGTTGAGGTTCGATGTCCGATTGTCGACGATCGTCATTCAGAGCGCCCCTTAAATCGAGACAGCGCGAAGATCAGCGAGCAGCGGGCGTGCCGCCGGCGTGCCGGTCAACGTGATGCGAAGCCGGCCTATTTCCGCCGTGTACGGCGTCACGCGATGCTCGCGCTCGACGAAACCCTCATTCAGGGCTTCCGTCGCATGCACGGTCACTGAGGACCAATCATCGTCCGCGGCGTCGATCTCGACGGCTATCGTAGACCCTGCAGGCAGCATCGCCTTGTAGAATGCCGACATGCGGATGGCCGAGCCCATTTCAAAGGCGCGGGTGATGTACGTTCCGCTTGAACGCAGCGAGCCTGCAATCACCAGGACGCCGGGGAACAGGACCGGCGAGAGTTTCGCCGTGCCAGTGAGAAGCGCGCGCACGATGATGTTCTCGGTCACGTACTCCTGGAATTCGAAGGGCTGGTTCGGCAGGAGGTAAATCTTCGCCCCGCCGGCGCGCTCGACCTCGAACACCACGCGACAATCCGCACTTGGCAGAAGGACCGCCGCACGGATCATGATGTCTGACATATTCGTCACAGCGAACGTGCCGAGGTTCACCGTCTTCGACGTCGGAGCGAACACGGCCGCCTTGCCGCGGAACGTCATGTCTTCGTTCTGGTGCGGCGTCCATGTTCGCGCGTTCGACGAGGACAGCATGACGCCGACCGTGTAGGGCTGCGCGCCGACGAAGGACTGGCTGACTGCGTCGAAATCGCCGATGCGCGCAATCGCGACTGCGTGATCGGGATCATCGGTGAGGACCACAAAGCAGTATTCGCGATCGGGAGCAACGAACAGCGGGGCGCGGAACGTGACCTGCGTCCATTCCTCAAGAACGACTGCGTTCATGTCGACGAAGGCTTCAGCCAGAATTTGCGACGTTGGTGTGCCGTTCTCGACGCCCCTGCACTGGACGATGACGCCGTTCGCCGGGTCGCCCTTGGTGCAGAACTTGATATCGACGCCGGTGATGAACCGAAATTCAGGCGGCGTGAAAGTTTGCGCAAGAGGATCGACGTCCCACATGTTCGGATCAAAAACTTGAAGCTCTTCAACGGGCGGCTCGGGCGGCGCGCGCCATACCGTTGTGACGCGGCGCATGACGTCGATATCGATCGTCCCCTGCCCTACGAACTGCGCCCGGGCTCTCGTCCCGCCCATGCCTTCGGCAAGCACGTCCTTGGTCCCTGCCGTGACGTTCGCTGGAATCAGGAATGATCCCGTGATGACGCCTTCTGCATTGGCCGTCTGCGTCCCCGCTGGCTTAACGTCAACGCCGTCGAAGGTAAGGGTCTCCAAGATTTCGCCATTGCCCATGCCGCGGATCGTGAAGCCCACGGAAATCTGCCGGAGAAAATCAATGCGCTGCGTGCGCTCATCCTCAAGCCGGACGATCGTTTCGGTTCGGTTTTGCGCCCCGACGAATTCGCGCGTTTCCTCCGAAAGCCAGATGGTCTGCGTTTCGGTCCAGAAGTCCGACGAAGGCGAAAGCTGCAACTCGCCCGGCAGCGGCGTGAAATTCAGATACGGATTGATCTTCATGCACGACGTGACAAGATCCTGCCGGATGATGATCTCGTCCGTGTAGTCGAGCATGATCGGCCCCGTCATGACGGGGCGATAGAATGTCGGGTCGATCGCCAGCCGCATAAAGCCTTCGACAATGGCCGCTGTCTGCGGCTCGCCTGCGTCGCGGTAAGTGTCGTCAACCAGCGGGTCGACGAATACGCCTTTCTTGGCGACAGGCTCGCGGTTGTCGATATCGCTTTTCAGGCGCTCGAGCGCAACAAGGTCGGTGAGCGTCCAGAGGCGGCGCAGGTAATGCCACAATTCTTCGAACGTGACTGAGCGGACGTCCACCTGCTCGACGAGCGGCGAAGCGTCCCACACGTTGGATATCCAGGCGAGCCCGAGAAGGGTCGCAGGCGCGCTCGGGCGCCTCGGCCGAAGGATTGCGGAGACGCCCTTCACGTAGACGCTGTGGCCGTTCTGATCGAGGCAGAGAAGGTCGATGCGCGGCAGCTTGTAGCTGTAGGTGATGAACACGGACCCGCCATCAAAGCCGCCGGAGACCGTCACCGACCGGGTCGTCGAGGCGTCGGCGGTGACGACTGAAAGATAGCGGTAGGTCACGTTATAGGACGACCCGGACGAAGGCTCAGCGCCAGCCGGAGCCCATGACACCGAGTCACCGGACTTCACATAATCGGTCGTCGGAACGTATGTCGTACCGCCCTGGACAACGGAGATGATCGTCGTCACGGACGAATCCGGCAGCGCGTCGAGCGAATTCGTCACGCCCTTGGTGACGCTGACCGTCTTCTGCTTTTCGACCACGACGGTCGTCAGCGCATTGATCGGCCCATAATTCGTCTTGATGACATTGGGGTCCGTCCCCGTGAAAACATGAGGCTCGCTCGTCACTGTGCGCAGATTAGGCTCGTCGGCCTGAACATGTCGCAGAGCGCTTTCGCGCGTGCGCTTGAATCCGTTGATGTTGGCGACGCCCTCGCTGATGGCGAAATGCCATGCGCCCCCGATCAGGCCGAGCGGTGAGACCTTGCAACCGCGCACGACGTAGTGCCCGTTCGCGTCGCGATCATAAGATGCGATCGCCTGATTGATCCCCGACAAGTTGGGCGGCGGCGTCTGGTCGATGACCACGCCGTCGCGCATGAAATAAACCGGGTAAAGATCGCCCGCCTCGCCGTCGCCGTTCCAGCCCCAGGCGATGGTTTCGACCTCGCGGCCCGCGCCCGGTTCGCCCTCGCCCTCTGATCCGGGATGAAGCCCGAGGAGAGCCGGCTCGTCCAGTTCCGTGATGACTGCGCGGATAATGCGCACGCCGATCTGGACGTCCTCATCCATCGGAACTTCGGTCAGCGTCCGTGACGTCACATCGCGCACATCGCCAGCGACATAGATTCGCCCGGCGGCGAGAAAGACGGACCCATCGTCAGGGCTAACCAACACGTCAGCGCCAGAAACCCGATCGCCATCGCGCGCCACCATTTGCCCGACACGCTGGCCGCGCCCTTCAACGATGGATTGGAGCTCCATCATTTCGGACGCCTGCGCGATGCGGTCTTCACGAAACAGCAGGCGCGTGAAATTGGGAAAATCAGGCGTGCGATCGTAGACCGCCGGCAAGCCGGAGGCGTGATTGAATGGAGCTGGCATGCAAATGTCCTTAGAAGCGAAGAACCGCCTTGAACCGCTCACGGACCGTTCGGCTGAACTCGATGTCGCAATCGGTGGGCATGATCTCGACGCCGCCGATTAGCTGAGATGCGTTCGCCCAAAGAGCGCCCGGCTTTGTCTGGTTGGAGAGTTGAGGCCCGAGCAGAAGCGACCATTGCTTTGCGACGATTGACCCGAACGTCGCCACGATAGACCCGACTTGAGATCCTGCAGGGACAGTAATGCCCGGCGCGATGAGCTGATTGGCGTTGTAGCCGTCGCCGAAGTCGGTCATCGCCTCGACATAGATCGCATTGGTTGCGTCAAACGGCGCGTATCGGGCACCGCCGAATTCGTAAGGGCCTGTCGCATCAAGCGCCACGCCCCTCTTCACCCGCGCGCGACGGGCGCCGATCGCTGCGCCATTTTCGTCGCGAAACAGAACCCACGCGCTTTTTGCCAGCACACCGGAAGCCATGAGGCGGGAACGCACATCGGCGGGCGAAGACGCCCAGGTGACGTCTTCCTCTTCCCACGTAAATTCGCCCCACGTCAGAGAAGGGTCTTCGCTATCCTCGATCCACACGTCGAGGGCTTCGAGATCATCCTGCGTCGGCGAGTAATCGCGCTCATACGTGCGGCCAAAGGACCATTTGGCGCCATTTGCGCGGATGCGGGCGCCCGAGTAAGTCGAGTAAAGCGACTGGCCCCAGCGTGACCATCCGTATTCGAGGGGGCGCACGTCGTAGTCTTTGAAGCCGCGCCAGAACCGCGAGCGCAGGGCGACGGAAAGCCCGGCGAGATATTCTATATTTGCAAGATCGGGGTCCTCGAAGTCACGGAGTCTGTCCATTTCCAGCATGAACAGATTCCACCGGCGCCGCCGCACGGGGAAATTCTCGTGTTCGCCCCCGTAGCCGATCCAGTCCAGAGCCCGTGTGATGGCGTCCTGCGTGCCGCGCACGCGCTGCCATGCGATGCCCTCAGCGATGCATTCTCGCGGGTCCTCGAAGAACCTCGAGATGGGCCCCAGCCCGTACTCGTAGAGCAGGAACGGCAGGAACGACGGCGGTGGATTGCGGAGTTTCAAGCCGCGCATTTCCATCGCCGCCCAACCAACGCGCGGGATCACGTCGGTGGATAGCGACAGCGCCTTTTCAAACGGCGTGGCGTTCGATGGCAAAAGGTGATCGTCGGTCATCAATAGGCCCGGCCCCGGTCGGTCAGCGTGATCGTCCCGAGCGCAATCGCTTCATGGAACGGCGCCGTCACATCAGCGACAGGAGTGATGATCTGCACGCGCTGCACGCCGGGCCGCATCAGGCGCGCTATGAGCCACGATTGCGTGAGATCGCGGCCTAGCCCGCCCTCTTGCACCCAAGCGTCGCGCAGCGCCTGCTCGAGGCCTTCGAACGTGGCCTGCGGGGCGTTGGGCAGCATCCACACGTTTGCGGACACGTTGACGCTCTGCTTCACGGCGCCTTGAACGACCATGGTGTCATTGACCATTTTTATGGCGGGCGCGTTCAATGCTTCGCTAACTGCCGTCAGCATTTCAGGATAAGGCGCGCCGTTGTTGAGCGAGTTCAGCACCGATATGCGGATCACCGGCGAAAGCGGCTCGCGCCAGGCCACGACGTCTGCAATTCGCACATCCGCCGAGAGAGCAATGGACCGATAGCGTTCGGCTGTGCCGCCTGTTGAGCGGCCCAAGATTGCGAGCACGATGCGGCGGCGGAATTGTTCATCGCTTTCGCCATCAAGCCGCAGCACGTCGTAAAACACAGCGAGCTGATCAAGATCGCCCTGGATCGCGAACGGCAGGATGTTGGAGCGCACCGCCTCGTTGATGCGCTCGCGCAAATTCTGCTCGCGATAGGCGGCGACCTGCAGCGCGATCATGATTGGATCGGTTTCGAGCGCGCCCATTTCCCATGCGGGCCAGCGCGCCTGAAATTCCGCCACGAGCGAGGCAAGGATCGCCTCGAAGGAAAGCTCCTCGATAACCTCTGGGGGCGGCAGGCCGGCAAGGTCAATGTCGGCCGGAATCCCGATTGTCATAGGCCGGCCTCGCTCACAATGAATCGTCTATCGTCCGTGGCGACTGCAAGGCGCCGCATCTTGCCCTCGGGCGTCGGATCGCCGAGGTGTCCGCGCGGGCGATACTCACCCTCGATGACGAAGGCGAAGCGACCGAGCCGAATTTGCTCAGGACCGAGATCCATGGGCGTTACGCGTGCGATCTTGAAACGGGGCTCCCAGACCTCGATCGCCACTGCGACAAGATGAAAGAACCGCAGCATTGTGTTCGCCGTCATCAGTCTTCCGAGCAGGATTGGCGCGGACGACCCGAAGTGACGACGCATCACGCGCTCGCCGATCCATGTCGAGAATACGACGTCGATGGACTGGACGACATGGGCGAAGCCCGAAAGGAGACGCCCGTCGACGCGGTTCACGCCGGTCATTCGGTCAGTCTTCCGTGTCCGCGACAGGCGCGGTTTCAGGTTCCGGGATTGGGGCGGCAGGAACGGCGCGGCGGCGGCGCGGCCCTGGAAGGCTGCCGCCTTTGCGTCCGTCCCCATCGTGGTCGAGAGGATGGCGCGGCGCGTCCTCGATCACTGGCGGGCTGGGCGCGGGCGCGGGTTCAATCAATCCCTGATCGAGCGGATAGCGGGCCTCGCGCGCTGTGAGATCGACCATGCGCTCAGGCGTGACGGCTTGGCCCGTCACCGACTGCGCGTCGGCGTCGAGCACGCGATATCGCTGTCTCATTCGTCTCTCCGGTTTATTGAACGTCGGTCAGCGTGCTGTGCCCTACTGCGCTTGGCGCACAGTGCGGCCCGCCCACGATCGGGCAAAGATTGTCCGCCGCTGCAGCGTCGCCTTGAACGATGATCGGCTTCCCATCAATCGTGATCCAGGACCGCGATGAAATGAGGTCGCCGGCGCCGTGTGAATTTGGGTCGCCATGCACCGCCCAAAGCTGCCCCTCGACGGTCACGAAGTTCTGGCCGGTGACAATTGTTGATGCGCCACAGACGCGCGCGTCGCCGTGACGATGCGCGAAAGCCATCAGGCTCGCTCGTGCTTGATCTGCGACGCCTTGAGCGTAATCACGCCGTTGGCGATGGTGATCGATGCGGACCCGACCGTGATGCTGGCGTGATCGTCCTTTATCACGACCCGGGCGTTGCCGAACTCGAACACATTCTCTTGCAGATTTTCGGACGGCTGCTTGTATTGATCCGTGAACCCGTCACGAAGTAGGAAACCCTGCCTCGGATCGCCGGGCGGCGTCATCATGGCGACGACCTGCCCCGGGCTTAGAGGAAACCAACTCTTCGCCTTGCCGCCCGCTTCCGGGTGCGGAAGCCATGGGCTGAGTTTCGGTTGGCCATTATCATCGTTGCCGAAGTCGAGGCGATAGCCCTTCTGTGCGTCCGTCTCAGCAACCCTGCCGACCTTCACCATGCCGGCCAGTTCGCGCTTCAACTGCGCGACCTCGCGCGACAGATCGACGGTGACCTTTATGAGTTCCCCGAACTCGTCGGCGTTAAACATCAGACGGCTTCAGCCATAGATTCGTCCTCAAAGAACGGCCACGATCGCCAACAAGCCATCCGCTTCGGCGCTTGGTTCGACGGCGAACGCGAGCTGATCGCCGTCGCTTGACAATTCGCCAGCCGTTAGCGGCGCCTCGTCGGGAATAAGTGGCCCGATGCCGACTGCAGATGCGCCGTCGTTCGTCAGTCCAAGACGGGCAATCAGGCGGCGCCAGTCGGGGACCGCCTCGCCTATGATGGCGTCGTGCAGCGTGTCGGCGTACACGCTGAGAATGTCGTCCTCGCGCATCTCTGCGATAAGCCGCGCCCAGACTCCAGAAGGCGCAGCGCCGAACTCAGGCTCGTGGATAGGTTCAACGGTGATGGTGACTTGCCGGGCGGCGAAGCGGATGCCCTTCTCGACGTCGGCGCCGCGCCGGGTGTGCAGTTTCTTTCCAGAACAGGCGAACCAGCGAAAGAGATCAGCCCATGGCGACGGATCGGCTTGCAGGACATACATCACCTGCCGGCCGATCAGATTGATCGCCATTTCCAGCCCTTCGTCCGTATGTGGGACGTTCGGACGGCCACTCATGCGCAATTCTGTCGCCAGCGCGATCTCGACGTTGATGTCTAACGTGCGGTTCGCCTCGGCATAATCGTGGCCAGAGACCTCGCCGGATTCGTCCTCGGTCGAAATGGTGAGGAACGGATGCGGCTCTTCCGAAACCATGTCCTCGATCGGCGCCACGGCGGAATCGTAGACGCGCTCGCCGGCGTATGTTTTGCCGTACAACGCGCGCCAGAGCGTCCAGCGGATCGCCAGTGAAACAAGGCTCACTGCTGGCTCTCCAGAACAAGATGAAGCGTGATGTCGCCGATATCGCTCGGATCAACGCGGACGATCGAATAGGAGACGCCGGGCCGATCTGGCAGGCTTACGGCGTCGTCCTTCAGCGGGTGGAAGCCGAGTTTCCCGGCCTCAACCGCAGACAGCCAGACGCGCGCTTGCGACGTTGCAAGAGTGGTGAACCCGGTGATTTCTGTGCCGCGGCGCGAGCCTTCGATGGGTTGATCGCCAGAGGATATCGAGACGACGCCGACGATCGTGCGCGGCTCGCGATCTGGATCTGCGACGGCCCCGCGTTTCGGGACGGATTTGCGCGGCACAATGAGGATGGGCTCGCCGAACGTCTTGTTGACCTGACGGCCAACGAGATTGTCAAAGCGAGCCCACCTGTTCATTGGGGCTATCAGATCGTGAATGCGCCGCTGAGGCGCACACGCCCAACAGCGGACGGGTTCGCTGCGGCAGCGATCGCGACGCCGATCAGCGCATTGGCGCCGGACGCAGCCGTCGTGGTCGCAAGCTTGGTCGAATTGTCCCAATAGATCTTCGCGCCGACCGTCCATGCCTGCGCGGATGTCTTTGCGAGATCAAACACGCCGGTGGTCTTGAGGCGGACAGGCGCCCCGTTGGCAGCGTCCGCCGTGGCGACGCCAAACAGCGATCCGACAAGCGCGCCAGCGCCGCTGGCGACTTCATAGGGGGCGGCGACGTCAACTGTGTCGCCGGGAGCGATATAATTCTTCATCTCGATTCCTCTTGATTGAGGCTGAAACAGAAGAGGCCGCCCGGATCAGGCGGCCTCATGGTGAAGTTGGATCGGGCGATTAAGCGCCGGCGTTCTTGTAGAGGCCCTGGTAGCCGAGCGCCTTCACGCCGGCGTCAATGCGGACCTTGAACTCGACGCCGTCGACGTTCCAGCCGTCGCGCTGCTCGAGCACGGGCGAGGAATTGCCGTTGAGGTATGCCACCTCAATGGTGTCGTGCGCGTTCGGATCGGCGGCGAGATACCACGCCGTGGGCGAGTGAGCGTCGAGGCGCGCGTCGGAAACCACCTCGGCGAGCCCGTTGACGTGGTTCGGCTTGGCGGCGTTCACTGCGGCGTTCGGGTCTTTCTCCGACGTCATCAACACGCGCGCCTTGCCTTCGAGCGCGACGGGCACAAGGAAGTAACGCGGACGGATGTTGAGAGCCGTCGCGTGGCCCTCCTTGTCCTTTTGTTTGGCCATCGCGGCGCGGGCCAGATCGAGCGAATCGACGCTGGGGGCCGCAGCCGTGCCGGCGAGGTTGTTGTGGGTGGCGTGGAATAACTCGACACCATCAGCCATTGCGGCGTTCGTTGTCAGCACAGCATACACCAGATTGCCGATGGTGCGGCGGGCGGCGCGGCCCATGCGCATCGGAACGCGGGTGAAGGCGTTCATGTCATCGTTGACGACCGCCTGGCGGGTGATGGCGAACATGCGCCCGAAGGTGGCGAGCTGGATCGTCTCGCCGCGATCGCCCATCGTCCCGTACTGATACTCGGCGCCTTCCGGCACTTCGATCAGGTTCGGGGCGAGTCCGAGATCGATGCGACGGACCGGCTTGAAGTCGACGAGCACGCCGCGCGCTGTCCAGCGTTCGAAGGTCTCTTCGGCTTCCTCGTAGCCCTTGAGCATGCTCTTGTTGGCGATGTTCGCGAGGATTTCGACGAAGTCCGAGGTGGAGTGCATGCCTGCCGACATCATCGGCGAAAGCGCAGCGCCCGCCATCAGCAGCGGATCGTTGAACGCCGAATTCAGACCGGCGCGCGAAAGGCTTTCGCGGGCGAGTTCGCGGATCGTAAGCCCGGAGAACTCGTTGACCTCGCCGCCTGCGATTCCGGCGCGATGCATGAGCGCGCGGGTTGCGCCTTCCTTGAACCGGTCGCGGCCATCTGCGGTGACTTCCGCGCGCGGCAGCGCCTGCTTGGGAGCCGGATCGCGATCGGCAATCTTGTTGATGATCATATCCTGCGCCTTCAAAACTGCGTCGTCGCCCGTGCCGACTGCGTCGACGATCGCCATGGCGTCATCGATCGATAGTTTTGCGGCGCGGCAGCGCGACATGATGTCTTTGGTGACGTCCTTCGCCGCCACAGGGGCCGGTGCAGGAGCGGGCGCGGGAACAGCGGCAACGGGAGCCGGTGCGGGCGGAATAACATTCGTGGCCTGCACTTCCGCGGCCACTGCGGTTTTGGTCGGGTCACCCATTGTGGGCTCCTTCTTGTGAGCGGACGCAGCCGCGGGGAAAGCAGGACGAGCGCGTTGCGCGCCCTGCAATGAGGAAAGGGGGGCGCGCGCATAGGCGCGATAATCGAAGCGGGCGAACGCATCAGCCTCGCTGTCGTCTGTGCTGGTGGCGAACTTCCGTTCAAGCGCTTCGTCGGAGCCCATCCACGTTTCTTCCAGCATCAGCGCGCGCATATCCTCGACGCTGGAGCCGGTGTGCGCGGCGTAGATGCCGGCGATGACGTCGCCGAGTTTGTTCAGCATGGCGGCGGCCTTGGCGTGATCCTCGGCAGTGCCCCATGTGATGTTCGCGGGGTCGTGGATCATGATCATCGCGCCGCGGCGCATGATGCGCTCATCACCACCCAACGCGATGACGGAAGCCGCGGAAGCCGCGATCGCCTCGACGTGAACCGTTACCTTGCCGGTGTGCGCGCGCAGCGCATTGTAAATGGCGACGCCATCCCATGCGGAGCCGCCGCCGGAATTCAGTCGGACATTGACATCAGCCGCGCCGATTTCGGCCAGAGCCTCAAGGACGTCCTGCGCTTTGAAGCCGGAGCCGTCGCCCCACATGTCGCCGACGTCCCCGAACAGCACGAGGTCGCCGCCGACGATCAGTCGGTGCGTCATCAGTCAAATCTCCTGTGGAAGTTCAGTCTTCGTCGTCGGGCCGGAAGCCGTCCTGCATTCGGCCCTGAATGGTCACGCGGCGCGGATCTGAATCGAAGATCAGTTTAGAAGCGTCGGCGCGCGCATTGTCTGCTGTGATTTCAGCATCGAGGTCGTGCGGGTCGAAGCCAAGCCGCCGCTGCTCATAGGAGCGCGAAGACAGCCCGGCGCGGATGGCGTTGCGGATGGCTGGGATTTCGCGGGTCGGGTCGATCATTTCACGGCGCGGCGCCGTCCATGTGATCTGCGCCGGGGCGCGCTTGCCAGTGCCGACAGCAACCGCTTCCAGAAACCAGCGAGACACAGGCTCGCAGAATTGCGGCATCAGCATGTGATTCCGCCAGGCGTCAATCGAACGCTGAAACTCAAGCCAGCCCATGCGGCCAGATGAAAAGTTCACACCCTTCAGGTCGCCGGTCAGCGCCTCATAGCTGACGCCCAACCCCGCTGCTATCTCGTGCAGAGTCGCGCCCATGTATTCGGCATAACCAGCCACTTGCGGAGGGGCGCCAAAGCTCACCTTCTCGCCAACGCGCAACCGTTCGATGATGCCCGGCTCGAGCATTTCCAGCGGATGCGATTGCCCCTCTGGGGTGGCCCCTATGAGCCCCGCGCCGGTGTCCTCGGTTTCAATGAAGGCTGCGAAACACGCCGCCACCTTCTGGCGCACCAGCTGGGCGTCAGCGAAGTCTGCGAAGTCGCGCATGCGCAACACGACGGGAGCGAACCATGAGACGCCGCGCGCTTGCCCCGGCCTGTCGCTCCGGTAGATATGAGCGACAAACTCGGCGGGAACGCGCACGCTGGTGAATGTGCGATAGGTCGACATGGCTCCAGGATGCTCCTGGAACAAATGATAAGCGATGCGCTTGCCGATACCGTCGTATTCGACGCCCTGAACCGCGAACGAACCGTTCGGCTGCGGTCCGTCGATGGACGAGTCGAGGTGGTCAGGCTCCATCACCTGGATCTGAAACGGCAGCGGCAGACCATCCTCGGCGCGGCGCGGCCGCTTGCGCACAATGGCCTCGCCGGATTCGACAACCGTGCGCATGGCGAGCGCCTGCAGCCCGTAGAGATCGTGCCTCCCGTCAGCATCGCAGGCCGTCGTGTCGAAATGCGCCTTGAGCAATACTTCGAGTTCGCCTCGGTGTTTCTCGGTCGTCAGGGCTGCGGTCGGAATGATGCCGGTGCCGACCACGTTATGTGTGATGACCTGCACCGCTCGTGCGGCGTGCGGATTGTTGCGCACCATGTCGCGGGCGACATCGCGCAAGCGCATTGAAGCGCCCCGCGTCTCCGCATTGGCGTCGGTCGATACAGCCCGCCAGCCTTGGGCCCTACGTCCGGCCGTTGCGCCCTGATAGGCGAGCCGGGCGTTGGTCAAGCCTTCGGCGCGCGCACGCGCCTTGATGCGAGCCAGTCCCCGCTCAGGCGAGAACCACGAGATGGTTCGATCGACGATATTCACGCGCCGCTCCTGAACCCGGCCAGCGTGCGGCGGGAACGCGGCCCGTCACGCTGTTCAAGAAGATCGGCGAGCGCCTGGCGCATTTCCGAATAAGAGCGATACCAGACCTCTTTCTCGACGCCTTCCGTCTTGGTGCGCACCTTCAGCGCGCCTGATGCCATCGCCTCGCGCAGCGCAGCGATGTTGTCGTCGATGTCGGGCATGAGTGCTCCGGTGAAAATCAATCAGAGCCAGCTCGAACGGCGCTGGCCTAACCATTGCGATTGTCGGCGCCCAGTTGCTGCCGCCGGGGGCGGAGGCGACGGAGGAAGCTCCGAGATATCTTCCTGTGCGGGCCGCTCGGGCGGCGTGTGGCTCAGCCGCGCCGCGCTGTCCGAGAGCCTTTCAAGGCCCAGCATTTTCGCGGCGGCGTAAGCCATGGCCTCGGAGTCGAGATAATCGTGCGGGCCGCGCGAGACCCATGTGTAACCGCCGCCCGGTTTACGCACCCGCGCTTCGTTCACGATCTGGCGGCAGTAATCTTCGGATGCGTCGAGCGAGAGATGCCACCCGCCGGGCTGATCCTTGGGCCAGCGGACGCGCGAATGAACCCATTCCTTCATGAAGTCGGAGTCGAGATGCACCACGTCGAGGCCGAACTTCGGCCGCTTGCCTGCAGGCGTGACTTCGATTTGCGCGACGCTGATCGGCTGGCGCCGGCGATCCCAGCCCTTGGTCGCGTAACAGAGCCTGCGATGACGCCGGCAGAAATCATAGACCTTGTGAATGTCGCCGAGTTGCGGATCGTCAGGGCGAAAGCCGGAATCGATAAAGGCTCGCGCGATGCGCAGGCCATCGCCGTATTCCGTATCGAGAACCTGCTCCCATAAATCCAGCCAGACGTCGTCGAGCCTGGTGTCGCCGGAGCCGTGCAACTCGCCATGCTCGATGAGCCACGATTCCTGCCTCACGCCCCAGCCACGCACGACATAAACCAGCTTGCGCTTTTGCACGTCAACGCCGGCCGTCAGAAACAGCACGCCCTCCGGAATTTCCCGGAACCTGTAGGGCAGCTTCAGGTCCGCGACCTCGGCCCATTCCGGCGCCTCGCCTGCGGTCGGCGCCCACAGCTCGCCGAAACCGGCGTTGATGACGGTCTGCACCTTCGCCGGGTCGCCGGACTGAACCGCGTCGACATATGCCGCGGCGCGATCGCCGAATGAGCGGAACGGCGAACACAGCCCAGAGACCCAGAACGACGCTGTGTCGCTCTGCACCATGGGCTCCCCGATCACCTGATCGTCCTCGGTCACCTCCTGCCCGGGGGCAAGATAGAGCCCCGAGGCGTTCATGCCCGTCTTTTCCGAGTCCTCGATCAGGCAGCCGTTGCGGGGGCATACGACAACCGCCGTGGCGCGAGCGCGCGCCGCTGTGGAGCGCATGTCCGCCTTGCCATCGAACTCCAAGCACGAGAAGCGCGGGACAAACCTTTCTGCGCAATGCGGGCAACGCCACGTCCAGTGATAGCGCGTCCCGGCCTGCCAGAACTTCCAGATTGCGGAGTCGATGTCGTCAGAGTCCTGCACCTTCCAGAACTCCAGTCCGGACACCGGGTCGACCTCAGTTTCCTTCATTCCACGCGATGGCGTCGATGTAATCGCGTGCACAAAGTCGGCGTAGGTGTCGCCGCGCGCATCGACCAATCCAACCGGATCGCCTTGGCCCTTGACGTTGGCCATCAGCTCGTCGGCTTCGTCGGTGATCGCAAGACCCGCGGGATCAGATTTCAGCGCGGTGGATGATCCAGCATGCGCCAAACGGAGCGGCACGCCGGCGATTGTCTTCCTCGTCTTCGTCATGCGCTTGCCGCGCGCGACCTTCGCCGACAGCGCCGGCGCCTCGTCAAGGAGCGCCATGAGCCGTGGCTCGAATTGTTCGTTCAAAAACTGCCGGTTCGGACCGACATAGAGTATCGGCGCCGGCCGCTGATCGAGGCGCTGGCCGATGATGTCGAGCAGCGCGTCCGTCTTTCCCATCTGCGAGCCGCAACACAGGACGCAGCGACGATAGCGCCTCGACGCCACCGCTCTTCCGAACGCCACGCCATATGGCGTGAAATACGGATCGCGCGGGCCTGGCAGACCTGCAGACGGCGGATAAGTGCGGTTTGTCGAACCCCAGCTATCAGGCGTCGTCGCCGGCGATGATCGAAGGAGCGCCGCCGCCCGATCTAAGATCCGCGGCTTGCGCCGTGACCATATCGGCTGCTGCGTTGAGGGCTTGTCCAAGCAATGTCTCAAGTTTGGCGCGCTGAGAAAGATCGCCGGTGAACTGCGCAGGAACCCCGCTCATGGCCGCTTTCACGGCGCCGACAACATCGTCCATCGCGCCGATTGCGTCGTCGATGTCCACGAGCCGGTTCTCACGCTCGGCGATCTTCAACTCGATATCGCGGGCGCGCGCGTCATGCACCCGGTTCGCTGAAGCCGATTTGTTGATGCGGCGACCATCATCTCGCAGCCACCGGATATACCTGACCCGGCAATCGTCGATGTCGAAGGAGCCATCCTCGTTCCGGATGAGCACGCCCTCGTCCACAAACTGCATCACCCGCTGCCGCGTGACGTCGATGTGTTGGCCCACAGCGGTGGCGGTAACTGAGGGCATCAGTGATCCTGATCTAGGTTGCAAGCGCAAGGGAAGTCGAAAAACCGAGTTCGGAAAAACACTCAAATCTCGGGAGCCTTCCCGCCCGCACTGCAGGGTGCCGGGGAAGGACCCGTGGCGTTGCCCTAGGGCCACACTGTCTCCCATCCGCCACGATCCGGGGCCCGAACGGTCATGCTCTCGGGTCAACCTCGGCCCGCCGAAAATCGGGTGAGAATTCCCGGACAATCGCGCTGCCGTGGGCCCCTTGGAGTCCCAGCCGGCGCGGCGTGGGTTTTCTGGGATCACTTCGGCAGCATGCGCGCCACCTCGTGGCGGACGCGGGGGAGCAGGTCGGCGACGATGAGGCGGTCCCATGCGTCCTTGGTCTGGCCTTGGACCATCTCGCGGGGGATGTAGAGGCCTGACTTCTGCTTCTTGATAGGGAGGCGCCCTGCGCCTGCGCGGGCGAATACGTGCCCCTTGCCTTTACGGAGAGCCTTTCGCTTGGGGAAGCGACCGCCCTTGGTGAATGTCGATGGGTAGACCTTGCGCTTGTTCCATGGCGCGGCGCTGACGCCTTGGCGAGTTTCTCTCGCCTTGAAGTATTTCAGGCTGATGTCTCCGCCCTTCGTTTCGAGGGCGAAGCTGAGGTTGGCGACGGAAGCGTTGAGAACACGCACGGCGCGGACAATGGTCTTGCGCGGCAGGCCGGTCTGGGTGGTGAGCGCGCGGGAGACTTGGGTCTTGGCCTTTGCGCCGGTGTGGTTCATGGCGCGGCGCAGGGCGAGGTTGGCCTTCCCCGCCCCTAGGGCGGTGAGTTGATTGCCGAAGCGGGCCATCACCTGATCGCGGACTGAGATGACGACTCTCATGCCTGCCCCTTACCGCGACAGAGAATTTGTTGGGTCAGCGATTGTGCGGCCACTGCATTTGCCTCCAGAAATGCCACCACGCGGCCCAAAGAGAAGGGATCAATCGTGAATGTCCTCGGCATTGCGGCGCGTGTACTCGGCGGGCTTTGGCTGCCGAGGAAATCCATGGCGGCGTTCGTATTCTTCCAGCTCGCAGGCTCGAATCCGGGCTTCCTGTTGCGCGCGTTTGGCGGCGTCCAGCAGAAGCTCGCGAATGGATTGCTGTTCCGGCGTCACCAGGCAGACCCGCCGAGCCGGGAGATATGGCCGCAGGCGCTGAGGGACAGCATGAGGAAGGCGGCGAAGAACGCTTGAAGCATGGTGTTGCTCCTATTCGATGGGCTTCAGCTCGCCCTGCTTTGCGTAGGCGATGAGATCAGCTTCCATTAGCTCGACCTGCTTGCGCTGCTGTCTGTCGCGCTCGTCAGCTGCGGCAATGGCGTCGAGACGCTTGTGGGCGGGGGAAAACGCGGGAGGCGCGGGGGGCGTGAATGAGGAGCGGTTGAAGTCCATCATGGCTTTGCGCTGGCGATCTTCCAGAGACATGGCGAGCCCCTCTTCAATGTCGCAAAGACCGCCGTCGTCTTCATGCTTTTGGATCCACCACGCCGCAGCGCATGGTGTACCAGCCGCCACGGGGATCGATGATGAAGCCGCCTTTGCCGATGCCGCCAGCATGTCTATCTCGCGTCTGCATTCGGCGGAGATAGCTCTTGCGCAAGACCATGGGCGCATTGCTGTCGGTGCAGGCCCCGCGATGCGGGCAATAAAATAACTGATCGGCTGGGAACCGGTTTTGCCGGACCGGCGTTTACCCATGCCTCGCAGATCATCGACAGCTAGACCGTTTTGCGTATCGCGAACCTTACTGCCCCCGCGTGGGTATCGCGGATGGACGGAGGTCGACCCTGCTAAGGTGTCTAACGCTGGACTACGGCCCTCTTTGCCGTCGCAAACGAAGAGGGCCGCCTTTATTGGGTTAGCGCAATCTGAGGGCATTCTCGTTCTTGGTACGACCGCGCGCCCCGCCTCCCTTAGTTGCGTCCTCAAGAGGCGGGGCCGCCACATCCTCGTCGCCCG
The DNA here is from genome assembly GCA_030684835.1 of Beijerinckiaceae bacterium. GTDB lineage: Bacteria > Pseudomonadota > Alphaproteobacteria > Rhizobiales > Beijerinckiaceae > Terripilifer. The sequence continues at coordinate 70,517 of JAUXWZ010000179.1, forward strand.
CAAAGGACGCGAGACGTTCAGATAACCAGCGGTGCATGTGGGGATCAGTGTGCAGGCGCAAGTCCGCCTAACTGCGCGCATGTAGAGCCCGATTTTGTCCGGGACACAATCCGCCAGGCCAACGCAAATCGGTGCGGTTGTTTCACTTAGAATACACGACGGCCAAGCCGATTAAGGAAGACGCAGCAGGCGTTAAGCGCCCTTTTACGCGCGTCGTCATATGAACTTTTCGCCATGCCCCATTCTTGCGCCCGCTCCCGAACTTTCTTGCCGTTCACGGACTCGCGCGCGTCAAAGACGATCAGCTCACAAGGCTTGGGGCTCGCCTGGCGGAACGCCACAAGATAGCTCTGCACTGAGTCCCGAATCATCACCTCATAACCGTTGAGTGCGACGCGCATGCAGTGCATGTGCTGCATATGCTCTTCCCACGGATTGCCAAGGCGTTGGATTTCCTCCGGTTCGCCATCGCGGTTGCGATATCCGCTTACGTCCTGCCATGTGTGCTGATAGCCCGGCCAATTGGCGCCAAACTGCCGGGGTCCGCGAAAGTCGGGTGTCCGGTCCCAATAGGTGAAATGGTCGCGGATTCTCTGCGCCAGATGGTCGGGCGTCCATGATGTAGGAATGTCCGACGCCGTTGCGGTGTAACGCCCCATGGACGTGTCTTCGCGCATATCGCTTATGATCTGATCGTCCATGCTCACCTCCCATCGTCGAATACGTTCGAAATCAGCGCTGGCTCTTCAGCGAGCAGCCGCACAAGCCTCTCGATCAGTTCAGGCAGATCAATCCGCCGTGTCTGCGCAGCTGCGTCGAGGGCGGGTAGATCGGGATGACGGATCATCACGCGAATGGTGCGGCCACGCCGAAAGTCGTCGAGATCCACGCCCGCACGTTTCAATGCCCGTCGCACGCTCTGCACGCTCGATCGCACGTTGGGATGCCGCGCGATTTCATCGAACGTCCAGCCGGCGCCATGCAACTGAGCAGCCAGCGCAATGCGCGAAACAGGCCACCGCCAGTGTCGGCGGCGCGCCTCGTCTTCATCCCCCGCAGTCGCCATCATCCTTCGCCCCCTCGATACCAATCCCCCGGAAACCTCATGGGACGCTGACGCAACGCGGATGCTATTTCGACGGCCAACGGGCCACAGAATTGAGCCGGAGCCGCCACAGGCCGAAATATGGGCTCTGGCGGGCATTCCGTCACCTTGGCCTCGATTGGCCTGCGCTCGACCGTCAAAGGCCGGACCCTGCCCTTCACCGTGATTGATTTGTGAACCGTTCTGCGCGGGCCCTTCACTCCGTCACCTCAAACAGCTTCGGCGGGGTCCATCCGTTCGGCAACAGCTTCAGCGCCGGATTAACCGATAGTCCGAGATCAAGCCGCTTCTGGAATTGGCGCAGCGCATGCAAAACCGTCGTGTGATCGCGGTTGATCAGCCGACCAATGAACGGGGTTGAATCGGGATGCGTCGTCGTCCTGATCACGTAGCAGATCGCAAATCTCGCCTCTGCCAAGTCCTTGGTTCTGATCCGCGATCTTAGGTCTGCCGGCGTCACGAAATACGCCTGCGCAATGCTTTGGACGATGGCCCGCGCAAGCACGCCCCGAGTCATGCGCTCCGCGCCCTCGATCGGCGTGAAGGCGGCGTGCACATACCTGGGCCCGATTGGTTTCATATAGCGAGTTTTCGCCAGAGGATGCAGCGTGAGCCGGTAGGTTCTCCTGCCCCGCCATGTGATCAACCGCGCGCGCGCTTTTGCCCGATCAGCCTTCGGCGGCACAGGCGGCATGGCCCTGCACATCGCATCTTCGATTCCGCTTGTCGTGAGTTCCATCATGCCCCCTGCTGCGTATTATTTTGGATCAAGTCGATGCCCTGCTTGGTCGGGCGCCAGCATCCAAGCACCTGCTCGACAAGCCCGAGATCGCGAAGAGCGAGCAGGAAGCGGATGACGGAGCCATGTGTTTTCACGCCGAGATCGGATGCGATGACTTTGAGCGGCGGCGTCACGCCGTAGGCGCAATGGCGGTGCAGTGATGCGAGCGCGGCAAGGCGACTGGGCGTGAGCGGCGTCAAAGTGGCGCTCCCTGCTTTCGTCGAGCCTGGCGTACGTCGAGCGTGCGTTGCTCCAACTTTGCGACGGCCATGAGAGTGGGCTTAATCTCATCGGGCGCCTCATCGTAGGCGATGCGCTTCTTGTGCCGCCCTCCGTTCAGTCGAGGCAGCAAGGCGCGGGGCACGAGTTCCCAATTAGATGGGTCGGTGTTGAGGCGGTCGCTGAGGCACTTGAGGGCCATACCTTTCGGCACGGGGCCGTTGTCCTGCTCCCAGAGCCAGCGGTGCTTCAACACATATCTGCGGTGATAGCCAGTGTGCGGGTTTGGCTGCTCAACGCTGATCTCGACGTAGCCGTCTTTGGATACGCGCTCGTGCCCAACAAACTTGGTGTTGTGCGGCTCCTGACCCTTCTTGAACTGCGTCCGCTGCGCGTTCGGATGCCGACCACCAGTGCCGGGAGCGCACTTCTTGCCCTTATTCAGCGGGGCCTGTCCCTTGACGAAGCAGCCAGTCCGTCCAGTCCTCCAGCCCATCCTCTTGCGGAGCGCGTGAAGACTATGGGGACTCACGTCTTCTCGGGGAAACGCCGCGACGAATGCGCTGTGATACTCGGCAATCGGCAGCGTGGAGTTGGCTTGGAGCCAGGCTATTTCCTCGGTGCTGAAGCGCCGGTGGCGCCCCTTGTACCGGTCACCATCGCGCCCTGTTTTCCAGCCATTACGCTTTCGCAGGCCGTGAAGGTTCAGCGCCGAGATCTCGGGCCGATTGAACCGAGTGACGAAGGCCTGATGATAGTCGCTGATGACCATCATGCGGTTGGCTTCAAGCCACGCGATCTCGTCCGGGCCGTACGTGATCCTTTGGCCCTTCATGACTTGCGGCCCTCGATGGTTTTCCCGGCTGGCTTCGGCCCCTCGATTGCTTGAACCGGCAGGTATGGAACCGGGTCAGCGCCAGCGTCGAACGCGATTTTCGCCGCCTGCAATTGCAGCGATGCGTTGCGGATGATCTGCTCAGCGACCGCGACCATCGCATCCCCGCGCTTAGCCTCAGTGGCGATCTGCTCAGCAGACATATTTTCGTCTGACAGGCGCTCCAATTGCGCGAACAGATGATTATTGAGATCCGCAAGTTTGTTCTTCAAGCCGCCCTCCCCTGCTTTACCGGCGTTTCACGTGAAGCCCGTTCCTCAGCCTTTGCGGCGCGGCGCAAGCGATCACGCTCCGAGCGTAGTTTTCCGAACGCGATCCGGTTCTCATCCATGATCTCGCGGATTTCGGCGCGCCGGCGAATGGAGTCCAGATCGTTCAAGTCGATCACGATCCGGCTCCGTCGCGTCACGTATGCAGCCAGAAGCTGGTCCTGAATCTGGCGCAGTTCCGCGTCCGGCTCCTGCAATTGAGCTTCGAGATCGTTGAGGCGGTCGAGGTCGATCATTTGCCCCACCGTGTCCCGGCGAGCGTCACGCCCTTCCTTGCTGGCTGCTTCGTTTCATCGGCCCTTGTGGCCAACCGCTGATCCAATGCTGAGCGCCCCGGCTGCGGCTCTCCAAGATCGACAGCGACGTCACCGCGCACGCCTCTCTGCAAGCCCGGCGCAGACGTCGTGATCGGGAATGGTTGCGGCGGCGCCTGTCTCATCGGCGCGATGGGAGGGCGCGGCAAGTCGGCCGCCGCAAGGTCGACGTTGGGGCTCGGCCTCGCGAAGGTGGCGGGTAACGACAGAACCAGGTTCCCGGCTCCGTCGAAAGACGCCTTCGCCTCCACAGGATCGCGAACCTCATCGGGCCACGCGCTGACGTGACCGAGCGTCATGCGTGCGGTGCCGCGGAACATTGTGAATTCGAACTTGCCGCCCGCAGCGTCCGGAATTAAGCGGACCTTGTTCGCGTCCGCCCCGCCAATTTGCAAACGAAACCTGGGCCCGTGTTCATTGAGCCATTCGGCGACGCGTCGGCGGAACGCGATGGACGCGCGCGCCTTGCCCACCTTCACGCCCCGGCCAGCCGCATATCGGCTCATGCGGACTTGTGCATCCGGCAAAACCACCCCGGCCTTTTCCTGTTTCTCGAGATCCGTCCAGTCGTCATCTTCGCTGATCATTCTGTTGCTCCTTCACCGCAGCCACGACCGACCGTGCGGCCGCCGTCTTCTGGATTTGTGAAAATGCGCCAGTGCACCCAGCCCTTGGGACAGTGGAAACCCCACGAGCGCATGTGTGGCCCGGTGATGAACAGCGTCCAGCAGGGCTCGTCTTTCAGTTCTTCGTCCGGGTAAGGATGAGCCAGCATCGGCAACAGTTCGACGCGATGCGCCGCTTTGGCCCGCCGCAGCACGACGTCGCCCGCCCGACGAAGCGTGCGCACGTTGACGCCGCCAGCCCTGATCGTGTGCTCCACGTAGCATCCGATGAGGAGCAGCGAGCAATTGCCCCACGGGTGATCGTGCAGCGCTCGGTTGTCATCGCTTCGCAGGAAGTGATGCAGGTAAACATTGAAAAAGCGATTGCGCGGCAGAATGAACCAGCGGCGAAGATAGGGATGTTCCTCGCCGCCGATCACGAGGTCCGGCGTCCGGCGCGTTGCGACGCCTTCAACGAGCATTCGATGCAGAAACCGCAATGCGTGTCGGGAAATTCTCATTCCGCAGCCCCCGCTAGTTCCGGTTCGAATATCCTCGCAAACGATCCCGGGGAGATCACTTTCCGCAGCCGTGGCCGGAACTCTTCGAGTATTTCACGTGGAACGAGGCACCCCCGCTGCCCCGGCTCAGGCGAAATGTTCTGCCCCGGCCATGCGCCGCCGCTGCAAAAATGTTCGAGGTTCTTGCGCCACTGATCTGGCGTGTTGTCGGCTGCGGTTCGCTTCGGCGCGGCAGCGGGCGCGGCGCCTGCCACTTTGGCACGCGCCGCCAACCGTTCCTTCGCAGCGCCCCGCGCCCAGCCCTCGAGTTGCGACCAGTGCCGTATTCGAAAATCCGGTTTGGCCATGGCCGCCACGATTCCGGCCTTCACGTCGGCCTCAGTCACCGATCCGCTATCGACCAAACTTCGCAGCTTGTGGAAATCTTGGGCCAGCAAGACAGGCTCTTCGCCGACAAGGGTGCGACACTCGCCTTCGAAATTCGGCTTTGCAACCGCCGCCGCGCCAGAAGAAGCGGCGTTAGCCGATTCTTCTTCCTGTTCCTGATCCTGATCCTGATTAGCAAGGCATTCGCTCTGCGTTCGCTCTGCGCCCGCTCTGCGTTCGCTCTGCGGGCGCTTTGCTTTTGCTTTGCGCGCGCTATGCGAAAGCCCAGCATTGGCCCTTGCGCGATCTGACTTTTCCCTAGCTTTGGCAAGTTCCTCGTCAACGCGCTTGTGGTGTAGAGCCCCGTCACGTTCGCGGAAGAATGCCCGAATAATGTCGCGCATGGCAGACCATGACTCCGGCGACACTTTAGCGATGGCGGCGAGCTTCCAATCTTCAACCGGCAGGGGCTTGCCGCTGTGCCAGTAATTCATCAACAACAGCATGTAGGCGCCGTGCTGTTCCGCTGTCGTCAAAAAGGCGGTGTCGCCCATGTAATCGCCGACATGGAATGGCATGTAGAGATTGTTGCTCATCAATATCCCCCCTTCATTCCCGAAATCACCGAGCAGCCGATATCGACGAACATTTCGATTGTCTTGGTTGAGCCCGTGCGGTTTTTGCCGAGGATGAATTCCAGCTTGTTTTTGACCTGCTCGGCCTTTTCTTTGGCCTCCGTCTCCCCTTCTCGATACGCGGTGGTGCGCTCGAGGTAGTAGGACTCCCGGTAGAGGAACGCGACCACGTCGGCGTCCTGTTCGAGGTTGCCGGAATCGCGCAGGTCGGCCAGGCTCGGGCGCTTGTCGTCGCGGGATTCAACGCCGCGGTTCAATTGGCAGAAAAGGACGATGCAGACGTCCTCGGCCTTCGCCAGCGTCTTGAGCCCGCGCGAGACTTCGCCGACCTCATGTACGCGCTGGCCGCGATAGGCGCCGGAGGATTTCACGAAGTCGAGCTGGTCGATAAAAATCACGGAAAGCGTCACGCCGAGTTTGGCCATTTTGGCTTTTTCGGATCGAACGCGAGCGGCAATGTCCTCCACCGTCAGGCTGGGCGCCACGTCGAGAACCAGCGGGATTTTGTCGAGGCGCTTTTGCGCGTCTTCGACCAGCCATATTTCGTCATCATCGAGGTCGGCCCGCATGATCTGGCCGAACGTGATTGGCCGGCGCGGTATGTAGGCGGCTTCCGCCAAGAACCGGGCGGTGATCTGCTCTTCGGGAAGCTCGAGTTCAAACACTATGACGCCAGCGCCGGACGCTGCCGCCGCGCGGGATGAGGCGACCACCATTCCACTTTTTCCCATGCCAGGGCGTCCCGACACCAACCACAATTCGCCCGGCCTGTAGCCGCCCGTGGACCAGTTCAAATCCTGAATGCCGGTCGTTACCGTGCGGACGGTCTCTTCCTTATTTATGATGCGCTTGGCGCGATCTAGAACGCCTTGCGCGGACTCCCCAAGCGCCCGGCGCGTCTGCTTCGACGTCGCCTCTGTCGCCGCTGTGAGCGCTGATATCGCCTCCCCGGCTATGTGCGACGCCTGAACGCCCGGGTGGGGCTGTGCGGCCTGCGCAATGAGGTTGTGCCCGGCCTCGATCATCTTTCGACGTGTGGCGAGGTCCGCGATGATTGATGCGAAGGATGAAGCCGCTAGCGGCGATGTGGATGCGCCCGCGAGTCTGGCGAGGTATCTCGTCACCGTCATATCGGGGCCAAGATCGATGTCCGTCAGATAGGCTTGGAGCGTGACGGGCGATGCGACTTTCTTCTGCCCGACCAGCCCGGCGATGACGTCCCATATCTTCGCATGGATCTGCTCATAGAAGGCTTCAGCGTTTACCAGCGGCGAGACGATCGAATAGACGTCGTTGTTCATCAGTACGCAGCCGATGAGCGCCTGCTCGGCTTCGAGATTGTTCGGCGGCTCGACTGTGTTCTGAGAGAAGACGCTGCGATCGTGCGCGTTCATCGGCGTCCCCCTTCGATGATGCGCCTGATCTCGCGTTCATGGGGCGCGGCCAGCGCGAGGAACTTCGCCAGGGCGTCGATCGCCGCCGTGTCCTCATCATTGAGGCAAAGCATGGTCGTTACGGCTCGATAACCCTCACGAGGTTTGCAGCGTGCGTGAAGGTCAGCGGCGTGCGCCTGCATGTCTGCGATGGTGAGGCGGTCGCTCATTTCGGCCCGCCTCCCTGCAGTCGCTGTATCTCTCTGTCGATGTAGAAGCGCGCTTTTTCCAGATCCTGAATCGGATCGGCTGACTTCAGCCCGGCCCGCCAGACGTATTTGACGGCATTTCCCAAGCAGAAGTTCATGTGCTCGACGATTACGATGCACTCAACACCTGAGGGGTGATCGTTGTAGTGCTTCGGATGATTCACGGCGTCGCTCATGCGTCGTCCCTCCGAAGCCAGCCAGTCTCAGGCTTCCCGTCGTACCCGCGCAGCCAGACGAACCAGGCGAAGTCTGTTGTGCCGCCGCCCGGCTTAATCCCAGCTTCGATCACGGCGCCCGGCGGCATGGAGGGGCGCGGGGTGATGATCAGCTTCCGGCGAAGCGGCGTGGTTTCGAGAAAGCGGGAGTTCTTATCGCCGCAGTCGAACGTCGCCGGCAGCAACAGCGCTACCTTGCGTTCCGCGCGCTCGATTGCGAGGCGGATGAATTTGAAATCAGCCCGGGCGGAGCAATGCTTGAAGGGCGGGTTTGAAACGATGTTGCGCACCGGCTCGCCATTCGGCCAGCGCCAGTCCAGAAAGTCCCGTTCATCAAGGCAATAGGCGCTGCGCTTGACAAGGTCGTATCCGCGCGCGTCGAGCCCTGCGTCGATCGCGGCCCTGACGATCCGTCCCGTGCCGCATGCTGGATCCACGACGTTGCCTTCGAACTTCTCGCTCTCGAACAACCGCTTCGACGTCCACTCCGGCTCGCAGTAAAAATCATGAGGATCGCGCGCCCACACATTTGCGGCCTTCGCGCGCAGCGATCCGTTCTCTGCTGACTGTGTCGTCACGCCGCATCCTCCCCGAATAGAACCAGTTCCTTGCGGACGTGGCCGGCACGCGCATGTGCGGCATGATCGAAGATCGCGCAGGCGTCGGCCTTGTCGTAATCGACGCAGTCGCGCGGCAGATAGCGGAGCGTGATCGCACGCTTCAGCACCATCTGTTTCGTTGCCTCTCGGGCTTCCGCCTTTTGTCTGGAAGTCTTCGGCCCAGCGGATCGCGGCAGGGCCGACGCCTTGCCGCAGAAGTGCTTTCGGATCGTTCCGGGCGCTGTTGACATCACGGGGATGCCCCAGAGCCCGGCGATGCTCTCCACAGCGCCATGCATCAGGAGCGAGGCGATCACCGCGTCCGGGCTCTTGATCGCTTCTGGGTTCAGGAAGTCCTCGACAGCAATCAGGTCGGGGTTTTCAAACTGGATGTTGTCGCGCAACGTGCGACCGAGATTGCGCGCAGCCTGACGGACGGCATCGCCCCTGCGCCTCAAAAGCCACGCCTCGACGCGGATGTGCCCGCCAGCGACGCCGCAAGCAAATCCGGTCCGTGAACTTCCAAGGTCAAGGGCGATGATCTTCATGCGTCAACGCCTCACTGAATGCGTGTTGCGCTGGGCGCGTCGCCGACGTTCACCGCGCGTTTGCGCGACGGCTTCGAAGACGTGGAGTCGTCGAATTCCTTCTCCTCGTCCGGGAGCGGCTTGATGCCCTTCTCGATCGCTGCGGCGTTCTTGGCGGCGATGTCCTCTTCTTCGGATTCCTCTTCATTTTCCGTCGCGTCGAGGAGGTCTCCGGCGTGCTCCTGACCGAACAGAGCCTTCTCGCGGCACATATCGAGATAAAGATTGAACTGGCGCAGGAAGTCATTGCGCTTGTATTCATCCATGCGTTTCAGCTTGCAGACCAGCGCGAACACGCCGCGATGCAGGTTGCCGTTATCGGCAGCGTACTTGACTCGCTCGCCGATCTCTCCGGATAGCTCCGAAATCTGGCCTCGTTTCTCGTTCGACCATTTGACGAGAGCGACGAGCTGATCTGCATTGACGACGCGCTGAACGGCGCTCTCGGTGTCCTGCTTCTTGCGTCCACGTGGCATGACTTATCCTTTCTGTTCGATGACTGCTTCAGCGAGCTCGTCCGAGATCCTCTGGACGATCCTGTAGGCTTCACGCTTTCCCCTGGCGCTCTTGAGGAATGCGACGGCGCCGAGCACGTAGCCTTCAGCGACGATGTTTGCCGCAATAGCGCCTTGCGTCAGTTCAAATTCGGTGATGGCGGCGCAGGTGGTTCTTTGAACAAGCGAGCGAAGATCATCGGCCATCGCGCACTCCCCTCGCCTTGCGATCAGCCCAACGCGCCCCGGCATGAGCCCACTCGGACAGGCCAAGCAGAACCCAATCGAGGCCAAAGAAGATCGCCCAAATCGTCAGATAAAATGCGCGCGCCATTTGGCCCTGCCTAAGTCCGGTATTCGCTAATACGAACGCGCGCGAGCCGGTTAGGCTCACGTCGAAACGCTTTTACTGTGCCGGAAAAGCCCCCCGGCGATACGCAACACTCAGCGGTCGATCAGTGACCGATGTTCCTCGCGCCGCAGCGCCTCGCGCGCGTCCAAGTCCCGCATGCAGCGCGCTCTAAAATCGTCATCAATCCACTTTGGCTTGGTCTCGAATGCCGCCGCGATGATCGGCAGGCCGTAGGCTCCGATCAGCGACCAGCTCGCGATGAACCCCGGCGCCGACGATCCATCCAGCCATTTACGAACCGTTGAGACTGGAAGGCCGGTTGATCCAGCAACGTTCTCTGCTGTTTTCGTCGGGTGCACGCCGCGCAGGAAGCGGATCAGCCGATCAGGATTTGCTTGCCCAAACTTGGAAACTTTCTGCCCGGACATTCCACATTCTCCACGCGATGATGCACGCGGAGTTGAAGTTGAGATTGATGCTGAGAGAGCGGGAGACGCATTGCATTTCGACATAGCCCGGCGTTGGCGCGCAGGGCCGTCAAACGAAATCGAGCACGATGGGGTCATGTCAGATCCCCCCGCGAAAAAGGCCGGATGCGCGAAGCACCCGGCCAGTCAAGGAGGAAACGCCCAAGAGGGCCTCGGACGCAGCAATGCGCTGCGAAACTGAATTGGAAATCGTCGCCGCCCCCGCGACGAGCGACCGGCGCGGCGAATATCCCCACGTTGCCGCGCCGGTCAATCCACGCTTACGCCGGGCAAGGTGTTGATGCCCTGCCCGGCGCGTGCTCCCATCGGAGGGCTGAGAACCGATGGAGGTTTCGTCATGGGAGATATTGATGGGAACGATAACGAAGGCCCGGGTCAGCTGGGAACCGGCGACTTTGTGGCTATCGGGCTCGTTGCCGGAGCTATGCAAGTTCTCGCTACACGCCTTGCGGGCCATCTGCTCGGCAAGATGAGCGCCGACGAGTTCGACGCATTGTTGAATGATGTCGTCGTCGAGTTGAAGAACGGCAGCGCCCAGGGCGTCACGATGGAAGACGAGGCCGTAGGGATGGGGGAAGCGATCGAGGCTGTTGAAGACGTTTTCGCGAATATGGCGAGGGATTTCCGGGAGGCGAGCGAATGACACCCCGTCGGGCGCGACGAATAGCGCCGACGATCCCACTGTCAGAGCCGCATGTTCGCGCGCTTCCGTCATTTGCTGCCCCTGATGAAGGAGCCAACGATGAAGCCAAAGCACGTGAAGAGGCTGGCCGTGAGGATGAACAGGAAAGCGCTCATTCGGCTGCCGCCTTTTCTGTATCAGCGCGGCCTCCCGCGTCTGGGAAAGGGGGCGGGGAATCCATGAAGTCGTTCGGAGAAACCGCACCGTTCGTGGCGCCTGCGATCCTCTCCATCAACTTGATGCCCGGCTGGCGCTCGCCATTGAGAAGACGCGAAACCGTCGAGGCGGGAACGCCCAGTTCGGCGGCGAACCGCGCGGGCTTTATGTTCCGGTCACGTAGGTAGTCCTGGAGTTTCATGCCCTAGTTTTGCCATACGGCAACAACTTCGTCAAGCGGATTTGCCAAACGGCTCTGGCGTCTCGTTGCCATACGGGGAATCTCTCTTTGATGAGAACTGAACTGCTCAAAGAGATCCGAGATCAGAAAAAAATCACGCTGGAACAGCTTTCAGGCGACGTTGATATATCGGTTTCGCAATTGTCCCGCTTTGAGGCCGGAAAGCGTTTTCCACGAGTTCACGAGCTGGAGCGCATCGCTCTCCGGCTGGGTGTTGACGCTTGGATTTTCCTCGACAAACAGCCACCCAAGGCCAAGGTCATCAATGAAGGAATAAAGCCAAGCCTTGCGCGGGAAGCGTTGCTCGTAGCCCTAAGCATGCTTGGCATGAACGACATCGCGACGCAAACGGTGGCCGCGTCTCTTCTAGAAGAAATGTCAGATCCGATACCGCGTCGATCAGGTCCTCGTGAGGAGGAGATTGCGATCGCAGCTGAGAGCATAATTCGTCAAGCTTTACGGAAATCCGCCGTCTGACCCTCGTCTCTAGCGCTCTCATTGTCCGACCCCCATAGGAACTTATTCCATCGTAGGGGAACGGAAACGGAACAGCAATACCGAGAAGTACGGAGTGGGGGTTGATTCAAAAGTCGGGGGCCGCTGGTTTTGCTCGGAGAAAGAAGCGTTGGCGGCAGGTTGGCGGTCGCCGAGGGGAGGGTGAGCATGCCCCAGGTCACATACTACGTCGCCATGACTTTCGTGAAGACGGAAGACGGCGATCTTGTACCCGGAGACGCAAAGGTCGCGCAGAGCAGCGCCGAGGCCAAAAGCCTCGCCGCCCGGCTTGCCGCCACCAGCGCCGGGGCCATCGCATTTTCCCGAACATACGATCCAGCAACGGGAGATTCGGGGCCCGCGGAAATCATCGCCAAGTTCGGGGAAACCGCGGACGAGGTGGAGTGATGGCGCACAGAGCCGGACGCCGAGGGAAATGTCGCCGCTCCCGCCCTGTCGTTTCTGCCGTGACCTAGAGACCGGGTCGTGGGGGAGTTCAACGCTTAGGGGACTAGACGGCAGCCCTTCCTTGATCTTCCGGGTTTTTATTGACGGAACTACGTAACTCACGTAGCATTATCCACATGCACGCCATTTGCCACACGTCAGTGTTCACGCGCGCCGCTTCGGACTCCGGGATGACGGATGACGAGGTTGACGATCTTGAGGACTTGCTCGCCCGGAACCCGGTAGCGGGCGAGGAAATGGTTGGCACAGGTGGGTGCCGCAAGTTGCGGCTTGGCGGGAAGGGTAAAGGAAAAAGCGGCGGGTTCAGGGTTGTGACGTTCTTCACTGGTGACGACTTGCCGGTTTTCCTGATTACCGTTTTCGCGAAGGGAGATCGAGCGAATCTGACGAAGGGCGAGCGCAATATGCTCGCCAAACTGACAGGTGTTCTGGTGTACGAGTATCGTAAGAAAGTGGTAGCCGCAGGGGAGAGGTCATGAGCAAGAAGGCATTCGACAAGATTGCAGCCGGGCTCACCGAGGCGATTGAAATCGCGCGGGGCGAGACCAAGCCTGCACGCATGTATATCCCACCCGAAATCGACGTCCGCGCCATCCGCCGCAAGGCCAAGATGACGCAAGACGATTTTGCCGCCTGTTTTGGCTTCACCGCCACACAGATCAAAGACTGGGAACAAGGCCGCACCCGACCGCTCGGAGGCGTCCGTGCGTATCTGCTTCTGATTGATCAAGCGCCCGATGCTGTGCGCAGGATGCTTTCCGAAGTGCGCCGCAAAGCCGCCTAGCGCCGCCAACAATCGAAGCTGACCAGCCCGCCCCAGTGGCGGGCTTTTTCATGGACGCTACCATCAGATTGAACCTCCCGGCGGCGGTGGCGCTTATTACGGTATGGAAGGAACCGGATAGAGCAAGGAATTGGCGAATGGCGCCGAAACTCAGGCTGGTCAGCGATAACCCGCTCCCTAAGTCGCCGGGCGGCCGATCCTCGCCACGTGTGCCCGCTCTCGAATCTCAGCCTACCCGGGCCGACATCGCCGAGGTGAAGGAAGACGGCCGCGACCATCGAAAAGCGACGGACCGGGGTTTTCGCATCCTCTTTGGCGCCCTGATTGTCGCCGCACTCGGACTCGCCGGGCTGATGGCCAAAGGATTCGGCTGGCTCTAGGGGCGCCCCTCCCCAAGCCCAACCTTCGCCCAGCCTCTGTGGCGGGCTTTTGATCGTAGGGAAGCTCAACGCATAGGCGCTAGACCAAAGCATCGGTCATCAAGCTCACAAACTCTTTCGCATTCCGGAAATAATTGCGGAAAGCACTTCGCAAGCTTTCGTTCTCACCAGACACGAGGACGACGTCCCAATCCGGATGCTGTCCCTCAACCTCCAGCAGTTTCGCGAGCGCCTCTCGGTACGAACCCTGCCGGCGAATCTCTAGATTACCGCTATCTTGAACCACTAAAAGAACGAAGCCCCGGATATCTCCTTCCCCCTGCTGCACGCCTGCGTCTTTGAGGCGCTGAAATATGTGGGTACGGGATTCGATATCGTGCCATTCGTCTACCAGAGCAGGCTTCGCCTCGGCAGCCAAGCAAGAGACGTTAGATTCGTATTTTCGCGCCAGAAGTTCGCTGCATATCTTGAAGAAGCGCTCATTGTCCGCGCTCCCTTGGCTGAATTTCGTCCGGTTAGCTGTCAGGGCGTCAGACAACTCAACAGCCGTAGCCCACGCATGCTGTACGAGCGTTCGGTACTGGACTTCAATGAGCAGACCGTTCCATTTGGCTCCGTTCACGCTTCTTGTCTTGTAGCGAAAAACATCATGCACGCCGCGGTATCCGCTAGACTTCGGCGCTGCAATATAATTGTAACGCTGGCGCTCATGACTAAGAACGTGCTTCGCACGCGATTGGTGAAAATTGTCGCGGAAGGCGTTCAGGGTTGCCGTATCAGGGAAGACGAGCCGAACGCCGGCAATATCTTGCATCGTGGCAAGATCTAGGGCCCTTCCCTGACGCAGCTTGTCTACAATGGTTGTCCCGCGCTTAAGTCGCTGCGCTACTGGCACGTTCTGGCTTTGGGTACGACTTCTCAGATTGGCTTGAAAGGTATTGATGATGTAGCCGTGCGCGGCGCGCCAGCTGTTCAAAACATCTATATCTTCAACCTCATGCGCCCCGTTTCGAATCCTCTGCCCAGCCTTCCGAACGGCGTTCTTGCTGTGTGCAGGTGCAGGCCACCCCATAACCACGTCCCCCCGATAGACGCGGGGATCATTGCCTACAGTGGGCCTCAGAGTCCACGGCAACAATAGTCCCTCGAGCCCGCCTCGCGCGGGTTTTTTATGCGCAGGACAGCGCGGGCGGAGCTGCATGTACATCAATTTGCCATATGGCGATTTAGCGCTTGATTTAATTTTGCCATACGGCAATATACTCCTCACATCCACCGAGGCCGCTACGGCGCCACGACGGAGAGAGGGCGAAGATGACGCAACCCAACCGATACTGGCCGACATACCCGCGCATGACATGGCGCAGCGCCTCGCCCGTCGTTCATGACGGTGAGTTCGGGTTTTCCCTTCAGACGGAAGACGGTTCTGTTCTGCGCTACCGCATCCCGGCGGAAAGCGCGCGCATGCTGGCGATCTCCATCTTCGAAGCCATTCAGCGCACAGCTACGAACTCCCACTCGCCAATGTCTTCTGGCAGCCCGAGCGTTCCCGGATCGAATCCTGCGGAGGGCCAATAAGTATGCCCGCCCGCGAGATCATCAGCCGCCTGCTGCGGCGTCATGTACGGCCCCAACGGCTCGTCCTCGAACATCGCATCGAAGCGCCCGTCTTCCCGGGGCACAATGCGGAAGACTCCGCGTGGGCTTCGATAACGCTAGTAAACGCGCGCGCTCATGGCGCGCTCCTGTCCGGCTCCATTCGCGATCTCCAATCGGTTGTGCGGTTGGCGGTTGCGCGGCCCGGCGCGCTGAGCACGCGTCGGGCCATCCCCTGGATATTACCACAACACAAGTTTGCTCGCGTGGATGGCTGCGCGGCTGGGCCCGCTCCATCAACGGGGACCAATGAGATGAATATCTCGACGCAAATTTCACGGCCCGCATTGAAGGTCCGCACGGTTGGCGCAAAGCCGACCGAGGGCTTTTGGAAGTTCGGCCATGCCGGCGACTTCCTTTGGATCGGCCCCTCGCACGATGAGCAGCCGGTCGCGCTTGTCCCCTTCCATCAAGACGATGCGCGCGATCCTGCAGAGGCCCGCGCCAATGCGGCCATGATGGCGGCATCGATAGACTTGCTCCACGCTGCGCGCATTGCAGCTAACGCCTGCGACATTCTCGCTGACGAATGCCGCGACGATGGTCTTGCCCACATGGAATCCATCTGGCGCCGCAAGGCCGCTATCGCACGCGCCGCCATCGACAAGGCGGAGTCGGCCTGATGACAACCATCGGCCGCGAAATCATCGAAGGCCCGCTAACGCTGCTCGCGATTGCCGCCTTCATCGGATCAATCCTTTTAGTTTGCGGGGGCTACTAATGTGGCTCCAAAGCGCTGAAGACCTGAAGGCTGATCGCCATGCTTGGATGATCAACCACGACACAGGCGAAATCCTTCACGACGAAATCAGCAAGCGCGCGCTCGCCAAGGTTAGCGAAGAATTCGCCGAAGCTGAGAAGGTCATCGCAGACGAGAAACTTCACGAGTTCCGCAAAACGCATTATCGCGCAGTGATCGCGCAAGGCGTCGAAGCAAGATGGCAGCGCCAGATTGAAGTAATGACAGCCTCCGCCAAGCATATCGCCTGCCAATGGCGCGCCGCGCACGGCGACCTATCGGATTCCCGAGTGATGTCTGAGTCCGAAATGAAGGGGCTTTCAAGCGACCATTGGGTGAGCCCATGAGTCCTTACATTGCGCAACAGAGCCTGATCCTCGAAATGGCGAAGGCCCTTCGCGACTTTGCGAGCGCAGAGGACGCCCTGAAACGCCTGCAGGGCAGGGGCTACACGCTCCGCGACATTAAGGCCTACGGACCCGCTGCTGTGCGGTGGGAATTAAGGCGCCGCAAGCTGGCGCATGCGAGGGCGGCATGATGTACCAAGAATGCTTTTGCGGTTCAGGAAATCAGCGACGCGAACTCAAAGATGCTCGCGGCATTTTCTGCACCTTCGTGTGTGACGCATGCGAGCCCGAGAAGCGCGCGCACTTTCGCCCCGAGATATTCAGCGACGGCTCCTATGACGCTGACGAACCGATCGAGGATGAGTGATGAAACCCCGCGCGGCGGTCAGTGATCCCGCGCTGGAATCCGCAATCGAACGACTGCGGCAAGCAATACACGCGCGCTGGCGCCGAAGCATCGAAGGCAAGCGTCTTCCATACGCTGATAATGATTCAGGGGAATTGAACGATGACGACGGACAACAGCACGCCCCGACCTTGGAAGACCTCTCTCCCGGACGAAACTCTTATTCACGCTGAAGATGGCTCACAAGTCGCAATTACCTTTCAGGGCGATGACGACTATGAGGCCAACTACATGCGCCTGAGCGCCGACGCCGAGCTGATTGTGCGCGCCGTGAACGCTCACGGCGACATGCTGGCGGCGCTGAAGGATATGTTTTTCAACTCTCTCCATGGGAACGGCTTGGACGCGCATCATAAAGCCCGCGACCGCGCTCGCGCCGCCATAGCCAAGGCGGAGGGCCGCGCCGATGGGTGATCCCTGCCCCTACACAGGAAGCGACTTCGCCAGGACGGTCGAACGGCTGGGCCAGGTGTTCGGAGCCTATGGCGAGATCGTCAAGGTGCGAAGCATTCCCGCCGCCCGCGCCGGCCATGCGATGCACCTTCGCGTTTCGGCCGACAATTACGGGCGCACTGATCCGCAGATTTCAGCCGCAATGAAAAAAGGCGCCGCGATGTTGGCCGCGCTTGTTGAGTCCGAACGCGAGGAAGGCCGGGCCGAAATGAAAACCCGCCTTCGCGCCATAGCCGACGAACTGGAACGCACCCGCGCGATCCTTCCTCAACTTGCCGCAGCGATGGCGGTTCAACTAGGCGCCATTGCGCGCGATCTCCGGGACGAAGCCAAATGACCAAAACCATCCTTCACGAAGCGCTCCCGGTGATCAAATGGACGCCTGCAATGGGGAAAGTTTCGGTCCCTGGCGTCTATGACATGCCGATCGAGATTTATCATTCTGACATTTGCGAAGGCCCTTCGATCAGCTCCAGCGGGTTGCGCCTGATCGAAGACAAATCGCCCCTGCATTATTGGGACACCTCCCCGCTCAATCCCGATCGCGAGCCGCAGCAAGACAAGCCATATTTTAACCTTGGGCGCGCGGTGCACACGCTGTGCTTGGGCGAAGACGGATTCGCGACCAATTACGTAGTGCGGCCGGAGGAATTTTCTGACTGGCGCACGAACGCTGCGAAAGCATGGCGCGCGACGCAGATTGAAGCCGGTCGCACGGTTTTGAAGCCGGAAGACAAGATCACGATCAAGGGCATCGCGGACCGCCTCAAGGCGCACCCGCTCGTGCGCGGCGGCATTCTATCCGGCGAGATCGAACGCTCGCTAATCTGGAAAGATGCTGAGACCGACGTGTGGTTGAAGTCCCGGCCCGACGTCCTGCCCTATGGCGGGGAATTGGTTGCGGATCTGAAAACATGCGCTGCGGCGGATGCCGACTCCACACGGCGTTCGATCAATGACTACGGCTATCACATGCAGCTGGCTTTGTGCGGCATCGGCATGAAGGCGGTTCTGGATCGCGACATATCGGACAACGATTATGCGCTGATCTTCGCCGAAACCAAGCGCCCCTTCGCGATCAACGTGAAGCCCATCGGGGCTGAGGCGATCGTCTACGGCCGCATGCAATTGCGCCGGGCTTTGCGCAAGTTCGCGGATTGCTTCCGGAAGAAAGAATGGCCCGGCTTTGATGACGACATGATCACCGCCGGCCTTCCGGCGTGGCGCGTCAAGCAACTCGAGGCCGAAGCCACTAACGGCATGCTGCCGAAAGACTTCTGAGAGGGGAATTCATCATGGACGACAACGCATTCAATCTGCCGATCGAGTTGGATCGGATCACTGTTCCTGCCGAAACCGCGTTCGATGTCTTCTCGGCGCCGGACACTTCGAAGGTTGATCCGATCCTGGCGCAGGTCCGGGCGCATATCGACGCCTTCATTCCAAACCGCACGGTGAAGACTGCGAAGGGTCGGCAAGAGATCAAATCGTTCGCCTATAACGTCGCAAGAGCGAAGGGCGCGATTAAAGAGGCCGGAAAAACGGTCGCCGCCGACGCGAAGGAAATCCCGAAGCGGATCGACGCGAACCGTCGCCACGTCGAAGAGACGTTGGACTCATGGCGCGATGAGGTCCGCAAGCCGCTCACGGATTGGGAAGCGGCGGAGGAAGCGCGGATCAGCGCCCACAACCTTGCCATCATGAAGATCATCGACGCCGGGCGCCTGCCGCATGGCGTGACGTCAGAACAGATCGCGGAGCGCATCGAGGCTGTCGAGGCCATCGAGATCAGCGCCAGGTGCGAAGAGTTCCAGGACAAATACACCGAGGCCAGAGGCGCCGCGCTGGCGACGTTGCGCCCGGCATTGGAGTCGACCCGCCAGCAGGAGGCGCAAGCGGCTGAATTGGAAAAGTTGCGCAAGGAGGCGGCGGAGCGCGACGCACGCGAGCGCCAGGAGCAGCTTTCCCGCGCAGCAGCGGAGGAGGCGCGCGAAGAGGAACGCCAGCGGGCGCAGGACGAGATCGCAGCGCGAGAACGCGCCGCCCGTGCGGAGGCGGACGCGATCGAAGCCAAGGCCAATGCGGAACGCGAGGCGGCCATACAGCGCGAGCGCGCGATCCAGGAGCAGGCTGATGCATCGGAGCGCGCCAGGCAGGAAGCGGAAGCCCGTGCCGAACGGGCCGAGCAGGAAGCCCGCGACAAGCTGGCGCGCGAACAGGCGGCACGGAAGGCCGAGGACGATCGACGCACGGCGGATCACGAGCATCGCGCCGCCATCAATCGTAGGGCCGTGGCGGCCTTCGTCGCGGCGGGAATCGAAAAAGGGGCTGCAATCAACGTCGTCACGGAAATCGCTCGGGGCGCGATCCCGAACGTCATAATCAAATACTGAGAGGGGAACATGGCCAATAAACCCAAAGCCGCGCCAGCGCCGAAGTCAGACTTTCGCGAGGTCGAGCCGCCCAAGGCGACGTGGATCACGATCAAGATCGACATTGCCGAAGCGCGTCGGCTTCAACATGGCATGGCAGACCTTCTCTGTTGGGTCCAAGGATTCAACGCCGCGTGCCCAGAAGATCGCGACCGGCACCCAATGGGCGTCGAAGAGACGCGCCGGGTTCGCGAAAAGATCAATCGAGAGCTCGGTGCGCTTGAAGTGACGGTCGAGGAAATTTCATTTTGAGAGGGGAACACATGAACCAGTTAAGCGCGCCGGTCGCCATGCCGGAGACAAAGACAAATTACCAGACCGTCCAGATGAGCGACACCGGAAGCGGCGGCGGGTTGCTGATGCCGCGATCATTCGGTGAGGTTGTCGCCTTCGCTGAATTGATGGCGCGCGCCCAGCTCGCGATCCCGAAGCACCTTCGCGAGAATGCCGGCGCTTGCATGGCCGTTGCTATGCAGGCGCTGCGTTGGGAAATGGACCCCTTCAGCGTCGCGAACAAATCCTATTTTGTAAATGATCGCTTGGCCTATGAAGCGCAATTGGTTCATTCGGTTATCGCCTCGCGGGCGCCGATCAGGGGTCGCCTGAAGGTTGAGTACGACGGCGCAGGGCCGTCGCGCCGCTGCCGCGTGTGGGCCCGTCTGCGCGATGAAGACGAGGTTGTCGAATACTGGTCGCCGCCGTTCGCAGCTATAAATCCGAAGAACTCACCGCTGTGGAAGAACGACCCCGACCAACAATTATTTTATTTTAGCGCCCGATCCTTTGCGCGCCGGCACTTCCCCGATGTGATCATGGGCGTGCTGACCCGCGACGAGGTCGATGACTCGTCACCCATGCGCGATGTGACGCCACAAAACGGCGGCGCGCGCCTGGCTGAAAAGCTGGCGGCTGGCGCAGCTGCTGCGGCGCAGATCGAAGGGCCAACCGGCTTTGACGCCGATCACGTCACGCGAGAGATCGACGGCGGGTCTGCGGAAATCGCTGAGGCCGACGAAGTTGATGAACAACCTTCCCTTCTGGACGCCGCTCGAGAGGAAGCGACGGACGGAACGGCGTCATTCGACAAGTGGATGGAAAGCCTTTCGCTTGAAGACCGTCAGGCGCTGGCGCCGCACATCGCGGGGCTGATGAAGGTCGCGCGGGCTGCGGATGATCTGGCGAAGTCCGACGCCGCGGCTGAGGATGATGATTTCCCCGGCGACAAGAAATCCAGCAAGCAGAAGTGAGGGGCGACCATGAGAATACGCGCGGTTGATATAGAAACTACCGGACTCACTCCCCCGGATCACACCATCTGCGAGGTAGGTTGGGCCGACCTTGCCGAGGCCAACGATCACGCTGGCGACTGGCACATCGTCCACACCGGCGAGACGTTCTGTTCTCCCGGGCGTCCGATCCCGCCGGAGGTTTCCGCGATCCATCACATTGTCGACGAGGACTGCGTGGGCGCGCCGCCGTGGCGCCAGACAATCGAGCAAGTCTGCGGGCTATCCGGTTTGTTCATGATGGACGCGATATGCGCGCACAACGCTCGTTTCGAACGGCAATGGATCGGCGCTGACATCACCGGCCGCGTCGAGTGGATCTGCTCGTATAAATGCGCCCTGAAACTTTGGCCGGAGGCGCCGTCACACTCCAACCAGGCGCTGCGCTACTGGCTCAAGCCGGAAGGTCTGAACCGCTCAATTGCGGCCGTTTCCCATCGGGCAATGCCTGACGCCTATGTAACGGCTTACCTGCTCCGGGAAATGCTCAAGCAAGCATCCGTCGCTGATCTGATCGCTTGGACGAAGGAACCCGCGATCCTTCCGAGGTTCACATTCGGGATGCACATCGGCAAGAAATACAGCGATGTAGACACCAGCTACCTGTCCTGGTTGCTCGCCAAGGACTTTGACGAGGACGTCAAGCACACGGCGCGGCTGGAATTGTCTCGACGTAAGCAGTCGGCGAAAGGCGGGGCGTGATGCTGTCACCTTGGGGCGGAACCATCTTCGCGCTTGCGATCGTGATCGTTGTCGCGATCTGCGGGTTGATTTGGGCTTACGAGACATGGCCCCGGCGCATCGTGCCGGATGACACCGATGATTACGGCCCGGTGCCGAACGTGGAGACGCGGGCGCGGGAAGCCAGCGGGGAGGACGCGCGATGAGGCTTATTGAACTCGTCTTGGTCGCGGATTCATCCATGCGCGCCGTCGTTTCAGTGCACGAAACCGCCGTGCATCTGAGGTCCGCGAAGGCCGTTGAGCACGAAACGACCCTGCACTTCGGAGATCGCGCGCCACCTGAGAAGGTTCGCGCGTTCGCGACAGCATTCAACGACCTGCAATCCGCTATTCAGGACGTGGAGGGCGCTGGCCGTGACTGACACCCCCACCACCGTTCGCGCGCTTCGCAAGTTCCTCGTGGAGACGTACCCACTCACGTTCTGCGACCGAGGCGTTGCAAAGCGGCCTCTGGCGCTATGCGTCCGCGCTGGCCTTTTCGAGGCTCATGCCGACGTCGACCAAGATCTGCTGAATCGAACCCTCAAGGATTACACCGGCGGGCCGACGTACCTGCGCCAGATGCGCAAGGGCGCCGACCGGATCAACCTTGCCGGGTCCGCTGAGGGATTTGTGACCGGGTATCAGGCCAGAGAAGCAGGAAACCGCCTGCGGAAGATGGCGGAGCATCGGCCCGTGGAAGAGGCGGTGGTCTGATGGCGAAGTCAGATTTCAGCATCTTCGAACAGCAGATCGCCGCAAACGTCGCCGCATGGAAGGCGAAGCGCAAGACGATGGGGCGCGCCGTCAAGGAATGGATTGGCAAGACCGCTGATGCAGCCCCGCCGGAGCCTATCAGGCAACGGATTCTCGATACCTGGGACTGTGTTTGTTATTTGTCAGAAATCCAGATTGACCGGGCCAAAGGCTTTGATGTCGAGCACCCTGTCACCGTGAAGGATGGCGGCGTCGGCGCCAATCGCGAGGGGAATATGCGGCCTGCGCTGCGTGACCCTCACATCTTGAAAACAGCGCGAGAAAAGCGCCACCGCGCGAAGGCAGATCGCCAGAAACGTGCGGCGTCAGGAACGAAGGCTGCGCCCAAAAAGGAATTGAATGGCCAGGAGTTTCAAGCCTCGAAGCCGCAATGCAACGCATCGGCTGATCTGGAAAAGGGAAAGCTTGGGGAAATGCGCGCGCTGACCGGCGGCGGGCTGGCAAGGAGGTTCGTCAATGGTTGAACGAAGGGGGAATAACATGAATCATTTGTTCTACATCGCCGCCGCACTCGCCTCGTTCGCCATCCTGGCGCCAACAGCCGCGGAAGCTGCTCGTTGCAAGCAGGGGCAGATATACCGGGTGTCGCAAGGCGTTTGCGTCTCGAAGGCGTCAGCGATCCGCGCCGGGGTTTATCGCCCGCGCGTGAAGAAGCGAGCGCCATCTATCCGGAATTCCCGGATAGATCGATCAATCGCGCCGGCCATCGCGTCGCTGCGTGTGACGCCGCAAATTCAGCACGAGATTAACCTCCGCGCGTGGCTGACCGCAGAGCGCCGCCGCATGATCGCGGAGACGATGCCATGACGATCTCCACCGCAGACAAACTGACAGAGGCGAAGCGCGAACTCGCGCAACGCAAGCGCGTCTATCAGACATTCCGATATGAAGTTCTGGAGCCTGCGGCATGACCCGCCGCCGCGCTGACATTCATTGCCCGAGGGAGGGTGTATGGACATCCTAGAAACATTCTCCGAGGCCGAGGTTGCTGCCCGGCTAAGGTTCAAGAGCCCGCGAGCCTTCCGCGACTTCCTCAAGACCCGCCCGTTTTACCGCTTGGCTGGACGGACTAAGGTGTTCACTCTTGCGGATATAGCAAAGCTATACGAGGCCCTGCCATGCCCTTCAAACTCGTCCGGCGCCACGGCTCCGACAACTGGTATATTCGTGGGACCATCCGAGGCGTCACTCTGGACGAAAGCACAGGGGTTTCGGAAAAAGCGCGGGCCCAACAGATCCTCGAAGGGCGAGAGAACGAAGTCATCCTCGCATCAATCCCCGGTCGTCGTGCCTCTGCCTCGTTCCTCCAGGTCGCGGTGAATTACATGGAGAACGGCGGCGAAAGCCGTTTCATTCACCCGCTAATTGATTATTTCGGGACCCGCGCCGTCTCAGAAATCGGCCAATCAGAATTGGAAGCTGCCGCCAAGGCGCTATATCCCGCCTGCGCACGCTCGACCGTCAATCGACAGGTATTCACACCCTTCTCAGCCATCGCCCGCCATGGGGCCGTCCGTGGCCTTTGTGAGCGCAAGGAACTTGAACGCCCGGCGCAACCCAAGGGCCGTGTCCGTTGGCTCACCCTTGAGGAATCCGCCCGGCTGATAGATGCCTGCTCACCAAACCTGCGCCCGGTCGTGATCCTGCTGCTCTACACCGGCGCGAGGCTTGGCGAAGCTTTGTCGCTCGATTGGCGCAACGTGGACTTGAAGCGGGCGCACATTGCTTTCCTCGACACGAAGAACGGGACCGACCGAGGCGTTCCACTGCACCCGCGCGCGGTTGCCGCGCTGGCGAACCTCAGCCACAGAACGGGCCGTGTGTTTCTGACGAGCGACGTGAAGCCTTACGGCGCCGACTCCGTTGATGGCCGGGGCTACATCGGGACGCCATTCAGGGCCGCGTGCAAGCGCGCTGGCATCTCTGACTTTCACCCGCACGATTGTCGCCATACCTGGGCGACGTGGCACTACGCGGCGAACCGCGATCTTCTAAAGCTGATGGTGCTGGGCGGCTGGAAAACCATTTCGATGGTGCAGCGATACGCCCACGTAAACACTGACCACCTTGCCGCCAGCATATTGGCGCTGCATGGGGACACGGACCCCCGCAAGATTGAGGGAGTTGGCTGATGCGCAAGAGCCCCTTGCCCGCCTCCGTGCTGGAAAGGCCCAAGGCCAAGACGATGGTTTACGTTTTTGAATCTGGGGAGTTCGTTAAGGTCGGCATCACTACGGACATAGAGCGGCGGGTCAAAGAGATTGAGGCTCACAATCCACACTTCGTTCGGCTCGTCTATTTTCGCCATATGCAGCCGACTCTAGCGAGGCGCATGGAGAAATGCATTCACGCGAGCCTCACGGCATTTCACCACCATGGTGAATGGTTCCGAATGGCGGCAAAGGACGTTCGTGCGGCGCTTCACGAGGCCTGGAATTGGGCACGGCAGGAAGAAGCCAAGCTGCTAAGGCAGCGCGGGCGAATATTGCGGCAACATGGGGGCCGGGCGGGGACTCGGACATTTGAGAGTGAAATTATCCAAAAAGATCAAACACATGGACAACGCCGCCCCAACCTTCACACGGGAGGGGTCGCAGGTTCGATCCCTGCATCGCCCACCATCTAATCGTGAAGATTCGCTGTTTGATCAAGCAGCGCCGCACGGTCCCGCCGGCTCGCAGCTTCAGCTGCACCGCGCCGCGTGGCGTTTCAAGACATCAATGGTGCCATCGAAGAGCGTCGCGCTGACAAGCCCACCGAAAAAGTCACGGCGACTGATACGGGATTTCCTCGCCGGGCGAGGCCGCTCGTTGTGGGCAGCTCGTCGCGAAAGCGCGGCGCGACATCGTAGCGGCACGGCAATGATGCGCGAGGCAACCCGGCCATTGGAACGCCGCTCAGGCTGTTCGGTGACTGCGCGGGATGAAGTCCGAAGAGCGCCGCACGTTAAATGATCAGCACATCAACGCCAGCATCATCGACAAGCTCACCGATGGCGATCGCAAAATCGCCGAAGCCCCTCGTGTTGACCGATAGAGCAAACCAGCGACGTTTACATAAGTTCACACTAATGTTATCTGCCATTCACATTGTCAAGGTTATGACGATGCTTCGCGCCCGATTTGACTGGCGAGCTGTCGCGGCAATTGGAGTAGTCACATGATCAGCTGGAAAAGCGCATCGGCCGCGGGCGTTCTCGCAGTAGCTATCGGCGCTTTTGTTTACGTACAACGCTTCAGCCCGCTGGATGTGCAGGTTGCAGAAGTTGAAAACAACGTGGAGCTTCGCGTCTTTGGCGTTGGCGCCGTGGAGGCTCAGACCCTCTCACGCGTCGGCTTTCAGATTCAGGGGCGCGTGGTGGAATTGACGGCGGATCAGGGCGATCTGGTTGAAGCCGGACGCGTTCTTGCACGCCTTGACGATGCGTCGCAGGCGGCTCGCGTGCGCAAGGCGGAAGTAGCGGGGCTACAAGCCGAAACCCTGCTCACAAAATCAACCGCGCAGAAGCAGCGAGCCGACATCGCTTACGCACAACGCAAGTCGGTCAACCTGCGGCGGCAGTCACTTGTGGATCGCGGCGCCGTCTCGAAGGAAACCGCGGAAGACACGCAAGCCGCGGAGGAAATTGGCCGAGCGGACGCTGCGATCGCCGCGGCTGAGGTCTTAGTTGCGCGAGCCTCGGGCGAGGACGCCGCCGCCCAATTGCGCCTCGAGAAAAGCCAGCTGGACCAACACATATTGCGCTCGCCCTTCAATGCCCGCGTCATCGCGCGACTGAAAGAATTGGGCAGCATCGCAAACGCCGGCGAAGCCGTGTTCACGATCATAGACCCTGCCTCCATCTGGGTGCGCGCATTCATTGATGAGGGGCGTTCCGGCGGCATCAAACTTGGTCAGACGGCGTGGGTTCGTTTGCGCTCGGAACCGGATCAGCTTGTCGAAGCCGAGGTTGTGCGTATCGACCAGGAAAATGATCGCGTCACCGAGGAACGCCGCATCTATGTGCGCTGCCGCGCCTGCCGACCCGAGCATCAGATCCGCTATCTGGGAGAACAGGCTGAAGTCGAGGTCGTGACAAGCGTGGCGCCACGTGCAGTGCTTGTGCCTGCCCGCAACGTCGAGCAGTTCGATGGCAAGACTGGACGCGTGTGGACGGTCGAGGAAGGCTTGCTCATCAAACGCCGTCTTGAGTTCGGTAATCGCCAGATTGACGGCCGCATCGAAATCCGCTCAGGCCTGCCTCCAGGCGCCCACGTCGTCGTTTCCGACGTGAGAAGCGCAAGCGATGGCCGGGCCGCGCGCATCACAAACGGGAGCATGCGCAAGTGAACCTGTCATTGCGCGACGTCTATCAAAACCTCGGCAAGTTCCTGCTTACGTGTGTGGGCGTGAGCCTTCTTCTCGGGGTTGTCATGGGAATGATCGCCATCTATCGCGGCCTCGTCGATGAGGCGCTTGGCCTCGCACGCGCAATGAAAGCGGACGTGTGGGTCGTCGAGGGCGGCACACGCGGTCCGTTTGCCGAAGCCTCGCGCATGCCCGGCGACACGCGCGAAGGCATCTCCTCTCTCTGGGGCGTTGAGAGTGCTGGTTCGGTACTTTTCCAGAACATCGAGATCGCGCATCGCGGCACGACGCGCCGTCTGATGCTAATCGGCTGGGAGCCGGGACGGCCGGGCGGGCCGCCCACTCTGTCGGAAGGTCGTCCGATCACCCGCAGCCACTACGAAGCAATCGCCGACCGTCGCGCCGGGTTCGCCATTGGTGAGCAAGTCATTATGGGCCGCAATACGTTTGCGATCGTTGGACTTGTCGAGAACCTCGTCGCATCCGGCGGCGATCCGGTGATCTTCACAACATTGCGCGATGCGCAGCGCCTCCAGTTCGAGCTGGAGCCAAGCGCAGCACGTCGCGAACAAGCGCGCAATGCAGCCGCCGCGCAGAACACTGATTCCATCAACGCCGTGCTCGTGCGCCTGAAGTCGAACATGAGTCCGCAGGTCTTCGCACAGGACGTTCAACGCTGGAAACGGCTTTCGGCCATGTCGCAGACGCAGCAAGAAGATGTGCTTGCAACCTCTGTCATCGAGCGTGCCCGCAAGCAAATAGGGCTCTTCACCAGCATCCTGCTCATCGTTTCAATGGTGATTATTGGCCTGATCATTTACACGATGACGATAGACAAAAAGCGCCCCATCGCCACACTGAAACTCATCGGCGCTCCTGACAGTGTTATCGTCAAACTCATTCTACAACAGGCGCTGGCGATGGGAATGATCGGCTTTATCACTGGCGCCATTCTCCTGCGCCTGGGGCAAGATTACTTTCCGCGCCGTCTTGTTTTCGAGACAAGCGACGCCGTCGCGCTCTTCGGAATCGTCATCGTCATCTGTCTTGCGGGAAGCGTGATCGGCGTACGCGCAGCATTGAAGATCGACCCCGCCTCAGCCTTGAGCAACTGACATGCAGACGCAAGACGCGCTCGTGGAAATTCGTGGTCTCGGCAAGCATTTTGGCGAGGGCTCGACCCGCGTCAACGCGCTGGCCGACTTCGATCTCGATGTCCATGCCGGCGAAGTCGTGGGCCTGCTTGGACCAAGCGGCTCGGGCAAGAGCACACTGCTCAACCTCGTCGGATGCATCCTGGAACCCACGGCGGGAGTCATGCGGCTTGACGGCCAAGATATCTGGAACGGCGAATGGAAACGCAAGGATCTGCGCCGGCTTCGTCTTGAAAAGATCGGCTTCATCTTCCAGTCGCACAACCTGCTGCCGTTTCTCAACGCATGGGAGAACATTGCCATCGTGCGCACTCTCCTTGGCGATCCGCCGGCTGCGGCGCAGCGGCGCGCGCACGAGCTTCTCGATTACCTGAAGATGGCGCATCGTCGCGACGCCATGCCCGCCCAACTCTCCGGCGGTGAAGCGCAGCGCGTTGCAATCGCACGTGCCCTCGCCAACGATTCACGCATTATTCTTGCAGATGAACCGACCGCCGCGCTGGATTCCGAGCGTGCGCTCGCGGTGATCGAACTACTCCGCACAGCCGCGCTCGAACGACAAGCTGCGGTACTCGTCGTCACCCACGACGACAAGATTTTCGACCGCCTCGACAAGAAGGTGCATCTGCGCGACGGACGTCTCGATCCGAACGCCTGAATGGCGACAGCAGAGACTGAATTTTTAAGGCGGCGGAAGCAAAACGCGGCTCGAGCATTGAGCCGCGTCCGCATGAAGAAGATTAATTGAGCTGATCTTTTCACTTACCGGATTTACAAGAGACTTGATTGATAGCCGGCGCGTTTCACGACCCCTTCGCGCGCCGTAGCCGCCATCGTTTTGATTTTCTGCTCATCAACGCTCACGAGCGCGCCACGCCATTTCATGACTTTGCCGGCTATGAATACAGTTTCAACATTCATGGGATTCATCAGGTTAACGACAGAACCGGCGGCGTTGTTCAGCGGCCACACATTGATACGAGAGGCGTCGAGGATAACGAGATCAGCGTCTTTACCCGGTGTAATCGAACCCGTGCGTGACCCAATTCCCAAAGCGTTCGCGCCCGCGATTGTGGCAAACTCTAATACATCGCGCACCGTCAGCAATTTGGGTTGATCTTTTGGATCTTTCTGTCCCCGCTGCAGAGCAAGTAGTCGTTGCAGCGAAAGGGTCGAGCGCATAACTGTGAACGGATCCTGCGCAAATGTCACACCAACATCAGAACTAAGGCTAGGTCGGAATCCATTGTCGAGAGCCTCCTGGATACCGGGCATCCCGTGCCCCATCATCATTTCAATCGGCGGGGATAAAGAGACAACCCCTCCGCTATCCTTGATGATCTTCCAGGACTCTGCGCTAAGCTGAGTGCAATGAATGTATTCATCGCCCGGACGCAGCAGATTAGCTTTCGCGAGTTCAAGAAGCGCCTTCTCTGTTCGATGATTGACGCCATGTGAGAATAGCCTGACGTCCGCAGCACGCGCCGCCTCGAACTGCGCCTTCACCAGAGTGCCCGCAAGTCCGATTGCCAGCAATTGATCCTGTGAATTGAAGTACGCCTTGCGCAGGCGCGATACATCGTGAGGATATTGATGCTTGTCGCCAGCGCCACGTGAATAAGCGTAGACGCCCCGAATGCCGGAGTCCTGCAGCGCCTTGATGCCCGCCTCACTGTGTTCAGGCGTATGATTGACTTGCGATGTATCAACAGCGCAGGTCGTCCCCATATCAATCATACCAAGCGCCGATATCAGCGTGCCAATATAAACATCGTCCGCAGCGTAGACGGATGTCAGACGATCGCTGATGTCTCGGGAATAGTCAGGCTGAAGCAAGCCATTGGGCAAGATATTTCGCAACAAACCTTGATAAAAATGATGGTGGGTGTCCACAAATCCCGGAACCAAGATTCTGTCTCTCGCATCAACGACGGCGACGTTGGCGTCCACTTCGATCCCCGGCCGAACCTCGCGAATCTTTCCGCCGTCAATCAAAACGTCCGCGGCAGCGAAGTCCCCAACCTTCGCGTCCATGCTTAGGATCGTTGCGTTTCGAATGAGGACGCGGCCGCCCGCCTGCAGCCGAGAGAGCTCTGCCTTGGAGTCGGGCGCCTGCGCTCTCAGCCCCGTGGGAAACGACAAAGCTGGCATCGCCGCAACGCTCGCGCCCAAGGCCATCATAAGACGGCGCCGGGTTATGCCGGCGCTGCTATCATTTTCGCTCGCCGTGCAGGAAAATCGAGACGGTGAACACCGCGAGGAAGAAAGCGAAAGTGTAGAGTCGCAAAGGATGCACATGACATTCCTCCCAATGACTTTTAGGCGCCTGCCATTATTTTACACACAGCTTTATTGAAGACGATAGAGGGACGGCGCTACCTGCATCCATAATGCTTTTTCATGATCCGACTTACCGTGGCGTGGTCAGGCCAAGCACCCGGCGCGCAATCAAGAGTCGCTGGACTTCCGAAGAGCCTCCGTAAATGGTTACGCGACGGTTCTGCATATAGGCGAGGCCCGGCGTGATCCGGTCGCCGCCAAAGTTCAGCGGCTCGCTCACCGCAGCCATCGGGCCGCATGCTTCAACGAGTAGCTCGCACAATTGCTGTTGCAGCTCGCCAGAGACCAGCTTGGCGAATGCGAAGTCGCCAAGCGAGCGCGAGCCGACTTCAACGATGTCTACGATCTGGGCGAATGTCGCGCACAGCGCCACATAATCGATCTCGGCGCGCGCCACACGATCAGCGAAGCCGGAATCATCCAGCAAGCCAGCATCCGCAGCTGCGCTTTTCACGCGCGCTAGAATCTGTGCGCATTTGACCGGATTGGCTCCGTTAAGGCGCTCCTTCTCAAGCACAGCGTTCGCAACCCGCCAACCGCCATCGATTTCGCCGACGACATTCTCCATCGGCACGCGAACGTCATCGAAAAAGATTTCGGCAAACTCTTCTTCGCCTGCAATTGTGCGGATTGGCCGGCGAGACACACCAGGGCTATTCATGTCGATCATAAGGAAGCTGATACCGTCTTGCTTCTTCACATCGGGATTCGTGCGCACGAGCGCGAACATCCAGTCCGCATGCTGGCCCCATGTCGTCCAGATTTTTGAGCCGCTCACCACCAGGAAGTCGCCGTCGCGGACAGCGCGTGTTCGCAAGCTTGCAAGATCGGAACCCGCGCCCGGTTCTGAATATCCCTGGCACCACATCGTCGCCCCCGAAAGCATGTCGGGAAGGAAGCGGGCCTTCTGCTCAGGCGATCCAAAAATCTGCAGGATGGGGCCGAAGTGATAGATTGCCTGACCTGAAATTTCAGGCGCGCCCGCGGTCCCCATTTCCTCATACAGAATAATTTGTTCGGACACGCGCGCGCCCAT